>JBMHCQ010000011.1:0-11503 GCA_049889835.1 Akkermansiaceae bacterium
GGCCGTAATATGAACGGCAGAACGCCTCTCAAAGCCTTCAAAGAAGGACTCCTGAAATCCACCTCGAAAACCAATCCTAAATCCTCTAAAACAACCAAAGCCTGAACCACAATCTGTCAGGCGAATACCGTCACTTTACAATTAGGACGTTTGAGGCCTGCTACCCGCTACGAGGAGCGCCCCTTCGATTTTGGTTGAGGTTTCTTTTTGCCCTCCGGCTTTGATTCCAGAGCGGTAGCGGGTTGCTCAGTGCCGCCTCGTTCGACATAGGTAGTTCTCTTAGGTCGAGCAACAAATCCAAGTAATCCCAGTCCGAAAAGAGGTGTTGATGATGGCTCAAACACAGCATTACCTTCAACGATGAAGATCAGACTTCGATTGGTTGTGAAAGTATAAGCACTCAGTTGATCGCTTGTATTGCTCGCATAGCGCGGATCAGATGAAGCTCCTGTGACCTGCCCCCAAAGACTGGAAGTTTTTTAATGCTTCAGCTGGTCGGTGGGATGAGGAGGACGATTTCGCCTTTTGCCTTTCGTTCGGAGAAGTGGGCGTTGAGCTCGGCGCAGGTGCCGTGGTGGAGGGTCTCAAAGGTTTTGGTGAGCTCGCGCGCGATGCCGATTCTCGTTTCAGGAGAGAGCTCGGCGAGGATCTCGAGGGTGGAGGGCAGGCGGTGGGGGGACTCGAAGAAGAGGGTGGTTTCGGGAGAGTCAAGGGCGGCCTGGAGTTGCTTCCTGCGTTTGCCTTTTTTGACCGGGAGGAAGCCGTGAAAGGAAAAGGGGTGAGGGGGGAAGCCGGAGGCAACGAGAGCGGTGGTGATAGCGGAAGGACCGGGGAGGACGGTGAAGGGGACTTCGGCGTCCCGGGCGGCTTTGAGAAGGCGGTGGCCGGGATCGGAAAGGCAGGGTGTTCCGGCATCTGAGATAATGGCGATTTTTTCTCCGGCAGCGGCTTTTTCCAGAAGCTCGGGGATGCGGCGATCTTCATTATGATCGTGAAGAGCGGTGAGAGGCTTGGCAATCTCGAGATGATTGAGAAGCTTGAGGGAGTGGCGGGTGTCCTCGCAGGCAATGAGATCAGCTTCACGCAGGGTCTTGATGGCACGGAGGGTGATGTCTCCCAGATTCCCGATCGGAGTTGGAACGAAGGTGAGCACGGTGGTTAAAAATCCTAAATGCGAGATGGTGAATCCCTAACCGGGCAGGGCCTAGAATCCATCGGCCAGCCGTGAGACGATGGTGTGGGAGGCGCGGGCGAGGGCGTCCGGGAGGGCGTTCCGGCGGGCGGTCTGGAGGCTGGGGTCAACAAAGAAACGGGTCCGGCTCTTGGCGATTCCTTTTTCTAGGGCGACTCCGGGTTTGAGAGGGTCTTGGAGAGTCCAGGCCAAGGTGACTTCCATCTCCAGCTCCTCCGAGCGGAGGGAGTCGAATTCGGAAGAGCGGACCTGGCGGTAGTTGATCTCCTTGAGCGTGATGAGGAGGGAGGCATCGGAACTTGAGGGCGTGCCGAGGCGGTAGGTGCCATCCTGCACGAAGGCATCGACTACGGCATTTGTGACTATGGCTTCCGCGCGTGGGAAGAGAGTTTTGTTTTGGGCCAGCGGGATGTAGACCGATTGAACCTCGGCAAGATGGGCGGGCTTGCTGCCGCCGGGTTGATAACCGGAGCAGGACACGAGGAGGAAGAGGGTCAGGAGGGTCGCGATGAATTTCATCGTCAGAGAGGAGGTGATGATTATTGGCTTAGCTCGGCGACCCAGGCTTTTGCTTCGTTGTGAAGAGGGCCGGGTTTGGAGTTCCGAATCACCTCTTGGTAGTAGAAGAGGGCGGATGGAGTCTGGCCCTTTTTGCGATAAAATTCAGCGGTTCGATAGGTCCGCTCGATGTCTCCGGAAGCGATCTCGGCAATTTGCTTTTTCGCCTCGCGCGCGTGGCGATCGTTGGGGTAACGGAGGAGAAGATCTTCGAAGGCGCGGCGGGCGCGGTCGAGGTTGGCCTGATCTTGATTCCCGTCTTCCGCTTCTTTGAGCAGGAGTTCTCCGATACGATACTGTGCCTCGGGGGCGAGCTTGGACTCGGGGAAATCAGAAACGACCTTTTGAAAAGCGGGAATCGCTCTCTCGATTTTCTCGCTGTCCTGCCAGACCTCGCCGATGGTGAATTGGGCCTTGGGGGCAGATTTGGACCGAGGGGCGTGGTCGCGGACTTTTTCCAGCATGCCCACCGTTTTCTTGGGATCGAGCTTGGTCTTGAGTCCGATAAAGGTCGGAGTGCGAAGGGTGCCTTCGGCAGCCGCGTGGGCGAGGTCGATCTCGCGCTTGATCGCGGTCGAGTAGTGCGGGGAATTGGGGTAGCGGCTAATGAGCGCGTCATAGGCATTGAAGGCATCGAGAAAGTCGCCGGATTGATCGAGAAGACGGGCATTGCGATACTGGGCCTCTGCGGCCACGGTGGAGAGTGGGTATTCCTTGGTGACTTTCTCAAAGAGCTTGCGAGCGCGTTTGGTTTTACCAGCGTCTTCGGCGGCGACCGCGGAAGTGTAGATGCTGCGGGCATCGCTCTGTCCGGCGGTCACCGTACTGGCAAGGCGGGCGCTGTTGATGTCTTTTTGGCAGGAAGCGAGAAGGGCAAGGGCAGAAAGAAAGATGGCTGTCTGGAGGCAGGACATGGGAAGAAGTTAGGGGATTTACAGAAGAAGGAAAGGGAAAGTGAGGTTCCTTGAGCCGGGGCCCGGGACGGGTGATGCGAAGCGAACATTCATATGCCGGTGCTTTTTTTGGAAAAAGTGGGATTTCGAGAGTTGGTGCTGGCGGGGGTGTTCTTAGAAGGGCTGCAGTCTCGCCAGCAGTTCTGCTGGCAAGACTCCATTTTCACGGAGGGTTCGGAGGGAGAGAGAGTCATTCCTCTTAGCCAGGCGTTTCCCGGCTTCATCGCAGATGAGCCGGTGATGCTCATATTCGGGTTCCGGAAAATCCAAGAGCTTTTGAAGAACGCGATGGATGTGTGTGGCATGGAGTAAATCCTCGCCTCGGGTGATGAGCTCGATTTCTTGTGCGGCATCATCGACCACGACGGCAAGGTGGTAAGAGGTTCCGATGTCTTTGCGCGCCAAAATGAGGTCGCCCAGCAAGGCACCTTTGACTTCAACTTTTCCATGGACCCGATCATGGAAAGTCAGTCTTCCAGCCAGCTGATGAGCCTTTTGCGCGTTCAGACGCCAGGCAGGTTCCCGGGGGTCTAACAGATTTTTTTTCTGGTCCCGGCAAGTTCCGGGATACAGTGGTCCTTCTGGTCCCTGGGGGGCCTGTGAGAAGGTAGCGAGCTCCGTCTCGATTTCCCTGCGGGTGCAAAAGCAGGGGTAGACCACTCCCAGATTTTTCAATTGCTCGAGGGCATCCGTGTAGTGCTTCAGGCGGTCCAGTTGCCTCCAGGGGGCTTGATTCCACTGGATTCCAAGCCATTTCAGGTCCTCCTCGATGAGGGCGTAATAGTCCTCTCGAGTCCGGGTGTGATCGATGTCCTCGAATCTTAAAAGGAAGGTTCCATGCGAGCTCATGGCCCGCTGAAAGGCGACCATGGCGGAAAAGGCATGGCCGAGATGAAGGTGCCCGGTTGGGCTGGGGGCGAAGCGAGTCGTCATTGGGCCTAAAAAACTGTTAGCAGGATCGTTGAAGGTAGTTTAATACTCCTGCCCATGTCGAAGAACAAGAAAGTGATCATCGTGGGGGCGGGGCCAGGAGGCCTTTCTTCGGCCATGATTTTGGCAAACCGGGGCTTTGATGTCACGGTCATCGAGAAAGCTGATCGGGTCGGAGGTCGGAACGCCGAACTCAAGGTTGGTGATTATTCGTTCGATACCGGTCCTACCTTTCTTCATCAGAAGTTCACCCTCGACGAAATTTTTGCCGAAGTCGGAAAGGACAGTGCGGATTACATGGAACTTGTTCCGCTGGATCCCATGACCCGGCTCACTTGGAATGACGCCACGATTGAGACGAGTAGTGATGAGGAGAAGATGGCTGCGAACATCGCCGATGTTTTCCCTGGAGACGAAATTGGTTACCGCCGGTTCATGGATGATCATGCCGAGAAGCTGCGTGCCATTTATCCCTGCTTGCAGAAGCCTTACCACAAGCTTTCCAAGTATGTGGACCGTGATTTGTTCAAGGTCTTTCCGTACATCGCAACGACCAAAAGCGTTGTTGATGTGCTCGATGAGTATTTCGATGACGACCGCCTGAAACTCGCCTTCACCTTTCAGGCGAAGTATCTCGGGATGAGCCCTTGGAATTGCCCTGCGCTTTTCAGCATTCTTTCCTACACCGAGTATAAGTATGGGATTTACCACGTTCAGGGGGGGCTTTGTAAAATCTCTGAAGGGATGGCGAAGTGTGCTCGAGAGGAGGGGGCGAAGATCCTGCTTAATACCGCGATGAAGGAAGTGGTTTTTGACGGAGCGGAAGCCAAGGGGGTCGTTCTTGCCAATGGAGAACGTCTTGAGGCCGACCACGTCATCATGAACGCCGACTTTGCCCACGCGATGGTCAATCTCATGAATGGGCGCAGTAAGCCTGAGCGCGAGCTGAGTAACAAAAAGTATTCCTGTTCGACCTTCATGCTCTACTTGGGGATCGACAAGCTCTATGCCGAGGAGCCCCATCATCACATCATCTTTGCGGATGACTATGCACAGAACGTCGAAGAAATCCGCGGCGAAAAGATCGTTTCCGATGACATGTCAATCTACGTGCGGAATTCGAGCATTACCGACCCGCAGGTCGCTCCGGAAGGTCACTCCCAGCTCTATGTGCTTGTCCCTACCATTAATTGCCGCCATGGCCATGATTGGGAAGAGACCAAAAAGCACTATCGCGATAAAGTGATCAAACGCATTGAGGAGAAAACTGGAATGAAGGACCTCAGCGAGCACATCGTGGAGGAGCGGATTCTCACTCCCGATGACTGGCGTGATGAGGGAGATATTTTTATGGGGGCAACCTTCAACCTCGCTCACACGATCGATCAAATGCTTTACCTTCGCCCTCACAACCGGCTCAAGGGTTACAACAATCTTTATCTGGTAGGCGGAGGAACCCATCCGGGAAGTGGACTTCCAACGATTCTTGAGAGTGGTCGTATTTCCTCAAATCTTCTTTGTGACTCGGTTGGGGTGGAATATTCCCGCGCTGATCTCGCACCCGTTTACGAGGAAGCATGAACTCGAGCATCGACATGACTCCCATCGGAGTCGTGGAGAGTTGTTTTTGGGAAAAATTTGGAACACCACGGCAAAGTGGACTTGTCGCGAGTGCGCGAGGGAAAATTGTTTTCAGTAACGAGGTCGACTCCGAGGCCTGTCGTGGCCTTGAGGAGTTTTCTCACCTCTGGATCCTTTTTCTGTTTGATCAAGTGGGGGAGAAAGATGTCCGCTGGCTGGTTCGACCGCCCCGTCTAGGCGGGAATGAAAAGAAAGGAGTGTTCGCCACCCGTTCGCCTTTTCGGCCCAACCGGATGGGTCTTTCCCTCGTCAAGCTGGATCAAGTGGGCGAGGGATTCCTCAGCGTCAGTGGGCTTGATTTGGTCAGCGGGACGCCCGTGCTCGATGTGAAGCCTTACCTTCCCTATGCGGAGTCCATTCCTGATGCCATTGGCGGATTCGCCGAAGAGGCTCCGGAGCGGCTGCCGGTCGAGGTGCCGAAGCGTCTCCGAGAGAAGGTCTCCAAACAAGAGTTGGAGCTTGTCATGGAAGCCCTAGCGGTCGATCCGCGTCCCGCTTATCACGACGACCCGGATCGCGTTTATGGCTGTCTCCTTTCCGGATATGATGTGAAGTGGAAGGTGGCTGAACAACGAATTTTGGTCGTCGATATTTGCGAGGCTCCCGCATCAAATTCCTAGAGTATGGAAATAAAAAGCTCCTCCCAATGGTCACCGTTCAGAATCAAGGGAGGTTCCACAATCCGGGTCCTTCATGATCTGAGTATTTTCCCGATGGTGAACCAGAGTCTGGCAGGAGGAACTCTTCCAGCTGCGGGGCCGAACAAAAAGGTATGACCATCGGGAAAGCGAGGAGCTTTATGGCATTCTCGAAGGCCAGGGGCAGATGGGGATCAATGGTGAAACCCAAGAGGTGATTCCGGGGGACGCTCGTCTCATTCTCCCTGACGCCTGGCACCCAATCACCGCCGTATCGGGACGAGGATGCTTACTTCGACTGAAGGGCGTCTTGCTCTTTCCGAAGGGAGCCTTCGAGGAAGAAGGGGGCGAAGGGAATGAGCGCGGAAATGAAAACTTGAGCAAGGCGTTTCCAGGACCAGTTATAGCGGTCCCAACACCAGATCAGGAGAAGAAAGAAGGCCGTAAATATTCCTCCGTGGATCATTCCGGGAATGCGGATGGCATCGTCATTACCGAGCATTCGCTTTTCGTAGAGCGAGAAGTAAAGCAGGACGATAAAAGAGAGGCCGTCGGCGAGGGAAAAGAAGCGGAGCAGCTTGAGCGGAAGAGTGGCCATGGGCGGAAGGCTACTCTTGATCTTCATCTACGCCAGAATTTCCTTCACCACGCGGGCAGGCTCGACTCCGGTGAGTTTGAAATCAAGGCCCTGGGAACGATAGGTGAGGGTTTCGTGTTGAACGCCGAGGAGGTGAAGCATGGTGGCGTGGAGGTCGTGGACCGAGACCGGGTTTTCCGCGATACCGTAGCCGAGGTCATCGGTTTTTCCGACCGTCGTGCCACCCTTGATTCCGCCGCCGCAGGTAAAGATGGAAAAGGCTTTTATGTGGTGATCACGTCCGCTGCCTTGAGCCATCGGGGTGCGGCCGAATTCGCCTCCGAAGATGATCAAAGTGTCATCGAGGAGCCCTCGCTGATCGAGATCGGTAATGAGGGCTGCCGTTCCCTGATCAACCAATTTTGCGGTGTTTTTGGTTCCGTTTTTGATGCCGCCGTGGTGATCCCATCCACGATGATAGAGTTGTATAAAACGCACTCCTTTTTCGGCGAGTCGGCGGGCGAGGAGGCAGTTGGAGGCGAAGGAGCCATCGCCGGGCGTGCAGCCATACATCTCAAGGGTCTTCTTTGACTCCCCTGAAGCATCCATGAGCTCGGGGACAGCCCCCTGCATCCGGAAAGCGAGTTCGTATTGCTCGATCCGGGTGGCGATATCGGGATGATGAGCCGACCGAGACTTGAGCGCGTTCATCTGGTTGATCGTCTTGATCAGGTCCCCCTGTGCTTCGGAGGTGATTCCGGTGGGATTGTCCACGTAGTGCACGGGTGAGCCGGCGGATTGGAATTCGACTCCTTGAAGATGTCCGGGCAGAAAACCGCTACTCCACTGGCGGGCGGCAATCGGTTGGCTTTGACCGCCACCGACTGAAGTGAGGACAACGTAACCGGGGAGGTTCTCGCTCATGCTTCCAAGGCCATAGAGAACCCAGGAACCCATCGAGGGGCGGCCGGGAATGATGGATCCGGTGTTCATGAAAGTGTGAGCGGGATCGTGATTGATTTGCTCGGTGTGCATCGAACGAATCACCGCCATCTTGTCAGCGTGTTTTGCGAGGTGGGGAAAAATTTCCGAGATTTCGACTCCGGATTTTCCGTGCTTGGCAAATTCCCACTGCGGTCCCATGCACTTGAGATCTTTCCCTTGGAGTTGTGCCAGTTGCTGGCCCCTAGTGAAGGAATCTGGCATGGCCTTGCCGTCGAGCTTTGCGAGTTCCGGTTTATAGTCGAAGGTTTCGAGGTGCGAAGGCCCACCCGCCATACAGAGATGGATTACTCTTTTGACCTTCGCGGGAGGCCCGTTGAAAAGCTGGCCGGAGTTGGCAGCGACGAGACGATTGAGAGCAGTAGCTCCAAGACCGGCTAATCCGTGGCTTAAAAAGGTGCGGCGATTGTGATGGAACATGATTAGGACGTGTGGACAAATTGCTTCGCAAAGCGATCGGTCGTTCAATGAGTTGGTAAAAAAGTGGCTGTGGAAGGCGAGCAAAATCCCTTTCGCCCGAAATTCCCCCACTCTGCGTCAGCAAACGGATCACTGATGTCTATCAGCTCACCTTTTACTTCCTTGATGGGTTTTATTTCTAGCTTCATCGCTTCACAAATCAATTCGTCCACACGACCTAGTAGCGCGTGATGGTTTCGTGAAGATTGAGGATGGCTCGGGCCAATGAGGTGGTGGCGGCGAGCTGGGGAGCGGGAAATTTGGTGGAGGGTTTTGAATTCCCGATGGAGATGAACTGTCGGGCGAGTTCGGGGTTTTCAGTGAAGCGCTGTGTTTCTTTGGCAAGAAATTGATTAAGGATTTCCAGTTCCTGTTCTGACGGCCTTCGGCTCAGGCAGTGAAGGATGGCGCGTGCGGCGAGGTCTTCCGAAGATTCCTTGAGGAGTTGTGTCGCGAGGTGCCGGGCGGCTTCATTGAATGAAGGATCATTGAGGAGGGTGAGAGCTTGGAGAGGGGTGTTCGACTTCGAGCGATCAGTGGCACATTCCTCCCGAGCGGGGGCATCGAAGTTTTTCATCATGGGATGAAGGAAGGAGCGCTGCCAGTGGGTGTAGAGGCCGCGACGATATTGCCCTTGATCCGCGGAAGGCGTGTAGGTCCGCCTTGGGAAGTTGAGGTGGCGATAGTAGCCTTTGGGCTGATAGGGGTGGACGCTCGGTCCGCCGATGGAGGGGTCAAGGAGACCGGCGAGGGCAAGGGCATTGTCGCGCACGATTTCGGCTGGAAGACGAAGTTGCGACTGGCGGGCGAGAAGGCGATTGTGCGGGTCGCGGTCGATGAGGTTTCCCGTGGAGGTGCTGGACTGGAGATAAGTCCGGGAAGTCAGGATGGTGCGAAGGAGGTGTTTCACGCTCCAGTCATTTTCCATGAACTCGATGGCCAGCCAGTCAAGGAGTTCCGGGTGGCTGGGGTATTCGCCCTGAAGTCCCAGATCGCCGAGATTATTGGAAAGGCCGGTTCCAAACAGAGAGGCCCAGATACGGTTGACGAAAACGCGGGCGGTGAGGGGATTCTCTTTGGAGGCGATCCATTTTGCGAGATCGAGACGGGTGTTTCCGATCTTCTTCCCATTCATGAGGAATTCGGGAGGGGACGCGGTGACGACTTCGCCCGACTTGTCGGTCCAGTCGCCGCGTGGAAGAATTTTAATGGTGCGGCGCTTCGCGGAAATGGTAGCGGGAACAGTGGGAATGGTTTTGTTGAGATTGTCTCTCTCGATCTTCAGCGCCGCGATCTGGTCCCGAATTTTTTTCAATCCGGGTTCGATGGAGCGGTAGTGATTGCGAAGGGTATCGAAGTTCCGGGGGGAGGGATTGGAAGCGGTGACCAATTGGGCAACCGCAGGAGGAAGATGAGCGAGGCGGGCTAAGGGTGAATTGGTGGTCACTCCGGCGTCGTCCCAATGAATACGACCTCCAAACTGGGTGTAGGCGGTGCGGGTGAGTTTTTTCCCAGACTTCAATCCGATGACGGCAGCGGGGATTTCAAGGCGAACCCATTTTCCGGCTTCGGGCAGCGGCCCGGCGTGATGGTAAGCGGCGGTGCCGTTTGCATGACGGCCATATTCGATCGCTTGGTTTCCCCAGTAGACCCGATGGTTCCATGAGCTGTCGGCAGCGTGGAATTGGAGCATGAGTGCTTGCGGGAGATTGTCAGGATCGAGGTGGACCCAAGTGTAAAGCGCGTCTTTGTCTTGGAAAAGATAGGGCTCTTGGAGGTCGACGATGTGTTGGATGAGCGCGTTGTTGGAAGACTGAAGGCGGGAGTGGCTTCCGAGATGGACCGGGCCCTTGGTCTTGGCGACGAGTTGCACGCCTTCAAGTTTCGGTGGAGAGGGCATGGACTCTTCAACGAGGAGAAGATCGACCGGCTTCTGATCGGGTGAGGAGATTTTGGCCTGTTCGGAGGCGAGCCATTTCTGGAATTGAGGTTCAAAATTAGGGATGGGCTTTTGAAGAAGCTCTTTTTGCTGGCGCATCTTTTGATCGAGTTGGCCGAGCTGTTCGGTTTGCTCTTCGGTAGGAACCTTGAGGACGGGACCCCAGCGGTCGAAGGCAACGCCTTGCTCCTGGAATTTCTTCTCACTTTCCTGATAGCGCCCGTTTCCAGTGTAGGCTCCTTTTTCAAAGATATCGCTGAAGAAGGCGGCCATGGCGTAAAAGTCCTTCGCGGTGAAGGGGTCAAACTTATGATCATGACATTCGGCGCACGCGAGGGTGGAACCGAGAAAGGCGGAGGACGTGGTGCGGACACGCTCAGCCTGATACTTGGCGAGGTATTCAGCATTCTGAATCCCGCCCTCGGCGGAAATCTGATTAAGGCGGGAGAATGAAGCGGCAACCTTTTGCGAGAGGGTGGCATTCGGGAGGAGATCGCCGGCGAGTTGTTCGATGATGAATTGATCGTAGGGGAGGTCACGGTTGAAGGCCTCGATCACGTAGTCGCGATAAGGGGAAGCACTTCTGAGCTGGTCGCCGTGATAGCCAACCGTGTCGGCAAAGCGGGCGAGGTCGAGCCAGGAGGAGGCCATGCGCTCACCGAAGTGAGGAGAAGTCAGGAGTCGGTCAATGGCCTTACGAACTGCGAGAGCTGGGTCGATTTGGTAGGATCTGGTGAACTCCGCGATCTCGGCTGGCGCGGGTGGCAGTCCGATGAGGTCGAAGTGGAGCCGGCGGAGGAGGACCGAAGCTTTGGGCGGGTTCGCAAGCTGGAGGTTCTCGGACTGGAGAGCAGTTGCCACGAGTGAGTCGATGGAAGCTCCTTGGGTTCGTTTTGGTTTGGAGTAAGCCCAGTGAGGTTCATACTCGGCGCCTTGTTTGATCCACTCGGTGAGAAGATTCTTCTCTTGTTCGTTGAGCGTTTTATGGCTCTTGGGTGTGGGCATGATCTCGTCCGGGTCGGTCGAGAAGATGCGCTCAATGAGTTCACTTTTTTCAGGTTTTCCGGGGACGATTGCACCGGCATCAAGAGCGTCGTCGCGGATGTCGAGACGAAGGTCGCCTTCCCGCGTGTTTGGATCAGTCCCGTGGCAGAAGAAACACTTGTCAGAGAGAATGGGTCGGATATCCCGTCCGTACTTGATCTCGCTGGCATCGAGACTTGAGACGAGAGCGATGGAAGCAAATGTAGCAACTGGCTTGAACATGAGACCTTGGATCAATGAGACTTTTCCCTCCGGTTCCTGAGGCCATCGCGACCAAAGAAAGGTGGTTTGAGTCTGGACTACTGATACGAGGGAATGGCCTCAATATTCCTTTCGAGCGATAGAATTTTTATCTTTTCTTTCAGACTGTTATTTACTGGCGGGAGTTGGAGGCAGAGAAGTTTCGGAATTTCAGGCGACTTGAGTCAAATCCCGTTTGAGACAAGGTGAAGTTTCTGAGGGTTTGGGTGTTTTTGGGTGGCTGACGTGAATGGTTGGTGATCAGCTCCCGAGGATGCGAGTTTTAGGAATGAAGCGTGTGATCATATCCCTGATTTTAGCGGGAGGTCT
>JBMHCQ010000012.1:0-9687 GCA_049889835.1 Akkermansiaceae bacterium
AATGTTTCGGTGGGCGGCGCGCCCATCCTTCTCGATGTGCTGCGCAACGACTACGATGCCAATAACGACCCGATTCAAATCTGGCGCACCCGACTCATCTCAGGGGGTCAGGTTTCCACCACCGAACTCGGCGGAACGATGGCCATTTCTTCTGGCACCGGTCCGGGCGGACGGGATCAGATCCTCTACACCCCTCCGGCAAACGGAACTCCCGGCGCGGTCGATCGTTTCTACTACGATGTGGAAGACGATCCCTCCCTCGGCGGGGCCCTCACCAACTTCGGACAAGTCAAGGTCACCTTAGAACCAGATATTCGCCCGAAAGAAATCAATCCGGCCTCTTACTTGGCAGACACGGCCGAGGAATTCAGCGGCGAGGTCAATCCTGTCACTGAACAAATCGGACAAGATGCCGGAGGCAACGACATCTTCCGGGACGTTTGGCATTACGGATTCTTCAATCGTGGCACCCAAAATTTCACCACCACCACTGGTCAGCAAACGGACTCGGCGGTCGTGGTCGGGGCTGAAAACAGCGGCTGGATCGGATCAGGTGGCAGCCGCATTCACAAGTATGCCATGCTCCCGGGAGACAGCTACGATGCTGCCAAGCGTTGGACGAGCAACTACACCGGTCCGATTGTGATCGTCTATGAGGCCGCGAGGCTCGATGAAGGAGGAAACGGTTCTCAACTCCGAGTGGCACTCAATGGAGCGAATATTTGGACGCAGTCCATCAGCGACAGCAACAGGCAACGGGCCGGACGGATCGAGCTCGAAGTGGAGAAAGGTGCCACTGTTGATTTTGTGCTCGATGGCCTCGGTTCCCGCACCGGTGACTGGACTTACTGGAGAGCTCGGATTTTAAAAAGCACGCAGGCCAAGTGGCTCGATGCCGGAAGCCCGGTCGCCGAGTATCGCCTGGACATCGCGGGCACCTATCCCGCCGAGCGCCGAATCATTGCCGTTGATGGAAGTGGCAATGACTATCACGCCTCTCTTCAGGGACACGATAGCCCCACCGCCTGGATCAGTGCGGAGATCGAAAACGGTCTGCGCTTCGATGGCACCGATGATCAAGTGAATTTTCCTCAGCCCAGTGAGCTGCAGGGCTCTTCAGAATTCTCGGTTTCGGTGTGGGTTAATGCCGAAGACTTCACCGATAACTGCGCCGTTCTCACCAGCATCAACGACAGTGATGCCAACCTCAGCTACTTCGGTATTCTCATGGCCGCCGCAGCCGATGACAGCCCGGTGCAGTTCCGCGCCCACCGCACTGCGATCAATGCACCGGGCGGAAGCTTTGAACTGAACCGCTGGATTCACATTACCGGAGTGTGGAAAGCCGGGGAAACCCAGAAGCTCTATCTCGATGGAGTGGAAGTCGCAAGCAACAGCAACCCTCCCGGAGGCACGATCGATATCGACCGCTGGGTGATGGGACGTGACCGGGCCATTGCGAATCGCTTTTTCACCGGAACGATCGATGATCTCGCCCTCTTTGACCGCGTTCTTTCTCCAGCCGAAATCACCGCCATCTATCAGCAAAGCCGCTACAAGGAATTTTATGACGGAGTCGATGACTTCAAAGACGAAGCCTCTCCCCTACCCGGCAACGGGGCCGAAGAGGTCACGATCTCGGCCTGGGTGCGGGCGAGTTCGCTCGATGACAACCGCGGAATCGTCACCAGCTACAACAGTGATGATCCTAATCGTTCTTACTTCGGTCTTCTCGTCGGACCCGAAAGCGCAGGACGCCCTGCTCAGTTCCGCGCACACCGTGAGCTTGTCAACGCCCTCCCCGGAAGTTTTCCGATTGGTGAATGGTCCCACATCGTTGGCGTGTGGAAAGCCGAAGAAGAGCAATCGCTTTACATTGATGGCACCAAAGTCGCAGAGAACAACGACCCGCCCTCTGGCTCCATCGACATCGAGCGTTGGATCACTGGCCGCGATCGTCTGATCAATGGGCGTTTCTTCGACGGGAGCATCAGCGAGCAGTTGATCATGCCACGGGCCATGAACGCCGGAGAAGTGCAGGAACTTTATGAGGTCGGCCTCCTCAATTACCCCGCGACTCAAGGCTTCATCGAACAAGCAGGACAAATTGGAACGCAATCGGGATCAATGGAGGAAGCTTCCGGCATCCTCATGACCACCACCCGGGGGAGCGGTATCGGAGGCACCTCGGACACCTTCTTTTTCGCCTCCCGCACGCACCGTGGCGATGGCGAAGTGACGGTGCGTCTTGATGGTCTGAATGAAACCGGAAGTGGAGCCAAGTCTGGCGTGATGTTTCGAACCAGCACTGAGGCCAACTCTCCCTTTGTCTATCTCTGGCAATATGGCGATGGTCGCCTCGGCTTCCGCAGCCGTGCTTCTGCCGGAGCCACGGCACAGACTCTCGAGCAAGTCACTCACCCTCCCACCTATCCCCTTTGGTTGCGCCTCTCCCGGCAGGGAAATGAATTCTTCGCGACGTGGTCAGAGGATCAGGAAACCTGGCAACTTCTCGGGACCACAACTCTGGTGATGCCTCAGGATCTTGAAGTCGGGGTCGCGCACCAGAGCCACAACAGCACGGTAAGCATCGCGCACTACGGTGATCTCCAGCTTTCCAATGTCGTGAATACCATTCCCGATTCCGATCTCGATGGTCTGGTCGACGCGTGGGAGATCGCAAACTTTGGTGACCTCAATCAAAATGCTTCAGGCGATTTCGACCACGACGGGATCAACAATCTGCTTGAGCGTTTCTATGGCACCAGTCCTCTCATTCCGGACGAAAGCCCCCCGGCTCCTACTATTTCCCGCGCCAATGGCACCTTTGTTTCGGCAAACTCCGTCTGGAAGTATCTCGATGATGGAAGCAATCAAGGCACTGCATGGCGCGAGCCCGGATTCGATGACTCTGCCTGGGCACTAGGCGCGCAACCGCTCGGCTACGGTGAAGCAAGTCTCGGGACTACCGTAGGTCATGGTGACAGTATTTTTAACCGTCATATCACCACCTACTTCCGCCGCTCCTTCTTCGTCGATGATCCCAATACGTTCACTGGCCTTAACTTCACCGTCACCCGGGATGATGGAGTCGTTCTTTATCTCAATGGAGCTCAGAAGCTCCGGAGTAATGTCCCGCTCAACTTCGATTTTCAGACTCCCGCTTCCTTTGGAGTGAATGGCGGTGCGGAAGGAACTCCCATCAATGTCCCTGTAAATACCAGCGACTTGGTTGAAGGATGGAATGTCCTCGCCGCCGAAGTCCATCAGGAATCGAACACGAGCTCTGACCTCTTCTTCACCGCAGAATTCACCGGAACTCTTCCGGCAGGAGTCCCCGAAGGAAGTCATCTGAGTGTCAAATTCCCCCGATCAAAAGACGCCTCGGATTGGAACATCATCGTTGAAGTCACTTCCGATCTCGCCACTTGGTCTCCGGTGACTTCTCCGGTCGTCGTGCTCGAAGATCTGGGCGCCACCGAAATGGTGCAAGTCTTCGACTCCGTCCCCTTCAACATCACGGATCGCAGATTCATCCGCATTCGCGTGCAAGCTCCTTAGATCGTCTCGCCTTCACTGCGCACCATCGCACGAAAGGCTTCGATGAGCTTCAAGGTCACCGGACCAGGCTTCCCGTCGCCGATCTCACGCTCATCAAGCTTCACCATCGGGATGACTTCAGCAGCCGTTCCGGTCAGGAAAGATTCATCAGCGGTGTAAAGATCGTAACGCGTTAATGAAGCCTCGCGGATCGAAATACCCGCTTTTTTACAAAGCTCAAACATCACTTGGCGGGTGATTCCATCAAGCGAGCCATCGTTCACGGGTGGAGTGATCACCGCACCCTTCTTAATCACGAAGACGTTATCCCCCGTGCATTCGGCGACGTAACCTTGCTCGTTCAGCATGAGGCCTTCTTTGGCGCCTGCTTTCATCGCCTCGACTTTTGCCATGACGTTGTTGAGGTAGTTGAGCGACTTCACCTGCGGGCTCAGACTGGCCGGAGTGGGACGGCGGGTTCCACAGGTCACAACTTCGAGGCCCTTCTCGTAAAACTCATCTGGATAGAGCGTAATTCCCGAAGCGATGATGAACATCGACGGAATCTTACAAAGGTAGGGGTTCAAACCCAGATCACCAACTCCCCGAGTGATCACAAGACGGATATAGCCTTCCTTCAAGCCATTCGCGCGGATGGTGTCGAGGGTGTGATCCATCACCTCATCAACCGTCCATGGAAGCTTGAGAAGAATCGCTTTGGCCGAAAGAAAGAGCCGCTCGATATGCTCGCGCAAACGGAAGACCCGGCCTTCGTAAAAGCGAATCCCTTCGAAAATTCCATCCCCGTAAAGAAGTCCGTGATCGAAGACTGAAATCTTAGCCTCCGCTTCTTCGACGAGATTTCCGTCCAACCAGATTTTGCGACTCATGACGTGTAAAACAGGATTCTCCTGCGGCGCGCATCCTGCCTTCTCTCTCTCTGCATGCAAGGCGAAAGCCTCTCTTACTTCCCGCTCGCACGAAGAACTTCGAGCACGGATTCGAACCGAGTATTGTTCGAGTCGTCGGCATCACAAAGATTTTCGTGGCATTCCAAAATGTGACCCTCTCTTCCCGGCCCTTTCTCAGAGTCAAACGGTCGTAATGAGGCTCGGATTTTATGAAGGCTATCCTTCCACGCTCCTTCCTGCGGATTGACCTCCATCAGCTGGTCCAAGCCCAATTCCTCAAGGGAAGCTTGGTTTTTCTCTCCTGGCTCAATGATGGAAAGCGGCGCGCCACCTGCTTTCCTAAGTTTCATCGAAAGCCCAGCGAGCATGCCCATAAAGGTCGAATCCATCCCCATACATCCTTCAAGATCAAAGAAAAACGCGGTCGAAGCATCGGCCTCGATTTGTTGCTCCACCGCCACCTTGATTCCGGGGCTCACCATAAAGGTGCATTTCCCCTCGGGGCGCACCCAATAGGATGAGTCAAAGTGGCGGACGAGGACCTGACCGTTTGGTTTCAAAACAGACGAAAGCTCAGTGTTCAGTAAAGTAACGCGAAATTACGTGGAGGTCAATGGCATGACAAAATTCTGCACGACCACAAAGAGAACCAAGTGCAAAGCCGCCAAGCCAAGGAGAACTTCCGGAGGGGCGCCCCCCTGAAGACCTCGAAAATTGATGACCGTAAACAACAGACCCAAGCCGATGGCAAAAGGAAACCAATTCTCGATTTGATGCCCCGGAACTAACAAGGCAGGCGCGATCGTCATCGCAAGAATCAACCATTTCACCACGGGCCGTCCGAAGCGTACCACAATCGTATTTTTTCCAGCCGCCCGATCTTCTTCCAAATCCCGGTAGTTGTTGATCGCAATCAGAACTGCCGACAAAAGACCGATTTGGAACCCCAGTAGAAAAGCCCCAGGCATCCACTCTCCGGTCTGCACAAACACCGTTCCTCCCACCGCTACCAGGCCGAAGAATAAAATGACAAAGATCTCCCCCATTCCCCGATAAGCCAGAGGAAAGGGCCCGCCGGTATAACCGTAGCTCAGATAAAGTGACGGCACTCCGATCACAACTATCCACCAACCGCGCCCGAGAAAAAGAAACAGCCCCACCACACTTGCACAAAGTAACATCAAGCCAGCTGCGAGATACACAACCTTGGGCGATAGAGCACCAGAAGCCGTCATCCGCTGCGGCCCTAGCCGTGATTCGGTATCAGTTCCTTTTTCAGCATCGATGACATCGTTGAAAAAATTCGTCGCGATCTGAATAAAAATCGCTCCCAGAACAGTTAGGACTGCAAGTCGAAGATCAAAACCTCCGCTGATATGAGAAGCATATAAGCAGCCCGCCCAAACCGGAACCACTGCTGCCGGAAGGGTCTTGGGTCGGGATGCCAGCAGCCAGGGTTTCACGGTATCCGGGGAAATTTCGAGAAGTCAGGCATGCGCTTCTCCACGAAGGCCTGTTTCCCCTCTTTAGCCTCTTCACTCATGTAGTAGAGAAGAGTCGCATTTCCGGCAAGATCGAGCAGACCCATCTGGCCATCGCAGTCGGCATTCAGGGCCGACTTAAGACAACGCAAGGCAAGCGGTGAATGGGCCAACATTTCACGACACCATTTGATGGTTTCGGCCTCGAGATCAGCAAGGGGAACAACTGTATTCACCAGCCCCATATCCAGAGCTTGCTGCGCGTCATATTGGCGGCAGAGATACCAGATTTCCCGAGCTTTTTTCTGACCAACGATTCGAGCAAGATAGCTTGAGCCTAAGCCACCATCAAAGCTGCCAACCTTGGGGCCAGTTTGACCAAAACGGGCATTATCGGCCGCTATTGTGAGGTCACAAACAACATGAAGCACGTGACCTCCACCAATCGCGTATCCCGCAACCATGGCCACGACAGGCTTGGGTAACCCCCGGATTTTCTTCTGCAAATCGAGCACATTAAGACGTGGAACGCCATCATCCCCGATGTAACCCGCATGACCACGGACCTTCTGGTCACCTCCAGAGCAGAAGGCGAGGTCACCCTCGCCAGTCAAAATAATCACCCCAACCTGATCGTCGTGGTGTGCCATCTCGAAGGCCTCAAGAAGCTCTTTGACCGTCAGGGGTCGGAAAGCATTTCGAACCTCCGGTCGATTAATCGTAATTTTGGCAATCTGTCCCTCTTCCGATATTTCGTATCGGATATCTTCGAAGTCATGCGCGGATCTCCACATGCCGGAGCTTCGCGCCAAGTCGGGGAATTCGCAACGTCCTAATCCAACTTCTCTTCCATGCGCTCACCACAGCGCCGACAGAACTTTGCGTCCGGCAGGTGCCCATGACAGCCGCAACCCGGGCAGGCATCGGTGGTCTGGCTCCCGAATCGAGAATCAAGAATTCCAGCAGTAACAATTCCCGTGGGTACCGCAATAATAGCGTATCCTGTCAAGACGTAGATCGAGGTCAAAACCTTACCTAAAACCGTCGTAGTCACCATATCACCGTATCCCACGGTAGTGATCGAAACGATCGCGTAGTAGATACTGACAGGAATACTTGTGAAATGTGAATTCGGCTCTTTGGACTCAACCAGATACATCAAGGTTCCTGCAAGAACCGCAAGTAAAAGCACCGCAAAAAAGAAGACCGTGATCTTGGCACGACTTGCGAGGAGGGCCCGCATGATCGTTTCGCCACCTCTAACATGGCTCAGCATCTTGAGCACGCGGAACATTCTCAGGAGACGGAGAATCCGAATTACGAGAAGGGATTGAGTTCCCACAAAGAAGAAGGCCAGATAAGTCGGAAGACAGGAGAGGAGATCGACGATTCCGTAAAAGCTCGTCATGTAACGCAGTGGTCTTCTCACCAGGCAGACGCGGAGGAGATACTCGACGGTGAAGAGAATGGTGAAAAACCACTCCGCACTCCTCAGCACATTGCCCCACTCCTCATTGATTGACTGGACGCTCTCCAACATCACCGCAAGCACGCTGAGAAGAATACTCCAGAGAAGGATGATATCGAAGAGCTTGCCCGAGGGCGTCTCTGCTTCGAACACAATCCTCCACAGTTTCTCCTTGGGGCTATTCTCGTCTGACTCCTGATCCACGGCGCTATTTTCTATCACAAGTATTTCCTACCAGCGAGTGCAGAAGAGACCCTGTTTGGGAATCGCTTAGGCTTTTTGTAAAAGGACAATTCGATTTGTGTTGGTCCCCTTCTTTTGGTTGTCCACCCCCCAACAATTTGCGGTTTTGGTGAATTCCTGAGCATTGACCATGACACAGATCACCTCGAAACCAGCCTGCTTCGCCGCTGGAATGACCAGCTCTTCCATCTTCAATTCGCCTTTGTGGATTTCGCCAACCTCGAAAGCAACAAAACCCTTGGGCTTTAAAACTCGGATCAACTCTCGAAACACCCGCCCTATCGCCTCTTGCCAATCCTGAGGTTTTCGCAACTGCCAGATCGGGACCTTCTTGGCATTAAATCCATTGAACCAGCATCGCAGCCAGTTGTGGGATTGGTAATCAATGACATCCAGAAAGGGCGGCGAAGTGATGACCAGCTGGATCGAACTAGCTTTGATTTTACCTAGATCATCAGCAGATCGGGTGAAAAGCTGAGTTTTCGCACCCGCCTCACGTAACGAATCCAATTCACTCTGCGTGAGCTTTCCCAGAAGCGCTTTGGACTTTTTAAGAAGGATTCCTTTCACATCGCGAACAGGCGGCACTTGATTGCGGCGCTCATTGATTCGCCTTTGGGACTTCACCGAAACCGCCTGGTTGGGAGGCATTGAAAATACTGAAAAAAAGCCCACGGAATGGCCAGTCAAACGGGACGTCGCCACCATGCGAAGCCATGACATGATCGGGTCAGATTCTTGCCCCATAAAATGCGCTCTCAGCGCCATCAATTCTCGCAAGGTCTGCTCATGATAGAAAACGAGAAGCTCATCATCAATCACCCCATTGTAGGCGAGTTTCATTTCCGATAGCTTTGTGGAAACCTCTTCGAGCTGAGGACAAGAAAGACGAGGTTTGATGAGAATTTCCGACAACGGGTTTACATCGCATCCCGCAGGTGTCCGGTTTAAGAGAGCCGTCTCGATCAAAGTCGTCCCCCTCCCCATAAAGGGGTCGAAGACGCCATCTCCTTCATGGCTCAACCTTTCAATAAAGAACCGAGCTAGCTGTGGCTTGAAGCATGCCAGATAGGAAATCTCATGAATTGGAGAAGCCGCACGTTGCTTCGATGTCCAAAACTCATTGGTGATCACTATGACCTCCTCCTCTCCATATCGAACCTTCTCGATCAACGAAGGTGAGCCAAAATCGTCAAATCGACTCAGCTCATGGATCAAATCTGAAGCGGAGTGAATCGTCGGATAGCTCATCTTTTCTGATCGAGCGTAGCCAATTTAAGAGTTGCGTACGAGGACAAAAAAAGAGCCCGATTCCCTCAACAAAGGGAACCGGGCTTATAACTGGCGACGACCTACTCTCACAGGGCCTATCGCCCCACTACCATCGGCGCTAAAGAGTTTCACTGCCGGGTTCGGAATGGGACCGGGTGGTTCCTCTCTGCTCTGGCCACCAGAGGTCGTGCTTTATCAGAGATAAAAGACGACCTCTAAAGGCCAGTTCATGTCGGTCCAGACTCATAAAAGTCCAGAAATGGCTGAATTGCCGCGATCTGACATCCATGTGAAGTTTTGATCAAAGAATAGGAATCTGTCTTGCGTCCTAAAAAGACTCTAATTTCAAAAAGAAGGAATTAAGTCGAACGGATGATTAGTACTGGTGAGCTGAATACATTACTGCACTTATACCCCCAGCCTATCAACGTGGTCGTCTTCCACGATCCTTCAGGGAAAATTAATCTTCGGAATGGCTTGGCGCTTAGATGCTTTCAGCGCTTATCCGTGCCGCACTTAGCTACCCTGCAATGCCCTTGACAGAACAACAGGAACACCAGAGGTGCGTCAAACTCGGTCCTCTCGTACTAGAGTTTGAACCCGTCAATTTTCCTACGCCCACAGAAGATAGAGGACCGAACTGTCTCGCGACGTTCTGAACCCAGCTCGCGTGCCGCTTTAACCGGCGAACAGCCGGACCCTTGGGACCTTCTCCAGCCCCAGGATGCGACGAGCCGACATCGAGGTGCCAAACCACGCCGTCGATATGAAC
>JBMHCQ010000013.1:0-233115 GCA_049889835.1 Akkermansiaceae bacterium
AACCGGCTACGCTCCCTTTACGCCCAGTGATTCCGAATAACGCTTGGGACCTTCGTATTACCGCGGCTGCTGGCACGAAGTTAGCCGTCCCTTCCTCTTCAGGTACTATCAAACTTGGAGGCTATTAACAACCAAGTCTTACTCCCTGATGACAGGAGTTTACAACCCTAGGGCCGTCATCCTCCACGCGGCGTTGCACCATCAGACTTGCGTCCATTGTGAATGATTCTCGACTGCTGCCACCCGTAGGTGTCTGGACCGTGTCTCAGTTCCAGTGTTGCTGATCGTCCTCTCAGACCAGCTACCCGTCGTTGCCTTGGTGAGCAGTTACCTCACCAACTAGCTGATAGGCCGCGAGCCCATCCTTGAGCGACACCCGAAGGCACCTTTACTCCATGGAGACCATGGGGCATTAAACCCAGTTTCCCGGGACTATTCCCCACTCAAGGGTAGGATTCTCACGTGTTACTAACCCGTCCGCCGCTAGGAATTTAATTAGCAAGCTATTCAAATTCCTCGCTCGACTTGCATGTCTTATCCACGCCGCCAGCGTTCGTTCTGAGCCAGAATCAAACTCTCCGTAGAAATGTTGAATCTGACACCAAACAATTGACAACCAGTTGGCTGTCAGCGCTTAGCTATCAAATTGACTTTATTTAGAGGATTTAGCTCCTCGAGGAAGGTCCGCATGAAATGCTGGCTGCTCCCTTTGACCCGCACTCCAATTAAAAATTGGGTGCAGCACACAATATGATCTTTTGTCATCTTTCCAACAGAATCAACAAAGTGGCATGGAGTTTGCTGAGTGAACTCAACTATCCTGCTGACTTACGCTGTGGGATTCTGTGGAACCCATACTTTGAAAGAACAAAACAGTGGGGACTAAAAAGCCGATCGTCTTCAGGAGGCCCTGAAATGCGATCGACTATTGTGTCTCTCACTGGCGGCGTTCGCTGCCGCGGGGCAACGCTATCCAAAATACACCTCACGTCAACGCCTAAAGATTATATTTTTTATATTATTTTCGAGCCATCCCTGCAAAACACTGAAAAATAATCAGTTATACAGGTTTTTTAATTTTTCAAGAGGTCCATTCAATCCCTGTTTTTATTAAGTTTTCTTAAATACATGAGCCCCTGTAGCGGCCCTCGGGGCCATCCGGGGCATTTTTAAGCAAGCCACCCCGTTATTAATTCTTAAAATAGCCTTCAAGGGGAGCGCGGAGGCAAAGTTCGCCTCCACATTCAATTTTCAAAGCTCGTTGCTTTTTTAACCTGAAACAGGGGAATGGCATGCTCCAATCAAGGAGCCCCTGTTCAATTGTAATGAGTACGGTAACCTTCGTACTAATGGAGACTTTCGGCCATTTGCAAGGCTTCACGGTTCGATTGAACCTCATGGACTCGATGAATGGCTGCTCCTTGAATTCTTCCCAGGGCGGTAAGCGCTACCGTAGGCCATGAACGGGCAGCTGGATCGTTCTCATCAACTAGTGCGCCAATCATCGACTTCCGGGACAGGCCCAGAAGAAGCGGACGGTCCTTCACCTTAAGGTCTCCAAGATTCTTCAAAAGGGATAAGTTATGCTTCAAGGATTTTCCGAAACCAATTCCGGGATCGAAAACCAGCCGCTCCGGATCGATCCCCTCTTCCACCAATTCGTTGTGCTTCCTTAACAAAAACTCATGAACCTCGAGGACGACATCCTGATATTGCGGCGCTTGCTGCATCGTCATCGGGTTACCCTGCATGTGCATCGCAACCATTCCACAATTGGAATCCGCACAGATTTGGATCATCGCCTTATCTCGAAAACCCGTTACGTCGTTCACAATATCCGCACCAGCCCTCAACGCCTCATCTGCCACTTCAGGTTTGGAAGTATCCACTGAAATCGCGATGTCTGTTTTTTTTCTGAGTGACTTAATAATGGGGATAACCCGTTTGATTTCCTCTGCTGGCGATACCGCTGCTGCCCCCGGACGTGTCGATTCGCCTCCGACATCAAGAATATCAGCTCCTTCCTGAATCATCTGGGAGGCATGCTCCAGTGCGCGTTTTTGATTGAAGTAACTTCCTCCGTCGGAAAACGAATCCGGAGTTACATTCAAGATCCCCATGATAAGACCGTTCTTTTGAAGATTCCAAACAAATCGCCCTGCATTCCAGCGGACCTGGTTGGGCTGAGTTCCGGTATTGCACTTCCTCACTTGCTCGTTCAGATTCTTAACCACACCTCGTTCTTCACAATGAAAAAACTCTTCACTTTTTTAATGCTGCTGGCCGGACTATCTTCGCCTGCAATCGCCGAGCTCGAATTCCTCGAGAACCGCGGGCCTCACGTCCGGATCATGCGGAATAACTTCGACGGATCGCGTATCGAATTCACGCGAACCCCTGATTCCCGAAAGCTCCTTAAAAAGACCATTGATAAAGATGGACGGATTCTGATGACGGCCCGCTATTTTCGGAACCCTCGTGGCTTCCTGACGTCCGGAGAAATCTATGATGGTCAAGGTGTCCTTCTCTATCGCGTCCGCTACGGCTACGATAAGCAAACAGGCTATCTGCGCGCGGAGGACATGTTCGATGCTCGTGTGAAGTTCCAACGCCCCGTCGACGGCAAGATGAAAGAGCTGCCGGTTCGCCGGATTTATTACTGGTATGACGACGAAGGCAACGAGAGCAAGGCCATCGCTCTGGTGCCCAAGAAAGGAAAAGCTGCTGAAGAAGTCTTCAAGAAGAAGGACTTCAAAGAAGAGGACCTCTACAACGAGGAACAGTTCGACCCTTCCAAATCTTTCCGCCCTCTAGATCCATTCAAGGATAATGAGAGGAAATAGCCGTAACTTTTGCCAATGTCTCCCGAACGGGTTTTTCAGCTCCTGACCGCCGGAGGTCTTCTCGCCGGAGGTTGGTTCTATGGAGACTACCACCAGCGCTCTGGTCCAGCTGCCTCGGATTCCGAGGAGCTCGCCGAGCTGCGGGCCGAGAACGCTGAGCTCACCGTTGAGTTAGATCTTCTCACCGATGAGATCGCCCAACTCCGCTCCCTTTTAAAGAACAACCCTTATCCCGTTCCCGAAGACCTCATCGACTTCGTCACCACAGACAATGGCTTAGAGTTCAAAACCAAGCCTCTTGCTCAGCTCTCTTCGCCTGCGGAGCTCCGCAACGCTGCTGAACGGAATATCGAACTGGTTTACGGAAAAGAGGGCATCGAGCAGGAGCAGCTCGCATGGGAACTCATCGGCATTCTCCCGCCTGATCAAAAACTTCGCGGCCAATGGGTGATCATCGAGACGGTCGACACCAAGGGACTTTTTGATCTGACCACCGGAAAAATTCTACTCGCGGAGAATTTTGATCCTATCAGCATCCCTGACTCGGGAATGCTCGTTCACCTCCTAACCCGCCAGCTCCTTTTTCAAAATCACCCTGCTAGCTCGTGGGCCAGCTCCGAAGCATTCCGCGCCTGGCAGGGCGTTCACCGGGGTGCAGCAGCAGCAGCTCAGGCTCGTTATCTCCGCCGCCGCACGGCTGCCGAAGAGGTCAAATGGGATGCTCAGCCCGAAACCCGCGAGGCCCTGCTCAACACTCTTTCATCAACGATTCAAGGACTTGCCAACTTTCCCTATTTAGAGGGGCACGATTACGCCAAGCTCGCTTACCAGGACACTCGCGATAGCTATCGAAATCTTTTTGCTGACCCTGCTCGCACCACCGCCCGCCTCCTTTACCCAAATGCGTCGGACACCGGAATTCTTCAATCTGCGGTTGCCCCCTCCGGAGAAGTCGGAGCTTTGGTTTTCCGACTTCTGCTCGAACCCTACCTAGGAATGCAAACTGCCAACGAGCTGACACGGAAGTTTCGGGGAGACTATTACGTTCTCGAAGACAAGTCGGTCTACTGGACAATCCGAATGGAAAGCCCGGAAGCGGCCGAACAAGTTCGTGACGCCTTACTCATGATTGAGACTCCCACTCATCAACGAGAAGCCACCTTGCAAGGCGCTACCGTCACCCTCACAGTTGCTCCGTGATCGCTAAAAAAGTCATCTTCACCGGGCGTGTGCAAGGCGTTGGATTCCGATACGCGACCAAGCGGCTGGCTCTCGGGTTTGATGTCATTGGCTGGGTGAGAAACTGCAGCGATGGCACCGTTGAAATGCAGATCGAAGGCGAAGAAGATGAAATCGATGAATTCATCGAAGAAATCGTGGAAGAGTCTGATCTTGCCGGCTTCGTCAAAGAACACTCTGTCGCCGAGATTCCACCACTTCAGAACGTGCGAGGTTTCACCATCAAGGCGTAATCGGCATTACGATGAAACCTGATCAGTTTCCTCCACGCTGACATCTCATCGTGACAAGCTGGACGACCTTAGTCCTTCTTTGCCAGATTCATCACTCCACGCAACATGCAGCCCAGCCCACCGACCACGAAAAGCCCGGGAAACCAAATCGAATAGCCACCCGCCTTAGTATCATGGGCTAGAAGGGCTTCCGAGGGATTCTCAGGATTCACAAACGCTGTTGTATGCATCCCGCTGGGATACTTTTCTACTAGAGCCTCTATCTTGGCACGATTCCGATACCACGGATTCTCCCTCCTCTTCAGATTTTCTCCGACAAAGGATTTCCCTTCGAACTGATAATCAAACAGAAGCTTGAGCGAATACTCCTTTGCCGTCTCCTTGCTGAATCGTCTCTCTGCCACCGCCGATTCGATCACCGAAGCCTCCACCTCCGTCCAACTACGAGTTTGCTTGGCCGCCTGAAATGAATTCCAAAGCAAAACGACAAAAACCGCCCCCATTGCGGCGACCGCCAAACCGATAAAAATCAAATAAATCGAAGCCCCCTTGCTCTTCCCCGGTTTCTCCATGCCCCGTAATTAACACAGCCTTTGGAATTCGCAAAGCCAGAGGTAGCGTCCCAACGCGGCCTCTGCTTCTCACCCAAAAATTCGCTCCTTCACAACTCACTCTTCTCCATTCACTCTTCGCCCATGAGCACTTTCGCTGATCAAGTCATGTCCGATCTCAAGGACGCCATGCGCGCCAAGGATTCCGTTGCCCTCACCACTCTCCGGGCTCTCAAGACCGCCCTGACCAATGCTGCGATTGAATCCGGCAACAAAGATAACATTGTCGAGGAAGCTGCCGCCCTCGCCATCGTACGTAAGCAGATTAAGCAGCGGCAGGATTCGATCGAACAATTTGAAAAAGCCGGCCGCCCCGAGCTAGCCGATAACGAAAAGGCCGAGATTTCTATTCTCGAAAAATATCTTCCAGCTGCCTTGAGCTCCGAGGAAGTCTCTCAAATCGTCTCCGACGCCGTTGCCGAATCCGGAGCCACTTCGCGCGCCGACATGGGCAAGGTCATGAAGATCGTCCAAGAAAAAGTCGCCGGCCGTGCCGATGGCAAGACGCTTTCGCAGGAAGTGATGAAGCACTTATCCTAAAGTTTTCAGTGTTCAGCTGTCAGTTTTCAGTCTTTTGCTCTTCGGTATGAGTTGGGCGGTGATTATCGTAGCCTCGGGGTCCTCCCGTCGCATGGGCTTTGACAAGCTTGCCGCAAAGTGGAATGGCAAGCCCATTCTTTGGCACAGCGTCCGAGCTTTTTCTTCTCTCGCGGAAATCAAGCAAGTCATCGTCGTCACGCCTGAAGAGAGATTCGCTTGGCTCGCCGACCTCGGCGATAAGGTCACTCGAGTTGATGGCGGGATGGAACGCCCTGACTCCGTTGCGGCTGGTCTCGCCACACTTTCGAAAGACATCACGCACGTCGCGATCCACGATGGCGCCCGTCCGCTCGTCTCAGCCGAAGCGATTCTTGCCACTTTTCAAGTCGCGGAACAGACCGGGGCCGCGGCTCTAGCCCGCAAGGTCACCGAGACTCTCAAACGAGCGACTTCCGAAGGGGTCGCCACCGAAACCGTCCCGCGCGATGATCTCTGGATCATGGAAACGCCGCAGACCTTCTCCAAGGAACTGATCACGACGGCCTACGAAAAAGTTCGCTCCGGTGACGCCCTGATCACCGACGAAGTCTCCGCAATTCAGCTCTTGGACCAAGGCACTCATCTCGTCGAGAACACCACTCCCAACCCCAAGATCACGATAGCCTCTGATCTGAAGAATCTTCGATCTTAAGAGAGCCCCCATTCTCTTAAACTGGCAGAACTTGAGCTGTTTTTTCAAGATTCAGCGTCCAAATACTCCGTCTAAATTTCTGGATATTTCGGCTGAATACCAGGTTGCTACACCCATGCCTCTCATTGAGAGGAAAGAGACCCGGGGTTGTTTGGTCTTTGAAAAAACAACCCAAAAAGATCAGCACTCGGATCCCTCGTCTGGCTCAACTTTTATCTCAGGAGCTGCTCTCAAGAGCCCATGAGGGCCAAAAAACCAGACAGGAAGAAAAAGGAGACCCGCAACCGTAGCCATCATGCCCGAACTCGAGGTCTCAGGGAGTCCAAAGAAGGTGATGGATTTTGCGCCGAGGTGGCCCAGCACGGCAGAAGCAGCTGCGAATATCAGACTCAAACCCATCAGGAGCGGAAGATTACGGGTGAGAAGGAACGCCGTCGCGGGAGGGACGATCAGCATCGCGATAACGATGATGGACCCCACTGCTTCGAAGCTCGCAACTGTGGTCACCGCCACCATCGTCATGAGAAGGTAGTGCATGAGCTGAGGGCGAAAACCGAGTGTCTTGGCCAAGGCAGGATCAAAGGAAGCCATCTTGAACTCCTTGTAGAAAAGGCCAATGATCAAAAGATTGAAGACAAGGGCTCCTCCAGTCACTAGTGCGGCACGGGGAAGAATAAGCGCTGCTTCTTCATTCTCCCAGAGTGTCACCTGATCAAGCGAGGTGTATTCGATCGCCCCGTAAAGCACGCAGCTAGCATCCAAATCCACATGATCTGCCGACTGCTTAATGAGGATCAGTCCGATCGCAAAAAGCGTGGTGAAGACAATTCCCATCGCCGCCCCTCGGTCCACTTTTCCAAACTTGGCAATCCACTGGGTGAAGAGAGCGGTCACCACGCCGGCAAGCGCAGCTCCGAGAAACATCGTCCAACTGGCCCGGTTCTGTGAAACAATGAAGGCAAGAGCCAATCCCGGAAGAACCGCATGGCTGATCGCATCTCCCATCATACTCATGCGCCGGAGGAGCAAAAAGCACCCGGGCAATGCGCAAGCCGTGGCACAAAGCATGCCAACAAGAATGATGGAGAGATCTGAAGACAAGGGGCTAAAGACTGGATTACTGGATTTTCAAAAAATGGCGTCTCAAGACTTCAATGCATGAGCTGGTGTTTCGGCTTCAATGATATGGGGTGATTCAATGGTAGCTTCCCCGGTGGCAAGTTCCGCTTCGAGTTGGTGGACAAGCTCAGCGCCCAAAATGTGCTCCACCATATCGGCGTCTCGGTCGACATGTGAGGGCGCGATATCGGCGTGCTTAATGAGATAGAGTTCCCACAGGCGGTGATTTCGGGTCATTCGACCCGCCTCGCCAAAACCGGATTCCGAAAGCCTAAGCTCTCCCAAGGGCTGACGCTCGAGGTGATCTTCGCGGCGGGCGTGGCGGATCAGGCGGGGGAGCTCGCCTTTTGACCACACCCGGTGTTCGCGAAGTCGATCCAATGAAATGGGGAGATTTCGCGGAGATGTGCTTTCCTGTGAGGATTCTAGAATTTCATAAACCGAACGAAGAAGGTGCTGTCGGCCCACTTTGCGCTTCAACTCCCGGTGGCGAAGGGCCCGCGGAAGAACCCCGCGGGCCGGGCCGAAAATCATGCTGATCAGAAATATGCTGGCCGCTGCGATGACGATGATCGCTCCGGCAGGCAGGTTTGAAAAGGAGGCCGAAATTGCAGCACCAAATCCCCCGGAAACCCCTCCAATAATCGCCGAAAGCCACAGCATCACGCAGAGACGATTTGTCCAGAAACGCGCCGCAGTAGCCGGAATGATGAGAAACGCGATGATGAGAATCAACCCCACTGCCTGAAGCCCGACGACGGTGACAGCGGTCACCAGCGCCATTAACAAAACGTCCAACAAGGTCACCGGCCACCCTTGCGCTGAGGCAAAGGAATCATCGAAGCACAACAAAGTCAGCTCTTTCAAAATAAGAAGGCAGGCCATCATCGTTACCGCAAGGATCACCGCAATTAGGAGCAAGTCAGACCCTAACATGGAAGCGGCATCGCCATAGATAAAAGACTCCAAGCCAGCCGATGATTGCCCCGGAATCTTCTGAACCATTTTTAAAATCGCGATTCCCAGCCCGAAAAATACCGAGAGCACGATTCCCATCGCGGCATCATCTTTGAGCCGCGTCGTCTTGCGAATCGCCAACACTAAAAGCACTCCAAGCAATCCGGTGACGGTGGCACCGATGAGAAGGGGTGGAAGACTTTTGGCATTCCCCCCAAGCCAGGCACTGATCCCAAAGGCGATCCCAATTCCCGGGAGAGTAGCATGGGAAAGAGCATCGCCCAAGAGCGACTGTTTCCGAAGCAAAAGGAATGTTCCGATCAATCCCGCAGCCGCCCCCAGAAAGGACGTTCCCCCCACGACCACAGCAGTGTTGTAGTGCTCACCAAAGAGCCTCGAGATGGAACTAGCGACCGACATTCTTCAGAGCTTCAGCAACGTCATCGAGAAGATTGAGCTTTCCGCCATAAGCCTTCTGCAGATTCTCGCGGGTGAACGTTTCCTTGGTTGGCCCACTCGCGACAATGCGCATGTTTAACAGCACCAGCCAATCAAAGTAACGCGAGACGGTGGCGAGGTCATGATGCACGCAAAGAACGGTCTTTCCTCGTTTGTTCAATTCCTGCAAGAGCTCGATGATGGCCTGTTCCGTCGCGGCATCGACCGCGGCAAAAGGTTCATCCATGAAGTAGATTTCCGCATCTTGCACCAGAGCCCGTGCCAGGAAAACCCGCTGTTGTTGCCCGCCTGACAATTGGGAGATTTGTCGGTCTGCAAGATGGCCGATTCCCACCTTTGCAAGCGCCTCACGTGCCTGATCTTTTTGATTCTTCCCGACTCGTTTGAACCACCCCAGTTTGCGATAAGTCCCCATCGCCACCACATCGAGTGCACTCACTGGAAAGTCCCAGTCAACGGATTCACGCTGCGGTACGTAGGCGACAAGGTCACGTCGGTCCCCATAGTCCTCTCCAAAAAATTTCACCTCGCCTGAAGTCACAGGAATAAGCTCTAGGCAGGCTTTTAAAAGCGTTGATTTCCCCGCTCCATTTGGCCCCACGATTCCAGCAAGCGTGCCTTTGGGAATATTAAGATCAATATCCCAAAGAACCGGCTTGCGATGATAAGCAACGGTCAAATCATGAACCGCAAGGGGATATTCAGGAGGGTGTTCGGGACGAAGAACCATTGCAGCTATCGAGAGAGTTTACCATGTAATCCCTTGTCAGGGGCCTCACCGCCGAGGGCATCGGTAATTGTGGTGATGTTGTGATCAATCATCCCGATGTAGGTTCCCTCATAGCTTCCGGCAGGTCCCATGGCGTCAGAGAAAAGCTTTCCTCCGATGGTCACCTCATGACCCCGCGCGGCTGCGCCCTCAACGAGCTTTTTGACGCTACGCTCCGGCATAGAGGACTCCACAAAAACGGCTGGAATCTTCTTTTCGACCAGAAAATCGATGAGCTTGTTGATGTGATTCAATCCAGCTTTTGATTCAGTACTGATCCCCTGAATTCCTCGAACATCCACCCCATAAGCACGTCCAAGGTAGGAGAAGGCGTCATGCGCGGTGACAAGAACCCGTTGATCTTCTGGAATACTCGCGATGCACCGACGGGCATACTGATTCAGCTCGACGAGCCGCTCCACATACGCTTTAGAATTGGTGTCGTAGATTTCTGCATTTGCAGGGTCGAACTCGGAAAGCTGCTTGGTGATTTCTTCAGTAACTCTGATCCAACCGCTGACATCCATCCAAACGTGAGGATCGGATTCGCTCTCACCACCAATGATTTCATAATCACAATCCACAAGGCTCTCGGCAGCGGCAATGACCGTTTTCTTTTCGGACTGCTTCGCGAGAATAGGGCCCAACTTCCCTTCGAGATGGAGCCCGTTATACAAAATCACAGCCGCGGAAGTGAACTGCTCAATATCTCCCGAGCTCGCCTGATAACTGTGCGGATCAATCCCTTCACCAATAATATTAAGCACCTCTGCGCGGTCCCCAACGATCGCACGGGTGACATCCGCAATCATCCCAACCGTTGTCGTAATCTGATAGGGGTATTCGAGCTCGACCTTTTTTTCATTCTCTTTCTTCACACAAGAGGAAAGGGCGAATGTTGAGGCCAGGCTTAAGAGAATAAATCGTCGGTTCATATGTCTTCCTGATCCTTCTTACTCCCTCATCTTGATTATTCAAGATGTTTATTTTGAGTAATGAGAAACTTCTTGCCAGAGATGCTCAATCAGTCCAAGAAAACGCTGGGCGCGAGTGAAGCAATCCTTGCCGAAGCCCCATCGACCATCGAAATCCAAAAGGAAATGTAGCTCGTAAAGCATGATCTTGGGGCACTCCGGTTCGGAATCGTCAAACTCCGTTCCACGGCTAGTCAGGCCACAGCTCTGAACAACACAGAAGCCTTAGAATGAACGGCACTTGTCAGGCTCATCCACAAGGAGCTCGCGGCACGGCGCCTGAAATATGCGAAGGATCACCGGGAGAAGGAAAATCTCACCGGTGAGCCTATGAGCGACTCCTTGCATAAAAGAGGCCCTCCTCGAAAAAACACATCTCCGAGCACGTATTTGTATCCAACATGCGTGCCTTTTCATTGGTCCCAGTTTTGACCATCCTCATCAGCGGCCACCTTTTTGCCGCCTCAGGTGCCATTTTTTTCGAAGAAAAAGTGCGTCCCCTCCTCTCAGCCCATTGCCTACAGTGCCATTCAGAAGAGAAAAAAATCAAAGGCGGCCTCTTGCTCGACCGCAAGGCCGGCTGGCAAAAAGGAGGCGATAGCGGCCCGGTGATCGTCCCCGGCCACCCGGAGAAAAGCCTTCTCATTGCGATGGTCAAACATGAATCCGGTGTGGAAGCGATGCCCCCGAAGTCGAAGCTCAGCGACAGGGAAATCGCGACCCTCGAAGAGTGGATTAAAATGGGCGCGCCCGATCCTCGTTCCCAAGCGATCGGAGAAAAAGTGCTCTCCTCCGGCTTCGATCTCGAAGCCCGCAAATCCTGGTGGTCCCTTCAGCCAGTCAAAAGCTACGATCCTCCTGCCGTTTCGGACGAAACGTGGCCTCGCAATGATATCGACCGCTTCATTCTGGCGCAGCTCGATCAGAAAAAGTGGAAGCCCGCACCTGCGGCCGAGCGACTTTCTCTTTTCCGCCGCGCGAGTATCACTCTGACCGGACTGGCACCAACAGCTGAGGAACTCGCAGAGTTTGAAGAAGACCGCTCGGAAGACGCTTACGAAAAAGCCATCGACCGCATGCTTGCCTCTCCGCATTTCGGCGAACACTGGGCACGCCAGTGGATGGACCTTGTCCGATATGGAGAGACCAAAGGCTTCGAGATGGACTTTCACATGCCCGCGATGCATCGCTACCGCGACTACCTTATCCGCGCCTTCAATGCCGACCTCCCGCACGATCAATTCATCCGCGAAGCCTTCGCCGGAGATCAACTCGAGGAACCCCGATTCGACCCCGTAACCGGCCACAACGAATCCATCATCGGACCCAGCTTTCTCACCATCACCGATGGCCAGCACGGCCCGCCTGATATCGGCGGCGATGAAGCCCGCGTCATCGATGGCTCCATCAAGGCCATCGGCTCCGCCTTCCACGGACTCACCATCACTTGCGCGCGCTGCCACGATCACAAATTCGATGCCATTACCGATGAAGACTATTACTCACTCTACGGTATCATTCGCAGCTCGCGACTGAACTATGCGAACGTCGTCACGCACCCGCCGAAACTCATCACGGATTTGGAAAAAGCACATCGCACCGCTATCGGGGACACTCTCAAATCCATCACCCCTCTCCCGGAAAACCTCATCGCCACAATTCGCGAAATTATCTCCTCTCCGGGGACAAAAGCCGAAGTCGCGAAACTCAGGAAGCTCAAAGGCAAGCCCCATAGTGATCGTCTCAACAAATTCCGCGCTGCTCTTTCCGAAGCCCACGGACCACTCACTTCGGCCTGGATTTTTCAGGTCCTCTTTGGAAAGGAAGCGGAGCTCGCTGGCCTCCGTCATTGGATTAAGAGCGGAAATCTTCCCGGTCCCGAAAACCACCCCGCCTCACAATCCTTCACCTGGCACTCCGATGACATGCCTGCAGTGGACGCGCCGAGTTTCATCATCGAAGGCGACCGCATCACCTCAGCCGTCGGCTCCGGCCACCTCGCTGGTCATCTTTCCCCCCGCCTTGATGGCGCCCTGCGCTCGAATGAATTCACCCTCGATGGCAAGTCCGTCGCGATCTGGGTCAAAGGCATCGGTGCCACTATTTCCCTGCGTATTCGAAACTACGAGCTCGTCGGCACCGGCCCCACCACCCGGGTTCTCCGCCAACGCATTGAAGGGCACCATTGGCAGCGGATCACCTTCCCCACCAATCTCTGGAAAGGAGAAACGGCTTACCTCGAGATTTTGCAAGACGGCTGGGCCCGCCGCTTCACCAGCTGCCGCGAAGGCGACCCGAATCCAAACGACCGCGCCTACGTCGCCTTCACCGCAAAGCCCCCTGCCTGGAACTCCGCCTGGACCGGAAAAGCCGACCCCGCCCAAGCCATCTCGGACCTTTTTACAAGTGAGAACAAAACACCTGCCCAAGCCGAAGTCCTCGCCACTTTGATCCGAGTTGGCCTTCTCCAGACGCAGAAAACTCCCACGCTTGAGAAACTGATCGCGCTGCGAAACACCGTCCCAAGACCAATCTACGTCCGCAGCCTCATCGATGGCCACAGCTACCAGCAGTCCGTTTTCATCCGCGGAAATCACCTCAAGCCCAGCACAAAGGAAAACCCCCGTCACTTCCTCGATGGCCTCGGCGGCGAGATGATCTCGCCTCACGGAAGTGGTCGCCGCGAGTGGGCCGAGCACCTGATCGCTCCTGAGAACCCACTCACTGCACGCGTCCGCGTGAACCAACTTTGGGCCCGCGTCTTTGGCCGGGGGATTGTTTCTTCTGTCGATGACTTTGGCGAAATGGGAACCCTCCCCAGCCATCCCGAACTCCTCGACTTTCTCGCCAAAGACTTTGTGAAAGAAGGTTGGTCGATGAAAGCGATGATCCGAAAAATAGTCCTCTCGCAGACCTTCCGCATGTCTTCGGTTCCCTCCGAGACCGCACGCCAGCTTGACCCAGAAAATACCCTCCTTCAGCGCATGCCTGTCCGCCGCATGGAGGCCGAGAGCGTCCGCGATCACCTCCTCTCCGTCAGCGGCGAACTCAAAAGGAATCTCCACGGCCCTTCCGTAAACGCCTACGTTAAAGATCATCCACACAGCCGCGCCAAGCCCAGTGATGGCCCGCTCGATGGCCAAGGCCGGCGGTCCATCTACCTCGCCGTGCGACGAAACTTCCTCTCCTCATTTCTCACCGCCTTCGACTTCCCCGTTCTCCCCGAGCCAGTCGCAGACCGCCCCGTCACCACCGTTCCCGCACAGTCACTCGCTCTCTTGAATCACCCTCTCATTCACGACCAGTCAAAGAAGTGGGCACAGAAAATCCTCGCTCAAAAATCCACACCCGAAGAGCGCATCAATCACCTCCACCGGCAAGCCTTCTCGCGCGATGCCACTGACGAGGAACTCAAATGGGCCAAGGCCGCACTCGATCAGCTTTCCAAAGACCAGGACGAACTCGAAACCTGGACCGCTCTCTGCCACCTCATGATCAACCGGAAGGAATTTCTCTATGTCTTTTAGTCTCGATGCTCTCACCCGCCGCGAGTTCATGGGGCGCGGCTCCATGGGATTCGGCTCCCTCGCGCTCACTGGCCTCCTGAGTCAGGAATCCCAAGCCAAGGCCCTCCAGACCCACTTCGCACCCAAGGCCAAGAGTGTTATTTTTCTCTACATGGATGGCGGAGTTTCCCAGGTCGACAGCTTCGATCCCAAGCCTCAGCTCGCCAAAGAAAACGGCCAAAAGCCCAAATTCAAAACCGACGCCACCGTCTTCAACAACTCTGGCGGCCTCCTCAAAAGCCCGTGGGAATTTAAAAACTACGGCGAATCCGGAACCCCGATCTCCGACCTCTTTCCCCACATCGGCTCCTGCGCAGATGACATCGCCGTCATCCGCTCCATGACCGCGTTCTCGCCGAACCACCCGAACGCGAACTACGCCCTCCACAGCGGACTCATCCTCGCCGGCCGTCCCAGCATGGGCGCCTGGGTGTCCTACGGACTCGGCAGCATGAATGACGATCTACCGAACTACGTCGTCCTCCACGGCGGCCAGACCCCTTCTGGCGGCATGCAAATGCTCGGCAGCGGCTTCCTCCCCGCAACCTATCAGCCATCTGTTCTCCATCCCAAAGGTGTTGTCCTCCGAAACATCAAAGCGCTCGAAAAGAAACCCGGCCTTCAGCAGGAAAAACTCGCTCTGCTCCGTCAGATCGACTCCACCCTCGCCGAGCGCCGCAATGATTCCGAACTCATCCAATCCGCGATCAAGAACTACGAAATGGCCTTCCGCATGCAGATGGCGGTGCCTGAAGTGAGCGACATTTCCAAGGAGCCAGACCACATCAAGAAGATGTATGGCCTCGAAGCGAAGTATAACAACACCCGGACCTACGGTGCCCAGTGCCTCATGGCCCGCCGGCTCGTCGAGCAAGGAGTCAGGTTTGTCGAACTCACCATCAACGGCGGAAACGGCGACCGCTGGGACCAGCACAGTGGCCTTAAAAATGGTCATGAAAAGAACGCCGTCGCTGTGGACCAGCCCATTGGCGCTCTGATTAAGGATTTAAAACAACGCGGGCTCCTCGATTCCACCCTGATTGTCTTTTCCGGCGAGTTCGGAAGAACCCCCTTCGCTCAAGGCCGTAATGGGCGGGATCACAACCCCCAAGGCTTCTCGATGTGGATGGCGGGCGGAGGGATCAAAGGAGGAACCGTTTACGGCGCAACCGACGAATACGGCTATCGCGTTATCGAAAACAAGCTCACCGTCCACGATCTCCACGCCAACATGCTCCACCTCATGGGGCTCGATCACGAAAAGGTCACCTATCGCTACGGCGGTCGGGATGTGAGGCTCACCGACGTGCACGGGGAACTGGTGCCAGAGATTTTGGCTTAACCATGAGGAACTTCGACGCCCCTCTGGTTTTCACCAGGACTCGTAAGTGACTGATCATCGGCCTTCCCTGGACTTCTTCAATTGTTTCTCTATTTCTCGCGAAGCCTGAGTCACCGCGAGGCCTCCCAAACCGGTGCAGCAGATTTCTCGTGGCATGAGTTCTCCGACTTCGTGCATCGCACCGATCACTTGATCCAGTGGAACCAGATGTTGATAATTCGCCAGCGCCATATTGGCACAAGCCAGCGCGTTGGTGGCGGCCATAACATTCTTCCCGAGACAAGGGGCCTCGACACGATTCGCCAGCGTATCGCAAGTCATCCCAAAGGAGTTCTGCAAAGCTTGCGAAGCCGCACCGAGTTGCTGATCAATTGAACCACCGGCCAATCCAGTGAGCGCGGCTGCCGCCATGCTCGCCCCGGATCCACACTCCGCCATACATCCCGCGATTTCCGCCGCAAAAGTCGCGCGCAAGGTAATAAAAACTCCGATCAATCCAGCAACCAACATGGCTTTGATCCGCTCTTCTTTTGAGTAGGTCATCGCATCGCTCACCCCGAAAACCGCTCCCGGCAAAGCCCCGCAAGACCCCGCTGTCGGAGCAGCCACGATCACTCCCAGCGAGCTTTTTATCTCCATCATCGCGGTGACGTAAAGAATCACACGATTCTGAACATCCCCGGGGATCAATTCACCCTTGGAAAGCTTTTCTTCGAATCCTCCGGACTGACACGGAAGGATGCGATCCTCAAACTCAGTTCCTCCAAGCCCCGTAGAAATCGACCCCTCAAAGATTTCGCACAGTGATTCCATCTTTGAAAACACCTCGGCTTCAGTGATTCCCCCACGAGCAGCTTCGTATCGCAAAGCCAATTCCCAAAGTTCCAGATGATCACCCTGGTCCCTTCGGTAATTCATCATCTCCTCCGCAGTAAGAAATGGCACCTCTAAGTTCTTCCTCGCTAGAATTGGCAAGATCGGTTTCAGCACAACGACAGAGGAAATGTCTTCCCGCTCTCTAATTTGAGCCAGCCACTCCTCTCCGGGATGTTTCCTGCTGCATCCCCGGGTCATCAAAACTCCTTCGCGAGAAGATCGGATGATCTCTTCAAAATCCTCCTCTTCGAAAACCTCAACGGGAGGATTACCCACAACTATCGTCTCAAAATAATCCCCTGATATCGCAACCGGGTGACCGTCGATCGACCGTACTTCGATCATTCCTCCTCCAGTGGACACTGCTTCCAAAAGCCTTTCGCTTTCGCTATTCTGCAAGGTCAAGCGGTAGTGGTTCGGATGATCCGCTCCATACGACAGGTAACGAATCTCCACTTCGATCCCCGCCATCACAATCTCCTCCCGAAAATCGGGAAGGCGCGGATCATCAGTCTCCCAACCCATGAGTCCACCGAACAATCCCAGATCAGATCCTTGAGACTCATGCGTGGTGACCAAAGAGCCGCTGGGATCATAATCCACGATGACCTTATTCAAGTCCCCGTCCATCAAATCCCGCGCAAGCCTTCCAATCCGCAAAGCTGCTGCGCTATGCGAGCTCGAGGGCCCTCGCATCACCGGACCTAAGACATCGTTAAAGATACTGGGAATCTCTGTCATAAACCATTCTGCAAATCCCACGAGACCCTAGCGAATAATCTGACACAAAGCCACCTCCCTTCTCAAATAAGTCATCACCTCTTACCATTTTCTCAAAAATAAACCACCGACCACCCCCATCCCCCCACAATGACCACCCGCTCAACCTTCGGTAATTACTCCTGCCAGAGGGGGGGCGACCGGAGTCAATGGGCCGGTGAACACCATCAACCGCATCGGAAACTCCGCTCACAGGATTGACTTCATCAAGCGATTCCCAAACTCACCCGAAGAATTCATTTCACGAGAATCGGCGTTGACCTCAGAAGAGGGATTCGCTCGACTCAACCGTGCGCAAAAAAAGCTCTCTTCTGTGCTCCTGTGTGATCTGGGCAAGTAGCTTCTTGTCTGCAATTGCCTCAATCACAGTCCACAAGTCTCCCGATCTTTCAAGGCCGATTACATTATCGCAATGGGAGGTTCACGATCTTTACTTCCAACTCAACGCTCGGGTCGACTCCCCTTTTTCGAAACAAGCCTTCGCTCTCGTCACGGATGGGAAATCCACCCAGAAAATTCCTCTCTTTTACAACGGAGACAAAACCTGGGTGCTGCGATTCTCCAGCTCCACGACCGGGAAAAAATCCTTCACCCTCGACTCTGAAATTTCCGAGCTCCACGGAAAAAAAGGAACATTCCAGATCACCCAAAATCGCAAGATGGACCGTCATGGAGGGATTGTTCTCAATAAAAAACACCCCCAGCATTTTTTCTACGAGGACGGGACGCACTACTTCAATCTCGCCTTCGAGTGTGACTGGCTCTTCGCACTTGACTACGGTCGAACTGAAACCCCCAAAACAACCCATCTACTCGATCTTATTGCTAAAAACGGCTTCAATCAGATCGTGATGAACGTCTATTCCTATGACGTCAAATGGCCCAAGGACGAACGCTTGAAAAAACGACCGGAACACGAATACGGAGGCCGCGAAGACATCTTTCCTTTTCTCGGTTCCAACTCCAACCCTGACTTCTCATCACTCAACCTTCCCTTCTTTCAACACTTCGACAAAGTCATCGCCGAGATGCATGATCGCGAGATCATCTCACACCTGATGATCTACGTCTGGAACAAGCTCGTCGCTTGGCCGGAGATGGAGTCCAAGGCGGATAATCTTTACTACGATTACGTCATCAAACGCTACCAGGCTTTTCCCAATATTGTCTGGGACGTCTCCAAAGAAGCCCTCCATCACACCCGCGCCACCAAGGAATATATTGCCGAACGGATCGAGCGCACCCGCAAGCTAGACTCTTTCGACCGCCTGGTGTCCGTTCACGACTACGGCTTCTGTCGGAATCATGCGGATCAAGTCGACTTCATCTCGATGCAAAACTGGAAGAGCACTCTCTATCAGCACATGCTCGAAGCGCGGAAGGAATTCCCCAACAAACCCATCTTTAATATTGAGCACGGTGGTTATGAGGAGTCTCCCTACGTCGTTTTTCCAGGGGCTTACGTTAATGCTGAGACCTGTCTGCGTCGAAACTATCTCTGCCTCTTTGCCGGAGGCTACACCACCTACTACTGGCAGGGCGCCTCTTGGAATATTGTGATTCATAATCCCTTTGAACAGCCGGACGACTTCATCAAGCCTCGCTTCGACTACTTCGCCCACATGCGAACGCTTTTCGATTCCGTCAACTTCCATCACTGTAGACCCGAATTCCGCTCCAATTCCAGCGGCTACAATCTCACCAATAAAAAGGACGGCATCATTCTCCTCTACTGCCCCAAGGAGAATCATTACGTCAGTGCTAAGGCGCAGCTTAAGCGCGACTTCGACTACTCAGACGCCACCTACCAATGGTTCAATACATTGACCGGTGAATTCACGGAAGAGAAAGAGTATGTCTATAACACCTACGGATTTTGGGACTGGCGCCCTTGGCGGGACGAAGCCGATGCCATTCTGATCTATCGCGGACTCAAACCCCTTCAATGATCACTATTCAATGGAGCATCCCTCCCAGCCCGTAAAGCAAGCGACCGGAATTGAAGTAGATCTTCTGACTTACCGCCTTGGGATCGTAAACCGCCATAGGATCGTAGCTCTTCTGGCCAGAAAAATGATCCTTTACCATCTTGCGATATCGCGCCTGAACGGGAATCACTTTCCGGTAAGCGTCCTTGCGTAAGCCAACGTCCGCGAATCTGGTGACCGGCAGGCCGCGTTGTGATCTTTGATAGCGGAAATCCAAGACTTCGGGACTTCGAAACACCCCCATATCGATCTCCCGATTGTTCGAAGTCGAGACCATCTCCACTTGGTCCACCGGTCGCACTCCTGTGTCTCCCCGACCAACCCGCCACTCGATGTCCCGCCAGTTTCCTGCGAAGCGGTTCCCCGAAAAATCACACTCAATTGGAAAGTGCCGCATTTTATGCTGGCGCATGATCTTGGCGAATTCAGGAAAGCGCTTCGACCACCGAGGCGAGTTCCAGCCCTCGGGCCCAATCACTTGCTCTGTCCTCCAGATCCAGTCACCCTTGTCGCCTCGCTTCAATTCGCCCGAATCATACTTCGCGATTTCACGATACCGTTTCTCCGCATTGGTCTCCGTGTTGTAGATCCCAATGTAGCCATTCAGAAATAGGTTCCCCTTCACCTGATGGCCGGCTCCGCCATTGATGAGGACCGCCCGATGCGCCGCTTTGTAAAAGACATTTCCCGTAATCACCTCACCCATGTCACCATCGTCGGGATAGATCCCCCCACGCGGATGCGCCTGCGGCAGGCACATGAGATGATGAAGAAAATTGTGCTCCAGTCTGTTCCCCCAACTCCAGGCCGAAGCCCCGCTATAGATCGCCCCGCCATCGCCTTCCTCGAACCCAACATTGAAAAACTCATTGTTCGCAATCCGGTGATCGCATCCCCCAAAGGTCATCACCTGCCCTGGACAATTATGGACGAGATTATTTCGAAAAACCTGCCCCACTCCTCGCACCCGAATGCCGCCGTAGTAGTCTGTCGAAGCAATCTGCGTGAGGTGACAATTGATCGCAAAGTTTCCTGCCGACTTGAGACTTTTTACCTCGCCTCCTTCCAAGGTCAAATGAGACGGCACATCGTAGAGATCACAGGAGATCAAACCATTATCGTGACCTCCCTTGATCACCACCGCCGGCCGGGAGCAATTGCGAATAGTGCACCCCAACATCCGCAGATGATTTCCCGATTGCACCTCCACCGCCGCTGTTCCGGAACCCACGCCTTCCACCACCACTCCTTCGAGAGAAAGGTAAGTCGCTCCCTTGAAACACAAAAATCCCGGACCTCCCCAGATATTGACGCTCGATTCGGAAGAGAGTTTTTCGGGGGGGATCAAATAGAGGGTCGAGCTCTTTTCATCAAAGAAGAACTCCCCCGGTGTATCGAGTTCGCAAAGAAGATTGCTGACAAAAAAACGCCGCGGAATTTTTCCCTTCGAAAGAATCCCGTAGCGACTGAAACTCCCCAACTGAATCACTCCGTCTCTGACTCCACTGAGGTAATGGCTTTCCCGATACCAATCATAAGCCAGATAGCCAGTTACGAGCGCCTTCTTCCCACGCTTTAGCTCGGCAACCCAAGGCGTGAGATCTTTTTCTTCCAGCGAAAACCTTCCTCCAATGGGATTCTCAAGCGACCACTTCGGAGGTGATCCTTTTGTCCTCCCATGGGCGTAGATTGCTCCTTTGTCATGAATCTTGGCGATATGCGTGAAGCCCACATTGGGATAACGAGCCAAGCTCATCATACGGCCATCCAAGCTCAAACGAGTGGACGACTTGGAGAGGGCCTTCTGGTGCTGAGGTTTGCTGATCGGGAGCGCGTAAACCTTGCCCCGGGCAGAAACGGCTATGCGCGACAAGATTCGCTCGTCTTGGAGCAAACTCACTTCTTCAAGAGGAATCTTGGTTCCGGCATCAAAGATCGGTGTTTCTTCTTTAAACGCTCTGATCCGAATCGGAAACCCCTTGCTTCCTCTAAAACCCTCACCGATTTCAAGAGTCTTCGAGACGGGATAACACCCTCCGCGAACCCAGACCGTATGAGCTTCTTCTCCGGGTCCCAACTGGTGCTCTTCCACCGCCTTCATTGCCTTCCCAAGCGTCTTGAAAGGCGCTTCGAGACCTCCCGGATTCTGATCATTGCCCTCGGGAGAAAGGTAGAACTCGGCTCCTTTCAGGACACCCGCACAGGCGAGCATCGCAACGACTGGCAAGCGGCTACACTTCATCAAAAAATTCATCGATCCAAATCAGCATCTTCTTCCCCCTCGACCGTATCCCCAAAGTTCCTCAACCCTCCCACCGACTCACGACTCGGAACAGCCTTCCGATACTGATCTTTCTTCAAGCCCATCTTCAGAAAGATCTCATTGAGTTTCGGAATTTTACTGAGGATTACTTCATTTTTGGTGCGGAGATCCATCTTGGCGTAGTTGTAAAAACCAGCTTCTTCGATCCCTCCGATCTCCACGTTGTTTTCAATCACGAGATTTCCCTTTTTCGGCCGCCGCCAATTCGAACTCTTCACGGTGACGTTATCCGAATAACGACATCCATGCGGAAGCTCGGGGACCCACTTTGGAGCGAGCACATCCGACCACAATTCGGTGCTAAGCCGATACTCCTTTTTTAATTTTAATCCGTATGACCGCCAAGGCTCCTCCATCGGCTTGAAGGAACGCAGGTCTTTTTCGTAGCGCGTTCCCAGGCGATAATTCCGCGAGACGCCCCGATCATCAATGCGTTGCTGCTGGTTCTCGATGAGCAAGTTGTTCTGCGCGATGTTGTCGTGCCCGCCCCCAAACTTCAGAGCATCGATGCACTGATGGAGGATGTTGTGATGGTGAATGTCGCCACTATCCCCATCATCACAGTAGAAGCCGTTCGCCCGCTTGTTGTGGTGGATCAAATTATATCGGAAGACATTTCCGTAGGTCGTCCATTTTCCGTGGGTGTAGGTGGCACCGGTGTCCGAAGTCTTAAGAGCACAATTATGAATCTCGTTGTATTCGAAGAGAACATCATTGTCATTCCGGTGCTCGTAGGCTCTGGAGGGAGTATGATGAATCAGGTTGTGGGAAAAGGTGATCCCGATCACCTGATCAACCCTGATGCCCGCGCTGTCGAAGTGGAGTTTTCCAGTGTGACTCACGTGATTGTTGGTGATCAGGGACTCGCCATGAATGAGTCCTTTACGATCACCGATGTTTGAAATATTCATTCCGCAGTGTCCCACTTCGGTGATATCGTTGCTTTGAATGAGGTGCTTTTTCCCACCTTTGATCACAAGCCCATCCCGCCCGACTCCCTCGATCACACAACCTTGGACAACGAGGTGATCACAACCTTCAAAAATGAGCCCCGAATCCAAACCGCCCTGAAAGGTGAGGTTCTCGAATTGCAAATGACCGCAGTCCTTTGCCTTCACGATGGGCTTCTTTGAATCCGTAATCGTTACTTCGAGCGACTCCAAATCGGATGGAGGGTAGAAGTAGAGACGTCGGTCTTTGAAATCGATCGCGTATTCGCCGGGCTGGTCGATCTCTTCGAGAAGATTCAAGGCGTAGTAGCGCTCGGCGCCCGACCCCATCCGGTAGTCTTCCCCATCATGCGCGGTGAAATTCCTGGTGTATTTTGAGCCCATTCCCCCGGGCGGAATCTGCGAAAGCTGAATCCATTTTTCGTCGAGATTGATGGCACGGACCAACGAAAGCCGAGGCGCCCAGGGGGTCCTCCAGTGTCCTCGCAGCCAAAGATCGTTCCCCGCATCGAGCCGTGCTTTCCATCTCTTGGAGCGTTCCGTGCCATCGAGATCGAGTTCATTCGTGAAGTCCTTATTCGAAGGTTCTCCTCCGGAGGCAAAGAAGAAACTGAAGTTGTCGCGTGTCCCGTTCGGAGTGGCCCATCCCGGATCATTGGCTTCCACCACCCTTTCATCACTGTTTGGCCATTGTGAAATTCGCTGACGTTTCCCATCCACAAATAGGACAAAGGCTTCAGGCGCACCCGCACTCTGTTCGGAGCCTGAAAGTTTGTCGCCATTGGCAACGCCCAGTTGATCGTAGTTCAGTTCCACGAGTTGCTCAGCCTTGATCTTGGGATGCACTCTCTTGGCTGCCTGTGGAGACAGTCTTTCCCAAGCCTCAGTCGGAACTTGCTTGCCGGAAAAGACGCTGACCGCATCCCCCGGCACTGCCCGATAGAAAACAGGAGCATCAAGAGAACCACCATCATTCGCTCCCAGCGCAAAAGTCTCGCTGCGCTCATAGATTCCCTCGTGGATCCAGACTTCAACTCCTCCCGCAGGCCAAGTCAACGAGGCCTTGAGCTTCCTAATCTCATCGCGTGCGCGCTCGAAACTCGCAAAAGGAGCCTCCTTTGAACCGTTATTTAAGTCATTGCCCAGCTTGGAAACATGAACTGAATGCGAGGCTGCAAGAAGCCAGCCAGAGAGAAGAAACAAAAGAATCAAAAAACGTTTCATGAACAATTTCAGGCGCCTCGAATCAAGACCTTATATCCTACGAACTTCCTTGAGTATTGTTACACCCATCTTCGCAAAAGAAACCGTCACACAGACTTTACAGATCGGCACGTGTTTCACCTTCACACCGGGAGGTCTTGCTTTTCCAAACCCGGGAATCCGTTGACCAATTCCAAGGGGCTTTTACCGTTTATTCAGTGAAGGGAATATGCCGAATCCGTATCGCTCTCATTATTGTAATCTTTGGGCTCGTCATCAGCGGCATCACAGCTTTTCCACTCCTTCATGAACTCAACTTTCTGGCTTCTCTCCTCACTGGGGGAAGTATTGATCTTAATCCTCAGAACTACCAAGGCTTCACGCACTGGATTCTCAAAGTCCGCGAAGGGCTCGAAGTCACCTACGAAAACTATCCTTTCATTGCCTATGGCACCGATTGGTTGGCCTTTGCGCATCTCATGATTGCGCTCTTTTTCATCCTCCCTTATCGCGACCCCATCCGCTACGAAGGAGTGATGCATGTGGGCATCTGGGCTTCGCTTCTGGTCTTCCCTCTCGCCCTGATTTGTGGAGCAATTCGCGAGATCCCAATTGGGTGGCAGCTCATCGATTGCTCCTTCGGAGTCGTCTGCATTCCACCGCTTCTCTACGCGATCAAGCTGACAAGGTGGATGGCTAGTTCTGAATCTCCCGAATCTTGATGTTCCGGAAAGAGACCACATTGCCGTGATCCTGAAGACAAAGGTGCCCCTTGGTAGGTTTTCCAAATTGCGGAAAGGCTGAAAATTTCGACTTCGCCACCCTCTCGTCCCAATCCTTGGAACCCTTCACATACTCGACATATTTCGTCCCATTCATCCAATGAGCGCACTTCTTAGGAGTGATCAGAATCCGAAGCGTGTTCCACTCCCCGACTGGTTTAGTGGCATCCACACCTTCCGCAGGCTTGTAGAGTTGATAAAGCCAACCGGCTTTCTGTGGATCGTATCCATCGACGTTATCCTGAATCTGGATTTCCGGCCCGGTCTGCCAAGGCTTCTTCTCGGTTTCCTGAACATGGAACATGAGTCCCGAGTTTCCTTTTTTGGAAATCTTGTAGTCCACCGTGAATTCGAAGGCTTCATACTGCTTTTTTGTGATTAAATCACGGCCACCCTTTGCAGTAAGCGTTAGGGCTCCGTTCTTGACCTGCCACTTTGGATTCAAGTCATCCTTTTTGTAGTTGCGAAAATGCTCAGTCGACTTTCCATCAAACAAGAGCGTCCAACCCGCCTTCTTTTCCTCGTCCGTCAATTGATTGGCTCCTTTTTTTCCGTGGTGATCGGCGAGCGCACTTCCGGCAGTAAATAGAGCAATAACAAGGGAGCAGACAGTCTTCATGGTTCGGAAGCTGGACTCTCCTACTTTCTATTGCGAGCCTGAAATCTCATTTTAAGGCCCTTGAATTCTCTTTCTTGCCTCGTTTCTCCTTCTTGCGCTTCGGCTTCTTTGGCGGCTCCACGCCTTTCTCCTTCATCAGGAGATGACGGTCAAATCGCATCACATACTTTTCGTAACCCTCTCCTGGTACGAGCTCGACCTTCCAGTGCTTGAGCTGCGCATCGTAGGTTTCGCGCATTTTTTCCAAAGTTTCAGCCTGGTCACTCAAAGCCGCGAGATTCGTAAACTCCAGCGGATCATTCGCCAGATTGAAGAGCTCTTCCACTGGCTTCATCCCTTTGCCCTCATACCACCAGTAGGTATACTTGAGATCCTTCGTCACGATGCTCATGCAAGTCGTCGGCGCAGGAGGAAAGGTGTTCATAAGCGCGAGATGAGAATGCACCTCCTGCCCGGGATCATCCAATAAGGGAAGAAGACTGACGCCGTCCATTCCCTCGACCGCTTCCAGGCCCGCGAGTTCCAGAATGGTGGGCGCGAAATCAATATTCCCCGTGAGCTGCTTACAGCGCAATTTTTTCCCGGCATTCTCGCACCGTGGATCATAAATGATGAGAGGCACGCGCGATGATTCTTCCATCGGCAGGACCTTGGACCCATATCCGTGAGAACCGCAGATGAAGCCATTGTCGCTCGTGTAAATGATGACCGTCTTATCTGCAATCCCTTGAGCTTTGAGCTCTCTGCGAATCATCCCAAGCGCGACATCAATGGCGTAAATCTGCTGATGATACACCGCCATCACTCCATCATAATTCTTGTCGTAGCCCCATTCTTCGTGCCGCACATATTGCCTCCCCTGCTTGCTCTGCTCGGACAAGTGCTTACTGTAGCGTCGCCCGTAGTTGGGGGGCTTGGTAAAAGTCTTCCCCCGATAGATGTCGTCAAATTTTGGATCCGGAGTGGTCGGGCGATGGGGTGCCTTAAAGCTGATCGAAAGACAAAACGGCTTCTCGGCCTCTGCGGCTGCCCGGATGACATCCCTTCCAAAAGCTCCATACGACAAAGTGGAATGGGGAAACTCCTTCGCGTATTTTTTCATCGTGGGATTCTTCGCGGTGGCAAAGTGGGTTTGCCCCGTTCCGCCACCGTAAAAATCAAAGTCATCTTCGCAGATCCCCTTTCCCTCCACCACAATGCCAAATTTCCCGGCAAAGGCTGTCAAGTAGCCCGCTTTTCGAAGCAGAACCGGATAGGACTTTTCCCAAAGTTCCGGACTGAGATCTCCATGAACGAAATTGCACCCCGTTTTGTATTCGTAGCGCCCGGTGAAAGTATTGGCCCGACTCGCCATGCAAATTGCGGTTGTGACGTAATGACGATCAAAAATCATCCCGTCATTCCCCAGCCGATCCATCTCTGGAGTTTTGACGTCCTTGTTCCCGTAGCACCCTATTGAATAAGTGCTCTGATCATCGGCCATTAGGTAAATAATATTGGGACGTGAAGGAAGCTCATCCGGTCCTTCATCTGCAGACAGAAAAGGAACGAGAAAACTAGCTCCCAGCGCTCGAATCGCCGATCTCATCAATGAGTTATAAAGGGTTTCACAAAGACCGCCAAGGGACTTTTCCATCAGTAGAAGTGATCAGATTTCGTCTTTAAAAAATCACACTTGTTCAATTGATTCCTAATCTTCAAATTATTATCACTGATCGAAGTAACACACAAGGATCGCAATGACTCAAGTTCCCCCCAGCCCATTTTTGAAAAACAGCGTAATCGCAGCTACCCTGTTCACCCTTGCCCCATGTAGCTTCGCAAACCTCAAGTACGATTTCGATGATGGAACTCTTCAGGGCTGGACCACCGTTCTCCCGGCAGATCCGAACACGGCGCCCCTTTCCTTCATTTCGTCAACCGCACCGGTGAACCGCGTTCAGCCAGAAAGCGGCACTCATTTTCTCGCTCCTTCACCCTGGAGTGGACGGGACACTCCGCACGAAACGCTTTACGTCCGCTCCCCCGAATTTTTCCTGAGCTCCGCCGGTGACCTCACCTTCTTCATGGCTGGAGGTTCCGCTTCAGCCAACCTCCCGGCCACCGATGCCGACGTGCTCGCCACGCCCAACACGCTTGAGAGCGGGGCAATGTTTGTGGGCTTGAGACGAGTGAGTGACGGAGCCTTCGTCCTGCAGAAACGTCGCGGAGGAAATGGCAACAATTGGGTTCCGCACGCCTTCACCGCTGCCGAATTGGCTCCTTTCTTGGGAGAAAAATTCACCCTCGATCTCGTCGACACCAACAGCGGAGGCTGGGGCTGGACCGGGCTCGACACCGTGAGCATTCCGGGCGTCAGCGGCACTTCGGTGGTGGTGAGTCAGGATACTTTTCTAACAACCTCAATCACCGGTGACGCCGTCGGTACGCTCAGCGCGGTGGGAGGAGAAGAGGACGAATCCTACACCTTTTCGCTGATCGCAGGAGAGGGATCAGAAGATAACGATAAGTTCACCATTGCAGCAGACCAACTTCAACTCGGCTCCTTCGATTTCAGCACCGCTGCCGATGGCTCACAATACAGCATCCGGGTGCAATCGGAGGGTTCTCCTTCTGGAGAAGTGATCGAATCCGTGCTCGTCTTGACCGCAGAGACTCCCTACCTCCCTCGACTCATTGGGTTCTGGGATTTCGATGAAGGAAACGCCGGGCCTGATGAGGGGGGCATTTTGGATCTGGCCACTGGTGACGGGGGCCACCACGGCACGATGACCGGAGGAGTGCTTTCGGCCGATGTTCCTGCCGCCCTAGCTGGGGCCGGTTCCCGCTCGCTCGATCTCACGGGCGGGAACAGCCACGTGCTCATCGACACCTTCATGGGCGATGCCAGTGACAATGATTTCAATCCCATCAAATCCCCCGCGATGTCCGTCTCTGTATGGGTCAAAGGCTGGCCCTCGGGGAACTGGTTACCTTTTGTCTCTAAAAATGGAGAAGCCAATGGCTGGCAGATTCGCCGCCAAGGCGGAAACAACACCGGCACCTTCACCTTGAGAGGAACCAGTGCAGAAGACGACCCTCAAACGACTTCAGACATCGGCCCCAATCCCGATTGGAGCCACCTCGTGGGCACCTACGATGGCACCACCCGCAAGATGTTTGTCAATGGAGTCGAACTGCTCAATCTTGCCGATAGCGGCGACATTTTCCCATCCACGGATCTCGTCATGTTTGGAAACCGCATGCTCAACGGAGCAGTTCAAAGTTCCTATTCGAACGTGCAGCTCGATGACATCGGCATCTGGAACTACGCCCTCACCGAGGCCGAAATTCAATCCCTCGCCAACGGAGAATCTCCGCTCACCGGAGTAGCTACTCCTGAAATCACCGCAGTTGAATTCATCGCCCCCCACCAAGTCCGTCTCACGTGGGACGCACAAGCCGGGCAAATGTTTGCCCTTAACTTCTCAACGGATCTCGTCGACTGGGACGGCGAGATCAATGATAGTATTGAGCCCTCGACCGACGATGTCGTCCCGGGCGACGGAAACCGTATCACCCTAGAAATTGATCTTTCCAGCTACGGCCTCGAATCTCAGGACAAAATATTTTTCCGAGTGAGCCAACGATAGTCTTTGATCACTGTAAATGGCCCCAGCACTCTGAACAACCAAATCTCATCTTCACAAGCCCAGCCAAAGCGCTTCTCGGCTTCTATCCTCCCCCTTTCCTGCGCGGTCCGATGCGTTTTTGGGCTACTTGGGATTTGCTTTTGGAGACAAGCTCGCCAAGGGAAGGGGTGTTTGGGCAGGATCTCTAGAAACGAGTCGCCACTTACTCCGCAATTTTCCGGTTGGTTGCGGACATGATGTCGACTTTTTGCTGAACGGGGTCTTGAAAAGACCGGAAGGACAGCACCTCAACACAAGGCAAGGCCTCTTCGCAGAACTCGGGAAGTAAGGGTGCGTTTTCTCCGTAACGATCGCTGAGGAAGATGGGCCCACCACCGGTCTCTTTCTTACTTACATCGAGCTTTACGGATTGATGAACTTGAGAGGCCTTAGGCCTCCCGCCTGCACCGAAGCTCCGGCGCGGCGGGCAAGATTTTGGTTCTTATTGGCAGGCTTCGCACTCTTCGCCGTTCATCATCGCTTCGATGCTACACGCCATTTTTTCCTCAGGGGTAAAGGTTTTCTTGGGCTCAGCGGCTTTGGAGACGGTGGACTTCTCAATATCGCTGCCTTGCAGAGTTCGGAGATAATAGGTGGTTTTGAGGCCGGTGTGCCAAGCTCTTCGATACATGTGAGACAAGCTCTTCATATCTGGGGAGGCGAGGAAGAGGTTTACCGACTGTGACTGGTCGATCCATTTTTGTCTCCGGGCAGCGGCGTCAATAATGACTTCGTGGCCAACTTCGAAGGCGGTTTGATATTTCTGTTTGAGCTGCTCGGGGATGTTCTCGATGTTGGTGAGCTCGCCGTTGAAGTATTTGAGCTGGTCGATCATCTCGTCGTTCCAGAGGCCTTCTTTCTTAAGGTCGAGGACGAGCTGGCGGTTGAGGATGACGAAGTCGCCACCGAGATTGCTCTTCACGAAGAGGTTGGTGTAGTTGGGCTCGATGCAGGGGGTGGTTCCCATGATATTCGAGATCGTTGCCGTCGGGGCGATGGCGAGGACGTTGGAATTCCGCATACCGTGTTGGGCGATAGACTCGCGGATAGGACGCCAATCCATCTTACCGCCGCGGGGGACGTCGATCTTAATGCCGCGCTCATCTTCAAGGAGGTCGAGGGAATCTTGAGGAAGGATGCCGCGGTCCCACTTGGATCCCTTGAAGGAGGAGTAGGTGCCACGCTCGCCGGCGAGTTCGGAGCTGGCTCCGTAGGCGTAGTAGGCGATGGCTTCCATGAACTCGTCGTTGAAATCAACAGCGGCATCGGAGTTGAAGGCGAGGCCTTTCTTGAAGAGAGAGTTGTGGAGACCCATGACGCCGAGGCCGATGGGGCGGTGACGCGAGTTCGCGGTTTTGGCGGCCTCTGTTGGGTAGAAGTTGATGTCGATGACGTTATCGAGCGCACGAATGGCGACGGTGACGGTCTCGCGGAGCATGTCGTGATCAAGCGCACCATCATCTGTGATATGGGTGTCGAGGACAACGGATCCGAGGTTACAAACAGCCGTTTCTTCGTCCGAAGTATTGAGCGTAATCTCGGTGCAGAGGTTACTCGAGTGGATCACACCAGCGTGGTCCTGTGGGGAGCGGAGGTTGCAGGGATCCTTGAAGGTGATCCAGGGATGGCCGGTCTCGAAGATCATCTTGAGCATTTTCTTCCAGAGCTCGATGGCCTCGACCTTACGCGACCAGATTTCCCCTTTTTCAGCCTTGGCCTCGTATTCCTGATAGCGTTGCTCGAAGGCCTTGCCGTATAGATCATGGAGATCGGGGGTCTCGTTGGCTCGGAAAAGGGTCCATTCCTCACGGGATTCCATCCGCTTCATGAAAAGGTCGGGAATCCAATTCGCGGTGTTCATATCGTGCGCGCGGCGGCGCTCATCACCGGTGTTCACGCGGAGCTCAAGGAAGTCCTCGATGTCGTTGTGCCAGGACTCGAGGTAGGCACAGCCGGAGCCCCGGCGCTTGCCGCCTTGGTTCACCGCGACGAGTTGGTCGTTGTGCAACTTGAGGAAGGGGATGATTCCCTGAGACTCCCCATTAGTACCCTGAATGTAACCTCCGGTGCCACGAACCGCGGTCCAGGAGCCGCCAAGGCCGCCGGCCCATTTGGAAAGGAAGGCATTCTCGGCAATTCCGCGATGCATGATGGACTCAATGGAGTCATCGACCTTGTAGAGATAGCAGGAGGAAAGCTGGGAATGGAGAGTTCCAGAGTTGAAAAGAGTCGGGGTGGAAGAGCAGAAACGGCGGCCTTTGTAGAGATTGTAAAGGCGAATTACCCAGTCCTCTGCATTGGTTTTTTCCTCACGGAATAGACCCATCGCGACACGCATCCAGAAGTATTGTGGAGTTTCCATCCGGGTGGGCTTTTCGCCGGTCTTATCGACTTGGAGATAACGATCGTAAAGGGTCTGGACGCCGAGGAGCTCGAAGTCGAGATCGGCGGTGGGATCAAGCGCGTCGGCGAGTTTATCGAGGTCATATTTCTCAAGAACCTCAGGAGCAATTCGCTTAATGGAGACGCCATGGTTGAGGTAAGCCTTGAAGTTCTGCTTGTGGGCAGTCTTGAGCCCCTCGACGCCATCGGCCTGAATGTTCCAAGGGAGGACTTCTTCGTAGATGTAGGAAAGGAGAATACGACCCGCAAATTTGGCCATATCGGCATCTTTTTCGAGGAGGGTCTTGGAGTTGAGGATGATCGTTTTTTGGAGGTCCTCGGCGGAAATCTCTGCTCCAATGGAGCGGCGGAGTTCGCGCTCGATTTCGTCCTCAGACATCGAGATATCAAGCCCGATCATGCCAAACTGAATGCGTTTCTTGAGGTCTGCACCGTCCCAGAAGGTGGACTCGCCATTGCGGATGACAGTGACAAAGGACTCCTGCGCGGGGTCCTCGATCTCGATCGGATTTTCGGCACGGGCGCGGGCGCGCTCGGCTCGGTAGAGGATGTAGTGCTCGGCGAGCTTGAAGTGACCCTGGCGCATTAGCTCGTTCTGAACGATATCCTGCACATCCTCGATATGGACGAAGGCCTCGTCGCCCTTACGGACTCGCTCGGTCACGGCCTTGGCGACTTCATGAGCGCACTCTGAGCTTTCTTTGATGGAAAGACAGGCCCGGGTGACAGCCTGCTCGATCTTGGTCTCGGACCAGGGAACGACATTTCCATTCCGGCGAATGAGGCGCACCGGCATTACCGAGGTGGACTGATCGATGACGATTTCACCCTTATTCTCGAGAGAACGCCGGAAGACGAGGGACTTTGCGACATCGTGAGCATCATTCTCGATGAGGGCTTTCTCGATGAGAAGGTAGAGATCGTTCTGCGTGAGCTTGAGCTGACCACCGCGCTGCACCTCGCGCATGAGAGCAACAGAAACCCGCTGAGCTGCAGTGGAAACGAGGGTCTTGTTTTGATCCGTAAAAAAAGCGTCCTCCGGCTCGTTCCGGGAAATGAGCAGATTGACAAGAGATTCCCCGATGGTCTCAGCGACCTGGGCCAGAGAGAAAGATTCCTCGGAGCCACCTCGGTTGGTTACCGTAATTTCAGGAACGGGAGTGCGCTGCTCGGTTGCGAGCGTTTCGCGCCAATCAAACTTGGAGGGTTCTTGAGAAGAAAATCGATTGGAAACGACTTCTTTGAGGGCGGTGTCTTCTTCGAGAGAAATGGAACGGTACATTTTGAAAGATGGAGAGGAAATTGGATGGAGCAGCGGAGAGATATGGAGGCCTGTGGATGGGGGGCGAAAGGAAGTGATTTTTAATGTTCAGTTTACAGACTTGAACTCTGGAGGTCTTTCGTTGGAGGAAGCCGGCCTGTGTCGCGGAAGTCCAGTGAGCCGGAACAAAAAATGTCCTCTGAACACTAAAAACTCCCGCGCAGCCGGTTGCAGCCTAGAGATCGTCGTCATTATAGCCGGCTTCCTCGAGGGAGCTGGCTTTCTGATATTCGGTAACTTTGCCCTCGAAGAAATTCTGCTCTTTCTTGAGGTCGATCGCTTCGGAGAGCCAAGGAAACGGATTGGAGACACCGGAGCTGAGGGGCTCGAGGCGGCAATTCACAAGACGACGGTCGGCGATGTAGTCGATGTATTGCTCGAACTCATCGGCATTGAGACCAATCGCCCCGACAGGAAGGCAATCCCGGATAAACTCTTTCTCGAGGCGCACACCTTCAGCCATGGTCTGGCGAAGATCTTCCTGAAATTCCTCGGTCCAGATGTCGGGATTTTCAGTGACGAGCGCGTTCAAGAGGTTGCGGAAAACTTCGATGTGATTGGACTCATCACGCAGGGTGTAGCGGAACATCTGGCCGATGCCAGGAAACTTGTTCTGGCGATAGAGACTCAAGATCATTCCAAAAAGACCATAGAATTGAGTCCCTTCCATGACCTGACCAAACATGAAGATGTTTTTCGCAAGCGCCTGCTTGTTCTCGAGGACGGTGAGATCAACATCACGGCGTAGCGCGCGGGAGTTGGAAACCACAAAATTATTTTTTGCCTTAATGGTTGGGATGTCCTCAAACATCGCCTCGCACTCATGCGGATTGAGGCCGAGGGAGGAAATCATGTAAACGAGCGAATCCGCGTGGATATTTTCCTCATGTGCGTGACGGCCAAGAACCAATTTGAGTTCGGGAGCAGTCACCACTTCGCGAACAACGTGCAGAATGTTATCCCCAACGATTCCTTCCGCTGCCGAAAAGTAACCAATTCCCATTTTGATGATCCAGCGCTCCACGTCGGTTATTTCGCTGCCACGCCATTGTTCGACATCTTTCTGCATCTGAACATCCTCTGGCTCCCAGTGGTTCGCCTTCATCGTCTTGTAGAGGTCGTAAGCCCACTGATATTTCAAAGGGAGAATGTTGAAAAACATGGTCTCCCGCCCGTTGATGACTTTTTTCGCCGCAATGGCCGCGTCAGCTTTGTCTTTATCAAGGACAAAAGTGCGATCTCCAAGGGTGATAGTGGTGGTTTCTGACATAATCGGTGCGTGGTGAGAAGGTGAGTTGAGACGATCTAATTAAGAAGTATTGAAATCTTCGGTAAGCGAAGCGTAACAATTTTGATACTAGGCTGTAGGATCCAATTTCGGCAAGGTCATTTTTGCTCATATGGTATCGACAAATTATTCACAACACAATATGTTGTGCATTTATCACGTCTGAAACTTTCCTGAAATAAGTCTTGATTTTTATCCACTGCTAGAAATTACAAGCAGAACAGTCAGTTTCTAGCAGCTTTGTCTGGCAGAGTGAGCGGCCTTCTTGCGGCATGAAAAAAATGCATTTTTTTCGGATTTAATTAGGTAAGCTAAAACTTTAAAAAATACGACCTTTTCCGCTGCAGTCACTCCAAATTCGGAAGAGAATTGCTGAAGATTACGAGAAATCGCCGGAAAAAAATTTATATTTTGGGTCTCCAGAAACTACTGACGATACGCCTCCCCCACCGATTCATTCGATGGAAATCACCCTCTAGGGTGGGCCATTCAGCCTGAACCAGCACCTTGGACGAAAAACCCTCAACAACATTCATTTCACAGTCTGGATATTGCCTTTCGCGAGGGAATCGGCAGTCTCTCGGCATGCACTTCTGGAAAGGCATTCTGGTAACAGTGATTTCGGGGAATTCAGCACTTGGAGAGCCGACATTCCCACAGATCTATAACAGCGAGCCACTCTCAGACGACACCTTGCCTTCCGCGAGCGAAGCTGCCGCAGGATTTGCCGTTCCCGAAGGATTCGAGGTCTCGGTCTTTGCCGCTGAACCGGATGTTCAGAACCCGATCGCAATGACTTGGGACGAGCGCGGCCGCATTTGGGTCGCCGAAAACTACACCTACGCGGAGCGGAAGAAGCGCTTCGATTTCAACCTCTCTGATCGGGTGCTGATTTTCGAAGACACCGACTGGGATGGCAAAGCCGACAAGCGTACTGTCTTTATCGACACCGTCAAAAATCTCACCGGTCTCGAGCTTGCCCACGACGGCCTCTACCTGATGTGTCCCCCGCAATTGCTCTTCGTCCCTAATAAAAATGGAGATGACAAACCCGACGGCCCACCCGTGGTGATTCTCGATGGCTTCGAGGTCGCCAAGAGCAACTACCACAATTTCGCCAATGGCCTGAAATGGGGACCCGATGGGTGGCTCTACGGTCGCTGCGGTCATTCCTGCCCGGGGAAACTCGGCCTCCCTGGAACCCCCGAAGCCGAACGCATCCCGATGGATGGCGGGATTTGGCGCTACCATCCCACCCTTGAAGTCGTGGAAGTCCTCACCCACGGCACCACCAACCCTTGGGGCCACGACTGGGACGAAAACGGAGAGCTCTTTTTCATCAACACCGTCAACGGCCACCTCTGGCACATGATCCTCGGAGCGCATTTTAAGGAACCTTTCGGCCCCTCGCTAAACCCCCTGATCTACGACCGGCTTGAAATGCATGCCGATCACTGGCATTTCGACACCGGCCAACACTGGACGAAATCACGCGATGGCAATGCCAACGACTTCGGCGGCGGACACGCCCACATCGGGATGTGCATCTATCAAGCCGATCACCTCCCTGAAGAATGGCGCGGCAAGCTCATGACCTGGAACATGCACGGTCGTCGGCTCAATCGCGAAAAACTCGCGCGCCAAGGCTCCGGATACGTGGCAAGCCATGAGCCGGATCAATTCCTCGCCTCCGATGACTGGTTCCGCGGACTCGAAATCTCGCAAGGCCCCGACGGCGCCCTCTACGCCCTCGATTGGTCCGACACCGGCGAATGCCACGACTCCACCGGCGTCCATCGGACGAGTGGTCGGATTTATCGCTTCTCACACGGAAAGCCCGAAAAGCCGGATTTTTCTGATTTGGAAAACATCACCCCAGAGAGCATCGAACGTCTTATCACCCATCCCAACGCGTGGTACTACCGCCAGCTTTATCGCCTGTTCAAAAAAGAAGACCACACTTGGAACACCGTTGGCCCGATCACCAAATTTCTCTCTGGAAACCACCCCATCCCTCACCACCTCCGAGCTCTCTGGCTTTATGAAAAACACGGAGAAATTAGCAAGGAAAGCCTCCTCACCGACCCCGACGAACACCTCCGCGTCTGGGCCATTCGCCTTCTCACCGATCACTGGCAACTCGACACCCTTCACGGCCCCCGATCTCATCCGGGCGTCGAACACGAGACCCTTAAGAGGCTCATCAAGATGGCACGAGAAGATTCTTCCGGTCTCGTCCACCTTGCCCTCGCTTCCACTCTTCAGCGTCTCCCTCTCGACCAACGCCTTCCCCTCGCCCAAACCCTTGCTTCCCACAAAAAACACGCCACCGATCACAATCTGCCCTATCTCGTCTGGTTCGGTTGCTACTCCCTCGGCGACCAACTCCCGCAATTCGCTGCTTCTACCGAATGGCCCCTTCTACTCGAATGGTCCGCCCGAGCTGTGGTCGACCAGGAACAGAAATACCCCAAGGCACTCGGCGCTCTCATCGCGCTCGCCATCGAGCATCCTACCAAAGCTCCTCATCTTCTCAAAGGCCTCCGCAAAGCCTACCAAGGTCGCACTCAGGCCAAAAAACCCGCACCTTGGGATGAATTCGCCGCCACTCAAAAGCCCGAAGAGGTCGCCGACCTCTCTGCCCTCTTCGGCGACGGCCGCTCACTCGACTCCCTCCATCGCGATGTCCTCGATCAGTCCGCTCCCCTCGTCGCCCGACAACGTGCGCTCCGCACTCTCATTCAAAAAAACTACCCCAAGCTTCGCGAGACCTGTCTCCCGCTCCTCAGTGAACGCCCCATCAACCAACTCGCCCTCGAAGGACTCGCCACCGTTCCCGATGACGACCTCGCATCCATTCTTTTGAAAAACCGACGCCACTTCTGGGGAAGCTCCAGCAAGAAGATCACCGCCACCCTCATCACCCGCCCCGCCTGGGCGACCATCCTCCTCGATCATATCTCCGCCGGCGGACTCTCGCACAACGCCATCTCCCCCTATCAGGCCCGACAAATCCTCTCCTTCAACGACCCCGGTCTCACCAAAAAACTCAACAAAGTTTGGGGAACGCTCCGCACCAGCTCCGAAGCCAAGCTCCAAAAAATCGCCGCCCTCAAAAAGCACTTCACTCCCGAAGTCCTCGCTGAAGCCAACCTCCCTATCGGCCAGAAACTCTACCAAACCCACTGCGCCGCCTGCCACAAACTCAACGGCCAAGGCGGAACACTCGGCCCCGACCTCACCGGATCCGGCCGCACGGATCTCGACTACCTCCTCACCAATATCATTGATCCCAACGCCCTCGTCTCCGCCAACCACCACCTCACCACCGTCACCCTCAATGACGGCAGAACCCTCACCGGCATCATCGTCCGTCGCACCGACCAGATCCTCACCCTCCGCGTTCTCGAACAAGAAGAAAACATCCCTACTGGCAACATCGCCAAGCTCGCCACCACCCAAACCTCGATCATGCCCGAAGGCATCCTCGAAAACCTCAAACCCAACCAGCAGCGCGATCTTCTTGGTTACTTGATGAAAAAGTAACCGTGGCCGCGACTTCCAGTCGCACAGCCCTATCGAGAAAAAAATGTCGTAGAGAAACGATCTAAAAGCTCCTTCGTGAAATCTTCAGAATGGAATATCAAAAATGCACCACTATTCTTGACTTATTTGCACCACTGCACCACATTTCTCCAATGAGAATGTCCGTCAGCCTTGACCCCGAGAACGAGCGCACCGTCCGCGCACGAGCGCGAAATCGTGATATTTCTCTCAGCCGCGCCATTAACGAACTCCTTCAAGATGCCGCTCGCCTCAAGACAAAAAAAACCAAAGATGTCAGCGTTGCGGGCTTCACGGTTTCGAAGACCAAAAAGCCTCTGGAGATTGAGGAAATCGAAGCCTTTCTCGACGACGAAATCTAATGCGCTTACTCGACGGAAACGTACTCGCCGCTCTCGTTCTTGAGGGCCATCCATTTCATGAGAGTGCCAGCGATTGGTTCGTGCGAAGGAAGAGTAAATTCGCTACTTGCGCGGTGACGCAGGGAACCCTGCTTCGTCTTCATATGCGCTTTGCGAGAGACTCCTCTGCCGCAGCGGCTTGGGCTGCCCTAAAGCAGATCGCCAAACATCCGGCCCATGAGTTTTGGGAAGATGGGTTTGGATATGACGGCCTTTCTCACCGTCATGTTCAGGGACACCGTCAAGTCACTGACTTGTGGCTGGTTAATCTTTCAAAAAGACACCGCAGTAAAGTCGCCACCTACGACCGCGGAATGGCCGAAGCCTATCCAAGCCACGTCGAGTTACTAAAATCTTAATCCATGAAACTCATCATTCTCCACCTCGCGCTCACCATCCCGGCGTTTGCCAAAGTCCCCGTATTCCAAGAGAAAGGCGGCATTGTCGCGATCGAAGCTGAGTCCACCTCTTCCTCACTCCGCAAGTGGAAGAAGAAACACGATGTCGCCGATTACTCCGGCGAATGCCATCTCGAGTTCACGGGCAACAAAGCCGAGTCCGGCCCACCCGAGTCTCCTCTCAAGTATCGTTTCCAAATAAAAAAGCCCGGAAAATACACCCTCGTCCTCCGCGCCCGAAAACGACTCGAAACCAAACGCGCTGACATTTCAAATGACTGCTACGTCGCGATGAAAGGTGACTTCGAATCCGGTGGAGAAACTCCCTTAAAGGTTCTCAAGTCCGACACCAAAATCTTCGGCGGCGACAAAGACAAATGGGGATGGTGTCGCCAGCTCGACTACAACCACAAGAAGTCCGCTCCCGTCTATCTCTTCAAAGCAGGTGGAACCTATGAATTCATTATCCACGGCCGGTCGAAGAACTTCAATCTTGATCGCTTTCTCTTCGTGCACGAATCCGAGAACTTGCGCGAGGTTATGAACAAAAACCCCAGGGAAAGCCCCAAGGCCGAAGGGGAAAAAGGCGGCTTCGGGGATCGCTTGAAAAAATTTCCCGTGCGAGAACTTACCAATTCAAAGGGAGTCACCATCACCGCCAAGCTCGTCGACAAGCAAGGTTCCCGCCTTATCATCATTCGTAAAGGCCGCCGCATGGAAATCGAGATCGCCCAGCTCAGCGAAGAGGATCAGGAGTTTTTCAAAACCTGGTGGCCCGAGTGACCTCCATTCCTCATCAATGAGTTTCACTCATACTCATCAAGAAGATGAGTCGCCCCTGCATGGCATGCTCCGCGCTCTCTGCGGACTGCATCCATGAAAAAAATCATCATTAACGCACTGGGACTGACCGCCCTCATGCTTCCGGCTGAGCAGCTCGATGTCGAAAAGGACACCCTTAAGTTTGGCTTCATTAAACTCACCGATTGCGCCCCGATCGTAATCGCGAAAGAAAAAGGATTCTTCTCCGAAGAAGGTCTGTCGGTCGAAGTCATCGCCCAGCCAAACTGGAAACAGCTTCTCGATAACGTCATCACCGGGGAACTCGACGGAGCTCACATGCTTTCGGGTCAGCCGATCGCAGCGACGATTGGATTCGGAACCAAAGCCCACATCGTGACTCCTTACACACTCGACCTCAATGGAAACGGCATCACCGTCTCCAACGACATTTGGGAAAAAATGCAGGAGAACGACGAGAAGCTCGCTTCCGAAACTCCTCCCCACCCCATCACCGCGGATTCCCTGAGGCCGATCGTTGAAGAGGCCAAGGACTCCGGAAAGAAACTCCCGATGGGAATGGTCTTTCCCGTGTCCACTCACAATTACGAGATTCGTTACTGGCTCGCTGCCGCCGGGATTCACCCGGGCATGTATACCTCCACCGATCTCAAGGGATTCACCGATGGAGACATTGAACTCTCCACTACTCCTCCACCCCAAATGCCCGCCACTCTGGAGTCCGGAAAAAACGTCGCTTACTGCGTTGGTGAGCCCTGGAACCAGCAAGCAGTCGCTAAAGGAATTGGAGTCCCCGTGGTGACCAACTACGACATCTGGAAGAACAATCCTGAGAAGGTCTTCGGAGTGACCAAGGATTGGGCCGACGAGAATCCCAACACCCTTATTGCCATCACCAAGGCACTCATCCGCGCCGGAAAGTGGCTCGATGCCACCGAGGGTGGCAAGCTCATCAACCGCGAAGAAGCCTGCCGGATTCTCTCTCAAAAAAACTACGTGGGAGCGGACTTCGATATCATTAAAAACTCGATGACCGGTTTCTTCTACTTCCAGAATACCGATAAGCGGGACATGCCTGACTTCAATATCTTCTTCAAATACAAAGCCTCCTACCCCTACTACTCCGATGGGGTTTGGTTCCTCACTCAAATGCGCCGCTGGGGGCAAATTACCGAGCCCAAAACAGCCGGGTGGTATCACGACACTGCCAAAAGCGTCTATCTTCCTGATGTCTACATGGCAGCTGCCGGCCACCTGATCGAAGAAGGCCACCTCACTTCCGAAGAGATTCCAGCTGACGACTTCGACGGTTACAAACCTGCCACAAAAGACTTCATCGACGGAATCGAATACGATGGTAAGAAACCTCTCGAATATCTCCAGGCCCACATGATTGGGAACAAGGAGTAAGCCTTTGTGTGTATGTTTGTTCATAGACAGTGAAGACTGTCGCCGTGTGTGCAAGACCCCCGGGTGACTCATCCGGGGGTCTCTGCGTTTTTATTTTTTGGCAATCACAGGCAGTCACCAATGATCAGTAACCGAATCACTCAAACACATGAATTCCCTTCATCCTCACTTGGCCTGTTCGGTGCAACGCGGGAGCTGCACACCCCGCACTCCTTATGGCTGAACCCTCAAAAGACAAATTTAAGTATCGCCTCCTGAAGCTCATCGATATTTCAGGATTTAAAGTTCTCGATCCTCCCATTCGCCTCGCCTTCGGAGAAGATCCCAAAAAGCAAGTCCGGGAGATCAGCCGCTACATGCTGCTTCCCATGGTTTTTGTAGGCTTTTGTGTCCTCATCTGGCACATCGCTGCTCCCAATCACAAAACCAAGTCCGGCGCCGTGCCAACGCCAGGACGCATTCTCGAATCCTTCAGTGATAACTCCCGCTTTAACGAGCGCGAAGATGAAATCGTTGCGGACTTCAATGCCACCGGGAAAGAACGGGAAGAGCGCCTGACCTACGTCAAGGAGGAGCTCGTTCTCCTTCAGAAGATGCAAATCGAACTCGAGGAGGAATCCAACCAGCTCGCTGCCCAAGGAAAAGAAAAAGAAGACGCAAAGCTCACGCCTTACAAGGCAGAACTCGACACCTTGAAAGCGACGATCAAAGCCAACAAGACCTTGCGCAAGGAAAAGGAAGCTGCCCTCTCGGAGAAAATCTCTCTCGGCGAAGCCCAGCCTTCTGAACTCGTGGCACTCTTCGCAACTCACAGCACGGAGAACGAAGAGGAATCCACGAAGAAGCAAGAGATCTCAGGAAAGATTAAGGAAATCCGCGACAACCCGCCCGAGGAAATTAAAAGCGCAAAGCTCGCGGCCAATAAAGTCGCCGACGAAGTCCAGCACTTCAAAAAGCGCATCAACATTCTCGAAAGCATCAACAAGGAAGTTGCCAAGGAAACCCTCATTTCAAAAATCGAGGAAGACAAAGCCGCTCTCGCCGCCGCCACTGATCCCAAGGAGATTTCCAAACTCGCCAAGTCCATTTCCATCAGCGAGTCCAACCTCACTAAGCTCGACGAAAAGAAACAGCCACGGAACGCCACCATCTTTTGGCAGACCTATCGCTCACTCGCGACCGTTTTTGTTGGATTCGTCCTGGCGACTGCAGTCGCCGTACCAATCGGCATCATGTGCGGTCTCAACCGCATCGTCATGGCTTGCCTCACTCCGATCATCTCAATCTTCCGCCCGGTGTCACCGGTGGTTTGGCTTCTCATCTTCCAAATTATCGTGGGAGCCTTTTTCCTGCCGGATCCCGCCAAGCACCCAATCTTTAAGTTCTTCAACGCCTCCTGGAATCCACTCAGCTTCCTTCAAGTAAACCCGGCTATGATCTTTTCGGCCTGCACGGTCGCGATGTGTGCGCTCTGGCCGGCACTGGTCAACACCGCCCTCGGAGTCTCAGCCATCGACAAGGACCACCTCAATGTCGCACGGGTCCTAAAACTCGGCTTCTGGTCCCAGCTTTTCAAAATCATCATTCCTTCCTCTCTTCCACTTGTTTTCGCAGGTTTACGCATCTCGCTTGGAGTGGGCTGGATGGTGCTCATCGCGGCCGAGGCGCTTTCCTCGTCCGATGGCCTTGGAAAGTTCGTTTGGGATGAATACCAAAATGGGTCCTCGCAATCCTTCGCGAATATCATCCTCGCCTGCTTCATTGTCGGAATCATCGGATTCTTCCTCGATCGCATCATGATCGTTCTCCAGCGCCTCGTCTCCTTCGATGACGGCTCTGCAACGGCATAATCCTTCGTTCATTTTTGAAACGTTCAATTGTTCATTTCCATGTCTTATCTCGAACTTAAAAACGTCGATGTTTCCTTCGGGCCCGTTTCAGACCGGACCCACGTCCTCTCCAACATCAACCTCTCGGTTGAGGAGAAGGAATTTGTCGCGGTGATTGGATTTTCCGGTTCAGGAAAATCCACCCTCATGTCTCTTCTTGCCGGTCTGCAAACTCCGACAAATGGCGAAGTCACCATGGATGGGACGTCCATCAAGGAGCCCGGCCCCGATCTTGGCCTCATGTTTCAAAACTATTCCCTGCTGCCATGGCTGACGGTGAATCAAAACATCGAACTCGCAGTGAAGAGCGTTTTCCCAAAGCTCTCCAAAACAGAGCGGCGCGATAAGATCGGCCACTACGTCGACATGGTGAAGCTCTCTCATGCTGGAGAAAAACTCCCTCACGAACTCTCAGGAGGAATGCGCCAACGAGCCTCCCTCGCACGCACCCTTTCTCTCGACCCCAAGGTTCTTCTTCTCGACGAACCACTTTCAGCTCTCGACGCCCTGACCCGCTCCGAGCTTCAAGATCAAATCCTCAACATTTGGGAAACGGACAAACGCACGGTCGTGATGATCACCAACGACGTCGACGAAGCCGTCTTGATGGCCGACCGAATCGTGCCACTCACCATGGGTCCCAAGGCTACCCTCGCAGAAGAGTTCAAGGTCAACATGCCCCGTCCACGAGATCGTCGCACCCTCAATGATCACCCCGAGTTTATGCGGCTCAAGACCGAGATCACCCTCTTCATGATGGGGCTCAACAAGGAATCACAAAAGTCCCGGACCATCGTCCCCATGCCCGATGTCAGACCCAGGGACTTCTCCCTCCCCGTCGCCAAGCCACGACTCAAAAACAAATCCTCCCAACCCACTTCCGCCGCTTAAGTCATGTCTCCCTTAACTGCTCTGCCCGACGTAAAACTGCGCCGCTCGGTCGAAATCTCGAACCTCATTAAAGAGTATCCGAATGCCTACGGACCCGCCTTCCGCGTAGTCGAGAATTTTAATCTCAACATCACCGAGGGCGAATTCATCTCTCTCATCGGACACTCCGGTTGCGGTAAATCAACTGTCCTCACCATGCTCGCAGGACTCAATGAAATTTCCGGAGGTGGTATCATCGTTGAGGATAAGGAAATCGACGGTCCCGGCCCTGATCGCGCGGTGGTCTTTCAAGCTCCTTGTTTGATGCCCTGGATGAACGCCTTCCAAAACGTCATGCTGGGAGTAAAAAACGTTTATCCAAAAGCCAGCAAAGCCGAGCGAAAACAAATTGTGGAACATTCTCTCTCGGTTGTAGGTCTGGGAGACTCGATGAAAAAGTTTCCTTCCGAAATGTCCGGCGGCATGCAGCAACGGGTTGGCATTGCCCGGGCCATTGCCTTACAACCCCGCCTTCTCCTTCTTGATGAGCCCTTCGGTCGTCTCGACTCACTCACTCGCATGGAACTTCAGGACGTCATCATCGACATCCTCGCCCGTGAAAAAATGACGGCCATGATTGTCACCCATGATGTCGACGAAGCCGTTTTTATGGCCGACCGTTGCGTCATGATGTCAAATGGTCCCAAAGCCGGTGTCGGCGAAGTTTTGGAAATCGACTTCCCCCGCCCTCGCAATCGTGAGGCGGTCTATCAGGACCCCAAATTCTTCGAATACCGCGAGCATCTCCTCGCCTTTCTGGAACAACGCGCTCACTTGAAATCTGGCACCCGCACCTTTGCCAACGGGGATTTCATGGGCTTCACCGAAATCAATGAAGATTCGCTCACTGCGGCCGCCGAAAAGAAGGCGACCAGTGTGGCTTAGTTTGCGATCACGTTTGACCCTACAAAACCGGACGCATTGTAGAGATCGCGTCCGGTTTTTTGCGTCCGGTTTTTTCCAAATGAGCAAAACTCATCTTCCGGATTAACAATCCGGACCTTCCGCTGGCACGGCATTCGCTTCCCTCATAGTGATGCAAAAACTGAACATACCACTCATTCTACTCTCCCTTTCCGGCGTCGTAGGCGCTGGGGAACCCGATGTTGTTCCACCTGCTCCTTCTGAACCAGCTGCTTCGCTGTTCAAAATTAAAGGTGACATCCGAGGACGCTACGAATTTTACGAAACTGACCCACTCGATGCTTCGCACGCTCTCACCGTCCGTGCGCGACTGGGCCTGCTCTTCGGCGAGATGAATGGCTTCTCCGCTTACGTGGAAGGAGAAGGAACGGAAGCGATCATCGACGACTTCAATACGCCCGGCGGCTCGACCCCCAAAGCTCCGGGAAACTCCGCCATTGCTGACCCGGATAACGCCGAACTCAACCAAGCCTACCTGAAATATGCTGCAAATGGATTCATGACACAGGTCGGACGCCAGAGGATCATTCGAAACAACGCCGCTTTCATCGGAAACGTGGGATGGCGCCAGAACGAACAAACCTTTGATGCAGCTCAAGTCGGTTACAAGGCTGACAGCTATTCCGCCAGCTATGCTTATGCGGATCGCGCACAACGCATTTTTGGTGCTGACGCCGGAGGTGCGCTTGAGGAATTCGACGGCGCAATTCATCTGCTCGACGCCTCTTTCGACACAAGCTTCGGAACCTTGGGTGGTTACGCTTATCTGATCGACATCGACAACAATGCCAATGTCGGTGAGAGCAACACCTTTGGGGCATTCGGAAAGTCCGGCGACATTTACGCGGAATTCGCCTTTCAGGATGGAAGGAGTGCCTTCGCAGGGGGGGACTACGATGCTCTCTACGGACACCTCAAATACAGCGCCAAGCTCGGTGGTTCTTCCGTGTCTGCCGGAGTGGAATACCTCGGAGAAAATTTCAAAACTCCTCTCGCTACCGTTCATGCCTTCAATGGCTTCGCCGATGCCTTCATCGGACAACGTCTCGGTCTGAATAACAAAGGTGGAAGCTACGACGGAATCACTGATTTTTATCTAGGATACGTCCAGGCCGGCCTTCCGTATGGAATCACCTTCAAAGGATTCCTGCACCTGTTTATGGACGGGAAAATGGACGACGTCTACGGCTATGAGGCTGATGCCGTTCTCGTAAAGAAGTTCAACGACAAGCTCACCGGACTGGTCAAAGCTTCTTATTTTGTCGGTGAAGACTATTACGATGACGTGAAGCAACTTTCATTTCAGCTCGACTGCAAATTCTAGGAACCTGTCTGTAAAGTGGCGTAACCACCCGGCTGTTGATGCAGTCGGGTAGTTTCTTTTTATCATGAATCCTACTCATCCTTCCTTGGCACAGTCGCCGCTGATTCCCACTCATGATACAACCAATCCAGCCCCCCTTCACCGACGAGCAAACCGGTTACCTCAAAGGGTTTATGGCCGGTGTCCAACAAGCCATCCCCTACCTCGGACAAAATGCCGAAGGCCAATTCACTCACCAGGAAGAAGAATCCGTCCACGGCACCCCACTCGATGATCTCTGCCGCGAAGAAATCGTCAAATATGAACAAAACGGACTCGATTGCTACGACACCATTCTAAAACGCTCGAAAGAAAGAGTATTTGCTTCTGACGGTGACATCTTCCGCTTCAAATTTTACGGCCTCTTTTACGTCACACCCGCTCAGGAGTCCTACATGATGCGCGCCCGTATTCCCGGCTGCAAACTCTCGGCCCATCAATTCCGAGGCTTCGCCCGAATGTCCCGCGACTGGGGCGGCGGCTACGTCGATATCACCACCCGTGGAAATCTTCAAATCCGCGAAATCCAGCCCGAAAATACCGTCAACATCCTCAACACCCTCGTCGACCTCGGCCTCACTTCCCGCGGCTCAGGAGCCGACAACGTCCGCAATATCACCGCCACTCCCACCACCGGATTTGATAAAGACGAACTTCTCGATGTAATGCCCTACGCCAAGGCAATGCACCATGCCATTCTCAACAATCGCGACCTCTACGGCATGCCACGGAAATTCAACATTTCCTACGACTCCGGCGGCGCCATCTCCGTCTGCGCTGATACCAATGATATCGCCTTCTACGCCGTTACTTTAGATGAGAAAACCGAAGACCTCGACCCCGGCGTCTACTTCCGCGTCCAACTCTGTGGCATCACCGGCCACAAGCAATTTGCCTCCGATACCGGCCTCCTTGTCACTCCCGAAGAATCCATCGCCGTCTCATCTGCCATCCTCCGTGTCTTCATCGAAAATGGCGACCGCACCAATCGCAAAAAAGCACGCCTCAAATACCTCGTCGATGACTGGGGCATCCCCAAATTTCTCGGAGAAGTACAGAAGAAACTCGCTTTCCCCCTCCGCTACGTCTCCGCCGACCGCTGCACCAAACAAGCTCCCAAGGCCAAACATGGCCACATCGGCACCTATAAGCAGAAGGACGGAAAAAACTATCTCGGCGTCGTCATCCCCGTCGGCCGTATGACCGCAGACACCGTAGAAAAAATCGCCGACATCGCCGAGGAATACGGCGAAGGAGAAATCCGCCTCACTGCTTGGCAAAACCTCCTCATCCCTCATATCCCGGATAAAAAACTTGCCGATGCCCAAGCCTCCATCAAAGCCGCCGGCCTCGCTTACGCCTCGACCACGGTTTCGGGTGGCCTAGTCGCCTGCACTGGAAATACAGGCTGTAAATACGCCGCTGCGAATACTAAGACGAATGCGATCGATCTTGGAAAGTATCTCGAGGAGCGCGTCGAACTCGATCAACCGATCAACATCCATCTCACCGGCTGCCATCACTCCTGCGCTCAGCATTACATTGGCGACATCGGCATGATGGGCACTCCGGTAAAGCTTGCGAATGGCGAGAAATCCGAAGGCTACAACATCGTCCTCGGTGGAGGAGTCGATGACACCCAAGCCATCGCCAAGGAAGTTTACAAAGGCATCGCAGTCGCCGACATGCCCGCTCTCGTCGAAGCCCTCCTCAAAACCTACCTCGCTGAACGCGAACCCGGCGAAACCTTCGCTCAGTTTTCCCAACGCTTCGACGACTGGCCTCAGCCAGTGGCTGCCTAGGTTAAAATCCCATCAGTCACCTTCAACAATCCAGAGACTGACAGTCTTTGCCGCTCATGGTCAGCCCTTCTCCAAATCTCTACGACAACGAGAACCTCATCGACAAGCTTCTGTCCGAACAACAGAAGCTCCAAACGCCCGTCGCGAGATTCTCTGAGGAATACGATTCAGGCTTCCCCCGCACCGACCTCTTCAAACACCTCATCCCGCTTGAAAAACCCAAGAAAGGCGAGCAATACGCCTTCCAGGTCGAGCTCGACAAATGCACCGGCTGCAAAGCCTGCGTTGTCGCTTGTCACACCCTCAACGGTCTCGACGAAGACGAAGCCTGGCGCGATGTCGGCCTTCTCGAATCCGGCAATGGCTTTCAACAAACCGTCACCACCGCCTGCCACCACTGCGTCGAGCCCGAGTGCCTGCACGGCTGCCCCGTCGGCGCCTACGAAAAAGAAAAAGACACCGGCATCGTTCGCCACCTCGATGACCAATGCATCGGCTGCGAATACTGCATCCTCAAGTGCCCATACGATGTCCCGAAATACTCTCACTCTCGTGGCATCGTGCGGAAGTGCGACATGTGCCACCAGCGTCTCGAAGTCGGCGAAGCCCCCGCCTGCGTCCAAGCCTGCCCCACCGGAGCGATCTCGATCATCAAGGTCGAGGGAAACGAAATCCGCGAAACTGGCAACTTCCTCCCCGGTACCCCGACTCCAAAAATCACCTACCCTTCGACGCGCTACATTGGCCGGTTAGTCCCAAAGGACGCCGCCTCCAGCACCCGCTCCAAGCTCACCCCCCAGCACACCCACTGGCCCCTCGTGCTGATGCTCACCCTCACTCAGATCGGGCTTGGTCTCAGCTTCGGTGGCGCCCTCTGGGCCGGCCTCATCATCTTCAATGTCGGCATGATCGCCGCCGTCTTCCACCTCGGCCAACCTCTCAAAGCCTGGCGGTTCTTTCTCGGCCTCAAAACCTCCTGGCTCTCCCGAGAAATCCTCGCCTTTTCTCTGATCGCCCCGCTCCCGGTCGCGCTGCTTCTCAGCGATCTCCCAGAACCCTTCGCCCTTACACACACCGCCATCGAGTGGATCTTTCTCCCCGCCGCCCTCGGAGCCATCTTCACGAGCGTCATGATCTATCACGACACCAAGCGCGTCACCTGGGACCTCAAAAAAACCCTCCCCGACTTCTTCCTCACCTTCTTTGCCGCTGCCGCCCTTTTCACTCAGCCGCTCATCCCCTTCGCTATCTGCGTCGCCCTTCTCACCGCCCTCGACGGCTGGCATCTCTTTCCCATTCTCAAGGAAAAGTGGTCTCCGATTCGCCACAGTGCGCAACTCCGACTCGGTCCACTCCACAAATTCACCGAACTTCGTTTCCTCACTTTGGGACTGAGTTTCCTTCTCGCTTTCATTTCTTCTTGGCTCGCCCTCCCCCTCCTCATCACTTCGCAAATCCTTTCCCGCAAGCTCTTCTTCCAGTCAGTCCACGCCCCCAAAATGCCCTAGCGCTCCTTTTACCGCCATGCCTGTCCTCGATCATATCCTCAAACAAAAAGACGGTCCCCTTACTTCCGAGCTCCTCCAGCGCCCCGGTGATTTCGGCTTGGGCAATCTGCCCAAAAACCTCCCCACCGAAGCCACCGCCACCTCCATCTGCGGCTTCTGCTCCACCGGCTGCCAGCTCAGACTCCACCTGCACCAAGACAAAGCCGTCGGCGTCACCCCCGCTCCAAACTACCCCGTCAACCTCGGCATGGCCTGCCCCAAAGGCTGGGAAGCTCTCACCGTTCTCCACTCCCCCGAGCGCGCCACGGACCCACTCCTCGATGGCAAAAAGGTCTCTTGGACCAAAGCAGTCAACACCTTCTGCGGAAGCCTAAAAGCGGTGCAAGAAAAATACGGAAAGGAATCCGTTGCCTTCATCTCCACCGGACAGATTCCCATGGAAGAAATGGCGTTCCTCGGAGCCTTTGCAAAATTCGGCATGGGCGTGAAGCATGGCGATGGCAACACCCGCCAGTGCATGGCCACTTCTGTCGTCTCCTACAAGCAATCCTTTGGCTTTGACGCCCCGCCATACACCTACGCCGACTTCGAGGAATCCGATGTCGTCGTCCTCCTCGGTTCCAACCTCGCCATCGCTCATCCAATACTCTACCAGCGTCTCGCTCGTAACAAACGCAACCCCGAGATCGTTGTCATCGATCCCCGAGCTACCGAAACCGCGCAAATTGCCACCCGCCATCTCGCTCTCACTCCAAAAGGGGACCTTGCCCTTCTCTACGCCCTTGCCCATGTGATCATCCGCGACGAGCGCGTCGAAAAAGACTTCCTCGCCCGACACACTGAAGGCTTCGAAGAATTCGAAACCTTCATTCGGAACTACTCTCCCGAAGCCACCTTCGAAAAACACGGCATCCTCGTCAAGGAGGTCGATTCCTTGGCCCACCTCATCTCCGACCCCATCAAACGCGTCTCGATGTGGTGGACGATGGGCATTAACCAATCTCACGAAGGCGTCCGCACCGCCCAGGCCATCATCAACCTCTGCCTCATGACAGGCAACATCGGCAAACCCGGCACCGGACCCAACTCCATCACTGGCCAGTGCAACGCCATGGGCTCCCGCCTCTTCTCAAACACCACCAACCTCCTCGGCGGGCACGACTTCGCCAACCCCCAACACCGGGAAAAAGTTAGCTCCATTCTCGACATCTCCGAAGAGCTCATCCCCCACGAGCCTGGCTGGGCCTATGACCAAATCATCGATGGTATCGAAGCCGGAAAAATCAAAGCCCTCTGGGTCATCGCCACCAACCCCGCACATAGCTGGATCAATCAAGAGCGATTCCTACAAATACGAGAAAAACTCGACTTCCTCGTCGTTCAAGACATGTATGACACGACCGAGACCGCCAAGTCTGCCGACCTTGTCCTCCCCGCCGCCTCCTGGGGCGAAAAAGACGGCTGCTTTATCAACTCCGAGCGCCGCATCGCCACCCTCAAGAAACTCCGCCCCGCCCCCGGCCAAGCCCTCAGCGACTTTCGCATCTTCCAGCTCCTCGCCCACACCTGGGGCGTCGGCAATATGTTCGCCAAGTGGACTTCCCCCGAAGCTACCTTCCAACTCCTCAAACAACTCTCTGGCGGCCAACCTTGCGACATCACCGGCATCGAAGACTACGCCCACCTCGACCGCGAAGGAGGCATCCAGTGGCCCTTCACCAAGCCCGGCCTCGCCCAAGAACGCCGCCTCTTCGAAGAGGGCCACTTCTACACCCCCAATGGCCGCGCCCGCTTCTGCTTCGATCCACCCCAACCTCTAGCGGAGCCGACGTGCGACAACTACCCCTTCACCCTCCTCACCGGTCGCGGCACCAGTTCCCAGTGGCACACCCAGTCCCGCACCAACAAAAGCAAAGTCCTCAAAAAACTCTGCCCCAAAGAACTCCTCCTCGACATCCACCCCGCCGACGCCGCCCGCCTCGGCATCGGAGATCGTCAAAAAATCACCATCTCCTCCAGACGCGCCAGCATCGAAGCCTTCGCCCACCTCACCACCAGCGTAAAACCCGACGAAGTCTTCCTCCCCATGCACGAACCCAACGTCAACAAACTCACTCACGCCTCCTTCGATCCTTTCTCAAGGCAACCCAGCTACAAAGCCTGCGCAGTCTGTATCGTCCTCGCTTAGAACACAGATATCAGCGCGTTTCCCCACTTCCAGAATGCCACGATCCCTTAAACCAAGTGACTTCGCTTGATTGAGCGAAGTCATCGCGATGAGTTTATGCCCCGGTTGATCTGAAAGTTCCATGATTCGCCGAAATCCATCCATGAACTTTAAGGTTGAGCCAGCGAGGGTTCCGTCTTGGAGTCGGGCACAATCATCGGCAATTGTGACATCAAGTCCACCGAGCTTACAGTCTCCATCTCCCTGCCAGGCCGCCGCCATGGAATCGGTAATGAGCATCAATCTCTCAAGAGGAACCACCTTCAAAAGGAGTCTTAAAAAATCATCAGAAGAATGAATCCCATCGGCGATCACTTCGAGCTTGAGCCCATCTTCGAGCAAGCCCGCACCAATCATTCCAAGCTCCCGATGATGCAGCGGCGTCATCGCATTTCCAAAATGAGTCAAATGTGTCATTCCGGCGGCCATTCCCTCACGAATCTCTGCATGTGTCGCTTTACTGTGCGCGGCCGAAACGACGATGTCCAAGTCGCGCGCGGCCCGAATCAGGTTAATCGCACCTTCGAGCTCGGGCGCGAGTGAGATGACGCTGATGGGAAAAATTGCATGGAGTTTTTTTAGCTCATCAACATCAGGAAGGCGTACGAACTCCGGGTTCTGCGCTCCCGCTTGCTCACGATTGACAAACGGACCTTCGAGATGAATTCCAGGAACCGAAATGTCAGCATCAGGAGCCCACTGAGCCACCGCTCGAAAAATATCTTCGAGACGTTCCGCAGGAAGTGTCAGCGTCGTGGGAAGCCAGGTGGTTACCCCTTCGAGGCCCTTCTTGTCCGCAATGACTTTCAAGCCCTCCACCGAGGCGTCGCAAACATCTGCTCCACCTGCCCCATGAGCGTGAAGATCGATAAAGCCAGGGACGAGCATCTGGCCTCCAAGATTCTCTCCTTCGCCACTAGGCGCATCACTCATTGGTCCGAGCGCGCTAATCAAGCCATTGTTCACTTCGAGGAATCCATCCTCAATCTCAAAGCCCGGCGATACCAAATGAGCGTGCTTGTAGATCATCAGTCAAGGAGAAGATTTCGCGATTCCTTCAGGTAATTCAGACCCGAAAGCAACGTGAGTACGAGTGACCCCCACAAGAAGATTGGGAACAAAAAGTGTTCTGGATTGGAAAGCCAATGCAAAAGCCATCCGAGATTTTTGTGAGGTGCAGTGGGATCAAAAATCAACCAGACCATACAAGTGATCCCGAAAGCGAGTTGGAAGGTGGTTTTCCACTTTCCGAGGTTGTCGGCTGCCATCACCACCCCTTTTTCCACCGCAATCTGTCGAAGGCCCGTCACCAAAAGCTCGCGACCAATGATGAGAGCAGTCACCCAGACCGGGCAGAGCCCTTTGGCTGAAAAGAACACAAAAGCCGAAGCTACGAGAATTTTGTCAGCCAGCGGATCGAGCAATTTCCCCAGGGTAGTCACCAGTTCCATTTTCCGCGCTAAATAACCATCGAGCCAATCGGAAATGGCTGCGAGAATAAAGGCGACAAGCCCAATAATATACCAAGCGATTCCCCCGATGCTCGCTGCGACGACGAAGATTGCTGTTAAAACAAGGCGGCCGAGGGTGATGGAATTGGGCAAATTCAAGTGTGTGAACATTCAACACCCTTCCCGGCGGGCTGAATAGGAAATTCACAGTGGAGATGACCCTCAAAAGTGATATTCTTTTTGTATGAGGCAAAAACTGCTGAAAAAACTTCGTTCAAAATTCCTCGTTCTCGCTCTTCCCTTGGCAGTGATCGGCTGTGCAGCACCCTCCGCTTTCAATACCCAGACCGGTCAAGTGCGGATGCAACCCGCCTCAGCAAGCATGGTACGACAAGGTCAACAAGCCTTTACGCAATACAAGCAGAAGTATCGGGTCTCCAGCAACTCGAGCGCGCGCAGTCGCGTCTTCCGGGTCGCAAGCCGACTCCGACCGGTCGTCAATCTCCCGGGGGCTCGCTGGGAATTCGAGGTCTTCGATGACAAATCCGCAAACGCCTTTGCCCTCCCTGGTGGCAAAGTCGGCGTGAATACCGGACTCCTCAAGGTGGCCCGCACCGACGGTCAACTCGCGGCCGTCATCGCTCATGAAATGGCTCACGTGACTTCGAATCACGCTCAAAGGCGGATTCAACTCCAGCAAAACATTGCACTCGGCGGGGCTCTTCTGGAAGCCGTTATCGGCGGAGAAGGCAGAGATCTGGGAACTCTTGCAACCCAAGGAGGAAACATCGCCTTCGGGCTCACTTTTTCCCGACAGCAAGAGTTGGAAGCGGATAAAATTGGCACCGTTTTTATGGCCCGTGCCGGATACAACCCCGAAGAAGCCATTATCCTCTGGCAGAACATGGCGGCCCAAAGTCGTGGAGCCACTCCTGAGTTCCTCAGCACCCATCCCGTAAGCGCAACCCGGATTAAAGCTCTCCGCGCCTTCATGCCTTACGCAAAAAGACAGCAGCGCTAACCGGGGAGGGCAAAATAAAACGGGTTCACGAGGGTGGGAGAGCTCTCGAATCTTAAAATCGACTTCCTGCCTTTGCCTCTTCGATCCTTTACGATTGAATCCGCTCAGTATGAGACAAATCCAAGGGGTGATCATCGGCGCCGGATATTTTTCCCGCTTTCAATACGAAGCCTGGACCCGTATTCCCGAAATCACGATTGTGGCCAATTGCAATCGGTCCCTCGATAAAGCGGAAACCTTTGCTTCCGAATTCGGTATCCCAAAGAGTTACTCCGGCGACCAATTCCGTATGATGCTCGAAACGGAGAAGCCGGATTTTGTCGACATCATCACGCCGCCAGAAACTCATCTTGAACTTTGTCAGATTGCAGCCGAGCTCGGTGTCACCATCATCTGTCAAAAGCCTCTAGCGCCCACCTGGGAAGAGACTCTGGCGCTGGCCCAGATCATCCGAGAGAGTGGTGTTCGCTTCATGGTTCACGAAAACTGGCGTTGGCAACCGTGGTATCGCGAAATCAAGAAGCTCCTCGAAGCCGGGGTCATCGGCGAGGTTTTTCACTGTAACGTTCACACCCGCCTTGGCGATGGTTGGGGGGATGATGCTTACATGGCTCGTCAGCCCTTTTTCCGTGACTACCAACGCCTCTTTATCTTCGAAACCGGGGTCCATTTCCTCGACACCTTCCGTTTTCTTTTCGGCGAGGTAAGCAACATTCACGCTCAGATTGCGCAGCGAAACCCAGTCATCAAGGGCGAAGATTCCGCCCTTCTGCTCTGCACTCATCAGAACGGCACCACTTCTCTCCTTGATGCCAATCGCTACAACGAATCCGAAGCAGAAAATCCGCGCTACACCTTCGGCACCGTCCGAATTGAGGGCTCCAAAGGCCATCTCGAGCTCGCCCTTGACGGTTCCATTCGTATCAAGACGCTAGGAGAACCCTCTTTTCTCCATGACTACTCTCCCAGTCCAAACAATTTTGCCGGTGATTGCGTCTACAACATACAACGTCACTTCGTTGACACCCTCCTCAACGGTAGGGAATTTGAGAGTACCGTGGACGATTATCTGAACAGCGTCGAACTCGTTGAGAAGGCCTACCAGTGCGCCAATCAAACCAAAGAATCACCTTCTTAAATTTAGCTCAAAGATTCCTTATCTTTTTTGAACTTTGCGGATGAGGACATCGAGACAATCAACTCCCCTCAAACAAGCCATCACTCCTTCAGCTCACCGTTATCGAAAGAAGCTCTGACAAACCACCTTCACCGTCAAACTTCCTTCCCAAATTCAATCGCGATCTGGGCGATGAAGTGATGATACTTCTCTGGGCTACTCGCCTTCCAGCTCCTGAGATACCCTTCAAAACTTACGGCATTTTTTTTCCTCTGCACATTGATAAACCGAAATGCTCCCCAGTTGGTCGGAGTATTTTGCAGAAGAGGCAAAAGCTTCAAGGCGACGACCCCATTCAAATCTCGCTGGTAGCCATCACTCTTCCCTAGGATTGCCTCGTGTTTCCCAAACCAAGTTTGAAAACTCTCCTCTTTGGGGAGCTGATAACTTTCGCGGCTTTTTAACTCCTCGGCGTAGCGCGCAAAGGATTGAGCGTAGCTCTCCGCTCCCGAAATCGCAGGATTCGTTTTCCACTCCTTCGCCAATTCACCCACAACATAAACCGAAGCCATCTCGCACACCGATTCTTCGAACCAGTGATTGCTTCGATCCCCTTTCTTACAGTCTACTAGCAGGTGACAGAATTCATGGGCAAACTGGTAAACATGCTGACTCCAGTAGGAACCCTGAGACGAAAGCTGAATGCGTTTGTGCCCACGCTCGTTGACATCAAAGAACACAAAAGGACCGTTTTTTTGGTAGGAAACCTCCACAGCGGGGAGCTCTGCCTCCGGAAAATTTCGCCAGAGAACTCCACCAGCTTGCTTGAAAATTCGGTGGAGTTTCTTCGGGGAATAGTTCCAGCCGGACTCCGCCACGATCAGTTCAAAATCCACCTGCTTCCGCGGCGACACCGCGCCAGCTGTAGCTGAAAAAGCAATGAAGATAAGAAGCGAACGAACCACGAACATTCCGGACCACTTCTAGCACACCGACGACACGATTCAATTCTTGATCCGAAAGCAAACTTGTCGATTCTACCCCGTATGAAATTTGCTCTTCTGGCCCTATTTTTTACCCCTCTTCTCTCGGCGGACGAGGTCAAACGGAACGTGAAATATGACACCAAACATCAACGGAACGTTCTCGATTTTTTTCCGGCCCTGAACAGCAAGGGGCCTGCTCCCGTCTATGTCTTCTTTCACGGAGGAGGTTTCCGCCAAGGCGATAAAAGCCAACTCGAACGCTCTCGCAAGAAAACGCTTGAGATGTATCGCAATGCCGGATTTGCGGTCGTGACCTGCAACTATCCCTTCCTCGGGAAAGGAATGAACTACGAAAAGATCGCCCGCCACTGCGGGCGCGCCGTCCAATTTGTCCGCTCAAAAGCCGAAGAGTGGAACATTGATCCCAACCGCCTTTGTTGTGGAGGAGTCTCCGCCGGGGCTCTCATCAGTGAATTCCTTGGGTATCATGACGACCTTGCCGACCCTCGGTCGGATGACAAAATTGCGCAGCTCAGCTCACGCGCCCAAGTCGTTCTCAGCATCATGCAACCCATTGGAACTCGCGAGTTTGCTCTCCGTTTCATGGAAAAGGGCGAGGCTCCCATCTTCATTTACTCCAGCGCATCTCCCAACGACCGCCTCCACCCTCCGGCTCAGGCTCAGCTCATCCATGAGAAAGCGAAAGAACTCCAAATCCCGACCGCCCTCTACGGAGGCGGACGCAACGACCTCCCCAGGCTCCCAAAAGAAAAAACCTGGCGGCAGGCACAACTTGAGTTCTGCAAAAAGCACCTTCCTGCAGAAAAGGAGCTCAGAGAATAATCAAATCGAAGGCTACCAACCTCTGCTTTTTTTTCAGGAAGCTTCAATAAAAAAGAAGGATTCTACGGCCAGCCATTTTTGAATTCTGGCTTCGCGCGATTCTGACTCATTTTACATCCCCCCAAAATACCCGCGCCACTCCATGACAACGGGTGCTTTTGAGACTACACACTCAGCTCCTTAGAACTTCACTGAAAAACCGGAAGTCACTGTTGTATCGTCCCTCTCTCGGCCAGCAGCCGGCTCCCCGTCATAAGCCCAAGATGCCGCGAGACGCCAAGCCGTCTTCTCATTGAGTTGAACATCAAGTGCCGCATCGGCAACCAAAGTGTAGTTGTCGCTGTTCGAAGGATCAAAAATGCCACTCAGGGACTGCTTGAGAGAAATACGATCATTAATGGCCCAAGTTAATTTCTCAGCAGCGATGATGGAAAAGTAACCGTCCTTAACACCACCAACTTCTTCAAAGGCAAATCCAGGACCACCTTCGAAGCTCAAAGTCATGTTGTCTTCCTTGATCAGGTAGTATCCAAAAATGGCTGTAGGAGTAACGCGGTAGTTCACTTCCGCCAGTTCATCACGAAGAAAACCCACGCTTGCTCCAGAGAAGGCACGATCAATCAAAAGGCGATTATACTGTGCGTTCGCACGGATCGTATCGGCACTGGTTGTTCCGTCGTTATCAGTGAACCGGTAGTCTGCACTCAGGAAAACCTCTTCCCCGATCGTACGGAGTGAACTATCTGCTGAAAGGGTCATTGTTGAACTGTCCGAGTTTCCATTGGTATGAGAGAAGCCAAGTGCTATCGAATGATCCCAGCCGCTCCCAATGCTTCCTGCAGTTCTGGCGCCTTCCTTGTCAAAGCCATCCAAGGAATAAGAAAGCCCCATCATCAGTGCGGTATCGTCTGACTGGCGACCCGCCGCGGGGGTGCCATCATAGCGATATCGGACCGAAGTGCGAAGCGCCCAATGATCCGAAAAAACGGTATCAAGTCCTACTTCCGCAGTGAAGATGTAATCGCTAACATCGTCGGCTACCGGGGTAAATGCCAAGCTTTGCCACAACCGGGTCCGCTCACGGAGTTGGTGTGTAAAATTCTGTCCAAAAGACAAGGTGATATCCCGGCTCGTGCCAACCCCTTGCTTCTCCCATGCGATTCCAGGTCCGGCGGTAAAGTTGAGGGTGGTGGCGTCATTCTTGATCCAGTGGTAACCGAGTCCCAGGCCGAGATCGATTCGGCAATCAATATCGGCAACCTTATCGGTCAGGTATGATCCAGTGGCTCCATAGAAGAAATGGTCTGCCAAAAGACGGTTATACTTTCCGTGCAGACGAAATGAATCGGTCTCGGCAACTCCGGCATTTTCCGAATACCACCAATCAACACCAATTACGGCTTCGTTTTTTCCTTCGGCATACTTTGCAAGAAGCTGAAGTGCTACCGTCAGGGAATCAGAATTACCATCGGTCATTCCCAAGCTCGCTGCGCCACTCGTCCCCCAGGGAGAATTGGAAGCATCGGCGACGCCCGGAGAATTTAAAAAATCACTTAACGAAGCATGCGCCATGCTGGTGAGGCTGAATACTGCCAGGGGAAAGGAATAGATTTTCATTGGGGAATGGTTCTGCCGGGCGTGAGACTATGCAGGAATTTGAGATTGCAAATCCCCTTTTGATTCAACCACACCATAACCGGTGACCCATCGTCTCGAAAACGCGAAGTCCTTGACATGTCACCCCATCACCCTGAACTCTACGATGTGCGACTTGTCGACCTCCTCAATCTCCTTTTCCTCTCGGCGATCTGGGGTGCGTCCTTTCTCTTCATGCGCATCTCCGCGCCAGACTTCGGCCCCGTTCCCCTCATCGCCTTCCGTATGACCTTGGCCGGACTCGCGCTTGCCCCGGTCTTTTTTCACGAGGAAGCTCGCTCCTCTTATCGTGCCCATTGGTGGAAGTTGCTTATTAGCGGAGTCGTGGGATCGGCACTCTCATTTGTCCTCCTCTCCTACGCCACCCTTACTCTCAGTGCGGGATTCACTTCTCTCTTGAACTCCAGCGTTCCGGTTTTTAGTGCCATCATCGCCGCAATCTGGCTGAAGGAACGTCTCTCCGGATCCCAACTCATTGGAATTATTCTGGGAATTATCGGGATTTTCATTCTCGTATGGGGTAAGATGGATTTTCAAAAAAGCGGAATTGGTTGGCCAGTTCTCGCCTGTGTCACCGCCTGTCTCTGCTATGGATTCGGGGCAACGTGGATGAAACGCCATTTACAAAACATTAAACCTCTCGTCGCATCTTCGGGAAGCCTTCTGAGTGCCGGTCTTGTCCTCATCCCTTTCTCCCTCACCCGCCTTCCTGCCGAAGTCCCCTCCGGGTTGAGCTGGCTCAGTGCCATCGCCCTCTCTCTCATCTGCACGGCGCTCGCCTTTGTTTTCTTTTTCAAACTGATCCAGAGAACAAGCGCCATCGTCGCCAGTTCCGTCACCTTTCTGATTCCCTTCTTCGGAATCTTCTGGGGCTGGCTCTTCCTTGATGAAACCGTTAACGGACAAATGATCGCCGGCCTGCTCGTCTCCCTTACAGGGATGGCGATGATTACAAAATTGTCGGATATAAGGCATCCTCCTGAAATTCAAAAGCCTGCTGATTTCTCCTCGCCGAACCCTCCTAACTCCGCTTGAGTAGCGCCCTTCATTATGCCAGTTCGTTTTCTTCTCGTCTGCTTCACCTTTGTTCTCTCGCTGCTCCTCTATATCGACCGCACCGCGATTGCCGTAGCCCGAGACGGCATCACAAAGGATTTCAATCTCACCGACAGTCAATTCGGCTTCATCATGGCTATTTTCACTCTTGGTTACGCGCTCGCACAAACTCCCACCGGAGCAATGGCCGACCGCTTTGGACCCCGAAAGCTCCTCGCAGGAATAGTCGCTCTCTGGTCTCTTCTCACCGCCCTCACCGGAGCGACCATCGGTTATATTTCCATGCTCATCACTCGCTTCATTTTTGGAGCAAGCGAAGCCGGTGCCTTCCCCGCTCTCGCACGCTCCACCTTTTCCTGGTATCCAGTCAAGGAACGCGGCCTGGTCACCGGAATCAACTTTTCCGCATCCCGACTCGGTGGAGCCATTGCCTATCCTTTGATGGTAATGCTCATCGCTTCCGCTGGCTGGCGAAACTCCTTTTACATTCTCGGCGCCATCGGAGTCGGCATCGCAGGTCTTTGGTGGCTTTGGTATCGCGACGAACCATCGGAACACAGCATGGTTTCGCAAAGCGAACGCGACTACATCGAAGACAATCGCCAGAAAAATGCAGGTCCAAAACCTGACAAGATTCCTTTTAGCGAGCTGATGACATCCAAATCCTTATGGCTTGCGATGGTGCAGTATTTCTGCAGCAACTTCACCTTCTTTTTTTGTCTCACCTGGATGTTTTCCTACTTCAAAGGCCGCTTCGATCTCACCCTCGAAACCGCCGGCCTCGTCACTGCCGTTCCTCTCATCGGAGGAGCTCTGGGTAATTGGTTTTCCGGCTGGCTCGTCGACAAACTCTATGTCAGCAAACGTCCCGAGCTCTCGCGTAAAGTTCCCGCCATGATCGGCTTCGCACTCGCCACTTTCGGCCTGATTGTGGCCAGCCAGATGGACAGCGTCGGCCCCGCTCTCGCCTTTCTCACCATCGCCGTCTTTGGAGCCGATATGACCCTGAGTCCCTCTTGGTCGTACTGCGTCGACATCGGGGGAAAAAATGCCGGAGCCTTTTCGGGAACGATGAACATGGCGGGAAATATTGGAGCCTTCTGTACCGCGATGGCCTACCCGATGCTTAAGGATAATTTCGAGGTCTCCAGCTTCTTTTTTGTCGCTGCCATCCTCAATGTGATCGCCATCATCACCTGGACTCGAATGTCCTCCAGCCAGCTGAAGGCGGTTTAAGACTTTTCCATGAAAATGATTTTCTCTATTCTGCTGCACAGCATTGAAATTGCATTTGGAGCCGATTGCAAAATCAAGCCCCCCAATCTGCGAAAGATGGCCAACTAAGGCATCAACTTATTCGAAGCGCACACTACCAGTTCCGTCTGCACCCCGTAAAATTCCCGATGCAAAAGCTCTTCCTTTTCCTCGCCCTCACTCCTCTCCTTCACGCTGAGTCTCTTTTCAACGGAAAAGACCTCAGTGGCTGGGTCATTGAGTCCAAATCCGGAATCTCTCATTGGTCCGTGCAAGACGGCACCATTTACACCCAAAACGGCCCAAAACGTCAGGGCTCCATTCTCTGGACCAAAAAGCACTTCACCGATTTCACCCTCACGCTCGATTTCAAAAACGGCGAAGGAAAGATCGACTCCGGTGTCATGCTCAAGCGAGCGTACGATCAAATCCAGATCGGCATATCCGGCTCCCTCAAGCGGGATCTCACCGCCGCTCCTTACATCCCGAAAAAGGGCTACCCCACCGAGAGCAAGGAAGCCATCGCTGCGGTGAAGCCGAAGGATTGGAACACTCTGAAAATCGAGGTCAAAGGAAACACCTACAAGACTTGGCTCAATGGAGTCGAAGGTATCACCTACACCTCTGACTCCGCGATCGAAACCGGCCCCCTCGGCCTCCAGCTTCACCCTGGAAATGTCATGGAAATCTCTTTCCGGAAGATCGAAATCACGGAGCACAAAAAGTAAGTCCTCTCCCGCGTTGCGGCCTCAAGGCCGCTCTCTACTCCTTTGGTAATGGTGGTGGCCCATTGCGGAACTTCCGTCCGTTCAGGATCGCCCCGACCCATGTGTATCGGACCGCGTATTCATAAACGATCACCAAGGGGACCGTCACTATCAGAAGCACGAGTGGAAATTTCATCCACACACTGAGCTCCCACGGCCCCATTAAAACCTGCACCACCATCACAAGAGGAAGGTGGGCGAGATACAGCCAGTAAGAAGCATCCGAGAGGTAACGCACCGCCGGGTGCCCTTGGTTTAAGAATCTCCGGAACACTCCGAAAAAGACAGCGATGATTAACCACGCATAAGACACCGCCGCAAGCTGAGCCCAAATTGCATTTTCTTCCCGTAACGCATCTCTTGCGTAGCACAGACAAGGCACGGAAAGCGCCAGCCAAAGCGGCCACAATCGACCCCATCCGCTCTCCAAGAAGCCACGACCATAACAAGAAACGCCGAAGAAAAAGAAAACCGCATAGTAGCCCAACTTTGGCCAATGAGGAACGACCCCCGTCGCGGTTCCGGGTCCCACTTGACCGGGCATCAAGGTTTGGAAATACCACGTCGTGGGAATGAGCCAGAGAAGAGCCAACGGTGAAACGATCAAGCTATCAGGAACCCGCCAAGGGAGTTTCGCCACCACAGAAAATGCCGCCACCAACCAACACAGGTAATACAGAAACCAAAGATGATGAAACACCGGGTAAAAAGTCAGCATCCAGATTAAGCCGCTCATCTCATTCTCTTCCGCCTTACCCGTTGCTCCGGCTGTGCGGAGCATTACCGCACATTCTTTCCTCCCTTCTTGATCGGCTTGCAGCTCAAAAGTGCCTGCGATCGCTTCCACAATTTCAAAGTCCATCGTCGCCGCCTTCAGCGGAGTCGTTCCGTGATGGTCGGACGCTTCAATGTCAGCACCTGCCTCGAGAAGCATCTCGACACTTTCCACCCGACCCAAAAAGGCCGCTGAAATCAGAGCGGTCTCTCCCGTCTCCCCGGTTGCTTCCAGATCAACCCCCTCGTCGATTAGCTCCCTGACCTTTTGAGTATCGCCGATCGCCACCGCTTCCAGCAAGTTCCCGCTGACAAACTTCTCCTCCTTCTCACCGTCTTCCACGAGATCCGCGCGCGCTTCCTTTCGATCCTCACTCCATTCTCCGATCAAGGTGATCATCGGACTTAAAATGATGCTCCCCACTACCAACGGCAGCCCGATTCTCAAAAGTCGCTGCTTCACCAACGGCCACAAACCACGCCTTTTTGCCAACATCATTGTAAAAAATCCACTCACAAGAAAAAACAACTGCATCCGAAATCCGTGGATCGCATCGAAAACCCAACCGAAAAACTCCGGTGCCGCGCTCACCTCATCCGCCCCCCAGATTCCGGGCCACCGGAAACTCATCGCCCCATGCAACACCAACCCCAGCAACATCGCCACTCCTCTCAGGCCATCCAGAAAGTGATACCTTTCACACGTCATAAAACCTGAAAAGGATAAACGATTTTCCTGCCCCAGAGCAAACACCTTATTCGCTCACTCTCCGATACCCTTGCGTTAAAATTTCACCCCACATGACTTCTCGTCGCCGTGTCAAATGAGATTTGAAATGGAGTCATCTCATACGTGAGTAGAGAATGAGATAGACCGATTAGAAATCACTCCTTGAGCGAACCCTCAAACAGCCCTGCTCGCAGCATCACTAGCGTGCAAGCTTCTTCACACTCGATCCCAGCCTTTTCAAGCTGCTCCATCGCATCTGCCGACTCCGTTCCCGGATTAAAAATCACTCTACGCGGGTTCAATTCCATGACCTCCTCCACCAGTGGAGCCAAGCGTTCCGGCCCAAGATAAAGCGTCACAGTATCGATCTTCACCCCTACTTCACTCAGCGAGGAGAACCCTGGCACTTCCAAAATTTCTACGCCCCTTGGACTCACCGGGAAGACCTCATGACCATTCTCCATCAAAAGCAACTGTGCCTGATGGGAATATCGCTCCGGTTTCAAACTGGCTCCAAGGATCGCGACTTTCACGGCTCCACCGTAACCCATCGCTCCGGTCAAAGTAAGGAAATGGAAAAAAGTCCGCAACGAAAGAACTTCTGATCTCCACACGTTTCCTCAGGAACTTTTTTCACGATGAACAAGTCCTATCTCATCCATGGCGTTTGGGTAATCGTTGCCATCGCCGCTTACGCATTTGGCTCCCGTTCCTCAAGTAGCCCCGAAAACCGATCTTCAGATCAGGCCTCTTCCTCCTCTACCGTGACCACCCGCATTTCAGACCGCGGCTCCTCGGAGGCCTCCGGATCACCGGCTTCAAAACGACGCGGAACACGCGGCTCGTCCGAAGAAAAAACCCTGACTTTATCGGAAAGCGCCATCATCAATCTCGGCACCGATTTCAAAACCGCAAGCAACCTTCTCGAGCGTAGAGCCGCCTTTTCCAAAATTCTCGAAGCACTCACTCCTGAAAACGCCACCCTCCTCCGCGAACAAATCGCTCACCTCGATCAAGATTCCCAAGAATTCCGCGAGTTCCATTACGCCTGGGGAATGCTCGCCGGAGAGACTGCGGTGCAACACGGAGCTGAGACTCGAAAGCGTGATATGGCGGCGAGCCTTGCTGGTTGGGTCAGTAAAGATCCAGACACCGCAATGGCCTACTTTAACAGCCTGACCGAGGACCAAAAAAGAGGCGGCGGGATGAAATGGGGCGCCGTTTTTGGCCTCCTCGATTCCGATCCATCTCGCGCGGTGGATTTTGTCAAAGAACAATCCGAAGCCGGAGATCGCGATGCCCGCCGCATGATGAATCTTGCCCTCGATCGGATCCTCGAAGGCGGCGATCTTGGGAATGCGGAAAGTGTCGCCCGCTCGATCGAAGGCACCAAACTCGAAACTTCCGCCTACCGTCATCTGGCCTGGAAAATTTCCGAGAGTGATCCCGCTGGAGCCGCCGACTGGGCCACCGGTTTGGCGCAAAGCGAGGGCCGAAATCATGCCATCGGGACCAGCTACAATCGCTGGGCTGGAGAAGACCCCCAAGCCGCCGCTGCCAAGATCTCCACCCTCACCGATCCAGAAGCTCGCGACGCCGCCACCTACGGCTACGCCACTCGCGTCGTTTGGGATGATCCTGCCACCGGCGTGGAATGGGCTGCCAGCATCCGCGATGAAAGCTCCCGCAATCGCGCCCTTGTCGATACCGGCCGTGCTTACTTCCGCAAGGATCCCGAAGGTGCCAAGGCTTGGCTTCAGACCAGTGGCCTGAGCAATGAGCAGCAAAAACGCATCTCGAAGTCCCGCAAGTAAAGGGAACGGCCTTCTACGAAGCTCTCTTTTCGATCTGGCAAACCCCGCAAAACATGCGGGGTTTTTTACGGACTTGCAGCGTAAAACCCCATCTTCTTTCCCCATTCCACTCTTCCCTTTACCTCAAATTCCCCCTATTGCCCTCCCAGCACCCTCTGCGTTAACTCGATTACTCCGCATCCCGTTGACCATTCACCAATCCCATGTCCGTCGAACTCACCCGTAATTTTTCCATCATCGCTCACATCGATCATGGGAAAACGACCCTGTCCGACCGCCTCTTGGAGCACACCCAAACCATCACCCAGCGGGAAGCTCAGGATCAACTCCTCGATGCCATGGACCTGGAGCGGGAAAAAGGCATCACCATTAAGTCCCACCCGGTGACGATGTTTTACAAAGCCAAGGATGGGAAAACCTACAAACTCAACCTCCTCGATACCCCGGGACACGTTGACTTCTCCTACGAAGTTTCCCGCTCACTTGCAGCGTGCGAAGGCGCGATCCTCATCATCGATGCTGCGCAAGGAGTGGAAGCTCAAACGATGGCCAACGTCAACCTGGCCCTTGATCAGGACCTTTCCATTGTTCCCGTTCTTAACAAGATCGACCTCCCGGCAGCCGATGTCGACAAATGCCGCCAGCAGCTCGAGGACATCCTCGCCATTCCCGGCGAGCACGGCATTCCCGCTTCCGCAAAAATGGGAATCGGGATTGAAGACATCCTCGAAGCAGTGGTCCGACTCGTTCCCCCACCCCCTGTCGAAGAAGACAACCTTCTGCGCGCCTCTGTTTTTGACTCCCTCTACGATGCCTACCGCGGAGTCATTTCTTACGTCCGCATAATGTCCGGCGAGGTGAAGAAAGGCGACAAAATCAAGCTCTTCCACACCCCCAATAACTACGAGATCAAGGAAGTCGGTCATTTCACGCCCAAGATGGAAAAAACCGACATACTCCAAACCGGAGACGTCGGCTATCTCATTGCCAACATGAAGTCTTCCGCCGAGGTGAAAATCGGTGATACCATCACCCACAAGGACAAGCCCTGCCCCGAAGCTCTCGCCGGCTTCAAGGAAATCCGCCCCATGGTCTTTTCCGGCATCTATCCGGTAGACACTTCTGACTACGAAGCGCTGAAGACTGCGATGGGAAAGCTCCAGATCAACGACGCCGCCTTCACCTATCAAACCGAAAGCTCCACCGCCCTCGGCTTCGGATTCCGCTGCGGTTTCCTCGGACTCCTTCACATGGAGATCATCCAGGAACGCCTCCGCCGTGAATTCGATATGGATGTCATCTCCACTTATCCTTCCGTAATCTACGAGGTCACCAAAACCGATGGCGAGGAACTCATCATTGACAACCCCTCTTACCTTCCCGAAGCCCAAGTCATTGAAGAAATCCGCGAGCCCATGGTCCGCATCTTCGTCATGGTTCCCGGTGACTACATCGGCGACGTCATGCAGCTCATCGCGGAGAAACGCGGCGAGCTCGAGAACACCGAAACCATCGACACCATGCGTGTCATGCTCACCGCCGTCGTGCCGCTGGCCGATATCCTCGTCGACTTCAATGATCGCCTCAAATCGATGACCCGTGGTTATGGCTCCATGGACTACGAGCACGCCGAATACCGTGCCGCCAAGATGGTCAAAATGGACATGCTCATCGCCGGTGACCCTGTGGAAGCCTTCTCCACCATCGTCCATACCGACAAAGCCCAGGGCCGCGGTCGCGAGCTCGCCAAAAAGCTCAAGGAAGTCATCCCCCAACAAATGTTCGTCGTCGCCATCCAGGCCGCGATTGGAGGAAATATCATCGCGAGAGAATCGATCAGTGCCATGCGCAAAAACGTCACCGCCAAATGCTACGGCGGCGACATCTCCCGAAAACGCAAGCTGCTCGAGAAGCAGAAAAAGGGCAAAGCCAAAATGAAAGCCTTCGGCAAGGTGAACATTCCTCAGGACGCCTTCATTAAAGTCCTCAAGAGCGGAGACTAAACTTAGCACCGTCGTCCCCGGGTGAGAACTCTCGCGCGTAAGGAGAGAAGAGGTCTCATAAAACCACCCTCTCCCGAGGTGAATTGTGGCCTTTGCAAAACATAGCTTAGGCGTAACCCCAAGAAGGAAGCCATCAGATTTTCGGAACGAAGACTACTTTTCCTGAGGATTTCTCAGCTCATTCATCAGTAGGCGGCAACGCTGATTTGACTTCAATTCCTGTCTTCGCTTAAGCTAAACCTCCCTCCACTTCACCCCTCACAGCCATTGTCCCGAAGGAGGACCAAACCCCTGGGAAAGCAAAACAACAGAAATGAATCCATCGTCTGAGCTCAGGGGATAAAAATTTTGGTTTTTTTAAATATCATAAACATCACTTTCAGCAATCCGGCTGCAAATTTTTACGGGCCTCAATCAGCCTCGGAATGCCGCTTTCTCTTGAGAAACTCAGAATCAGAGAGATTCCAAGAAAACACTCCTACGACAAAGTCAATAGGATCAGGATTTCCCCCTTCGTGATGAAAAATCATCATGCTAGATTTCCCCATCATTCATTGAATCTCGATTCTCCGAATTTTTTGCACATCATGACTTTAAAACCCTCGCTCCAAACCGCGTTGAACGTGGTACTTGGCTCGCTTCTACTTTCGTCTCCCGTCCCTGCCGAGCAGGTCATTTTTAATGAAATCCAATACAACGCGCAGGCGGGCCAGCCGGAGTTTATTGAGATCAAAAACCTCACGCACACTCCTCATGATATCGGGACCTGGTATTTTTCTGATGGAATCGATTACACCTTTCCGGACTTCAATCCGGCGGACACCGATGCCCATATCCTCCAGCCACTTGAAATCATTCTCGTCTCGCCCGTTTCCTCCGCGGATCTCCGGGCTGCTTATCCCGGTATTCCGGCAGACGTACGCATCTTTGGTCCCTACACCGGGAGCCTCAGCAACTCGGGCGAGACTCTCACCTTGAACAACAAGAACGGCACCATGATGACCACCATCGATTTCAATGATGGGGGCAAGTGGCCCGCCGCAGCCGATGGCACAGGTCACACCCTCTCCCGCATCAATCCCAATCTCTCGTTCCGCGAATGGCGCAACTGGGCGGCGAGCACCACGATCGGGGGCACTCCGGGCGAAGAAAACGTCATTCCAACGACCTCTATTCTTGAGATCAGCGAAGTTCACTTCGGGCCCGACGGGAATACCGATTGGATCGAGCTTCATGCTCCCAACAACTTCGCGGTCAGTGCAGATGCTTTTAAACTCTCCTCTACCAGGGATCTTTCAGATGCCGTCTCTCTGAGCGGCTCGATCACAGGGGGCGGTTACTTGAGCTTCCCGGCAGTTTTCACTCCCGATGAAAATGGCGATCTTGACCTTTTCCTTTCAGGTGGACCCACCGTGCTCGATGCGGTACGACTGGACCGCGACTTTGAGGAAGAGAGCTTTCAGGTGGTCGACGGTGAATTCTACGGCACTTCCGGGCACACCCAGAATGCCCCCAACAATCCGGCTGATCGGGAAACTGGAATCGTGATCAATGAGATCATGTTCGACGCACCCTCTGACCAACGGGCGGACGAATTCATCGAACTCTACAACCGCTCTGGCGAAACCATCGATCTGAGTGGGTGGAAATTTTCGGCCGGAGTCAGTTTTGACTTCCCGGAGGGAACTACCCTTGCACCCGGCGGCTACCTTGTCGTCGCCGCGGACACCGATTGTTTCTCCGCGGCCCACCCCGATGTCCCAGCGCTGGGGAATTGGCGCGGAAGACTTCGTGACCGCGGCGAGCTCATCCGCTTGGTCGACGAAATCGGAAACATGGTCGATGAAGTCGACTACCTCCCCGAAGGTGACTGGCCGAATCTCGCCGATGGCGATGGCAGCTCGATGGAGCTGCGTCACCCGGACATGAACAACAACGATTCCACGGCTTGGGCCGACAGCATCGAAAGCGATAAGTCGGAGATGGAAACCTTCACCTTCACCGAAAACTTCCGTCGCTCCCCTTGGCTCCCTCTCTCCGGTGCCCAAGAACTCCACGCCCACCTCGTGGGTGATGCGCACGTCATCATCGAAAACGTCTCACTCAAGCGAAACAACGCGGGGTCCAACATCATTCAAAATGGCACCGTCATGTCGCCAGACGACGGAAGTGAAGATGGCTGGGTCTGTCAGGGGACGCATTGGGCCAGCTTCATGGACAATGGAAAACTGAACCTCATTTCCGATGGTCATGGTGATAACAAGGCCAACCGAGCGGAAGTCGATTGCGGAGCGCTCGTCATCGGGGACCCCTACACTCTTACCTTTGACGCGCGCTGGGTCAGTGGAAAATCACGCATTATTTTCCAAACCCTTGATCATGGATTTGGAACCAGCTTCCTTCTTCCCATCCCTAAAAATCTTGGAACGCCCGGTGCGCCAAATTCTCAACTTCTTACCAGCCCCGCCCCGTCAGTAACCGGTGTGATTCACAGCCCTGCTGTCCCCAAGTCAGGAGATGCCGTGACCGTCTCAGCACAGATCGATTCCGCGCTCACACTCGACAGCGTAGAGCTCGCATATCGCCTGGATAACTCCTCTGGAAACGGAACCTGGCAACGTGCTGCAATGACCGATGACGGCACCGGATTATTCTCGGTCACCGTTGACCAATTTAACGCGGATCGCAACATCATCCAGTTCTATGTGGAGGCCAACTCCGGAGGGAACATCACCACCCAGCCGCGCTACGGGGCCAATCGCCCGGCCATGTGGATCGTGGATAATCGCACCATGCCGAACACCCTTCTCCAGGAACGCTTTATTGTTTCCGAGTATGACCGCCGAGCGCTCACGACCTCAGTCGGAGGCACGGCAGCTTTTGATTACAATTTTCCGAAGACGTCCAATCACTTCTTCAATGCCACCTTCATCGCCAACGAAAGTGAGATTTACTACAATGCCGAGATTCGGAAAAGCGGCAGTCCTTTTACCCGCGCAACGAACGCTGCGATCGACCACGGCAAATGGAAACTTCCAGGTGATCGCCTTTTCCGGAATCGGCGCCGCAGTGTCATCGATGCCTCCGGCACCCCGCAGGGAAGTAACACCCCGCGATTCTACGACGACCGCATCGCCCGCTACTTCCTCTACCAACTCGGTCATCCCGTCAACGAGATGGAGTTCACCCACGTCGTAATCAATACCGATGCCTTCCGCGTCCGTGAAAACCACGAGCCGATTTCCAATGACTTCCTGAATCGGAATTTCGAAGACGGTTCCGATGGTACCCTCCTCCGAATAGACGACGAGTGGCGCGTCACCAATGACCGGGCCAACACCACAACCCGCCCGGCTAGTCGAAATGCCGACTGGTCTTACAAGGATACAGAGAATCCAGTTGCTTATCACAGTGAGTGGCTCATGCGGACCCGCGAGTCCGACTACGATTACGGTCCTTTTGTCGAACTCACAAGAATGCTCGATACAGCCAATCCCGAGGAAAGAGTGCTCGAACGCCTTGCTGATTCTGAAATGCTGGCACTGAACGCTGCCGTACGTGGATACGATGCCGATTGGGATACCATCACCGTAAACCGCGGAAAGAACGCCTACCTTTATCGCCCCAAAGACGGTAATGGCTGGATGCTCATTCATTGGGATGGTGATCGAGTCTTCGAGCGCGTTAATCAGGCCATTCTAGGCTCACGCGCGGGAGTTTCGCGTTATTTCAACCGCCCCTTCGTGCGGCAGAAGATGAATTATTACATGACGAAGCTTCTCAACGAGCATACCAAGGGATCCGCGCGGACTCTCGCCTGGATGCAGGCCGAAGCTGATTCAGTCGCAGGCACCGGCGTCGTCATGCCCCAGAACCACTACACAACCTGGTTTAATAATCGGGAAAATCTCGCGCGGAACTTCGTCGGCAGCTCGGTCAACAACACGAACTTCGCCATCACCACCCGCAGCTCTGTGACCACACAGGACATTCTCAACCTTGAGGGAACCTCACCGCCAACGGTATTTAAAGTCCGGATTTCCGGCATAAAGGGTCTGGACTTTGCGTGGACAAGCACTCGTGAATGGGAGCTCAAGGGGATCCCCCTCAAGCAAGGGAGCAATGTCTTGATAGTCGAAGGAATCGACCACGATGGGAACATCATGGAGCAGGAAACCTTCACCATCGAAAAAACCAACAACGGACCTCCGGTTGTCGAGATCGATGCCTCTCCCAAGTCTCTCAATATTTCCGTGGGTGAGGAACTGTTACTCGATGTCTCGGACAGCTTTGATCCTGAAGGCGAAATACTCAGCTTCACCTGGCAGTCCATCCCCCTCACCGGATCCAACATCACGGCCGAGGGAAGCACCGCTACTCTCACCTTTGACACTCCGGGATTCTTCCTCGTCACCGCATCGACCACCGATGGTGCCGCTCAGATCGGCGAGAAAACAATTGGGGTTTCCGTCTCCCAAGAGGGTGATTTTTCCAACTTCGGAGATGATACCCTCGAATCCGTTTGGACCGCTTTCAAAGCAGATAAACATAATAATTCCCCAAGTACCCCCTACTACTCGCTTCAGGACAACGAGGGTCGGCTCACTATCTCGATTCCTCCAAGTTATGTCCCGCTGGGGCTTCCACCCGCACAGCTCCCAGCAGCGAAAAACTACGTGGAGATCAGCTCCACCTGGAAATACGACCATTCTGGCGACGAGCTCACTGGTCTCTTTGCTCAACCGGACTACGACGACTCCGAATGGCTTTCCGGGCCCGGCTACTTCGGCTTCGGAGAATCCGGAATACCTGCTCCGGGTTATCAAACCTCCATCCCTCGCGTCTTTTTCAATGCCCCCATCACTTACTACTTCAGAACCAAGTTCGAATTTAACGATGACCCCATCGGGGCCCAGTTGAGCATTGACCACCTCGTGGATGATGGAGTGCGCTACTACCTCAACGGTCAGGTGATCGGAAATGTCCGTCTTCCCGACGGCGTAATCGATTCGGACACGGTCGCCGAAGGGCTCGATCCTGAAAACATCATCGAAGAACGCGTGGTCGTCCTCGACGTCTCCAGCGCCCTCGTTCAGGGAACCAACGTCCTCGCCGCTGAGGTCCACAATGAAAGCGCCGGCAGCTCGGACCTCGTTTTCGGCTCTGAACTCAACATCGCGGCCAATCCATTGGGAACTCCTCCTCCGGATCTCACCGCCACCGTTCATCCGTGGGTTCAGCGTGCAATGCCTGCGGGCGACTGGGTTCTCCAAACCGAAGTGAAGTTGGAAAAAGTCCAGTTCGGTCAGTTCTACGCCGGCCTTCTGGTCGAAGCCAATCAAAACGGAAACCTCTTCCGTTACGGAGTAGGCTTCAAGGATGGAACCCACCTCGCCGCCATGAAAGTCAGCCCCTCTGGCGCAGCCGAGACCATCGTGACCGGACCGGAGATTGACCAAGACATCGCCACCGTTCGCATGGAGCGCCGTGGGAACGCCCTCAGCTTCTACCACTTCACCGATGGGGTCTTTTCAGAAATCACCCAGATCACCATTCCCGAAGAAACGACCTTCACCACGGGGGGAGTCTTCGCCGCCACCGAGACCGAGCAATCACTCGAAGCCAGCTTCGACTACGCGATGCTCCTTCGCACCACCTCTGGATTTTCCACCTGGATGGCTGAGAATGGCTTCACTGATTCCGATGCCGAGTATCAGAACACCGGGCTTAGTAACATCCTCGCCTACGCCCTTGGTCGCGACTTGAATGATCTTGTTCAGCCCACCATTTCCAACACCGATGGCGTGGTCACCTTCACCCATCGTCAGCGTCTAGCAGTACAGGAACTGAACTACCGTGTGGAACTATCAACCGATCTGGAAACTTGGAATCCTGCCGGAGACCTCACCCCGGTCGGCCAGCCCATCCCGAATCCAGATGGCACGTATTCGGTGAACCTTCTCAGCGCCATCCCGGCCGCGAACATCCCGCACCGATACTATCGCCTTGTGGTTACTCCCTAGGCCAAAGAGTGTCTCTGAAAAGCGAACCCTCACAACTGCATCAAAAAACTCCTTCAAATCACAATCATCGGAGTCTCCGCTCTGATCTGCTCCTGTGCACCCGCCCCGGTTGAGTCCCTTCACCCTATTGGCTGGCAGGTCCCCGCTCTTTCAGCTCCTGATCAGAATGGGAATACCCTCTCGCTCAAGAGCCAAACCTCCGGACCATGGGCCATCGTCTTCTTCTACCCCAAAGCGGACACCCCGGGATGAACCAAGCAAGTGAAGTCGCTGCGGGCTGCATTTGCGACACTCTCTGATCATCAAATCAAAGTCACCGGAGTCTCGATGGACACCGTTGAAGAACAAAAAGCCTTCTCGGACAAATTCGCGCTCCCCTTTCCCCTTCTCGCCGACACCTCGGGAATCGTTTGCGACACCTTTGGCGTGAAGCACCCCAAGAACAAACCGAAGCGCGAAACCTTCCTCTTCCGAAACGGCAAACTCGTCCACCATGACAACGCGGTGAACCCCGCTCGTCAGGCCAATGATGTCCTTCGCAAGATCGAAGAACTCGCGTCCCAATAATGACTCTCCCGGAATGGGAATGTTGTGAGCTTGAGCCCATTGTCGGGCGGCTTCCGCATCACGCTGCATCCAGGCTCCAAGGCCCACCGAGATAGAAATTCCGCGCAGGTCACACCACTGGAACTCCGTGTCTCGCCCGGAGAGAGTCTGGCCGAAGATGCCTGGTCTTGATCTTTGAAACCACTCAGCTCATCTTTCAGACGGGAATCTTCAGTCTTAAAGACGACAACAGTGACCAAGGCGGCCACCAATCCAGGTACTCCAACGATGTCACCACGGTTCATCATTATTCTTACTGAATCTGCCCAGTTTATCTTTCCTTGATGCCTGCCCGAAATGCCCTCTCTTTTCCAGGAAGGTCGTAAGACCGCCGCTCTGGCCCTCCCCCTGATCATCGGTCAGGTGAGCCAGATGGCGATGATGATCGCTGACACCGTCATGGTCGAAGATGTCGGCATCACCGAACTTGCCGCCCTGACCTTCGCAAACGCCTTCTTCTCCGTCCCCTTCGTCTTTGGAATCGGGTTGATCACAAGCATTTCTGTCATGACCTCAACCGCAGCCGGAAGCGGCAATGAGGCGGATGTGCGGTCAACTTGCCGGAACGGGTTCTACCTTGCCCTGGGAGCAGGCGTCATTCTGGCAATCGCGGGTCTTGCCTTCATTCCCTGGCTCGATCTCTTCGGACAGCCGGAGGAAGTCACTCAGATCACGCCTCCCTACCTAACGCTCATTCTTGCTTCACTCATTCCCGCTCTCGGTTCACTGGCTCTTAAGAATCACGGTGACTCACTGGATCGCCCGTGGCCTTCCTTTGGAATTTTTCTCGGCGGAGTTCTTCTCAACATATTCCTGAATCAGATCTTCATCTTCGAGCTGGGGTTCGGACTGGAAGGTGCAGGTTGGGCCACCTTGATTTCGCGAGTGGCAATCGTCATAGCGATGCTGATTTGGCTGAGTCGTTCCTCTTCGCTCAAACAGCTGACTCCACACCGGTGGCTTGCACCGCCGGACCTTGCGATCTTCAGAAAGCTTCTCGCACTCGGACTACCCGCAAGCTTCCACCTGCTCTCTGAAGTCGGTGCATTTTCCGGAGCCGCTTTTCTCGTCGGGCATTATGGCGAAAACGCACTTGCAGCTCACCAAATCGCGTTGAACACCGCTGGAACCCTTTTCATGATTCCTCTGGGAATTGCCATCGCTCTCACCATGCGCATGGGAAATGCTGCTGGTGCGCAAGAACCGGAACGCTACCGGACCATTGTCCTGTCCGGATGGATTCTCGGGCTCTTCTTTATCCTGATCAGCGCGCTCGTTTGCGCAATCTATCGAGAATCGATCGCCGCACTCTATATCGATGACCCCGAGGTAATTCTGCTAGCGGGCAAGTTTCTCTTAATCGTAGCCATCTTCCAACTCTTCGATGGCCTTCAGGTCATCTCCGGCGGTATCTTGCGAGGCTTGGAAGATGTGACCGTGCCCGCATGGGCAGCCTTTGTCTCCTACCTCATTCTGGGGATTCCCATGGGCTATTTGATTGCGCGAAAAGGCACGGGGCCGGAAGGTATTTGGTGGGGACTAGCCATCGGTTTGTTCGCCGCCGCCGCTTTTCTTTGTGCTCGCGTTTGGCTGAAAATAAAATTGGGAAAACCATCTCAATAGAATGCTCCCGTAGCTCTCCCATCGCCCCTGTTCGCCAGTCAATTAAACCTACGGACTTCATCGAAACTGTCCGGTAATCTTCCAGCCTCAAAAACTTTCAAATCGATACCGCTCATGAAATCCATCAGCGACTCATACTCAGCATCCTCTGACATGCGACAATCGGCGCTGTTTTAATTACCACAGAACCACCGGAATCCATTCCAAGAGCATGGTGGAGGCTCACTCTCAAACACCACATTTGCTGATCAGTTCTCTCACAAAATACTGTTTCCCATCCGTTTTTTCGTTTCAGGGTTTTTCGACGGGCTGCTAACGTTTCGGCATGCGAATTCATTCCGCCAATTTTCGAAAAAGCGCGGTCGATCTCAGTCAATGCCCACCTCCGGTCCTCCCGGAGTTTGCCTTCATTGGGCGGTCAAATGTCGGAAAATCTTCGCTCATCAACCTTCTGACCAACAAAGATGGGCTCGCCAGAGTCTCCAAAACACCGGGACGAACCCGGGAGATGAATTTTTTCGAAATCAACAAGGCCTGGACCCTTGTCGATCTCCCTGGATATGGCTTTGCCAAAGTATCCAAGAGACTGCGCGACCAGTTCAACGAGTTTGTCTCTGAATACCTCCTCGAACGCGAATCACTTTACGGGACGTTTATCCTGATCGACTCACGCCACCCACCCCAGAAAATTGACCTCCAGTTTGTGCAGTGGGTAATCGAATGCGGCATTCCCTTCGCCCTTGTCTTCACCAAGACCGATAAAACCAAGCCTAAGGTTCTCAAAAAAAACATCAGCCTCTTCAAAGAAGCGATGAACGAGTGGAGCGATGGTGAACCGATGACCTTCACTAGCTCGGCTGCTCAACGGGAAGGCCACAAAGAGCTTCTTGGATTCATCGAAAAGGCCATCGAAGTGCGCGGCTAAAACCCTTACGATCTCCGGCCATGACCGATGTTCGCAAATTGATGAGAATCATCGCACCTCTCCTTGCTATCCTAGCTTGGTTCATCGCCAATAGAAGTGGCATGGAGCACAAAGCTGCGGTGGCCCTGGGAATCACCCTTCTCACCGCACTTTGGTGGATGACCGAGGCAGTCCCCATCCCAATCGCGTCCCTCGTTCCCATCGCTCTTCTCCCTCTTCTTGGGGTGCTTCCAGCCAAGACGACCGTGGCCCAGAGTTATGGCCATCCGCTCATTCTTCTTTTATTGGGAGGCTTTTTCCTCTCGAAGGGGATGGAACATTCCGGCGTTCACCGTCGGCTCGCGCTGGGAATGATTCGGCTTTGTAGCGTAAAAGAAGGCGGAAGTCCGCGAGCTCTTATGCTCGGGTTCATGCTCGCGGCCGCCATGTTAAGCATGTGGATCTCCAACACTGCCACTACTTTGATGCTTCTACCTATTGCGCTCGCCGTCTTGAGTGGGACCGATTCCAAAACGCTCGCTGCTCCCCTTCTTATGGGCACTGCCTACGCAGCAAACATCGGAGGCCTGGGTTCCCCGATCGGCACTCCGCCCAATCTGGTCTTTATCGAGCAATATGAAGCTGCCACGGGAACAGTGATGACCTTCACCGGATGGATGCGCTACGGCATTCCCATCATTCTCATCATGCTTCCTTTGATGTGGCTTTGGCTTAGCCGTCACCAAAAAGGAACTCTCCATCTCAATCTGCCGGAAACCGGAGCATGGCGACCTCATGAAAAACGAATGCTTCTCGTCTTCGGCTTCACCGCCTTGGCTTGGGTGATCCGAAAAGAACCTTTCGGAGGTTGGAGCGAATGGCTGAACCTTCCAAAAGCGAATGACGCCTCCGTGGCATTCCTCGGAGTGATCGCGCTCTTCCTCATTCCCAGCGGCGAGCAAGATGAGCAAGGAAAACAGAAACCGCTCCTCACCTGGGAAGCCGCACGCGATATTCCCTGGGGCGTTCTACTCCTCTTCAGCGGGGGCATCTGTCTGGCTGCGGGGATCAAGGATTCAGGATTGAGCGAACGGATCGCCAACCTCCTCAACGGCTTCGGCACCCTTCCGGTATTCGCGCTTGTCCTGTGTATTTGCCTCCTCATGACTTTCCTCACCGAACTCACCAGTAACACCGCGAGCACCATTTTGTTCATGCCCATTTTGGCATCGGTGGCACTTACCAACGAAATCGACCCTCTTCTGGTGATGTTACCAGCGGCACTCAGCGCAAGTTGTGCCTTCATGCTTCCGGTCGCAACCGCTCCCAATGCGGTGGTCTTCGGAACCGGTCATCTCACCGTTCCGAAAATGATGCGGGAAGGGGTAGTTCTCAATCTCATCGGGGTCGGAGTGATCACCATTTACATCTGGTTATTTTCCTGAGAGCTCTATTTTCCAGTGAAAAAATCCCAAGAAACCCTGAGTTTTCATCGTAACTTTTCACCATGCGAACATTCACGGCATTTGCTCTCTTTTCCGGGAGCTTTTTTACCTCCGCTTTGGCCGAGAAGGAAGCGCTCTTTAAGAAGGAGATCCTGCCACTTCTGGAGGACTACTGCTTTGACTGCCATGGCGATGGCTCGAAAAAGGGCGACTTCCTGATGGACGAATACGCCGACCTCAAAAAACACCTCAACGACGTCGAGCATTGGCTTCCCGTCTGGCGCAATGTCCGCTCCCAGATCATGCCCCCTTCCGAAAAGGATCAACTGGCTGATGCGGAGAAGAAAGTCCTCCTCAAATGGATTGAGCAAAAGGTCTTCAAACTCGACCCAAAGAATCCCGATCCCGGCCGCGTGACGATCCGGAGGGTCAATCGCCAAGAGTATTACTACGCGATGAAAGACCTCCTCGGGGTGGAATACAAAACCTGGGAAAATTTTCCCGCCGATGACACCGGCTACGGATTCGACACCATCGGTAGCGTGCTCAGCATTTCTCCCCTACTGATGGAAAAATATCTTCAGGCAGCAGCAGAAGTGGTCGAAATGGCGCTTCCAAAAAATGCCGCGAGTTCGGTTCCCGTTCGTTTCGTGGAGGGTTCAAATTTCAAAATCAAAGATGGCACCCAACGCTCTGATTGGGTGCCCTTCGCCGAGTCTCGCACGGTTCAGCTCACGGCAAAAGCTCCTGCCAACGGAAAGTTTCACCTCACCCTGAACTTTGCGGTCCGGGGGGCAGCCAGTGCCACCGAGCAAACCGCTCATCTCGAACTCTTCGCCAACGGGCGAAAGGTCGCCGGCCGCCACGTCGGCTGGGGACAGGAGGAAACGATCGAGATGACACGTTCCACCCAATTAAAAAAAGGCGACAACCTCATCGAAGTCCGCGTGACCCCTCGTAATCCGCCCGACAAGAACCAAGAAGATCAGTCCTTTCTTTTCCAAAAAGTCACCCTCAAAGGGCCTCTCGACAACTCCTTCAAGGAGTATCCTTTAGGCTACCGTATGATCATGATCGATGGTCCCGCGCCCAAGGACATCCGGGAGCGAGAGCTCTACGCGCGTAAGATCATGCGGAGCTTCGTGAGTCGTGCATTTCGACGACCACTTGATCGAGGCACCATCGGGCGCCTCGTCCGCATCGTAATGGAAGTCGATCAACAACCGGGACGCACCTTCGAAGATGGCATCAAACACGCCATGACTGCCGTTCTCGCCTCTCCCCGCTTCCTTTTCCGGGCCGAAATTCAAAGCGATCCAAACGATCCGGGTAAAATCGTCGATCTCGACGAATATGCCCTCGCCTCCAGACTTTCCTTTTTCCTTTGGAGTTCTGTTCCCGATGACGAACTCCTCAGTCTGGCCTTCAAAAAAGAACTGCGCCAAAACCTCGCCAGCCAAATTGACCGCATGCTGGCCGATCCTCGCTCGATTCGTTTCACAGAGAACTTCGTGGGACAATGGCTTCAAGCCCGCGACGTCAAGCTGACACCCGTTGAAACTCATCGCATTCTTGGGACCGAGGACCTTCGGCAAGCATCCCGGATATTCAACGACCGTGTTCGTGAAGACATGCAAAAAGAAAGCGAACTCTTCTTTGATTTCATCCTCAAAAATGACCGCCCAGCAAAGGAGCTCCTCTCAGCTCGCTACTCTTTCCTGAACGAACGACTGGCGAATTTTTACGGAGTACAGGGAATCAAAGGTCAGGAGCACCGTCTCATTGATCTCACCGAGTATCCGGAACGCGGCGGGATTCTCACTCAAGGAACCTTTCTCATTGTCAGCTCAAACCCTACTCGCACCTCTCCGGTGAAACGGGGACTCTTCGTGCTTGATCAAATCCTCGGCACTCCGGCTCCGCCCGCCCCTCCCAATATTCCCGAGCTGGAAGAAGCGGCACACGGAAGTGACCATCCGATGACGATGCGCCAGATGATGGAGGTCCATCGTAAGAAACCCCTCTGCGCCGGATGTCACAAGAGAATGGACCCCATCGGGTTGGGATTGGAAAACTTCAACGCGATCGGCCAATATCGCCGAAAAGAGGATGGCCAGCCCATTGATTCCGCTGGCCAGCTAGTCACTGGCGAAAAATTCCATGACGTCTCCACATTGAAAAATATCCTTGCCAATGATCGGCAGGATGACTTCTACCGCTGCCTCGCCGAAAAACTTCTCATCTATGCAACCGGCCGGGGAATGGAATATTACGATTCCACCACCATCGACCTTTTGGTCGACAAAATGAAGACCGGAAAAGGCACTCTCAAAGAGCTCGTCGTCGGAATCATTGAAAGCGCACCTTTCCAGAAAAGGCGCGGCGATGACTAACTCCGCTTGCGCCGAAGAAGCGATCCTGAATTCCAAAAGTCATCAGCAAAGTCGACCGCAGCCCGGGGATCGTCTCCAAAGCCTAAAATGCCAGACACTTGCAGACGCCCTATCGATACCGAAAGAATAAATATTCTGATTCATCGGCATCACAATTACAAGATTGAGGGTACGTCTGGATATTGCGCCCGAGGAACTCATTATTATTCCAAACCGACAAGTGACTAGATGCCCCCTCCTCTGATGAGACGAGTTACCGGCCTTGATGACTTCTCACGATTTGTCGGACTGTTCAAATCCCCGAAATCAATCCATCGCAAAATGGCTTAAGAATGCTTTGGCATCATCCCCAATCGCTTCAATTTCTTGGTCAAAAGAGGGGAGTTTCTCCTTAAACCCCGCATCTTCTGCCTGCTTTCTAGCAGACGCTAGCTTTCCTAAATAAGCACTCCGGAATTTCAGAATGTCCTTCTCCAGTGTTTGGTCAAAGCGATTTTGTCGGGCCATCGCGTTGTTGAAATCTTCAGCCAAATCCGCGGGGACTCCTTGAATGGGAAGATCCTTGGGAATACTCCCAAGCCCTGGAATGGCTTCTCGAATTTGATGAATGCGATTGACCCATTGGTCATGCTTTGACTTCGGCAAGCTCCTGATCCATGAGTTGATATCCCAAATAAAGTTCTTCCGGTTCGCATTGACGAGCCTCTCATGTTCACCCGTCAGTTTTCGCAGGTATCGGGCGGCGACGATTCGCAGCTTCACGATTTCATCCGTCTTGGCCCCAGCATCACCAACCACCCCATCGGCCGGGGCGCTTTTGAAGTCATCGCTCCATTCGATCAGAAAAGCTTGGGCCGCAGTATCATCTCCCGGCTGGGCATCATCCCATCCGGACGCGTCATCATTTGAGATGAACCGCAAAGCGGTAGCCCGCGGACCACCATCTGGAGAGCTACTCGCCCAATCTGGCCTATCCCATACTTCCCGGGTCGTCCACGTCCACGCCCCGTCATTGGCACGGCGACCTCCCAGCCAAGCAGCTTCTCCCTTCCCAAGCCCTCCAGTCAGAGTCTCACGAATGAAGTCTTTTTCGACGACTCCTGAGGAAACCGCCAAGTGTCCCCCGCTTGCACCGGCAACCAAATCAGCTTCCTCCCAAGCCACCGATCGGTTCACCAAAAGGTAGGCCCGCCCCTGGCTAAACACAGTTCCCGGAGGCCAAGCGGGCGTTGGTGCACCCAAAGTTCCCTTGAGTCGCTCAAGCTGAGAATCCAAAGAACCGGCGTTCACCCCATCAGCAGACCACTGGATAAAAAACGGAAGTTTCTCGCCGTTTGGCCGAGCTCCGAGCACCCCGGTCGTAGTGACCGCCGCGCACGAGCCGATGTTGGTCAGGGGCTTCTGGTGCTTCCATTCCTCGCCGGTAACCCAGCCCCAGTCATTGTTTCCAACGGCTCCACCACCGATCCATGAACGACGATATTCCCCTTGGTTCTTTCCAATCCAAGACAGATCAGAAGCACCTAGAGGAGTTGCGAGATGACCGCCATGATCTTCAGCAAACTGAGCTGCCATTGACCAAGTCATGGGCTCCTCGACAAAGAAAAAATGTTCGCTCCCTCTTTTGAGCGTTCTCTCTGGAAAAGCACTGCGAGAGCCTCCCCGAAGTTCTCCACGCAATTCCGCAAGCTGCTCACGGGGCGTCTTTTTTGGGGCCTTGTGGACCTCTTTGGCAAAGCTTTCAGCCTCATCTTTTTTACGCTTCTTTTCGAGAGCAACCAGACGTGCTTTTTCCTCCATGGCCCTCCGCTCTTTCTCAGCCTTTGCCTTCCGCAAAGCTTCCGCAGCATTTTCCTCCCGCTTTTGCTCGGCGGTCTTCAACTTCCGCTCTTCCTCCTTATCCTTAAAGCGCCCCCACGCAAAAATCAGTGCCGGAATGAGAAGCGCAATGATCATAAGATTCCGAATCAAGGGCCAGTTTGTGCTCGGCTGGATCGCCATCACCACCGGAGGAGCCTCTATTCCCGCAGCCGAGGAACCTGAATCTTCGGGAGGCGCGACGGTGCCGGCAACGTGAAGTTGACGCTTTGGGGGAGCTTGGGCTACCGCCGCCTTTTTGGGTGCCGCAGCTTCGGTTTTTAAGGACCGCAAAGCTGGGACCTTTGATAAATCAACAACCATTTCCTCCGCGGAGGAATACCGGGACTCGGGATTCGTTCGGGTCGCCTTGCGCACGATGCGATCCAGTTGGGGATGACATTTTGCCTGGCGAGAGGGGGGACGAGGGTCATCGCTTGGCAGTTTGCCAGTCAACAGCTCGTGGAGGATGACCCCGACGGCAAAAATATCAGAAGAAATTCCCATCGAACCCGCATCAGTCATAATCTCCGGAGCGGCATATCCGGGAGTCCCGTAAACAATGCCTTCCTCGGACTGCTCACTCGAGCTAGCGAGCCCGAAATCGCCAATTTTGACGTGCGCATCGGAATCCAAAAGGATATTCGCAGGTTTAATGTCACGGTGCACGATCCCGTTTTTGTGCGCATGCGCGAGCCCATGGCAGATTTCAGTCACCAAACGGACTGCCTCAGACTGCTCAATGGCCTTCTGGTAACAGGAGTAATAAAGAGAATTCCCCTCGACAAACTCCATCACGATGTAAGGCATCCCTTCGATCTCACCAAAGTCATAAATCCCAATCAGATTTGGGTGATTGAGCTTCGCCATCGCCTTAGCCTCAGTCGCAAATTGTTCCTTAAACTCCTCATCACCAAACTCTTTTGGGAGAAGCTTAATCGCCACATCACGCTCCAAAGAGCTTTGAACAGCATGATAAACGGCACCCATCCCGCCTTGCGCGATCAGACTGCTGACATCATATCCGGAAAGTAATTTGGAAAGAGCCTTGGGCTCAGGGGCCTGAAAAGTGATGATTTCGTCGCTCATCTGTTCGATCGTAGGTCGTTGAGAGTTTGGCTTATATCAGAGGAGCGAAGCAATTCTTGAATTTTATTTCGTATCGGCCATGGCTGGGCCCGTGACAGAAGAGGAAATCCATGCCGCAGTGGGTGACGAAGGGTTCGCGCGTCTTTGTGCCAACTTTTATCGCCAAGTGAAACAAGACGATCTCATCGGGCCCATGTATCCAGATGATGATTGGGAAGGATCGGAAGAACGCCTCCGGGATTTTCTCCTTTTCCGCTTCGCCGCAAACCCCAGTTATCTCGAGAAACGGGGGCATCCCCGCCTCCGGGCTCGTCATATGCCTTTCCAGATTGGCAGGGCGGAGCGTGACCGGTGGATTCAAATGATGGGAAAAGCGGCCGAGGACGAGATCACCGATCGCGGAGCTCGCTTAGCCTTAATGGCTTTTTTTACACAAGTGGCAGACTTTATGCGCAATATGCCTGACGAGTTGCGCTAGCCCGGACAACTTTATACAATTTTGACGATGTCACCTGCTGAACACGGAATCCTAGGTTTCCTCCTCATGTCCACCGTCGTGGCATTCTTCATGATTGGCGTCCCGGGTTACTGGATTATCAAAAGAATCTGGCCTGAAAGCGGATGGCATCTGGGAGGGAGTGTTCCGACAAGTTGCATCCGGGTCTATGACCTCCTCGTTGTCGGCGTTTTAGCCGTATTCTACGGACTCCAATGGAAGCTGAGCCAAGGCCAATCCTTTGCCTTGGAAGAGATCACAATTCAGACAGTCGTCGGAAGCGGTATCTTCTACCTTTTACTCGCAGCCATCGTTCCGATTATTCTGATCCGGCGCACTCATTTGGCAGAGTTTTTTGGCCTTCGGTGGACCGAATGGCGATGGGGGTTCCTCATCGTTCCCGCCTTCGTCGTGAGCATCCTTATGAGCGCCATTCTTCTGAAGGAAGCCGGCTGGCATGAGCGAATTCAGGCCCGCTTTGGGTCGGAGCTTCAGGGCTCGGTGCAATTAATCCAGACGAGCCGTGATGTTCCCCTGCTCATCGCCATCACCCTCTCTGCGGTCATCATTGCGCCCATTGCCGAGGAGATTATTTTTCGTGGCTACATCTATCCGGTGGCCAAATGCTACAGCGAGAGATGGTTTGCCGCCATTTTTTCAGCGGCACTCTTTGGCGTCGTTCACATGAATCTTCTCGGCCTACCCATGCTGATTTTGATCGGTCTGGCGCTGGTCATTCTCTACGAAAAAACCGGTTCCATTTGGCCCTGCATCTTCTGCCATATGGCCTTTAACGGATTGAGTATCGGAATCATTTTCATCAGTCGATTTCTCAACCTCCCCTTTCCGGCATGAAGACTGTTGGTGAGCTTGGGGAAGAGCCCCTCATCGCCGAGCTCTGCTCCGGCTTATCAACTTCCAGCGACCTGCTGATCGGCCCGGGCGACGATTGCGCGGTTATTGAGACCAGTAAAAGACTCACGCTCCTCAAAACTGATGCGGTGGTGGAAGGAGTCCATTATCTGAAAGAAACTCCCGCCCAAAAAGTGGGCTGGAAAGCTGTGGCGCGCGTTCTGAGCGACTTCGCTGCGATGGGGGGAAACCCAAACGAATTTCTTATCACCCTCGCTCTCACTGAGGAGACTCCTGTCCGGTGGGCGCGCGCGCTCTATCGAGGCATGAATCGATGCCTTGCTCAACACGGTGGAGTGATCGTCGGAGGAGAAACCACCTCACTCCCAAAAGGCTCCCCAACCATGGTTTCGGTCGCCGGCCGGGGAACGGTGACCCGGAAGCAGCTCGTAACCCGCTCCGGCGGAAAACACGGTGACGCCATCTTTGTCACCGGCAGGCTTGGAGGATCTCTTCGTGGAAAACACCTCACCTTCACTCCCCGCCTTGCTGAATCAGACTGGCTGACCCGCCATTTCAAAATCCGCTCCATGATGGATCTTTCAGATGGGCTTGCCAAAGACCTTCCGCGGCTGGCCGAAATGAGTGGATGTGGATTCCAGCTCAAGCCCGAGTCCATTCCCCGCAGCCGGGGCTGTACCGTCGAGCAAGCCCTCGGCGATGGCGAAGACTTCGAGCTCCTCTTCACCGTATCGAAAAAAACCGCGGCTCAACTTGAGGAGAAATGGTCCAAACGATTCCCAAAACTTCCGCTCAGCCTCATCGGCTCCTTGCAAAATCAACCGGGCGACTCGCTGAAAGGAGGATGGGATCACTTTCGAGGATCCTGATCTGAATTCGAAACTGGCCAGCGCCTGACCTGGGAGTCTAGGCTAGCGAATGCGCCTCGTTGTCTCTCTGATTACAGCCTCATTTCTCTCGCTCCCGACCCTTCACGCTGACCCGGTAAAAGCGAACGGAAAGCTGAAAATTTTCATTCTGGCCGGGCAGTCAAATATGGTGGGATTTGGTCAGCTGGAGGGTAGCCCCGGCACCATGGAATCCTACCTCAAAGAAAACCCTAAAGCCTACAGGCACCTCATCGGGAAAGACGGCAAGCGCGTGGTGCGCGATGATGTCTGGATCGTCAACATTTCCAATACCGAGAACCCCCAACAAGGCTGGCTTGGCGTCGGCTACGGAGCGAGCGAAAAGCACATCGGGCCGGAATACGGCTTCGGCTTCAAGCTTGGCGATCACTTTGAAGACCCTGTTCTCCTCATTAAATCCGCCTGGGGAGGTCGTTCCTTATATCACAACTTCCTTCCACCCAGCGCCCACGACTATCCCACTCCTACAAAAGATGGTGACAAGGGGTTCCACTATGCGGAAGTTCTGCGTCACTTCAAGGAGATCACTTCAAAACTCAAAAGATACTATCCCAATTACCGAGGAAGAGGATTCGAACTCTGTGGCTTCGGCTGGCACCAAGGCTGGAATGATCGCATCAACCAAGATGCGGTGGACGCCTACGAAAAAAACCTCGTCCACCTTATCAAGGACATTAGGAAGGATCTCGGAGTCGAAAAGTTGCCCTTCGTCGTTGCGAACAGCGGATTCGGCGGTTGGGATCTTCCAGCCCGCTACAAGGCCAAGGTCGAGCAGCATGTGGAAGCACAACTTGCTCCTGGTAACGCCAGAAAATATCCCGAGTTCAAAGGAAACTTTGCCGGTGTCGAAACGCGTGATTTCCATCGCACCCAGAAACAGTCTCCCTCCAAGCAAGGCTACCACTGGAACCGCAACTGGGAGACTTACTACCTTATCGGGTCGTCGATGGGTGAAGCGATGGTGAAGTTGGCTCCGTAACTCTCGGGACGATGAGCCAAAAAGTCCGACTCCCACCATGCCGCCTTCTCTCCGGCTTTGATCCCAACGCTCAACAAGGTCAATCCACGAGCAAGCAGGCTGAGAACGAAGCTCATTGACCCTTTTTGGCAAGCAGCGAGTCAACCGCGATATTGACGAAGGCCCCCGGAGGGCCAACGTGGGCAATCTTACCCTCTCCATCGAGCACGAAAACCTTGGGCCACTCACCGATGCGATATTGCTTCGCAATGGCACGGGTCGAATCTGAGAAATTCCGCCACGGCGTCTCACCATCAGCGGTCATTTTTCGCAAGGTCAGCGGGTGATCCTGATTCACCCCGATCACGACCGCGTCCTTTCCTTGTAAATCCTGATGAAGTTGACGGAGATTTTTAATCGATCGGTTGGCCTCGAACATCCAGGTGTGCCAGAAAACAAGTACGACGATCTTACCCCGGTAGTCGGAAAGTGAAAACGGCTTCGCCGCGATATCGATTCCTTTGATATCCGGCGCACTCGTGCTGACCTCAAGATTGTTCATGCTAAAGACCTCATCTTCCGCGAGACGAATGATGGTGGTCTTTCCCACTGGGAGATCATGACCCTGGATGATTGCTTTTCGGAGCTTGTCCTGACGTTTTCCAATGACCTTCCAGTCATTACCCATCGTCCGTAAAATCATGGCCTGCCCCATGGCCGCCGCCCCTTGCACGCGCGAATCTGGATTCTCCTTCTCGATCTTTTCCAGCAAGCCGAGGGCGGAAGGATCTTTGAGACGTGAAATGGCAACCGCCAGCGAGCCGACGCGAGGGCTTCCAAGATGAAAGCGCTCAACGGCGGAGCGAATCCGGAAGTCCGCCGGCTTTTGATTCACTGCGGCAGCCTTCACTACCACGGGCGAGTTTTCGTAGAGCCAGGCAGCGTATTCGAGGGTCCACGATTCGTTGAGATTATTGCGGATTTCCCGCCAGAGATTCCGCCCGGTTTCGTCAGGGTTCGGCTGGACGTTCCACGCCGCAATTTGGGCATCCTTCCCCTTGGCCGCCTGAACTTGTTCCACCCAGTTTTTAAAAGAAAGATCGTAAGAGCGGACAATACTCCGGGCCTTGGTCGCCGTTCCCGCAAAGGTAGGAAGGGTAAGAACAGAGAATGCAGTGAGATGGAGAAAAATGCGCATGGGGAAGTGGAATGTCTTAAGAGCGGGGGCGAGGGGCGAAGCGATCTATTCTTCCGCGGCCTCGGCTTTCAGGCGGTAGAATTCTTCGAGATGATCTTTCCCGACAATGTAGCCGATACAATTCTCCGATCCACAGAGACAGGGGTGGTCGGCGTAAGAATCCGCATCAAAGCCGTAGTCAAAAGTGATTTCCTCGTCTTTCCGAATGGGGCGGATGGAGCTGATATAGATCCGTTTCTTATCCTGAGTTGCTTCGCAATTCGGATCACAGGAATGATTGATCAGGCGCGCAGGATTCCACTCCACATTGCCATCAAGATCCCATTTTTTGGTGAGGTTGAAGATGTAGACCGCCGCGCACCCGGTTTCCTTGGCATCATCAAACTGAGCCCAGGCCCGCTTCTCGCTTTCCTCTTTCGAGATGAGATTCCCCACGTATTCGATCACGCGCTCCTCAGACCCGATATTCTGGGTCGCATAAACTCCTCGACCATGAATGACAGACCCACGAACCTCGACAAGCTCACTTTGCCCACGCTTCGTGAGCTTAGCGATACGCTTTACCTCCTCTTCTGGAGTAAGCACCTTGTCCTTTTTCTTCTTTTTCTTTTTCTTAGCCACGGGAAGATTGCTTAACGAGACTCGAGGAATTTCTTCTCCCGTTTGGGAAAGCCAAGCTTCTTCTCATTTTTTGGCAAGAATTTGAAAAGCTCCCGGAGATTGGCGGCTTTCAAATCTGCACCATCAATAAAGGTCCAATCGTTCTTTCCCTTGGCGCAGATGGCAGCTTGAAAGCCATCGATCCGAAGATCATAAGTCTCTGGTGGCTGGGCTCTCCGGTTAGTCGCGGAAACAAGACTCACCGTTGGGACAAAAACGAGCCATTTTTTGTAAATCGGAGCGTTTTCGACCCGGCCATTGATGACCTTTTTCACCACCCCAAAATCCACTTCATAGGCTGTCGTCGGCACTTTTGCCTCCATTGCCCGGATCACCACCCCTTGGGCCTGCAGTCTTGCAAACTGATCGCGCATGTCCTTCATCAGCTTCTTTTCACCCCCATTCTTCCGGGCCAGCTTCACTTTCCACTCGGGATTCATGTGCTTGAAGGCCGCATCCTGATTCCCACGGACCACCTGATTGGCAAGGGCTTGAACCGCCTTTTGTGCTTCAATCTTCACGGCCTCTGGCACCGGATTTCGTGGGGGAATATCCTGACCAAAGCCCGCCAAGCCAAACGAAAAGAAGATCGCAGGGATCCGGACGAAGTTCATTCTCATACCTCCCTATGGCCTCTCTCCCCTGAGTCGTCAAGCTCACGGGAAGGGTTGATGGTTATGAAATATTAAGGAAGTAATCTAGCTTTGCATTCCCCTCTCAGTCCCGCTAAACCCTCTCTTGGTATGGGCAAAAAGGCGTTAGGAAAAGGACTCGGGGCATTGATCAAGAACCAGGGCACCGACTCAAATCACGAGACCAAGGTCGAGCTTCGTCCCGGCGAGAGCGTCATGAAAGTCGCTCTCAATGAAATCGTTCCCTCCCCTCTTCAGCCGCGAAAAAAATTCATCGATGACCAACTCGATGAACTCAAGCAATCGATCTCCGAGCTCGGCATCATCCAGCCCCTCATCGTTCGAAAGGTTGACGGCAAACTCGAACTCATCGCCGGAGAACGTCGGTGGCGGGCTTCACAACTTCTGGAACTCGAGACCGTTCCAGTCATCGAACGTCCTGCCACTGATCAGGAGGTTTTAGAAATGGCTCTCATCGAGAACCTCCAGCGGCAGGATCTCGATGCCATGGAGGAGGCCGCAGGCTACGTCCGCCTCGCCAAGGATTACTCGATGAAGCAGGACGAGATCGCCAAGCGCGTCGGCAAGTCCCGCGCATCAGTGGCAAACGCAATGCGCCTGCTCGATCTTCAACCTCCAATCCAGCGTCATGTTGCTGACGGCCTTCTTACCGTTGGACACGCCAAGGCCATCCTCGGAATCAAGGACGCCAAGGAGCAAATCGCAGCTGCCGACCATGTTCTCCGGAAAAATATGACCGTTCGCCAGGCCGAAAAATTCGTGCACGATTTCAACGCGCCATTGACCACGAAGAAGACCATTTCAAAGGCACCCGAGGAACTCCGCGACCCTCATCTTATCGCGCTGCAGAATAAACTGCGTGATCGCTTTTCCACTCATGTCCATATCCGCCACGGCGATAAAAAGGGGAAAATCGAGCTCGAATACTACAGCAACGACGACCTTGGGCGGCTTCTCGCTCTCCTCGGGATCAACGTCGATTAAGTCACGATGCCTTTTCTCCAAAAAAGCGCGACTTTTCTTCTCTCGCTCTTCCTCGCTTCCTGTGGTGATCAAAAAGAAACCACTTCCGAGAAGCCACCTCCAGTCATCAATCTCGTTGCGGAATTTTCGGGCGAGCGCGCCCTTGCTCACGTTCAGGCCCTGACCGACCTCGGGCCACGTCCTCCTGAATCTGACGGCTATCGCAAAAGCCTCGCCTATCTCGAGAAAGAGCTCTCGGCACTCGGATGGGAAACAACGCGCCAACAATTCGAGGACAAAACCCCCATCGGGCCGATCAATTTCACCAATCTTCTCGCCCGCTACTCGCCGGACCAGAAGGTCGACTGGACCAACTCCGTTCCTTTTGTCATCGGCTCCCATCTCGATACCAAGCGCTACATTTCCATCACCTTTTTGGGAGCTAATGACAGTGGATCATCCACGGGCGTACTCCTCGAGATGGCAACCGTCCTTCCCAAAGACCCCACCCTCGCGAGACAGATCGAGCTCGTCTTCTTCGATGGCGAGGAAGCGATGCTCACCAACATCGACCCCAAAATCGACGGACTCTACGGGAGCAAGCATTACGCTTCCAAATTGGGGCAAAGAAAACAACACCCAGAGTTCGGTATGGTGCTCGATCTCGTAGGTGATGCCAGCGTCCCCCTTCTCATCGGAGCGGATAGTGATGAGCGGCTCAAGCGACACGCCATCAACGCGGCGATGAAATTGAAACTCGGAAACACCACGCAGCTCGCCCGTTTTCCCATCATCGACGACCACGTCCCTCTGATCACAAAGGCGAATTTGAAAACCCTCCATCTCATCGGTGATTTCAAACGCATGCCTTATTGGCACACCAAGGACGACACCATGGATAATCTCTCTGCCCAGGCCCTTTCCAACTCCGGAAAACTCGCACTCAAGGTGATCACTCAACTCGCCAAGTAATTAATTCCGGGTGACCCGGAAACGGTAATATTTCTTGTGCTCGTCTTGAATGGGGACAAAGGACATCTCGCGCGCGCCCGGAATGCGCTCTATCCAAAAGGTCGCCTCGCTGACTTCCCAGTCCACCAGATCGTTTGAGACCTCAAGAACGATGGTAACATCATCGGCGAGGATATTAATCTCCGCGGTCAGCTCACCCGAGGCGTTCACCTCCTCAATTGCCAAAATGGCATATTCCAGCAGCTCGGCTTCAGTCGTTCCGGTGAAAGTCGTTGTGTCAATCGTTCCCGGACTTCCTCCCGCGCTTGCGCTTGCGCGCCAATTCTCGGGATCATTCAAGTTAGGAAAAATATCCGGAGATCGAAGCACCAGACTACTCCCCCGCCCGTCAGGAAGATTCGTCCACGGATGATTGTCGCCATACTCAACCTCAAAAACCACTTCGTTTTTATGATCACGAAGCCGGATGAGTTCTCCCCCATTCTTCAAGCGCTGATCCTCGCCCCATTCCGCAAGAATGCGGTGGGATGTTCCATATCGGAATTCGAAAGCAACTCGGTTTTTCACCACCAACGCTGTTTCGCCAGCCGACAAGGTTCCACTCAGCGGGAGATTGATTCCCTTGCTGAATCGAAAGCCATCGAGCAACAAATCTCCAGCGCTGACATTCTTTAGCTCAAGGAACTCAAAGTCATCGTCATCCAAAATCCCTGCCTTCATCTCCTCCGCCGTGAGAGGACCCGGGTGATACATGATTTCTGTCAGAACCATGGTCTGGGATGGAATCTGCACGCGCCACGTTTCATCCTCAAGAGCCGACCATTGACCGGCATTCAGCGCCCGCGTTCGCACGCGAAGATCGCCCTCCACTGGGAGGCCTTCGCGGACTGAGACCAACGATACCTCAAAGCCCATATCGGAAGATCCTGCCGACCGTTGATGGATTTCCACCGCGAGCACATTCTCACCGGGCACAAGCAAGGAGGGTGAAACCGTTTTTGAAAACAGTGCCGTTTCATCTCCGTTTTCCAAGGCCAGCGTGTCCGCTGTGATCGCTCCGACCGGGAGATTGGAGCGCTCAATCTCCTGACCGTTGAGATAAAACACCGCCCCGTCATCGCGGATGTAGTTTAGCGAAAGCGTTTCAATCTTTGCCGGTTCATCAAGCTGAAACCGATGCCTGAAGTAGGCGGTGATCGGCTTGTCAAATTGATGATCTCCAAAGGAAATCTCGGTCGAAATATTGAAACCACTCACCGTGCCATAGCCCAGAGGGGCTGGCCCGCTCGCCCACCCTGAATCATCGAAGTCGAGACCCTGCCAATTCGTTCCGCTCAGGTCTTGATCTGCATCAAAGTATCTCCAGTTCGCATCATTTTTAACCAGCACATCCCCCACTGATTCGGCCGAAAACACCAAAGCCTCGGGATGAACCGCTCCGCCGCTGAGTCGAGGATCAGAGCCATCGCGCATGAAATAAATCGTCCCCTCAGGTGCGGTGAGTTGGAGGCTGGAGTTAGTCAAAGTTGCAACTGGAGCAGCTGTCGCAGGATAAAGGCCGTCCGCCGCCATATGATTGAGGGCGGTCGCAGGACGCTGTGCGAGGTAGTTGTTCTCAATATTAGCCACTTCCGGTAGCCAGTGATCTTCACGCGTGTATCGCAGCCCGGGATTTGCGGCATCATCGATGAACAAATCCCCCCAGCGAGCGGACTCCGCGATGATGGCCTGATCCACGGAAGCCACCATTTGCTGATGCCTCGTCTGTGCCACTCCGGAAGTAAGAACGCCCTCTTCATCGACCAGATGACGATGAATACGATCCGCAAACATCATCCGATATTCCAGACTCCCGACCCGAAGGTCATCGTGAAGCTCGAGTGGAGTTGTCGTTTTATCACGCCCATCAGTGGTGGAATTCCGCGAGAGGTTCAGGAAAGTTTCCTCTCCATCCCAGCAGAGAAATCTGAAGCGATTGTCCTCCCCTCCTTCACGACGCCGAAAGGCATAAACGTTGTTGCGAACCCAATCCTGATTCCCGACATAAAAATTCACCATCATGTAATCGATGAGATTCGGGACATCCAGACGCTGCTGAATTTGCTCCCAATCGTCAGCCGGGGTTCCCCCGGTCAGCCCACGCAGCTCTTCCCAACCATCGATCTCACCATGGGTCACCTGTGTTGCCAGTCCGTTGGCCCATTTCAAAACGTCATAATCCTCTTCATCTCCACCAAAATGATTGGCCCCGTAATTTTCGCCCGGACGCTCCACCGGATTGTAGAGCCCCCAATAAAGCCCGTTGAGGTAGAGATGGGCAAAACAACCACTCAAGGACGGATTTCCCATCGCCGCTTGTGAGTCCCGATAAAATTGATCCCGCAGATACGTGACCCGTGTCAATGAATTCCCTGAACCCGTTCGATCTCGCCACGGGCTGGCCCAGGTGCGTCCTGTTCCCGCTCTTAAAACCAAATGATCGACACCTCCCTCGGGCATCCTTGGAAAAAGGGCTTCGTCGAATTTTGATGCTCCGTATTCGGAGCGAAAATACAGCCGAAAGGACTTCCTCAGCATTTCCCGGATTCGCCCCCGTCCCCCATGGATTCTTAATCCGCAATTATAGTGCGCATTCGTTCCCTGCACTGGATCGATGATTTCCAGCGAGACTTCCTTCTCCCAATCACGCCCCCGATTCGTCCCGTTGGGATGGAGCCCGTTTTCGATCCCCCACATTTCATCCACCGGCAAGGTGATGCTCAAAGTAGGAACCTGCTGCAGCGCGGCGATCATGTCACCCTGCACCAGCGGATCCATTTCGTAATCAGAAGGCCGCGGAATCGGGGCCAATCCCCCGGTCGCTCCTGGCGGCTGCCAATCCACTGGAAACCCTGCGGGAAATTCCGGCTGCTGGGCCACATCCGCAAGATAAAAATAGGAGTGCGTCTCAATCGGGGAATCAACAAATCCTTTCCTGACTTCTTTGGACCGCACGATCGTTGTCGTGTTGATGAATGGAGGGTTGGAAGAATCAAATGGAAGCGTCGGCACACTGCCATCAAGTGAATAAAGCACACTCGCACCCTTCGATTTTGAACTTAGCGTCAGCGCAAACGGCTCGGTATAAAAGCCACGAATGTGGGAAGAATTTACCCCTTCCAAAAAACCCTCGGTGGTCGGCCCGAAGTTAAAAGCGCCCGGGCTTGCTTCCAAAAAATACTGCCATTCCCCATCCAGATTTTCCCCGTAACTCCCTCCTTCATACTGTCGCGGATAGATCAAGATCGAAACCGGTTCCCCCGCCTGATCAAGCAGCGCCACGTAAGAATCCGCCTCGCGCGCAAGGCCAAAGGGATCTTCGATCACCAGCATTTCACCCGGGGCGATCACCTGCCTTGGCGGAAAGACCCACTTGCTTTGATGCAAGAAATCATCGGTCAGAGTCCAGCCCGTCAGATTGACTTCCCGATCTGAAGGGTTCCAAATCTCCACCCAATCTTCAGGGAAGGCCTTCACTTCTGTGATCTTGGGCCGCAGGAGATTCCCCCCGATTTCAATCGCTGCCGACGCATGAACCGTCGTGCAATTGTTTGTCGCCGAGAGCACGTAAGCTTGACTTTCCGTCGGGGAAACAATCATCGAACCCGCTGCGGCTACCGGTCCGATTCCATGAATCTTCACCTCATCCGCTCCCGAAACCGACCAAGTCAGATTTCCGTTCGCCGCAGTAAAACTGTCGATCACCGGCGGCTCCCCCCCGGCCGCGAACACCCGGAACTCGGCCAAGTGCACTATCCCATTTTGGGGCGGTTCAAACCCAACCCGGATCCGCTTTGCTGAAATGCCCTCTGGAAAATCATATCCCATCACCGTCAACGGCCCGGTATCAGTGATCGTTTCCTCAAAAACTTGCGTCTCACCGACGTTGAAGAGCCGCAAGGTCGCCCCCGTCAGCCTTCCACTACAGCAATTACGCGGAACGATTTCAATTCGCGTAATCTGCTCTTCCTCAGGGAACTCCAAATTCCAAGCGGCACCCGGAGCGGTGGAGGCAGTATGATTGAAGGATTCCAAATCACCATCAATCGCCTTCTCAGCCGGATACAAGCCGCTCCCATGATCATGCGTCTGGAAAGCCACCCCGCGCTGGGTGATCTCCAAACGATCACAAGCCACTAAGGGAGCGATGACTAATCCAATGACAAGATAAAAGCGCATTCGGTCAGTTTTTGGGAAGAAAGCTTGCTCCATAATCCCTGTATGAAATAGTTGTAAGACACAATGAAGGAGGCTTTCCCCCTCCACCTTCGTCTCAGAACAAACAAAATCTAAAAATATGCACATTAAAAAATCCCAAAAACTGGGCCTCATCAGTGCTCTCGGCCTCTTTACAGCCGCACCAGGAAGTGCTGGTCTCATCGCCTACTACCCACTGGATGACACCACTGGAGACACCGCTACCGCCACCTTTGGCATCGACGCATCCTGGGATAATCCTGGAAACAATCTCACCTGGGAAGCCAATGGAAAAGTCGGTGGAGCTGCCGTGCTCGGAGGGACTGGGGGTTCCAATAATCACTTCAAAGTAGATCTCGGCGGACTTCTAAACTCTGACAAAATGACAGTCGCTCTCTGGATCAATCCCCTTTCCGGAAATAACTACGAAGGCGTCTTCATGACCAGAGCAAACCACCCCGATGGCACGAGAGGACCGACCACTCTTAATGGCGGCGGAAACGGGAACTGGGGTCTTGCCTGGGAAGGAGGAGCCCGGATTGATGCACGTGCAAACGGCGCGATTGACACTCCGGACGGCGGAATCGTCGTTGACGACACTGATGCGGGGAGCGACGAAAATGGCTGGTATCACGTCGCTTGGGTTTGGAATGGCGAACTTGGAGAACACCGCGTTTATATCAACGGGGCTGAAGCAGGTGCTTCAACCACCGCCGTAATTGATACTCTGAGAGGAGGCATCTGGCACCTTGGTAATGATTCTTGCTGCAATGGTCGTGATTTCAACGGCCTTATGGACGACCTCGGCGTCTGGGATGAGGCTCTTTCAGCCCAAGACATCGCGGACCTTGCCAGTCTGACTAAATCGCCTGACGACATCAATCCGCCCGAAGATCCGGATGGAGACGGCCTTCCGACTTCCTATGAAAATCAATTTCCTGGCTTCCTCGATCCCCTCGTTGATGATGCCGATCAGGATGTCGACACCGAAGACGGAACCCTTGACGGCACGCCTCAGCCCGATGGGCTCACCAACGCGGAGGAACTTGCCGCTGGAACCGATCCAACTTTAAGCGACACCGACGGTGATGGAATCCTCGATGGCGAAGAACTAATCCTTGGTGAAGATAACTTCATCACTGACCCTCTCAAAGAAGACGTCGATAGTGACGGTCTCACTGACGGAGAAGAAACCTCCATGGACAACGGCTTCATCACCGACCCCAACAAGGTGGACACTGACGGTGATACCTTCACCGATAAAGATGAAATTGAAAACGGCACTGACCCCACCGATGCTGCCGATCCTCCGTTAGGTCCTCTTCCCTCACAAGGACTCGTTGTCCTTTACCGTTTTGATGAAACCGAAGGAACGGTCGCAACCGATTCCGCTGTCGATGACGGAGCTAATGACGCTGAAACGGCACAAGGTGTTCCTACCTGGAATGCCGATGGTTTGGTTGGCGGCGCCCTCGACCTCGACGGAACGTCCTCCCTGTCCGTGCAGAATATTCTTCCGGTTGGCACTCCCGCCCTCTCCATCTCTGGTTGGGTGAATCCCCGCAGTATTAACGACTACAAAGGGGTTTTTGCTTCCCGCGCCGATGCGAACTGGGGACTCAATGTTCGGAACAACGGCAATCGGGCTGATCTCCGCTTCCAAAACACAGGTAATGGCTCGATTGGAATCCCAACAGAAGAAGTCATTCTTGATGAGTGGGTCCACCTCGCCATTACTTGGAGCACTGATGGATTCGAAGCAGTTGGCAAGGCTTACTTCAATGGTCGCCTGATCAACACGCTCTCGACAGCCGACGGCGCTGACATTGCGGTGGCATATGCGAATCCTGGCACTTGGAACATCGGCGATGACACCTGCTGTGGTGGTCGTGAACTTGATGGCCTCATCGATGAAGTCAGCGTCTGGAATGTCGCTCTTTCCGACGAAGATATCTCAAACATTTATCGCAATGGAGTCGAAGGAATCGGCCTCACCCCTCCAACCTCCAAGCCCTTCATTATCACCTCGATCGAACGCGCCGAAACCGGAGATGTCACTTTGACCTTCAACTCCCGCCCCGGTGCGACATACACCCTGCGCTTCAACAACACCCTTAATGACGATCCCACCGGATGGCCGGATTTGAATGATGGAGTCGCATCTGAGGGTGACTCCACCACGATCACGGTGACCGCCGCAGAACTCGGAGGGGAACCCAAGATCTTTTTTGCCCTGACTGAAAACGGTCCCGGAGCCTGAAGGATTGAATAGAATCAGGATATCAAATCCCTCAAGCTCCCCGCGCTTCATCCCCGGGGAGCTTTTTTATTTCCACAAGCTGATGAAGCCTTGTTCTGAAATACCACGATTGAATCGCCGTAGGCATTACTCCAAACTCTCGTCATGAAACGCATCGCGCTCTTCCTCGCTCTTGTCACCCTCACCGCGTTCATCGCCATTCCCGTTCTAGCCAACCTGGAAAAATACGGAGCTCAGCGCGGCCCTGCGCCCAAGGGATGGACCAAGTTTGACTGGCCCGCGAAGAAGGAAATCCTTCTCGGCCACTATGCTCCGACGCAAGAGGAGCTTGTTCTGATCGACAAGGCGCTCCCAGCCAAGGCGACGATGAAGCCCAAGAAAGACCGTCGTATCCTTCTCTTTTACAAATGCATCTACCCCCACACTTCCATCGCCACGGGAATTGCCGCTTTCGAAAAATTAGCGGAAAAGACAAAAGCATATTCTGTCGACGTCACCGATGACCCAGCAAAATTTACGACTTCGAATCTCGCAAATTACGATGCCGTGCTCCTCAACAACTCCGTCGATTGGGAAACTTTCCTCAACGACGAGCAGCGGACCGTCTTCATGGAATTCCTCAAGTCCGGTAAAGGACTCATCGGTATCCACGCCGCTTCCGATGCCTGCAAGAACTGGAAAGAGGGGGCCGCAGTCATGGGAGGAATCTTCAAATCCCATCCGTGGACGTCTGGCGGAACATGGGCTTTTCAAGTCGAGTCGCCCCTTCATCCCCTCAATGCCGCCTGGGACGGAAAAGGCGACCTCATCCGCGATGAGGTTTACCACTACCGCCCTGGCACTTTCTCACGCCAGCGCTCCCGGGTTTTGCTCAGTCTTGATCTCTCGAAAGAGCGCAACTTTGTTGGCAAAGGCTTTAATTCAAAAAACTCGCAAGATGCCGACCCCAAGGGGGACTATCCCATCGCGTGGATTCACGAAGTCGGCCAAGGTCGCGTTTTCTACTCCAACCTCGGTCACAATAACAGCACCTACTGGAATCCTAAGGTCCTTCAGCACTACCTCGATGGCATTCAGTATGCACTCGGCGATCTCCCTGCTGATGCCACCCCCTCCGCCTCTCTGAAAAACGTTTTCACGAAGGAAGCACCGCTTAAAAAAATCATCTTTCTCGCTGGCAAAAAATCCCACGCCTCCGGCGATCACGAGTATCGCGCGGGGTCACTTCTCCTTGCCAACCGCCTCAATGCGCAAACTGACCTTCCGATCCAAGCCGAAGTCACCAATGGCTGGCCCAAAGATGACTCCATTCTCGATGACGCCGCTGCCATCGTCATTTATTGCGACTCAGATTCCGTGGTCCGTAAGAACTACGAAAAGCTCATGCAGCTCTCCGAGCAAGGCACCGGGCTCCTCTTCATGCACTACGGGGTCCACCCGAAGAAGCCGGAAGACGGCCGAAAATACTATCTTCCTACCATCGGCGGCTTTATGGAAACCGGACTTTCGGTCAATCCTCATTGGGTTGCCAATCTCACCGCGGCAAAAGGCCACCCCGTCAGTCGCGGCGTGGAAAAACCCGTCAAAGTCCTCGATGAGTTTTACTACAACATGCGCTTTGCAGACAAAGCCATCCCTCTTGGCACTGCCATTCCAAATGAGAAAAAACTTAAGCCCATCAACCTTTGGAACAAAAACGGCCCGGCTGGTTTTGGGAAACCACAGACCCTTCTTTGGGGATTTGAAAAGCCCGACGGCACCCGGGGGGCCGGTTACACCGGAGGACACTACCACCGCAATTGGGCGATCGATGGAGTTCGCACCCTTATTCTTAACACCATTGTCTGGACCGCCGGACTGGATGTTCCGGAAGGGGGAGTAAAATCCCGCGAAGTCACTGAAGAAGAGATTAACACCAATCTGGATGACAAGCCCAACATGGTGAAGATCAAACTCCCTCTTCCATCGCCAGACGAGCTGATCAAACCGATGCTTCCAAAGCCGAAAAAAAAGGCACCTACCAAGAAGCCCCCTGTCCAAATCGCCCCCAAGAAGAAGACCAAGGTTTCTTCTTCGGGCGCACGCCCCCAAGTTCAGGGAGCCAAAGCTGGAAAGTGGTATTCACTTCTTGATCAAAACCTCACCCAGTGGGATATCTGGATGGGAGTTCCCCACAGGTCGGTCAAGATTCCCGGGCATCCGGCATCCACTAGCAAGGACGGCACTACCGGAACTCCTCTCGGTCTCAACAACGACCCCCTTTCTGTCTTCTCAGTTATTGAAGAAGACGGCCATCCCGTTCTCAAAATCACCGGAGAAATCTTCGCCGGCCTCACCACCAAGAAGGAATTTGAAAACTATCATCTTACGATGCAGTTCAAGTGGGGTGACAAAAAGTGGGAACCTCGCTTGCACAAAAAACGCGACACCGGAGTCCTCCTTCACTGCGTCGGAAAACACGGAGCATTTTGGAATGCATGGAAACGAAGCCTCGAATGCCAGGTTCAGGAAGGTGATATCGGTGATTTCATTGGACTCGCCGGTTCTCTGGCGGACATTCGGATGAAAACCGAAGGGGACAAGCGCACGTGGGACCCGAAGGGCAAAATCGCTCCGGGCGATGATTACATTCATCACGGCCCCTCCATCGAACGACCACATGGTGAATGGAACACCATCGATATCTATGCAGTCGGCGATCAGATTATCCACGTCATCAATGGAAAAGTAAATATGGTCCTCCTCAACACCCAGCAAAAAACTCCACATGGGCCGGCACCTCTCACACGAGGACAGATTCAAATCCAATCTGAAGCTGCCGAGTGCTATTATCGCGATTTGAAAATTCGTAAGCTCGAGCAATTTCCAAAAAGCTATCAGAAGTTTCTCAAAGAGCCTTTGTCCGGCCGCTAAGGAGCCTAACTCTTTCGATCATTCGATTTCACGTACGCGGTAAAAGAGTGTCCCAGAGGATTCAAAGAGCTCGGTATCGGTATAAGACATCGTATCACTTTCTGCCACTTCCTCTTCGACGACCTCAAGCCAAGTCTCAAGATCTCTTGAATAATCGAGGCTGTAACGCCGGCCGCTCACGGCGTTCCAGAAAACAGTCGCGCTCGGCGTGGTAGAATCATACACAATCGAAGTGATTGCTAATTCCTGCGAGGGGAGCTCAACACCTTGTAGGAATTGAAAGGGCTCAAGTGTTTCACCGGAGTAGCGCACTTCATCCAAGCGGAGTGCATAGGAACTATTGGTAAGCTTCCCGAAGTCGATGGAAGCACTGGGATGAGTGTAACCATCGCCGAGGCTATCGGAAAGAGTCCGGCTCTGCAGCAATTCGTAGTCGTAGTAGAATCTCAACGCTCCGGTTTCTTCATTGAATGTAATGGCGGAGTGATGCCAAACATCATTGTCATTGATTCCATCACCATCATTGGCCCAGTCACTAGGATCATCGTAGCTTGCCGCAACCCCATCACCTGCATCGGTATCAATCCAGAGCCGAAATGGATCCGGGATGTTGGCAAAGCCGGTCGGCCCGACTACGAAGTTAATGTTCTCATCCACCCCAGCCTCATTAACTCCATCCGAACCACCTGGTCCTGGTGTATCAAAGCGTGAACGTAGTCTTCCAAATCCACTCTTGCTCCCGTGATCAAAGTCAATCTGCCAACGTAGATCATTCGCTTGAGACCGCCGAACGAAGGCGTGGTATCCCCCCGGTTCTTCGGAAAGCTTTATGAAATATTCGAGGGTAAAACTGGTATTGAACGCTTCATCATCATCAATCCGGAGACGGGAGTTCGGCTCAGTCGCATCAAGTGAAAAGTTATTGGCGAAAGTAACATCAGACACTGGATCGTAAATCTGCGGCGCTGGAACATCCGAGGAATATCGTGGCGTGCCCGCATTTCGAAGGGCGGCTAAAAGAGGCGAGACCTCGTTCGACACGGTCACAATATCCGCGCCATCACTCGCGCCATCATCATCCATGCGCCAGTGACCGATGGTATTCCCAGCTCCACCGGTCGGCGGCTGGCGGAGAAACTTGGTGCTGGAGAGCACTTCATTGGAATAGCGGAGTTCATCGAGAAGTAGGCCATATTCGTTGGCGAGAATTTTTCCAAATCGAAGTCCGGCACGGGGATGAGTGTAGCCGTTCGCTTCAGAGTCAGAAAGGGTTCGGGTCTGGGAGAGGGCGTAGTCAAAGTAAAATCGGATCTCTCCGGTCGCTTCATCAAAGCTCATCGCCACGTGATGCCATTCCGGGACGTCATTGTTTCCATCCCCCTGCAAAGCCACATCAACATCATTTGGATTCGCACTCGCCGCGTCATAGACATAATCACTGGCGATTCCCGAATTTTGTGGACCCACATCCGCGCCCCCTGCGTCCTTCGCTCCGGTATCAATATAGACTTTCGGAGCATTGGCATTCCCTTGGGGGCCTAGGACAAAGTTCCAATTTTCATCCACTCCGTTTTCCGCAACACCGTTCGGAGTCCCTCCAGCAGGGGTATCCCAACGAGCTCTCATCCGTCCGAAACCTAGATTCGCCGCATGATCAAAATCGATTTTCCACGTGAGGTCATTGGCTTCCTGACGGTCAAGAATTGTTTCGTAACTCAATGGCTCACCAAGAATCTTCACAAAGAATTCAACAGTGAAGGAACTGTTGAAATCGATCGAATCGGGGGTGATCAAACTGGCACTGGCCCCTGAAGCATCAAGTGAAAACCCATTGGAATAAGTTTGCCCACTCACGGGATCAAAAATTTCAGCATACGGAACATCATCCGAATAGAGTGGATTCCCGCCGTTGGGCGACGCATCAATCGTTCCAGGAGATACCTTGTTTTCAGCAAGAGTGAGCGAGGCTCCGGCTGCGGCTGCACTCTCATCGAATCGCCAATGCCCGACGGTATTAGCCTGAGAGTATGGAGAGAACGCGAGAAGCGAGAGACTAATTAGGCGATTCATAAAATTAAATTTAGGGCTAATGTTTATAGGGTAACAGAAATCCGCCGCAAGCTCAGGTTTGATGATTTTGCCCCCAACCAGATCATTCCCCTCTCTACTTTCAAAATAGAGTTAGCGTGGAGCTCCTCCAGCCCCTACCCAAATTGGAGTTCAAAAGGATATTTTTTGACGGAAAGGGGATCGCTTCCTGTAGGTCAGGTTCTGCTTGTTGGTGAAGGCATCCCCATCCGAATCAGCCGCAGCGGCCAGAGCTCCTCCGCTGTATGGAGCGAATCGTTTTGAAGGTCATGCTGGTGATCTTCCGGAAAAAATCCGTCCCTAGTTCGGGATGGATCGCAGCAAGCCCAAACACCATTGAGGAGTAGTCAATCGCTTCGATCCGTCTGGCCCGCCAGTCGGGCTTCTTGACACTGAAGCGCGGCAGCAATTCGCCCACCGGAGTTTTGACTCGATAAGTCGGATTGCGATAGATTTTTAAAAGATGTAATTGCGCCTCCGAAGCAACCGGAAGGAACCCTGCGATTATATGAGGACTGATCATCAGGTCTGGATTTTCAGCAAAGGTATCGGCACGATAACCACCACTGGGCCCTCCCCCCGCCCCGCACCCCCAAAGGTGTGCCTGACCGGTCTTCTTCGTGAGCGTCTCTTGGTCCGCCCTCGCTTGAGCAAGGCAGAACATGCGATAATGCTCATTGGTGATCCCCTCATGCGACAGGTAAAAAGGAAACTGGACCGTAAATGAAGAAAGCGGCGTACGGCGTGGCTCCGATAAAATCCGGTGCGTCCCCTTTGTCCAACTCGGCAGCTGCTCCATGGCGATGACCTTGCTTTTCCCCGAGCGGGCGACCTGGTATGAGCGAATCAGATCGGCGAGCAGGAAATATTCATTGAAAAGTTGAGTCGGCTTGGCGCCATTTCCTTCCTCCATCACCATAAAGAGCTTTCTCCCGTCATCAGTTGCGAGAGCTGATTCCCATTTAATGGAATTCCAAAACTGGTCCGCTTCACGTCGGAGTTCGGGATCGGCAAAAGTATTCCGACATGCAAGAACACCGGCTGTCATAATCGCGGTATCGATCGTCGAGAATTCTGACTGCGATGTTCCCGTATTGCTTTGAAAAAAATGACGCAAGAATCCGGTCGCATCTCGCTCGACTCGCTTCAGGGCCTTGATTGTCTCCAAAGCCTTTTGTTTGGCATGCGGATCACGGCCAAGCTCATGGTCGATACAAAGGGCGACGAGCCCCACTCCAACGGCTGCGCTCGAACAAAACTTGTTGGACTTTCCTCCTTTTGTGGAATTGAGAACAAAGGCATCCCGATAGTATCCCTCTTCGGTTCGCTGAAGGTCATCGAAGTAGTCAAGCGAGGCATGAAAGAGCGGTTTCAGGCCGCCAAGTGGCTCCTGCGCCGGCAGAATCTGAAGCCCCAGACCCATCATCCCGATTCCCACGACCTTTCTCATTGATGCCATCACCAATAAGCTGCCCTTTTCCCCCGGCTGAGAAAATCAAGTTTTTGATCTTTAGCTGACAAAGGAACATTTGCCCGTAGGGTCAATTTTCCACCACAGACTCAATGGCTTCTCCCTCGGGAAGTTTCATGTATTTCACGATTCCCCCCCTTCGCCTCTTCCCTTAAACCTTCGGCGTGACCCTAAAGCTTGATTTTGAATCCACCACCCTGACGGGGCTTGTCCTTGCGAAAGTCGGCAATCCCTCGCGCAACGAACCACTTCAGACTTCGAAACAGCTCTTCCACATTGAGGATACCGACCAGACAACTCTGACTTCAATTTTCCTACGCCCCTTCAAGAGCTTCAGTCTCGTTGGCCAAAAATTTCACCATCACTCCTCTCTCGAGAAACACGAGATAAACCAGTGCGTAAAATCCATTTTTGACACCCAAGCGACCCTTCTCGAAAAGGGTATCGAAATCGCCAACCGGCTCTACTCAAAATCGAACCACCCGAACATTAAATCAGGTGATCTTTGTATTTCCCACCTCGAGGGCATTAAGGTCGGTGACGAAGATCTCGTGCAAGGCTTCTGTATCCTCAAATCCGAATCCGTCACCCCGTTTCTCTCAATCTCAACCAGCGATGGAGATCTGCAGCTCAACACCGAGCATGGCATCAATCCTGAGAAGATCGACAAAGGCTGCCTCATTATCGACCAGTTCGACAAAAAGGGATTTTACGTGCTCACCTTCGATCGCGGCGGCTCCGAGTCGCGCTTCTGGGTGCGCGAATTTTTGGGACTCATCGCCATTCCGGATTCCGCGCTCTTTTCCAAGAAGGTCGCAGAAATGGCGGTCACTGCCATTTCTGAGACCACACCTCCCCCGGTCGAGGGAGCCCCGCCATGGGAGGTGAATGACGCGGCTAAAGAGGCGCTCACTTACTTCGACAATCGCGAGCACTTTTCCCTTCAGGAATTCGAAGAGAACGCCCTCCGTGATCAAACCACCCGTGAACGTTTCCGCGAGGAACGTAAGCGCCTCGAAGAAGAAGAGGGGGTTGCGATCGATGAAAATTTCGACATCTCACCGAAGGATGTTTCCAAGGCCAAAAAACTCATGAAATCCGTCCTAAAACTGGACACCGGAGTTGAAATTCGCCTTAAGCCCAAGGTCATCGATTCCCCGGACAAGGTGCTTGAAAAAGGATACGATGAAGAGAAAAAGATGAACTTCATCAAAGTCTACTTCAATCGCGAGTCCTAGATCGGTTCCAAGCTCTACGCGCCGAGCGCTTCAAGCTTTTTGCTTTGCCCCTTGCCCGCATCATCAGCCTTCGGTGAAACTTCTCTCGCAGCTTGAGCCATGGAAACCCGCGTCCACCTTCCTCCCACTGAAACTCCTTCCTCCATTGTCGAGGTCGTCTCAAAACTCAAGGAACAAGGGCTCAAAGCTACCCACAATAAGAAAGACTGGGGTGACTGGATCCATTTCGAGGGACAGCAAACCGTCATCAGCATCGAATCTGAGCGTGGCTTGAGCAGCCAGGCCACGATCGAATACGCCGAAGGCGAAGACGACCATCTGGAAATCCCCATCATCACTGCCTTCTGTGAACTCGACTGGTACAGCAGCGATGAAGATGGTGAGTATCGGCTCTGAGGGCAATGCCCCTCACATCGAGAGTTCTAGAGTCTGAAATCAGATCAGTAAAAAAGCCCGCCTGCAGTGAGCAGAACGGGCTTTGAATTTTTATAACCGTGTGTGCCTCTAGCGGCGGCGGCGCAGGAGCATTCCCGCAGCGAGGAAACTTAACGCGGCGGAAGAAGGCTCGGGGACTTGGGAAAGCTGAAAGCCGTTCACCGCGAGAATCTGGCGGTGCACTTGTGTATCAGCAAGGACCCCATAACGGACCACAACGTCATTGGTTCCGTCAGCAGTAAAGCTTGTGGCGTATGTGGAAGAGAGGCCAAGAGCATCTCCGGTCGTGATATCATTGGGGTTATCAGGATTACCGCCCGTCGAAGTGCTGGTCATTGATCCATTTCCAAGTGGCCCAAAGTTCGATCCTCCATCAGTGGAAACCTCCACGGTAAAGTCGGCCCAGACGTTTTCAACGTCGTGCTGAAAGGAGACATACTGGTAAGTTCCTGCAGGAAGACCCGAAAGCGTGAAGGTCATGTGAGTAACCGTTCCCGTGCTTCCGTCATAATTTCCGTTTCCGCCGTTGGCGGTGCGAGTGTCGATTCCGATGAAATCAGAAAGCAGATCGGTGTTTGAACCGTTCCACTGGTTGATGTTGTTCGCGTTGCGATGAATCAACTGCTGAACACGGTTATCAGTGGTGTTTGGCCAGGCAGGGGTGAGCGATACATTCGCAGCACCAGAAACCGCAAAAGTCGGATTGTAGCTCTGCGTCGTGAAAGAAGCAGCGTTCTCGTGAGTAGCACGATAGGCCTCGTAACCGGGCTCCAACGGGCTGGTGGCATTACTAAAATCGATCAGAAGAGCAGCCTGCGCAGTTGCGCCAGCGGCAATCCCGATCCATGGAACAAGGAGTTGTTTGGTCATAGTGGTATTGATCGAATTTGCTTCTTTCTCATCGAGACCAAACACTCAAAGAATTTAGTCTCGCTGATCAAAGAACAGCTGTCAGTAAACCGGTTATGGTGACACAGGACAAGGCAGAAAGTCATGAAAAGACAAAATAAATCTCAGATTTCATGACAGTTCGATTAAGTTAATTAAATGACCCAACTACTTTTCTCGTGAGAGAGATCTTCCTGAGTGCCCCCTTTCAATCAAGCTTGGCACGACATCCGCTATGGATAACCTGAAAAGAATGCGTTCAGGTTCCTCATATTCTTCCTCCCTAATCGTAGTGACAGACCTGGATGGAACTCTCCTCGATCATCACAACTACAGTTTTTGCGCAGCCCTCCCGGTACTCGAGCGTCTGAAAAGACGCCGTATCCCCGTCGTGGCGAACACCAGCAAAAGTCGCCGGGAATGGCTGGCAATGAGGTCTTCTTTTTCCAACAGAGAGGCCTATGTGATCGAAAACGGCTCAGCCGTTTTTTTCCCGGATGGTCAGGAGGAAATCCATGGAAGACACCGGAGTGAACTTCTCAATCTTCTCGCGGAATTCCGCTCCCGGTTTCGGTTCCGCGGATTTCAAGAACTCGGGCTCGCAGGAGTGAGCAAGCACACCGGGCTTCCTGAGGCTCTGGCAGAGCAAGCTTCCTCCCGGGAATTCAGCGAACCTCTTCTCTGGGAAGACACCGAGAAAAAAGAAGCTCAGTTTTGTAGAGAGATTTCGCAACGAGGCTTCCGAACGCTCAAGGGAGGCCGCTTTCTTCATCTGCAAGGAGAGACCGATAAAGGCCGCGCGCTTCCTTCTCTGCGCGACTTTTATCAAGCGGAAACGATCATTGCTCTCGGGGACAGTCCGAATGATCTCGCGATGATCGAGCAAGCTGATATCGGAGTGCTGGTTTCTTCACCTTCTCATCCTCCGCTCGAAGCCCCCAAGGCCAAGCGCCTCATTCGGACGGACCTGCAAGGCCCGGAAGCCTGGGCTGAAATCATGACGCGTCTTCTCGACGAATTGAAAATCTAATCAATCCATCACATGGCTGACTTCCACCAAAATGGCACCATTGCCACTCTTCACAATCTCACCTCCCGCCCCATCGAGGAGATGGAAGCGGAGCTCGTCCGCTTTTCCAAAAAACGGCCGATGGCTCTTATTCTTCCATCGCTCTTCTCCGAGCTAGAAGGTGAAGCCCTGCCCCACATTCTCGATGAGCTCGCCAAGGTTCCTTATCTCAATGAAATCACCATTGGACTCGATCGAGCCGACAAATCGCAGTATCGCCACGCCCTCCAGTTCTTTTCCAAACTTCCCCAACATCACCGCATTCTTTGGAACGATGGACCACGTTTGAGAACTCTTGATGCAGAGCTACAGGACCGCGGGCTGGCCCCCACGGAAGCGGGGAAAGGGCGTAATGTCTGGTATTGCCTCGGTTACACCATCGCCCGCGATGAAGCAGAGGCCATCGCTCTGCACGACTGTGATATTCTGACCTACGAGCGCAAGCTTCTCGCCCGTCTCATTTACCCCATGGCAAACCCAAACTTCAGCTATCAATACGCCAAAGGCTACTACCCCCGCTTGGCTGATGGAAAACTCAACGGCCGCGTGACCCGACTCCTTATCACCCCTCTCCTCCGCTCACTTGAGCAAGTTCTGGGCCCCAACGAATACCTCTCGTTTCTTGATGGTTTCCGCTATCCCCTCGCTGGGGAGTTTTCCTTTCGCCGCGGTGTCATCCCCGACATTCGCCTCCCCAGCGACTGGGGGCTGGAAATGGGGATCCTCTCAGAGATGTATCGAAACTACTCCGCGAATCGCGTCTGCCAGGTAGACATCGCCGATCGATACGACCACAAACATCAAGAGGTTTCCCCTGAAGATCAGACCAAGGGGCTTTCCAAAATGTCGATCGACATCTGCAAACTCGTCTTCCGAAAACTTGCCACCGAAGGAAACGTTCTCAACAAATCCCTTTTCCGGGCGGTCAAAGCCTCCTACTTCCGGAATGCGCTTGATTTTGTGGAGCGTTACAAGAATGACGCTGAAATTAATGGCCTCTCCGTGGACGTGCACAAAGAGGAAGACGCCGTCGAGCTCTTTGCCCAGAACATCATTGATGCCGGTAAACAATACATGGAATCCCCCATGGAACGCCCCTTCATCCCCAGCTGGAATCGTGTCACCAGCGCCGTTCCTGATATTTTTCCCCGCCTCATCGAGGCGGTCGAAGCTGATCAAAAGGAATTTTCATGAGCCCGCTCGATACCCTTCTGGAAAAGATCACCGTTCACCTCACCGGCATCTATGGCGAGGGCGACCATAGGGACCTCCGCGATGCGATCGTGAGGGAAATGCGACTCGATGAGCATTTTTACGAACCAGCCCCCTTTACCAATCATTGGACGGAAGAAGACATCGCTCTCATCACCTACGGCGACAGCGTCATCGGCGAACGCAAGCCGCTGCAAGAACTTAAGATTTTCGTCGATAAACATCTCTCCGAAGCTATCAGCATCGTCCACGTGCTTCCTTACTTCCCCTGGACTGCGGACGATGGATTTGCGGTCTCAGATTATCTATCAGTGAACCCATCTCTTGGAAATTGGAAAGACCTCGAAGCCATTTCTGAAGACTACCGGCTCATGTCTGATCTCGTAGTCAACCACTGCTCCGCTTCGCACGAATGGTTCCAGCAATTTCAAAACGGCGAAGAACCCGGAGCCTCTTACTTTATCACGGCCGATCCTGCAGACGATCTCTCCGATGTCGTGCGCCCACGCACCTCGCCTCTCTTAAAAGAAGTCAGTGGCCGCCACGTCTGGTGCACTTTCGGGCATGATCAGATTGACCTCAACTTTAAGGAACCGGAGCTCCTGATCGAACTCGTGAAAATCATCCGCGCGCACCTCGACCGCGGCGTTTCCATTTTCCGGCTTGATGCCATTGCCTTCATCTGGAAGGAGATCGGCACCCCCTGTCTGAACCTGCCGCAGACTCACGAAATCGTCCGACTCTTCCGCACCCTGATCGAGCACGTGAAACCCGATTCCGTCCTCATCACCGAAACCAATATTCCGAACCGGGAGAACCTCTCCTACTTCGGCAATTTCAATGAGGCTCACAGCATTTACAATTTCTCGCTGCCACCGCTCCTTCTCCACGCCCTCACCACCGGAACCTGCCAAGCTCTCCGTCGCTGGATCATGGGAATGCCACCAGCCCGTCCGGGGACGACCTATTTTAACTTCCTTGCCTCTCACGATGGCATCGGCCTTCGCCCTACCGAAGGGCTCCTAGATGATCACGAGATCCATGAACTTGTCGCCCGCATGGAAGAAAACGGGGCCCGGGTTTCCAGCCGAACCCTTCCCGATGGCTCCTCGCGGCCTTATGAAATCAACATCAGCCTTTTCGATGCCTTTTTGGGCCCGGATGGCCTCGGCCTCAAACGCTTTGTTTGCGCCCATGCCATTCTCCTCGGGCTCGAGGGTATCCCGGCTTTTTATATCCACAGCCTTCTCGGTACCCGGAATGACTTGGAAAAGGTCCGGAAAACTGGACACAACCGCCACATTAATCGACACCAGTGGGACCTTGCGCATCTGGAAACAGAGCTCGCAGATGAACGGAGCCCCCATTCCACCGTGCTACGCCATTTAAAAAAACTCATCATCATCCGGCGTGAGCAACCCGCCTTCCATCCGAATGCGACCCAATTTTCGCTGCAACTCGGCGACGCCGTTTTCGGATTTTGGCGTCAGTCACTCGACCGGAACAATCAGGTATTCTGCCTCCACAACATCACGAATACCTCCCAGCATCTCCCCCTAACCAACATCAATCTGACTGGCACCGAAGAGTGGCTTGATCTCATCGGCGGGGAAGAACTTGACCCGACCGATCCCGCCATTCATCTCAGGCCTTATCAATCCATCTGGCTCACCAACATCCGCCAACACCTCCCGTATTAATCGTGAAAATTCTGATCGCCTGTGATAAATTCAAAGGCTCCCTGAGTGCCCGGGAAGCGTGCGAAGCAATCGCGGCCGGCCTTCCGGATCATGATCACGATCTCGCCCCCATCGCCGATGGCGGAGAAGGATTCGTGGCAGCCCTGCTCTCAGCCACTGAGGGAGAAAAAGTCACCGCGCAATGTCGCGATGCTGTCGGACGCGAAGTCTCCGCTGATTACGCGCTTCTTGCCAATGGTTCCGCGGTCATTGAAATGTCAGCCGCAAGTGGATTGTGGCGGATCGAGGAAGAGGAACGCGATCCCCTCTTCGCCTCCACCTACGGAACCGGTGAGCTCATGAAGCACGCCATCGAGGTCTCGCAAGCCACCCGCCTTCTTATCGGAATCGGTGGATCGGCCACCAACGATGGCGGCGCCGGAATGGCCGAAGCCCTCGGCGTGAAATTTCTCGATCAGAAAGGACTCCCGCTCATTCTCATTCCGGAAACCTATCCCGAGATTGACACCATCGACCCTTCCGAAATGATACCCCTCCCTCCGATCACCGTCGCTTGTGATGTCTCCAATCCGCTTCTCGGACCCAATGGCGCTACCGCCGTTTTTGGCCCGCAGAAAGGAGCAAGTACGGAAACCATTCCACAACTCGAGGCCGCCCTGACTAGTCTCGTCAAGCATCTCAAAGCAGAGCACGATTTCCCAGGAGCCGGAGCTGCGGGCGGACTTGGATTCGGGCTCAAGCATTTCTGCAAGGCTGAACTCGTCAGCGGCTTCGACCTCGTCGCCGACGCCCTCCACCTCAGGCAAAAGATCGCCCAAGCCGACATCGTGATCACCGGTGAGGGATCACTCGATGAACAAACGCTTGATGGAAAAGGCCCCGCCGGGATTGCCAGACTCGCACGGGAGGCCGACAAAAAAGTCATCGGCATTGCCGGCCAGGTCACGGAGGAAGCCAAACCTCTCTTCGATGAAACTTATAGTCTCACCGACTTGAATCTCCCTCTCGAAACCCTCATCAACGAGGCCGCCCCTCTGCTCACAAAACTCGTATCATTAGCCCACTTCAAAGTCTGAAAATCCGCTCCTCTAATCTTCCAACCCAAGGGCCTTTTCGATATTAAGACGAAGAAGGCGATCGCGATTGGCCGCCTCCAGCGAAGCATCCCGGAGTTGATCGTTTTTCAGAAGCGCGGAGAAATCACCTTCCCGAATCGAAGACTGCAGCGCCTCTTCCTGTGAGACCGGAATGACATCGAGAATCGCCTCAGCATCCGTCTGCTCAAGGGCGTCCGACTTTTCCTGAACGATCGCCAGCTTAGCGAGTGTGGCTTGAGCGGGATCGTTGATGACATCAAATTTTTGATGAAATTGGCCCATGCGCGAACGATCAATCCAGTTCTTGAGCTTAGCGAGAATTGGCTCCGCTTCCGGTCCCTCGAAGTTGTCGCTCGCATAATCTTTAAGGCGTTCCATCTCCGCCATCGTCCCCGCATACCGCACCCCAGTGAGAGCTCCGTAGAATATCAAGCTGCCCACGCCCAGACTAAGAATCGCCCCCGGAATCCCAAAACCAAATTTGTGGAATATCCCAGTCTCCTTACTTCCCCCGTGAAGAAAACCAAGGATAATACGCGCGAAAAAAAAGGCTCCAAAAAACGCAATTGCCGCAACCGCCATACTCATCCAAGGCTCCGGCTTCTCCACTAGAACCTTGGAAACAGCAAAGCCATTATTGTAAGCCCAGATTGCGGCAACCGCCCCCACCGCCAACGCGATGATCAGGAAGAAAAGTTTCACCAGCGGCCTAATGAAACCCAGCACCGCAAAAACGAGCAAAAGACCTAGGATCAGACCATCAATGCCGAATTGTGAGAGCTGCTGCATGTCAGGACGATACCCTAACAGACGATTTTAAATCGACGGGAAACTTCAGGAATAATAAAGTCATGATCGGAAAGATTGTTAGAATGTCTCAAAAATCATGACCCCGTCTCACAAAAGGCGCGGTGACGGAGGAAATGATCACAAAGAACTAAATTCGTCATCGCCTCCACGATGGGCACCGCACGGGGAAGCACACAAGCATCGTGACGCCCTCTTCCCTTAAGCTCGGTATCTTCCTTTTCTTTTGAGACCGTTGGCTGGGAAGACATGATGGTCGCGGTCGGCTTGAAGGCCACGCGGAAGAGGATGGATTCTCCGTTTGAAATGCCACCTTGCACGCCGCCAGAACGGTTGGTCTTGGTGCGGACTTGGCCACCCTCCATGTAAAAGTGATCGTTGTGCTCAGCGCCAGTCAGCGTGGTACCGCCGAAACCGCTACCAACTTCAAATCCTTTGGTCGCAGGTAGGGAAAGCATCGCTTTGGCGAGATCAGCCTCGAGCCGATCAAACACCGGCTCGCCCAAACCCGCAGGACACCCGCGGACGACGCACTGGATTGTTCCGCCGATGGAATTTCCTTGAGAGCGAATTTCTTTTATCCGCGCGATCATGGCTTCAGCCGCCACCGGGTCTCCGGTGCGGACGATATTGGACTCGATGGTATCTGAGGTGACCGTGAGGGGGTCTACCAGCGCTTCAATATCCTGAACCGTGTTGACCCAGGCGAGAGTTTCGAGATCAGGGCAAAAGTGCTTGAGCACGCTCTTGGCGACCGCTGCCGCAGCCACGCGCCCGATAGTTTCCCGCGCCGACGAGCGTCCACCACCCTGCCAGTTCCGAGTGCCGTATTTGGCATCGTAGGTGTAGTCGGCATGGGACGGACGATATTTCTCAGACATTTCCGAGTAGGCCTCGGGGCGATGGTCTTTATTACGGACTATGACCGCGATCGGGGAGCCCAGCGTCTTTCCTTCGAAGGTTCCTGAAAGAATTTCGCATTGATCAGCTTCATTCCGGGGCGTGGTGACCTCCGACTGCCCGGGGCGCCGACGATCCAATTCGATCTGGAGGTCTTCTTCAGTGAGGGGAATCAGGGGCGGGCAGCCGTCGATCACGACGCCGACACCACCACCGTGGGACTCCCCGAATGTTGAAATGCGAAAAAGCTGACCGAGCGTGCTGGACATGCGTGAGAGCCTAGCAGGGAACTTCCAAGGTGCAATGCCGGGGCATCGGGAAGGTCAATTTCCCCATCAGGGGATTACCGGACACTCGAGCTTGCAGTGAAGGCTTCAGCCTGTCGAGAAGCTCTGGCTACGATCCAAATTTCCGCAAACTCGCCAGAGTTCGTGAACGCGCGGAATCCCCGATTCGGAGTTCCTCATCCTCGACTCCAAAGCAAAGCACCACATCAAAAAGCGAGCTCCCGATTCCCTGACATAGAAGATCTTCAGCCGAAAGACAATGACGCCCACTGCGGTGGGAAAGCTCAAATGAGAAGGGCCCCACTCCGTGGTAGGCCCGATAAACAACTTCCGTGCAGACAAGTCGGTCCGCATTTCGGAAATCGAAGACAAAATCATAGAGCTTTCCTTCGTGAGTCATCGCACGAGAGAGAGCTTTTGCTAAATGTGAGGCCTCAATGCGAGGGCGCAAAACGACAAACGCGTCAACCGCGAGGGTTTCTTCAAGAGCACGATAACGGACTCCATCTTTTTTTGCCTCCAGAACTGAGATCCCCCCATTGTTTTGATCAGTCGGCTCGAGTCCCAGCTCCTCTCGCTCAGAAGAATCACCGATATAATAGGCGGCATGCGGCCAGTAACCGGGCAGAAAAAGGTTACTCAGAGCATCCTCATGCCTCGTGATAATGACATCACCCGCACGAAGTTGACGTTTTGCTTCCTCCAAAACATCCGAGGTTACGCGCTTCCCGGGAGCCTGCTTTTTGAAGGGCTGCTTGAGTTCCGCGATCACGGACCCTCCCATGCGGAAAATTTGAAACATCACCTTTTTATAACCCGAAGTGTGACGACGCACGAGTGAGTGCAATCGATAACTCAGACGACGGCGAATCAGACTTGCCCGGCTTTTCTCAAAGAAAGGTTCTTCAGCGAACAACCAGTCGCACGCCTTCGGCATCCCCCCTTGAGTGAGGGCTTCGTGAATCTGCTCACGGTTTTTCTCGTAAAATTGCACCGCTTCGGTGTAGGCCCACATCCATCGGGGAGAGCTCACACTCCGGTAAAGACGGGTGAAATTTTTTCGCTCAAGACCGTAGCGAGGTTCGGCCTCATCGAGCTTTTTCCACAAAACGGGCCGGTCATGAGCAAGTCCAATAACAAAACTGGCACTTCGCACCAGCATTGCCGCCGCGCAAAAACTCAGCCCAAAGACCTGCATCCGCTCTTTTTCGTTCGGCCCTTGATAAACATGGGGCTTCAGGGCGAGAACCATTTCCCAAAGCGTTCCACGCACCGCCAGATAACGGGAATAGACTTCGCGAAGACGTTCGTCTTCGTCTGGAAGGTAGTAACCACGCTGGTCAGCAGCGATTGCATCCTCAACCTCCTGCACCAGATCACCCTCCCGCGGTAAGGCTGGTTGGGCAGCTTGGAGCGTCCGCCACGCATCAGGAATATTCACAAGAACAGAATCGGGCGAAATACCCGCGGCCGTCAATCTCACAAGAAGCTCATCACTGGCAGTTCAAAAACCTTCATTTTCCGTTAATCATAAAACCCCCATCCCCGTCAACCCCTATAACTACGGGAAATTCTGCGTTATTTTAGCTTTACAAAATACCCATTCAGCAGAAAATCTCGCTTGCCATGAATAAAGGAGAACTCATCGAAGCAGTCCAGAAAGCCCTCGGAAAAGAAGCCACCAAGCGTTCAGCAGAAGATGCCGTCGCCGCTGTCCTCGATTCCATTGCCAAAGGAGTTAAGAAAGACAAGAAGGTTCAGATCATTGGTTTCGGAACCTTCGAGGTGAAGAACCGTGCAGCTCGTATGGGCCGCAACCCAAAGACCGGAGAGTCCATGAAGATCAAGGCTTCCAAGTCTGTCGGCTTCAAGCCATCTTCCACTCTTAAGAAGTCCCTCTAGTTCTCAAGAACTTGTAGGCGCCGCCCTTAAAACACTCACAACCCGGCCTGTCCCGACCATTTGGGCATGCCGGGTTTTTTTCGCACTCGATTTCTTGCCCCAAGGCCCGATAGTTCCACTTATCCCGCTTCCCTATGCTCTCCAGCACCGTCGAGAACTACCTCAAAGCCCTCTGGTCCCTCCAGCAACGGAATGGCGGGGAGCGTCTTGTCCCGATCGGCCGCGTGGCCGAAAAACTCTCGGTCACTCCGGGCACGGTCACGACGATGATGAACCAGCTGGTCAAGTTAGATCTCGTCGACTACACGCCTCGACGCGGTGCTCGCTTGAACGACCATGGGCGAACAATGGCGATGCGGGTTCTCCGCCGCCACCGCTTAGTCGAGAGTTTTCTGGTCGAAATCATGCAGCTTGATTGGGCAGAAGTTCATGAAGAGGCAGAAGTTCTCGAGCACGTCATCTCAGACCGACTCCTCGCGCGAATGGATGACATGCTGGGCCAACCCACTCATGACCCTCATGGTGCACCGATTCCCAATGCCGAGGGCAAGATGGTGGCCGATACCACTCACGCCTTATCCGAATGCGAACCTGGAGACTATATTCTCACCCGTGTTCGTGAGGATCGACCCGATTTCCTGCAGTGGCTTGCCAAAACAGGGCTCAAGCCGGGGATCAAATTCCAACTCTCCCAACTCCATCCCCACGCCGGCACCCTGTCTTTGATTGTTTCGAAAAAATCGCCCCCTTTGCAGATTTCGATGGCAGCGGCACAATCCCTGCTGGTCAGTTCCACCTCAATCAACCGCTGACGGGACTTTTTACTTCCCCTCTTCCCATTCAGACGGTTTCCTTTGCAGACCTACTCAATCCATGTTTACTCGAATATTGATGCTTGCTCTCGCGCTCTGTGCGTCGATCTCGCATGCGCAGATTTCGGTTACCATGAAGGTGGATCGAAATACTTACTTGGTGAACGAACCAGTGACAGCTGTTGTCTCCATCACCAATCGCAGCGGTCGAGAACTCTTCTTTCACAGTGAAGCAAAGGGCAGAATGGCCAGAAGCTGGCTTGACTTTGCTCTTCGAGAAAGTGGGGGGCGAGCACTGACCCGGGTCAACAAGGGAGTTTTCCGCGCGGCCAAACTGCCTCCCGGCCAAACTATTTCCCGAAAAGTCAAGCTAAGCAGCCTCTATAGGATCGCCCGCTCCGGAAATTTCTCGACCAACGCCAAGGTCACCATCAATGGCCAGACTTACCAATCAGGCACGGCTCATTTCGGCATTAGTTCTGGTTCGGTCATGTTCACTCAGCCCTTCGGAGCACCGGGAACCCAATTTCCCGACCGCGAATATCGCGTCATCACCTTCAACGACGGCCGTAAAACGTCGATCTACGCAGCAGTTCATGACCGGAAGACCAAAATTTCGCTCTCAACTGGCCGGATCAGTAACGCCCTTCTCTTCAAGCGACCTCAAGCCACTCTCGACGGAGAAAATCACCTGCATGTCCTCTACCTTTCCAATCCGGAGATCTACGTCCATGCAGTTATCAACAAAGACGGCGCGATGGTGAGTTCAAAGTTTTACAAACGGGGCGCATTGGGGAATCCCAGCTTGATCCCCTTCGCCAACGGAGAAATCAAGGTTCGTGGCGGCATTCCATACGATCCTGCCGAGGAGGCTCAGAAACGCGCAAAAGCTCGAACGATCTCCGAACGCGTAAAACCTTAAGAGTTTTTAACAAAAAGCTTGCCTTAGCACTCAAAAATTTTTAAAAATTCATAAAGCTTAAATACTTTCTAATGAAAAGCCTTCTTCAAACCTGCATCTTGACGATAGCGATCGCACTTCCTGCATTCGGTGGTTCTTTCAAAACTGTGGTGATCGATGCTGGCCATGGGGGGCACGATCATGGCGGTAGCTACGGTAAAGTCTACGAAAAGTGGCTCTCTCTTGATACCGCGATGCGCGTCGAGAAAAAGCTCAAGAGCAAAGGCTTTCGCACCGTAATGACTCGCCGAAGCGACAATTTTATTTCCCTCCCTAGCCGTGCTCGTCTTGGAAACAAGTATTCCAACTCCATCTTCGTTTCCATTCATTACAATTTTACCTGGAAGCGCAATGTCAGTGGACTCGAGACTTTTTACTGTTCCCCTGCTTCCAGGCCCCTCGCGGCCGCAGTTCAGAAAGGAATGCTTAGCCGAGTAAAGTCTATCGATCGTGGCGTGAAGTACGCCCGCTACTACGTCATTCGCCATTCCAGAAATCCTGCCATTCTCGTTGAAGGCGGTTTTGTTTCCAACTCCCGCGAACGGGGTCGCACCAAAGAGGGCTGGTATCGCGAAGCGATTGCCAATGGAATCGTCGATGGCATCGAGTCCTACAAAAGGGGTCGCAGCCGTGGTCTTTACTAGGAATTTTCATGGATTGGTCCGCCTGTTATCAGAACGGCGAGACCCCTTGGGAAAAGGGAGCGCCGCATCCGGCTCTCTCTTCTTTTTTGTCATCGCATCAGGACCTCTTTGCCAATGAGCCCCGAATATTTCATCCGGGGTGCGGCTTTGGAAGAGACGCGGCAGTGCTGGCTAGAGTCGCAGAATCAATCACTGCTATCGATATCGCAGTGGAACCTATCGCCATGGCCAAGCAACTTCACCCGGCAAAAAACATCCGCTGGGAAATCGGCGACCTCTTTACCTGGCCGGAAGAAGACTGCTACGATCTCGTCTGGGAACACACCTGCATCTCAGCCATTGCTCCGTCGACGAGAAGCGATTACGCCCGCACCATTCATCAAGTCCTCAAACCGGGCGGCATCTTCTGCGGCATCATTTTCCTCAATCCCGATCACGACCCCGACCAAGGTCCTCCCTTTCATATCAGTCGTGCCGAGCTCTATGACATGCTCGACTTCGGATTCGATCTTCTCGAAGACCTTCCTAATCCTCCCACCTATGAGGGGCGCGAAGATCGAGAAACTCTCATGATCTGGCGGAAGAGGCTCTCTTAGTCCGCGTTCCTTTTTAATTCTCGCTTCATAAAGTTCCCATGCGTTTCTTTCTCATCCTTCTCACCAGCCTGTCCCCTCTGCTCGGAAAAGAACTCACACCGTATCTCCTCTTTGAGCGACGTCACCCAGACCATCCGGCGACTGGATTGAATCTTGCCCATGCTTCCACCTTGGAAGCTCATGCCGCCATTACGCGGCCTGATTTTCTCAACTCTCTCAATCAGCGACAGCGCCGCTCACTGATTCCGCTTCGCGACACACTCGCTTCAAACCTCCGCGCTCAAGGTCACCCCCGCTTCCCCTCAGCCCCCGGCTATCAACGACGCAAAATCCGGGGCTGGACCATTTTTGTCCACCATCAACTTCTAAAAAAAGAAGCCAAGGACACCACCCGCGCTCTCCAACTGCTTGAGTGCCAACTCCAGGACATCGTCGAGCGCGTCCCTACTCCTGCGGTTGCTTACTTGAAAAATGTCCCCCTCTATTTTTCTCCCGCCCGAAATGGTCGCAGCAGCGCCTGCCATCACCCCAGCTCTCAGTGGCTGAAGAACAACGGTTTTCCCGTCGAGCTTGCGAAATCAATCGAATATACCGGGGTTCACGATTTCGAAAAAGAAACGCGGCGCATGCCCAATGTCGCCCTCCACGAACTCGCACACGCTTATCACAACCATCTTCTTGGTGATGAGCACCCCGGAATTCTCGCGGCCTACCGCGCGGCTCGGAAGTCCGGTCGATTCAAAAACCTCCCCAGACGCACCGGTGACCTCAAAAAACCGCTCCGCACTAGCAATGGCGAAACCTATGCGATGACCAACCAGATGGAATACTTCGCGGAAGCCACCGAGGCTTATTTTGCCGAAAACGATTTTACCCCCTTTGACCGTGCAGCACTCAAGGAGTGGGATCCCATGGTCGTCCCACTGCTCGAAAAAGTCTGGGGAATCCGCAAATCCAAACACCCGCTTCTCGCGGCCGACCGCATCCTTTTTCTTGGCGACTCCATCACCGCTTCGCGCAGCTACATCATCGATCTCCAAGTCGCACTGCACCTCCGGGGACACGTCCCTGAAATCATCGCCTCCGGACTTCCTTCCGAAGGCGTCACCGGACTTTCCGAACCCAAGCACCCCTTCCCGCGTCCCAACGTTCACGAGCGCCTCGCACGCGCGCTTAAAAAGGTCAAACCCGATCTTGTCATCGCCTGCTACGGCATGAATGACGGGATCTACCACCCCTTCAGCATCAATCGCTTTCAGGCCTATCAACGGGGGCTCCAGAACCTCATCAACGAGGTCAATGCCTCCGGAGCCAAACTCATCCTCGTCACTCCTCCTCCCTTCGATGTCCAAGCGCACAAGAACGCCCAGGCCAGCGATGCCAAGGAATTCCATTGGAACGCAACTTACAAGCACTACGATCGCGATGTCATCGCTCGCTACGCCAAGTGTGTTCTCGCCCAGAAATCCCGGGTGACACGAGTCGTGGACGTGCACACCCCGATGACTGGTTATTATGCGCTCATGAGGAAAAAAGACCCCACCTTTGTCCTCTCGAATGACGGGGTTCACCTCGACCGGAAGGGCCACCGCCTCCTCGCCTCGATAATTTATCAGGCGCTCTTCGATTCCCCCTTGCCCGAGCTCCCCGAGGCGCTCGTCGATCACTACACCACGCGGCACAACTACCTCGCCCCCGCCTGGACGAGTCACATCGGCCACAAACGCCCCAGAGTGAAACCCGGCCTTCCCTTGGATCTCGCACAAGCAAAAGCCGCCGCCGTTCTCCGGAAATAAAGCCCCCACCTCCGAGGAGAGTCCACCTTTACAATTCCGTTTTTCTCGTCACCGTCACGCCCGTGGAGAAACTCGATCCAGAGCAGGTCTCCGACCGCACCTCCTCCTCCGCGGTTCTGGACTCCTTGCTGGAATACCTCATCGAGAGCGGGACCGAGCCCTACGATCATCAGGAAGAAGCCATCCTCGAGCTCTTCGAAGGAAAGAATGTCATTCTCAACACGCCGACCGGATCCGGAAAGTCCCTCGTTGCGCTAGCCGTCCAGTTCCGCGCAATTTGCCAGAGGCGCACCTCCTACTACACCGTTCCCATCAAGGCTCTCGCCAATGAAAAATTCCTCTCGCTTTGCGGGACTTTTGGCCCGGAAAACGTCGGAATGATCACCGGAGATGCCACCGTGAATCCGGGTGCTCCCGTCATTTGCTGTACCGCAGAAATTCTGGCAAACTTGGCCCTGCGGGAAGGAGCTGAGGCCAAAGTCGATGACGTGATCATGGACGAGTTTCACTACTACTCGGATCACGAACGTGGTGTCGCCTGGCAACTTCCGCTTCTGACTCTTCCCCAAGCTCAATTTCTTCTGATGTCCGCGACGATGGGGGACACCTCGTTTTTTGAAAAAGAAATCTCCACCCTCACCGGAGCCGAGACCGTCCTCGTGCGCTCGTCCCACCGACCGGTTCCACTGGATTTCACCTACTCCACCACTCCCCTTGAAGAAAAAGTCGAGGAACTTGTCGAGGCTGGGCGCGCCCCGGTCTACCTCGTTCACTTCACCCAGCTGGCCTGCGCCCGCACTGTGCAGAATCTTATGAGCCGGAACTTCTGCACCAAGGCCGAAAAGGCGGAAATCGCAGAAGTCCTCGAGGAGGGTGACTTTAAAAGCCCCTATGGCAAGGACATGAAGAAATACCTGCGTCACGGACTGGGTATCCACCACGCCGGACTCCTTCCGAAATATCGGGTTCTGGTCGAGAAACTTGCCCAACGCGGGCTTCTCAAAGTCATTTGCGGAACCGACACCCTGGGAGTGGGGGTGAACGTCCCCATTCGTACGGTTCTCCTGACCCAGCTTTTCAAATACGGAGGACAAAGTACGAATATTCTCGCAGTTCGTGATTTCCACCAAATTGCAGGCCGCGCCGGCAGACGGGGTTTCGATGACATCGGTTACGTCGTGGCTCAGGCTCCCGAGCACGTGATCGAAAATATTCGTGCCGAAGAAAAAGCAGCGGCGAAAGGAAAAAAAAGTCGCGCGGTTAAGAAAAAACCCCCTGAAAAAGGCTTCGTCCCCTGGGATGAGAAAACCTTCCTCAAGCTTCAGGAATCACCACCCGAGAAGTTAGCTTCCAGCTTTCGCATTCGCCACGGCACTCTGCTCAACGTTCTGAGTCGAAGTCACGAAGACGGTTGCGCAGCCCTCCGCACCATCATCAATCACTCTCACGAGACCCCCACCCGGAAGAAAAACCTCCGCAAGTCCGCCTTCGCGCTTTTTCGCGGTCTGGTCGAGGGAAAAGTCCTCACGATCATTCCCCGCGAGGATCGCACCGGCCCTACCAAGGTGAAGCTAAACGTGGAGTTACAAGAGGACTTCACCATGAACCAAGCCCTCGGTCTTTACCTCCTCGAGACCATCCCGAAGCTTGACCCTGAGGACGCTGATTTCTCCCTCAATGCCCTCAGCCTCATCGAAGCCATTCTCGAGGACCCCACCCAAGTTCTCCGAAAGCAAACCGATAAAATCAAAACCGAACTCATCACCGAACTGAAAGCCGATGGGGTGGACTACGATGACCGCATGGATGCCCTCGAGGAGGTTGAGCACCCCAAACCTGGAAAAGAATTTATCTACGCCACTTATAACGAATTTGTTCTGGCCAACCCGTGGGCCAAGGAAGCCGGAGTCCGGCCCAAGTCCATCGCCCGCGAAATGGCGGAGTCCTGGCAGAGTTTCGAAAACTACGTTAAAACTTACGCTCTCGAACGCAGCGAAGCCGTCCTTCTCCGTCACCTTTCCGAGGTGTACAAGGTTCTCGCTCAGACCATCCCGCCCTCCCTCAAGACTCCCGAGCTTCAGGAAGTGGAAGATTACCTCAGCAAGACTGTCCGGAGTGTAGACTCCAGCCTCATCGATGAATGGGAAAAGCTCAAAGAGAGCCCATAAATCCTTTCCTTTTCCCCTCTCGGGAAGCTCTCAGTAAAAAGAGAGGATTTGCAGGCCTGTCCGGGTTTACCGCGTGCCTGAATCCCGTGAACAGCTCCTTTCGGGAAAAACGCCATACCCTTCTTCGTCCCACCCACTTCTCCTCCTCCCCCGTTTTCCAAAACCGCCTATCTTTGCTTCTCAAGCTCAAGACAAAAACCGCTCCCGGACCCTCGCGACCCATGAAGGCTCCGCGAAGAAAAAGAGAAAGAAACCTTCCTTCTTCCCGAGCATTACCAAGGAAGAATGAATTTGGGGAGTTGTCAAAAGCGCCCGTCCTGACCAGTGTCCCGTCATGCCTCCCTCCCGACAATTCCAGTCCGTTATCGATGCCTTCGGCCAGCAAGGTTGGCACGCCCAAGCGATTGAAGGCCGCGAAGTCCTCCAGTGCTCGTTCGAGGCACACCACACGCGGATTCACCTGCTCGCTCAGGTTTTTACAAATCTCAATGCCCTTTCCATCGTCGCGGAATCACCCATGAAGTTCGACGATCTCCGCACCCCACTCGGCCTCGAGCTCGTCATGCGCGCCAACAAGCAACTCACGCTGGGCGGGTTCGAGTTCGATATGGATCGCGATCAACTCGTCTTCCGGGTGACCAACCTCTTTGATCGCGAGGTTTACGATGCTGATATCATCTCCTCCATGGTTCACTGCGCGATCGCCGAGCTTGACCGGCTGGTCCCCTTTACCGGGGTGCTCAATCGCACCGCCGATGATCTCCTCGACGACCTTTCCATCCCCCTTCTGCTCGAACGTGAGGATCTCATCCCACCCGTTCCAGAATACGATGGAGAAAGCGAGGAGGAAGAACTTTAGAAAACTTAAGGTTTTTCCCAAAAAATCGGAACAAATGGGTGCTTGACGGTTTGAGGTGATCTGACTAGCGTCCCGCCCCCGCAATCTAACTGAACGGAATATTTTTATGTCGAAACCTAAACGTGGCGTTGATGTCAAAAACGGAGAGACCGTTGACCGTGCTCTCAAGCGTCTGAAGACCAAGCTTGATGCTGAAGGCATCCTCGAAGAAATGCGTCGCCGTCGTGCGCATGAGTCCACCACTAAGCGCGCGATCCGCAAAGCCCGTACCGCACCCAAGAGGAACAAGGTCCGCTGGAAGTATACTTCCGAAGCCACCGAGGCAAGGCGCGCCGAAGCCGCGGCTGCCGCTTCCGAGTAGAGCATCCGATATAACAATTTAATTCAAACGCCCTTGGAAAAATCCTCGGGCGTTTTTTGTGCCCCTCGTAGTTCAGGCTTCCAGCCTGAATCACTCCATCAAGCAGGATTCGCAAGATTCGCGTTCGTCCCCTTCACTTCGCCCGCTCGTGAATCGTCACTGGAGAATAGTTCCTCAGAATGATTCGCTGCTCTTGCTGTTGAAGTTTCATCTCCTTGTAGAGATCATGGGCCTGTTTGTATTCTTCTTTTGCCAAATTGTAGGTACGAGGATCGGCACCCGGAAGCTGAGCGATTGAATTCGGAAATGAATCGAGAGGATCAGAAACCATCCCGAACGAGCGAACCAATTTCACAAGAGCATTCTTCTTGATCACGACCTTGTTTTGCCTTTCGAGTTCCTCGTCAAGAGTTCGCAGGGCCTTGCCCTATTCTTTGCAGTCGCATTTCTTCTTGCGACATAAACATCAGCAATTCCTTGGGAAATCAGCCTCGCCTCTTCACGATCGATGCTCCGCGCGCTGATCTCGATGAAGTCAGTTCCACGACGAGCCTTCGTCTTCGACATTCTCCGTGCCCGATCAACCGACTCCTCAGGCGAGAGGCTCCAGCGTGCCTGGAGATCTGCATCCCGAATCATTTTGGTAAGATTTTGCCCGCTAAGAATATTCTCAAACTCGCTTTCCAACAGGTTTTCACCCAAAAAATTGCCAACGCTTTCTGATTTTCCTGGTCGGTTCACGCTGACGAAAATCTGTGGAGAGGGCACCTGGATTATCGTGGTGCTTTGATACTTACTTTTAAAAAGGTCTGTCTGGCTGCCTAGATATCCGACAAGACTCAGAACAGCAAGAAGGGCAAAGATCAGGAGCTTCTTCATCAATCAGGTTTTTCAGGTTGAGACAGAATTTTCGAGACTCCGTTGGAAAAGATTCCGTCCTAGTCATAAACATCACGCCGATTTCCCACTTTCACAACTGTGACGATCAAGCGTTCATCACGAATCTCATAGAGAATTCGGTAATTTCCTTGGCGAAGCCGATATCGCTCCTGTCCGGACAGCTTTTTACATCCTGGAGGACGTGGGTCCTCTACCAAAGCGACGATCTTGGTCAGAATCCGGATCTGATCCTGCCGGGAGATTCTCTTAAGATCCTTCTCAACAGACTTCCGAATTTCGAGGCTATACTTTTCCATCGAGATCGAGTCGCTGAATCAAAGTTTCAAAGGAAATCGTTGCCTCAGCAGAGCGCTCCTCAAAAGCCTTCAAGTCCTCCCGATCTTCACGCAAGCTCTCACGAATGGAGCGATTGATCAGTTCGGACACATTGGTCCCCGTCTCAGCTGCCTGGAGCTTAAGAGCACGATGAAGCTCCGGATCAAGATAGACCGTTGAGCGCGACATTTTCTCTTTGGTAGTCATGAGAGCACTTTAACGTCTTAACGCTAAAGCGTCAATAATGCCCGAATTAGAATAATTCCAAATTTGGGCTTGATCGTTGTTTTTCCGAAGCTAGCTTCCGCCCGTCGATGATTTCACTCGATCACCAGAGCAGCCCGGCTCCGGAGGAATTTCCCTCCGAGCTCGAAGGTTTGCGAATGACCAAGCAACGCCGTGAGGTGCTTTCGGTCATTCTTGGCGAGCGTGATCACCCCACGGCAAACGACGTCTTTTCCCGCGCGCAGGAGCGGATGCCAACGATCTCTCTTGCGACCGTCTACAACTGCCTCGAAGCGCTCGTCTCCCACAAGCTTGTCCGTCAGGTCAACTTCGAGCGCGAATCATCCCGCTACTGCCCGAATCTCTCGGACCACTGCCACTTCATGGATGAAAAAACCGGCACTATCCACGATGTCACCTTCAAGAAAGGCATCAAGCTGGAAGACATTCTCGAACTCCCTGAAGGCACCGAAATCTCCCACCTCGAGATCAGCCTCAAGGGCCACATCGGCCAGTAACCCTCTCCCAATAACAAGTCTCCACTTTCCCAATAACCAGTCTCTAATAACCGATCCATGTCCCTCGTCATCGAAAACCTGCATGCCACTGTCGAAGACACTCCCATCCTCAAAGGAGTGAATCTCGAAATCCCCACCGGTGAAGTCCACGCCATCATGGGACCAAATGGATCCGGAAAATCCACTCTCTCCAAGGTCATCGCCGGCCACGAAGATTACGAAGTCACCGGCGGAAAAGTCCTCCTTGATGGAGTTGATATTTCGGAGCTCGAAGTCGACGAGCGCTCACGCGCCGGAATCTTCCTTGCATTCCAATATCCTGCCGAGGTCCCGGGTGTTTCCAATGCCAACTTCCTCCGTGCCGCCCTTCAGGCCCGCTTGCCCGACGGCGAAGAGATCGATGCCGTCGCCTTCTACAAGCAGATGTATGCCAAAATGGACGAGCTCGAGATGGACCGTAAGTTCACCAGCCGCGCCGTGAACGAGGGCTTTTCCGGGGGCGAAAAAAAGCGTAACGAAATCCTCCAGATGATGATGCTCGACCCTCGTTACTGTCTTCTTGATGAAACTGACTCCGGACTCGATATCGACGCCCTCAAGGTCGTCGCGAAAGGAGTCAACTCCATGCGCTCCGACAGCCGTGGCTTCCTCGTCATCACCCACTACCAGCGCCTCCTCGACTACATCAAGCCCGATGTGGTCCACGTGATGGCCGATGGTCAAATCGTCAAATCCGGCGGCCCCGAACTCGCCCTCGAACTCGAGGAAAGCGGATACGATTTTCTCAAATCCGCCTAACCGGAACTGCCCTCTGTTCAACTGTTAACCTTCAACTTTTCGCCATGAGCTCCGAAGTAGCAACCGTCCAACAAGTCGCTCTGGAAAAAGACGACGTCGGGAATTTCTCCTTTCCAGAGAACCATAAATTCGATGCCGGATACGGCCTCACCAAGGACACCATCGACTACATCTCCAAAGTCAAAGATGAGCCCGAGTGGGTCAACGAGTTCCGTCACCGCGCTCTCGAGGTTTTCGAGTCTAAGCCCATGCCCACCAACTGGGCGACCGAGGACCTGAACAACATCGATTTTGATGCCATCCGCTACTATCTCTCGGATGGAGCTAAGCCCAAGCGCTCCTGGGACGACGTTCCGCCGGAGGTTCTCGAAACATTCGACCGCCTCGGCGTCCCCGAGCAAGAACGCGCCTTTCTTGCCGGGGTCGAAGCTCAATACGATTCCGAAGCCGCCTATTCCAACGTCAAAGAGGCCCTCGCAGACGAAGGCGTGATCTTTGTCACTTGCTCTGAAGGCCTCAAAGAACATGAGGAAATCTTCCGCCCATGGTTTGGAAAGGTCATCCCAACCGGTGACAACAAGTTCTCAGCGCTCAACTCCGCTGTAATGTCCGGTGGTTCCTTCATCTACATTCCAAAAGGAGTCAAAGTGAAGCACCCGCTGCAGGCTTACTTCCGCATCAACTCCGAGAACTTCGGCCAGTTTGAACGCACGCTCATCATTGCCGATGAAGGTTCCGAGGTGATGTATATGGAAGGCTGCACCGCGCCAAAATTTGAGACCGCCACCCTACACTCCGCCGTCGTCGAACTCGTCGCCATGAAAGGTGCCAAAATTCAATATGTCACTGTGCAAAACTGGTCCTCAAACGTTTACAACCTTGTTACCAAACGTGGTCTCGCCCATGAGGATGCAGAGATCCGTTGGATCGATTGTAACATCGGCTCCCGTCTCACCATGAAATATCCTGGCGTCGTCATGAAGGGTGAACGTGCTCGTGGCGAGGTGATCTCCATCGCCCTTGCCAATGACGAGCAGCATCAGGATACCGGCGCAAAGATGATCCACGCCGCGAATAACACGACGTCCAACGTCATCTCCAAGTCCATCTCTGTGGGCGAAGGCCGCTCCACCTACCGTGGTCAGGTCCACATTCCAAAGCATCTCAAGGGCTGCAAGAACAACACCGAATGTGACGCTCTCCTCATCAACACCAACTCCCGCACCGACACCTACCCGGCGATCTCGGTGAAAGGAAATCAGCACGTCACCCAGCACGAAGCCTCGGTCAGTCAGGTGAGTGAGGAAATGCTCTTCTACATGCAGCAGCGTGGCCTTTCCGAAGCTCAGGCCATGTCGCTCGCGGTGAATGGTTTCATCAACGATCTCGTCGACGAATTCCCCATGGAATATTCCGTCGAACTCAAACGCCTCATCGAACTCGAAATGGAAGGCTCCGTCGGTTAATCGATCCCGTTTACGAACCACTCATCATTTCCCCATGTCTGCCACACTTGCATCCCCCACCCAAGAAGCTTTCGAAGCTCTCTCCTGGCCTGTGCGCACCGACGAAAACTGGCGCTTCGGCTCCTGGAAGGAAGCCAATCTCTCCGGCATCGCCGCCATCGGCGCTGGATCGCCCGCTGATCTTCCCGCCGAGATTGAAGGCGCCGCCCGCTTCGTTTTCCAAAATGCCGAACTCGTTTCCGGCGCTCACGATTCCGTCACTCCCTTGGCCGCTTCCATCGCACCCGAGTCCAAACTTGGGTCCGAAAAACTCGCGGCTCTTCACCGCCTCGAGTCGACCCACGGGCTCGCCATTGAGGTTTCGGGTGAACAAACCATCGAGATCATCCATCTCGTTTCAGGCGAAGGTCTTCTTGCTCCAAGCTTGAAAATCACTGCGGCTTCCGGAAGCAAAATCCGCGTGGTGGAACGTTTTATCGCAACCGATGATGCCCCGGCCACCGTGCTCACCGCGGTCGATCTCAATATTGCAGATGGCGCCGACGTGAAATACCTCGTCACTCAGGAACTCAATTCTGTCTCCAAACTCATTCGCTTTGCTGATTCGGCAGTTGGATCTGCAACAGCAACTCAGGCCATCATTCACACGGGCGCAAAGTGGGTTCGCGAGGAAACTTATTCCTCCGTCACCGCCACCGATGGCAAGTCGCACATCCTCTCCGTGGCCCTCCCCGCTACCGGACAGGAATACGACCAGCGCACCTTCCAACACCACGGCGCTCGTGACACTTATTCGAATCTCCTTTTCAAAAATACCCTCTTTGGAAAAGCGAAGACCATATTCTCCGGGCTTATCTTCGTCGATGAGGGAGCCCACGGAACCGACGCCTACCAGACCTGTCGTAATCTTATGATGACCGACGACTGCGAGGCCCATTCGATGCCTGGACTTGAAATTAATGCCGACGACGTTGCGTGCTCCCACGGCTCCACCACCGCTCGTGTCAGCGAGGATGAAATCTTTTACCTCATGGCTCGCGGCATCCAGCCCAAGCTCGCCCGTAGCCTCGTCGCCCAAGGCTTTTCCGCCGAAGCGATCGAAAAGCTTCAAGACGATACCCTCGAGGAACTCGCTGTCGGCGTGGTCGCAAAGAAGTTCGAGGCCGTCGATTAGAGAGACCTACTTTTAAGGTCGAACCTCCCATTTTTAAGGACGGTCATTGACCGTCGTTTTTGATTCGGTCGATCCACTTATCGACAAAGGTCGGCTCATTAGCGAGAACGTCTGAAACGGCCGTCTCTATCTTTGACAAGGTCAGAAGCTGATTCCGATGTTCCGGATTTAATAGGCGGGAAGTCACCATGTGATCAAAGAATTGATCCAAGGCATCGTAGTAGCCATTCACGTTGAGAAGGGCGCAAGGATTCTGATGAAGACCGAGCTGAAGCCACACAAACACCTCACTGATTTCTTCAAGAGTCCCCACTCCACCTGGCAGAGCAATGAAGGCATCAGCGAGCTCCGCCATGAGCTTTTTGCGTTCATGCATCGAGTCCACCAGACGAAGTTCCGTTAGGCCATAATGAGCGACCTCCTTATCCGCGAGATGACGCGGGATGACCCCGATCACCTTCCCCTCTTCAGCAAGAACAGCATCGGCCACTGCACCCATGAGACCCACCTTACCACCACCGTAGACCAAGGTATGCCCCCCAGCGGCAATTTGAATACCGATTGCACGAGCAGCATCAATAAATGCGGGATCATTCCCCGGACTCGAGCCACAGTAGATGCAGAGATTTGCCATGCGGGAAAACTCTAGCGGTAGATTTCCTCCATGATTTCAGGGTCCTCCATGAGTTTCTTACGCTTGGCTTGAACCTCTTCGAAGACCTTTCCGATTCGCTCGACAAACTCATCCTCGCTCTCGCCGTCCTCACGGCCATCGCGGAAAACTTTGGTAATTTTGAGCATGGCCTTGTGGTAGTCCGAAAGGCGACCGTCGACTTTTCCATTCAGCCCCTCGAGCTCTTTAATCGTCTCTTCAGCCTCTTCGATATCAGCAGTATTCCGCTCATATTCCTCGGTCCAGGTAATCATCGTTACCTTCTTGGAAATACCGGAGGAAGCAGTATCGATCACGTGGAAAGAACCACCAACAGACAGCTTTTTGGGAGCGGAACCATTCGCAATTCCGAGGAGAATGCGAGCCGACTCGTGATTCGGCATGGCTTTACAAAGATCTTCCAGCATCGACTTCACTTTCGCGTTCTTGAGTGTGCTTTCGCCTTTGTCTTTGAGCAGTTCGGCAATCTTATTAAAATCCTCAATCGCCTTGGCCACTTCCTCAGGCTTGTCCTTGGCTGCGATGTTAATCGCCTGATCAAGTTTCTTGAGAGAGAAGACCTGAATATTGATCAGGGGTTCGATACCATCGAGCACGTAAATATCAGAAACTCCCGGGATGTTCTCGTGAGGAACTCCGACGAGTTTACACTCTTTCTTCGTCGCTCCACGGATTTTACCAGCGACCCCGCCAATCTTGGTCACCTTGCCGTCAGCAGTAATTGCCCCGGTCACAGCGAAGATGTCATCGAGCTCCCGCCCGGTGAAGAGAGAATCGATAATAATCGACATTGCCGTTCCAGCCGAAGGACCATCAAGAAGACCATCCTTGTCTTCAAAAGCGATTTCGACCTTGTAATTTGAAGGAACACGCCCGGCTTCCTCGTGACGAACGCGCATGAGCTTCTTGATTTCCTCAAGCGAGTTTCCCGTCATGTTACCGACTTTTTGGTCGATGTGAAATTCCACGCCGTCAACCTCTTCATCGCGAAGAGCGGTGGCCGAGAGTGAGCTGGCAGCTCCGGCATGCTTTCCATTTGGCAGCTGCCGTACTGAAAGCCCGTAAACCGAGCGCTGGGTGGCGGCAAACTTCTTGGCATCACCCCCGGGGATGATTTCGGAGCGCTCCTTGAACTCGTTATTGGCACGAACTCCTCTTTGGTTCGCACGGTGGATGACAGCCCCGAGCATATCCTTCCAATCGGGCTTCCCAATCTCTTCAGCGATATTTTTGAGCTTATCAATATCTTTCGCCTCTTCTTCGGCGTCAAAACGAAGGGCAATATCCACACAGAATTTGGCACACTTGACGTTGTCTTTATTATCATTCTTGCGCATCAAGATGCGAACTCCTCGATAAATTTTGGATATCACCCGGGACTTTTCGACTTCATCATCCATCACCGTTTTCCCATCTTCCTCGAGCTGGCCGAGAACATCCTGGAAATTTTCCGAGTCGGGATTAATCCTTCCGGCAATTCCCAGCGCATGGGCGCGAAGTTCGTAGTCGACATCACCGTTTTCCTCGTCGAAATCCTTGGCAACCGAGAGCAATCCGGAAAAGAGGGATGAGCGTGAAATTTTATCAATTTTGACCTTCGCCATATCGAAGACCTCCTTGTCCATGTTCGGGGGACGATAGTGTTCCGCCATCAGAACCAAGGCGGAAAAGAGAAAGGTGAGGGAAGCCACAGCAATTTTCATGGCAACACTTTATAAAAAGGTCGGGAGATGACAAACGGGAAAGTGGATCATTCTGGTTTAGGAAAATCACCTATTCGCGATTTGGTCGAGCTTCGCAAAGAAAAGCGACACCTTGATCCTCCATTGTTCATATTCAATCAAAGCAGCGGAGCTTGTTTGATTATCACCAAACTTCCTTGCAATTGGACTCAAGCTATCGATCAGTTTTTGACCCTCGGTGAGCAAATCCTCCTCGCCCCTCCCGATCGTGCGCCGATCCGCGAACTCCCGCCATTCCTTGCGGCGGGCGAGATGATAATTCTTTAAGGTGCCCGGCTGCCTCCACTGGCTCCTGTTCGAAGGGGAAGTCTCAAGATTGGCGAGCGCCAGCCGATATTCCATCGCAAAGACCCGACGGCTGAATTCCGTGGGACGGCGGGCCGAGGCCTGACGCAGCAAGACCGAGGATGACAGATGACGAGAATCAGCCTGTGCAGCTGCGCCAAGACGTCTTTTTACGCTTTCAAAGACGAGAAAAGAGGGCAGCTCACGCATTCGTTCGCTGGCCTTCTGCGATACTTCCTGAAAAAAGGCCGAAGCCTTGGCCAGCGATTCCGGCGGCTGATTGGTCTCAAGATAGAATTGTGCTGCTTCCTCCATATTACGGCAGGCAATGACTTCATACTTAAACAAGAAAGCTGGGTCCCTAATCACCAACAGTGCGGTCAATTCCTCAACCATGGAGGGCGGAACCAGAAGACAAGTCCCCACCGCCGGAATTCGCTCCCGCAGAACTTGGATCAGCTCCCAACTCCGGGCCGGCCGACTCAGACTTCCATCGGAATTGAGCTTGGCAAAGAGAATGACATCCCTTTTGAGCTTCTTCCCGCTGAGCGCCGAATCCAGCATCATCGCCAGAGGAGCAAGGAGGTTGTCTTTGTTCACCTTGCTGTAGGACAGAGAACCAGTTTCCAAACTCAGCAAAGCTCCAGAAGGGAGCGGACGCTCCTGACCTTTAAAAAAAGTCACCAGTTCCTGAACGAAATCAGGGCTGTCGGCATCGGTCAGTCGTGGATTGAACCGAATGGAATCCCGTCCGCCGTCATTGGCACTCAATTTCAAGCTGATCCTGTTCAGCAAGGGACTTTTGAGGCCTTGGCGGGTCTCGACAATCATGGGTGTGGCAGTTTGGAGCTCGGTGAAAAGAAAGGTAGGATCCGCTGCAGGGGCGGGATCAGGTTCAGGGGCTGGAGTAGGGTCTGGTCGGGGAGTTTCGGGAAAGAGATCCGACTCCGTGGTTCCAAAATCCTCGAGTGGTGCGACCACTCCCCGCCAACGTTCGTTGATCCCCCCAAGCTCATGCCTACCCAACAGGGGATGGTCGTGCTGAATCCCTGATAAACTATCGAGAATCAATTGCCCCAGAAGACGGCCTTCGGATCCCTTTGGTTCTTCGACGAGCCATTTTACAGTGCCGAGCACACGATTCCGGGCTTCCTTCCGTTGCTTGGGCAGGCTGACTGCCTGGTAATCTCCAGCGATGAGCCCAAGCCGGACCTCACGAGCAATTTCCTGCCCCGGCGAGAGACGCTCGGCCAAAGCAATGAGCTGCGCCTGACGACGCAGACCTGCCGGTTTATGAGCAAAATCTTGATCGGCGAGAATCGCCAAATCCTCAGCCATCTTTTCAATTCCAGGAAGACTCAGCGGTACACGTCCCCGATCGATCAGCGGATAACTCTCATCAGCGGGAATAAAAGTAAGAGCCGCCATCCCAAAGGAAGCGGTGATCCAAAATGAAAATGCAACACGCATCACCGCGTGTATCATAAGCCGCAATTCATCATCTGACAAATCTCTTACTCCACTCCCACCCTGAGCCGGATAAAGGGCCCAAAGTCTGACGGCAGGGAGATCGTCACCTTCTCCAGCTCGGGATCAGCAGTCGCCTCGACCACTGTATCATCAATCGATGGGATGAATTCACTCGTCACCGAACTGAGCGGTCCCATTTCCCAAGTCCGCGTAAGATCAATGGCCGGGACCAAACGGGTGTAGGACAAAGAGAAGCCGTTTTCGGTTTTCTGTAAGGTATAATTCGGAAACGAAGATGCGACTGAAGGATTGGTTCCGGCTGAGAACTCCAGCGCATTCTGCCACCCGTCTCCATCAGGATCGTCATGGGGACTATCTGAACCGGAAGCCAGCGAATGCTCCGTTGCCCAGGATGCGAAGGTGGTTCCCGCCGGCGGTGGCACAAAAGGTGTCGCCTGATTCACCGCGGCACGGATGAGATCGATATTTGTTTGCCCAAGCGCTCCGCTGCTGAGCGGAAGGTCATTGTGACGCACGATGGGATTTCCCGGTTCCGTGGTATCGATGACGATAATCCGACGACGCTGAGCGAAGGCCAAAGACCCAGGAGGCCCGGTCGAAGCAACTCCTCGATAGAAGCTGAAACCAGCTCGGATTTCACTCGACCGGTCGCTCAAAGAGTCAATCCCATGGTGATCAAAGTTATTGTTATTAGATGCATTCAAAATAGAACGATCGAAGCCCTGAGCCTCAACCGAAAGGAGAACAGCTTTTACCTCTACGCTATTGTCATTTTTCCCTGCTAGTGCTCCGCGACCTTCGGCACTGAAGAAATTATTAATCTCGTTTCCCAACTGGAAAACCATTGTCCCTCAGCCTGGTCACCAAGGAGTGTAATAGGCGAGAAGGACCACTTTACCCTCGAAGTCCGAGAGCGTGCCATTATTGAGGATGGAAAAACTTGAGCCATTCAGCAATTCCCCTCCAAGAGAAAAGGTAACGTTGTCCGAGACCTCTCCCGGGGCAGGAGGCGTAGCATACCCCACTGAAGTGAGGGCAAAGAGCATAATTAAGAATTTTTTCACCAAGTGGTCGGTTTAAAAACTGTGGGAGATTGCGAGCCGCGCGAGGGTGAACTCACGATCTCGGTAGAGGTTGCCAAAAAATTGGTTATCGCCCGGCAGTGCATCGTAACCGACATTATAAACTCCAGCTGAAAGGCGCACCGTCGTGTTCAGATTTTTCCAAGCCACCGATCCACTCATCTCCTTGGAGTGGACTGCTGGCGCCGCGGTATTAAAGCCCTCTGGGACTACTTCACCGGTATCATTGTAAATCCGGGCTGAGAGGCCAACTGACCAGTTGGCGTTGATTTCGTAACTTAAAGAAACCCCACCGTAGTGGGCATCAAATTCGGGAGTCTGAGTTGCTCTACCTACTTGGGCGCGAAGCGTGAGCCGGTCATTTAAGGCCCAAGCCCAGTCATTCTGGATCTGGTAGCGCGGCTCCAGTTCAGTCACATCCAAAAAGCGCCAAGAAACCTGAGTCCGCAAACGCGGATTCAGAGCCTTCACCCAAATGGCGGAAGCGGAATAAGTGTCAAAGGAACTCCGCGTCGAAACCGCTTCTGGAATAAAAAAGTTATCCGGGTTGGGGACCAAACTCCAAGCAGGAACCACAACATCATTTCCAAAGGAGACCAAAAAACTCAAGCGCGCGACTCCGGGATCATAGTCCCACACAAACCCTCCATTGATCGAGTAACCGTGAGGATTAGGCTCCTGATAATTAGCCGGATCAGGGATACCGATGAATTGATCGTAATACTCGGCGATCCAGACCGAGGCATAGTCATTATATCCATTATATGCCGAAAACCCAATGGTTCCCAAAAGATCCTCTGAAAAGCTTTTTCCTAGAGTCAAAGATCCCGACCAAGAATTTGCATCTCTCAGGGTGGGATCGGTCAGTCCTACTGGATCCGAGTAGTCGACGGAAATATCGTTGTGTCCAACCGAAGCCTCGATGTTCCACTTCTCATGTTCCTGGCGATAGTTCAACCTCGAGCGCCAAACCGAGACATCTCCCGCGTGCAGAGAATCGAAATCAAGATCTACCCGCTGCACACCAGACAAAAAGCTGTCCAGCACTCCAAAATTTCCGAGATCTTCAAATCCCGAATCCTCTTCATCCGCTTCTCTCACGCAATCCACCTCGGGCGAAATTACCGCTAAGCCTAGACTAGGGAAAAGAGAGATCATCAGTGCTTTCATCATAGTGAGACGCTCAAATACTCAGTGACAGGAGGCACAACCACCTCCGGCATTCTGTGAGCTACTCGCGCGCCCTCGCTCCAGCTGCCCCACGAGTGAACACTCCGAAAGATCCGCTCCAGTTTGTTCAAAGCTCATCTCCGGCTTGGAAAGAAGCGCCTGATCGACAATGGACACCGACGAGCAGGCCGTTAGAAAAATAAAAGGGAGTATAGCCAGAAATTGCATTGCGTTCTTCACCCTAGGAGTCCGACAGAGATCGCTTTATTCCAAAAAGTTTAATTTTCTTTCTCTCCCTGCGCGCCCCATCAGTAGGAGTTGACGCCTTCCCGTTCACCTCTATGATCTAGGCCTTATGTCAGACGCAGCCTCGCAAGCACAAACCATCCTCGAAACCATGCTCGGAAAGCTTGGCTTTGAGTACGAGATCGAGATCACCGGAGATGACGGCCACACCCTCAACATCAATTCCCCCGACCAAGCCATTTTAATCGGAAAAGGTGGCGATCGCTTGGATGACATTCAATATCTCGTGAATCGGATCCTTCGAGGCTCACAGCAAAACGCTCCGCGCATCCGTGTCGATTGCGATGGCTACCGCGCCCAGCAGGAAGAGCGGGTGAAGGATAAAGCCCGCAAACTCGCGGAAAAGGTCAAGGACACCGGCGAGGAACTTTGGATGTATCCCATGAATTCCTACCATCGCCGCTTGGTGCACAACGCGCTCGTCGATGACCCTGAGATCGAGAGCATCTCGGAAGACACCAGAGCACGGAATAAGAAGATTCTTCTCCGTCTCAAGTAGGCCCCTCCGCCATGGAGACTCATCGCCTCGTTCTTCCCGAAGACTTGAACCAATTCGGATTCCTCTTCGGCGGTCGGCTTCTCAGCTGGATTGACGAGGCCAGCTGGATCGCCGCCAGCCTCGATTTTCCAGACTGCCGTTTCGTCACGATCGGAATGGATGAGGTGGTCTTCCGCCATAGCGTGCGGGAAGGAACCATCCTTCGCATTGAGTCGGAAAAAGTTGCGCAAGGACAAACTTCCGTCACCTACCGGGTCACCGTGGATCGGGGGCAGGAATCGGGCAATGGTAAGCTTTTTTCTAACAGGGTGAGCTTTGTCAATGTGGACGAATGCGGGGAAAAAGCCCCAATTTCCCCTTGAATGGCAGGTTGGCCTAACTCGCTTTCTGCTCCGCCCGGGTGAAGACGAGTTGATTCTCTGTCGAGTCACCCTTGCTGAATTTGTAGCCAGCGGTTTTGAATTTTTTCAAGTCCGTGGGGTCCGTGACTCCCTTGCGAACAATGAAATCCGCCATCATTCCCCGCGCCTTTTTCGCGTAGAACGAAATGATTTTATACGTCCCGTTCTTCTCATCCTTAAAGACCGGAGTGATGAGCTCACCTTTGAGCAATTTTGGTTTCACCGAGGAAAAATATTCGTTGGAAGCAAGGTTCACAATGTTCGCGGATCCGGAACGTTTGAGGTCGACATTCACCACCTTCGTGATTTCCTCATCCCAAAATTCGTAGAGGTTTTTGCCACGTTCGTTTTTAAACTTCGTTCCCATCTCCAGGCGATACGGCTGCATCAAATCTAGCGGACGAAGTAAGCCGTAGAGACCGGAGAGAATGCGCACCTGCTTCTGAGCGCGGGAAAAGTCATCGCCACTCCATTTGGCCAATTCCATCCCCTGATAGACATCACCAGTAAAGGCGAGAATGGCCTGTCGACTCTTATCCTTCGAAAAATCCGGCTCCCAGGAAGCGAAGCGATCGTGATTAAGCTGAGCCAATTTTTCGCTGATCGACATTAATTTCCCCACCTGGCCGACCGACAACTTTCTCAGCTGTTCGACCAATTCACTGGATTGATCTATGAAGCGGGGTTTGGTCGCCTTCTTGGTCAGAAGAGGAGAATCGTAATCGAGGGACTTCGCTGGTGAGAGAAGAACAAGCATGGACCGAATTTGACTCAATCCTTCAGAAACGCAAGGTCGCACGAGCGGATTCATTTTTGAACAATTCCACCTCAGGTCCAGACAAGTCCTGCCGAGGTCCTTCTGGAAGCAGGGGAAGCCCATCGATCCAACCATAGCATTTGCAAGGAGTGAGAAAACCCCCGCTCGATCTCAAATTGGACGTAGAATTTACCTGACACGGGCTCTCAAAAATTCATTGATACGGAAAATTTATCAGCTGACATGAAATTATTCCTCCATTTGATCCAGATGAGTTTGCGTGTTCTTTTTCTCGGCGGTCCCGCTGTTTTGGGGGCTGCTTCGGTCGATGATCTCGAATTCGACATCGTTGGCAACTCGATCAGAATTACTGATTGTGATCCCGGGGCCGAGGGCGAGTTGATCATTCCCAGCCAAATCAAAGGGGTCCAGGTGACCAAGATCGACAGTGCGGCATTTGAAGGAGCGACTCGTCTTACCCACATCGTCCTTCCGGATACCCTTACTGAAATCGCTGATGGCGCATTCTTTGCTTGTAGCGGCCTCACCGATTTCACCTTTCCAGGCAGCGTCGTCTCGATCGGTGAATCGGCCTTTGCGGGGTGTGAAAACCTTATCAATGTGTATTTTCAAGGGGCGGCACCGCCCACCGGAGCCAATGTATTTCTTGGAGTCACCGCAAACGCTTATGTGAGACCCTCTCATGTGCAGTCGTTTGGAGGATATGGAACCAAATGGAATGGTCTGAACGTTGCAGAGGTTCTTTTTTCTTATAGCACAAATGGACAGGAAGTAACCATCACCGACTATCCTGAAGATCTCTCAGGAGATCTTGTCATTCCGGCGACAATCTTTGGAGCTCCCGTTCGGAAGATTGGGTGGGAAGCTTTCAAGGACTGCCTGCTCCTCACCAGCGTATCGATCCCGGAGGGGGCCACCCACATCGAACAGAACGCCTTTTTTGGATGTCATAATCTGACCGAAGCGATCCTCCCCGACAGCGTCACCAGCCTGGGGAACGGAGCGTTTCGGGGCTGCTCAAATCTCACTTCTGTCACTTTATCGGACAATCTTACCGAAATTTCTGAATCCCTATTTTACGAATGCACGAACCTTACCAGTGTTAACATTCCTCAAGGAGTAACCCATATTGGGGTGAGGGCTTTTTTTGGTTGTTCTAGCCTCACTGAGCTAATCCTTTCCGATAGCGTCACCAGCCTTGGAGGTGCCGCTTTTGCTAATTGTTCTAGCCTCACTGAGTTAATCATCCCGGAAGGGGTAATTGAGATTGGTGATGCCGCTTTTTCAAATTGTTCTAGCCTCACTGAGTTAATCATCCCGGAAGGAGTAATTGAGATTGGCTATTCCGCTTTTAGACAGGCTGGCCTTACCGAGCTTGTCCTCCCCTCCAGCGTCACCAGCCTTGGAGCAGCAGCGTTTTTGGAATGCTCAAATCTCACTTCTGTCACTCTATCGGACAATCTTACCGAAATTTCTGACTCCCTATTTCACTACTGCACGAACCTTACTAGTGTTAACATTCCTCAAGGAGTAACCCAAATTGGGACCTTCGCGTTTGATAGTTGCGACCTTGAAGAGCTCAACCTCCCCCATAGCTTGTCTGAAATCGGATTAGGTGCCTTCCGTAACTGTCGCGGGCTAGTGAAAGTATCTGTCCCCGAAAATGTGACAAGGATTGGTGATGACGCCTTTAGGAATTGCTTTGGTCTCTTAGGGATTGAGTTTTCGAATCAGGCTTTTTCTCTTGGCTCAGACGTATTTAAGGGGTGCCCCAATCTGCGAGGCCTTTATTTCAGCGGGCCTGCACCTGTTATTACAAGTGGAACCTCAGGGATAGAGCTCCCAACGAGAATCGTGGTTAGCGAGGAACACAAAGACTCCTTTGGCGGATACGGCGCGATTTGGAATGGCCTGCCGGTAGAGCCGGGGAATGAAAAAAGCATTTATTATAAATATGTGGAGTATCCATCCTCCATTACAATCACCGATTACTGGGAGGACATTGAAGGAGAGCTGGTGATTCCAAGTGAGATCTTTCTAAAGCCGGTCACTGAAATAGGACATGAGGCATTTAAAGACTGTGCCTCTTTAACAAGCATCGACATCCCAGAAAGTGTGACTTCCATTGGCGAACGGGCATTTGAAGACTGTGCCTCCTTAACAAGCATCGAGATCCCAGAAAGCGTGACTTCCATTGGGCGAGGGGCCTTTCAAAATTGTCGAAATCTTACGAGCTTGGAACTCCCCGCAAGTTTGGAGGCTCTGGGATCATACCCCATCTTGGGGTGCGTAAGCCTGGTGAATTTAACGGTCGAAGAAGCCAACCAATATTATCAAAGCATCAATGGAGTTTTGCTACAAGATGGGGGCAGTAAGGCCATAGGCTTTGCTCATGGACTCTCCACCGTAACGATTCCATCCGGCGTAACGACGATTATGCCCGGCGCATTCTTCGGCTCAATTCATCTTACCAACATCGTGATCCCAGAGAGCGTCGTCAGCGTCCAGAGCACTGCCTTTGGCGGCTGCCGCAGTCTTATCAGTATCACCATTCCCGAAAACCTCACTTATTTTGGCTCGAACGTCTTTCGGGATGCGACCAATTTGCAATCTATCGTCTTTAACGGAAGCGCCCCTATTACAGTAATCGGTAACAGTTTCGGGGTTTCCGCGATCGCAGTGGTCAACGAAGTTCACGCTCCGTCTTTCGGTGGAGACGGCGCTCTTTGGAATGGTCTCACGGTGCGTGTTCGTTCTGACCAGCCATCCGAGGTCCTGCTTTTGGAACTTTTATCTTCTTCGGATGACCTGCTTTTCAATGCGCGGGGACTTACGGAAGGCATCAACTATGAAATCGAGTCGAGCAATAATTTACAGCTTTGGTCCTCATTTTATGACTTCACTGCAGTTGGCGAAAGCGAACTGATCACCCTCCCCAATCCGGAGCTTGAGGGGCTGTTTTTTCGATTGCATGAGATTTCGGAGTAATCGGATTAAGAGGTAACTTTAGGGAGGTTCCGAGTCAGCTCCCATTCTTTGTAGCACACGTTGCGCATACATAATCGTCACGAGAGTCATTGCGATATTAATCACCACCATTCCCCACCAAAAACCGACCAGCCTGACTTGAGACGAAAGCACCAACAGGGGGAAGACACTGAGGGGGAGCACGATTTTTCGAACAATCGATTCCACAAAACCATACATCGGTCGTTTCACTGCTTGCAGGAATCCGATGTGAATGAAGGTCATGATATAGGCCCACTGCATAATCGAAACAATACGGATGTAGCTCGTTCCAACATCGATCACTTCGGCATCGTTTGTAAAAACCCCCACCAAAGGTCTCGCAAAAATCACGAGCAGAATCGAAGCCGCTCCAATCAGGAAAAATCCATACTTCACGCAGAGCTGAACGCACTCGCGCACCCGGTCGATCTTTCCCGCTCCATTGTTCTGACCGACAATGGAAACAATTGCGGAACTCAAGCCAATCGCCGGCAAAAGAGCGATCTGCTCGATCCGGGTTCCTACGCCAAAGGCAGCCACCGCCGCCTCCCCGTAGTATTTAAGAAAGAATGTCGTGACGAAAAACCCGAGGGCAATTGACATCATATTGAAGCTCGTCGGGATTCCCTGCTTAAGGATAGCGCGATAAACTCGAAGTTTCGGCTGACAGCGACCAAGACCTCCAACCTTCAAGTATCCCCGCCGCTTCACGGTTCTAAAAAGATACATCCCCCCCAGCGCCTGAATCAGCACGGTGGCCCATGCGATTCCCGGAATCCCCAGCGCCGGGAGCCCGAACCCACCATACAAGAACCAAGGATCGAGAACGAGGTTCAGGAAGAAGCCCACCACGAGCACTTTCCCAAAGGTTTTGCTATCACCATGCGCCAAAAGCACTGCATTGCTCATGCTGCTCAGAAGAAAAAATGGCGCGCCCAGAAAAAGCGGAGTGACATATCCCAAAGAAAGATCGAGGTAAGAACCTCTCGCCCCTAGAATGCGAAACAACGGCTCGGCTACCGAAAGCCCGATCATAATCAGAAGCACCGAGCAAATTGCCCCCAGCGAAAACACCTGAATTGAGTAGTCGGCCTCCCCCTGTTCGTCTTCCGCGCCAATGGCGTTAGCAATCAAAGCGGAAGCGCCGCGCGCAATTCCCTCGCTGACTGCGATGATCATGAAAAAGACCGGAAACGAGAGCGCGAGGGCGGCCAAGGCTTCTGTCGAGACTCGACCGGCATAGAGGGAATCAACGACGTTATACATCGTATTGAAAAGAAACCCGATACTCATCGGCATCGCGATCCGCCGGATGTGACTCGGAAGCGAGCCGGTTGTCAGCGAAGCAGGTTTAGGCATCGCGATGGTCGATCTCTCTCAAGATCGTTTCATAAAGTTCCCGGATCTTTGGAACACTGGCTCCCGCTGCTTCCGCCCGCTTGAGAGCTTCCCCCCAGATCGCCTCCACCTCCACCGGACGCCCTTCCACAAAATCAATCATGCTTGACGGACGATACGGCCCCATCGGGTAGGTTCGTTTGATCTGCACATCGGCAAACTCATCTTCGATCTCAAACCCCAACACGGACGCTCCGTGAAGCACTTCCTCCATGAGTTCCCGGACCCGCGACTCCCCATCGGGTAGCGCCAGAAGCACTTCGGTATCAATGCCACCTTCGGTGATACACAAGCCATTAAAAGGCACGTTCCACACCAGCTTCCGCCATTGCGCTTCTCCGAGATCAGCGACTGCGGCGGTCTCGATATGAGCTTCCTTAAAAAGAGCCACGAGGTCCGTGAGCCGCGGGGTGATTCCCGGCGAACTCTCCCCCACCGTGATGTGACGCCCTCCGGTATGAGCGATCAACCCGGAACCGAGACGGTTGATACACACAAAGCACAAGGCTCCCAGAACACGCTCGGACCCGAAAATCTCGCCCAAAAGCTCAACATTTCCCAGCCCATTCTGAAGGGTGAGAATGATGGTGTCTTCATGAAGCAAGGGGCGGATCGTTTTTTCGAAGTGCTGATTCGCGGTCGTCTTCCAGGCAATGATAACCACATCAACCTTTCCGATTTCCTCCGGCGTACGGGTGCAGTTCACTTTGGGAAGTTCAAAGTCACCATCGATACTCTCCACCTTGAGCCCCCGGTCCCGGACGGCCTCATAATCTGATCGCAGCAAAAACCTGACATCATTTCCAGCGGCGGCCAAGCGCCCCCCGTAGTAACTTCCTACTGCCCCTGCTCCGATGATTGCGAATGATTTCACCTCAAAAATTCCTTCGAAACCTTCACCGCCGTCGCAATCGTATTCCGATGAATGCGAGCGGTGTATTCCTCCTGACGATTGTAACCACCGCCATAAAGAATCGCCACTGGAATCCGGTTTCGCATAAAGGCACGAATGATCACCTCATCACGTTTCGCGAAATCATTGAGATTTAAGAGCATACCACCCAAACGGTCATTACGATGATTGTCCGCTCCTGCGACCCAAATTACGAGGTCGGGCGAAAAAACATCAAGCGCGGCCGCAAGCGAGGTGAAAAGTTGTTTTAGATACATGGGCCCCTCGACATACCGCACTGTTTCAACATCCATCGAGCCAGCCACCGTGGAAGCATTTGCCCGCATTCCAACATGGATCGAATAGGTGAAAACATTCGGGTCGTTCTCGAGGATTGCACTCGTGCCGCTTCCCCGATGGGCATCGGTATCGACTACCATTACCTTGATCCCCGGGTGTGAGACTTGCAAATCACGAATCGCGACGGCGACGTCATTGAAAACACAATAATCCTCGCCGTGATCGCCAAACGCCTTGTGCGTCCCGCCGGCCAGCACTGCGGAAATGCCATCCTGCAGAGCCGCGTAGCAGCATTGCCGCGTTGCCTCCGCCTCCGTCGCGCTGCGCGAGTAAAGTTTCGAGGTGAGAGGGAGCCCGAGCTTGATCTGCTCTTTTAGATCGAGCTGACCGTTATAGATTTTCGCCAGATAATTCGAGTCATGCACCCTCCGGAGGACATGGGCATCGGCCGCGCGAACCTCCCGCACATCTTCTCCCCTAAGAACCCCGCTATCGATGAGCATGGTCCGGGAGACCTCGAATTTCTCCATCGGAAATGGATGCCCGTCGGGGAGATCGAGATGGAATTCAGGAGAGTAGAAGCAGCGCATCCTTCGTGTTGGTCCTAATCTCGCCTGTCTGCGCTGATGCGGCAAGCATAGATGTCGTTGGAAAAAATCAAATTGGACGGTATCCTCCAGTCCGTTGATCGCTCGCCTTGTCATCTTGCTGTTTGCGCTTCTGGTCCCTGCCCTCTCTGGACAGAGTGGTCCACGCGTCACCGTGGTGCCCGCTCCTCCGAATCCGGACGAATATCAAAAAACGGTTTACCCCTGGAAAAAGAACATTGCCGCCACCGTTTTCTGGGTGGGCGAGAAGCCAACACCAAGAAACCCGACCCCTAACCACAAGTCATCATGGGACCAAAGTTGGCAGGAAAACTTCGGAGGCTACGATGACCCCAAGAACCGGAACGGCTACCTTCCGAAAGGTTTCATTCCCAAGCTGAACCCATTTTACATCGCCCTCCCCTACAATGATTGCCTCAATCACAAGACCCACAAGCCTGAAGCGGCCCGGGTGATTCCGTGGTTTAAGCGTTACCAGCCCAAACCCGGAAAAACTGTCTGCAAGGGCCGCTGGGTCCAGATAATCTCCAATCGCCGCATCTGCTATGCCCAGTGGGAGGATTGTGGCCCGTTTACCACCAATGACTACAATTATGTCTTCGGCGACGCCCGCCCAAAGAACAAAAAAAACCGCGGAGCAGGGATCGATGTCTCTCCAGCCGTCCGGGACTTCCTCGGGGTGGGAAACCTCTTCCCCGTGCACTGGCGTTTCATCGAATTCTCACAAATCCCCCGGGGTCCGTGGTCACTTTACGGGACCAACAACCCCTTCGTGAACCCCGCGGCCAATCCGGATAACAAAGCCCGCATTCGCTATCATGACTACCTCCGCAAAATGCGCGATCAAGCTTATCGCCGTAAAATCCGTTAGTGCCAGAGCGTGAAGAGCTCAAGGTTAAGAGGGGAAAAAGAAAGGGCGCATTCCATGACAGAATGCTCCCTCTCTAGTGCTCTATGAAACAAACAACGAACGCTGATAGAACGTCATCACTTAACCATTTTTTTCCTTTTTAAAGTGATTAAGTTCTACAAGGCCCCAACCTCTTTATCGATTAAGGCTTTAACGGGGCACTTACAGGAATAATTTTACAGCGACCCTAAAACGTTCTAAACTTCATCGCCCTAAAACGATCGGAAAAAATCCGGTAAAAGATGAGCGAGTGGATAGACATTGGTGAAAAACTCAGAGAGGCCCGTGAGGAAAAGAAATTATCCCTCGCAGACGTTTCTCATGCCATTCGCATTCCGGGCTCCACCCTTCAAGCGCTCGAGGCAAACGACTACTCCAGCTTTCCCAGCCTGACTTACGCCAAAAGTTTCCTCGCACAATATTCCAAGTATCTCACCATCGATGCCGACGACTGGCTAGACTGGTTTGAGACAGGAAACGTGCTGGCTCACTCCAAAAACCTCGATTACCTCGTCCAAGACGACGCCTCAACTCCGCGCTTGTCTCCAAGGGGGGCTCCCGGAATCGATTCAGTAAGCACGAGAGCATGGCCGGTCGGCAAAATCTCGCGCAGCCAGTACTCATTTTCCTGAGCTCCGCCGCGTTAATCACGGTCGGAATCTGGGGATTCTATCAACTAGAGGACCAGATTGCCCCATCCCTTCCCTTACCCGATGAGCCGAAAGAGGAGCCAGAGAGAACGATCCTGGTAGAGAAATCTGCACCTCCACAGCGTGGGCCCGTGGCACCGGCTCCGGTCCTAACCACCCCATCAGTCGACCCCAATGCCGGCGCTCCAAAAAGGTGATCGCGCCCTGGCGCCTAAAAATGAATCGCGTGGCCATCGGCATCGAGGGTGGCCTCGTGGATGGCTTCGGCAAGAGTTGGGTGAGCATGGATTGTCGCGTGGATATCATCGATGGTGGCCTCGAGGGACAGGGCCAGTCCCATTTCCGAGATAAGGTCCGTGGCGTTTTCACCGATGATGTGAGCACCGAGAACTTCGCCGTGCTCTTCCCCGAAGAGGAGCTTCACGAAGCCTTCGGTCTCACCGCTGGCTTGAGCTTTACCAAGCGCTTGGTACGGAAATTTTCCGACTTTGTAGGCAATCCCCTCTTCCTTGAGCGCACGTTCGGTTTTACCCACCGAGGCCACTTCCGGGTAGCAGTAGGTGCAGCCAGGGAATTGGTCGACTTGCTTGACGGCGTGACCTTCCACGAAGATGCCATCGACACACTGAACCGCTTCAAAGCTCGCGGTGTGGGCCAGCCACGGAGGGCCGGAAATGTCTCCGATGGCATAAACTCCCGGGAGGGAAGTCTGGTAACGCTCGTTGATCTGAACCCAACCCCGCTCGGTGAGAGCAGGCTGGTTTCCGCCGGGCAACACAGGAGAGACACCAATTGCGACGAGGCAGGTCTCGGCCGTGATGTCCTGAGTCCCCTTGGCATTTTCCACCGTGACGGTGACAGAAGTTCCATTGTCTTTGGTCGCAGTAACCTTGGTCTCAGTCAGGCAGTTGACGCCGGCCTTTTGGTAAATTTCGGTGATGGTCTCGCTGACCTCGGTGTCCTCGACCGGAAGGAGATGGGGCATCATCTCGATAAGAGTCACCTCGGTGCCGAAAGCGTTATAAATGTAGGCGAACTCCACCCCGATGGCACCCGCCCCGATGATCACCATTGACTTGGGTTGTTCCGGGAGAACCATCGCTTCCTTCGAGGAAATGACTGACTTGCCATTATAGGGAAGACCTGGGAGGTCACGAGACTTCGCTCCGGTGGCAATGATTATGTTGGCGGTATCGAGAGTTTCCGTGGAACCATCTTCTTTTTTAACTTCGACTTTTCCCTCCCCGGCGATGGAGCCGAAGCCTCTGACGTAGTCGACCTTGTTCTTCTTAAAGAGGAACTCAATCCCGCCAGCGAGACGGGTGGAGACATTCCGGGAACGCCCGATGACCTTCGACCAATCGTAGGAGAGGTTATCAAAGGAGATGCCAAACTTATCGGCATCATGCTTCAGCTCGTGGTAGAGATGAGCGTTCTTGAGGAGGGCTTTGGTCGGGATACAACCCCAATTGAGGCAGGTCCCGCCTGCGCGGTCCATCTCGACCACAGCGACTTTTTTCCCCAGTTGACCGGCGCGGATAGCTGCGACGTATCCGCCGGGGCCTCCGCCGATGACGACGAGATCGTAAGACATGCGTGGAAGATGGCCTTTCCCCGCGAAGAATCAAGGGCGGATGCGGCCCCACGACGATGAAAGCTAATGATCTTCCCGCAAGTAGCCGGAGTGCTCGGTCAAAAATTTGAGAACAAGCGCCTCCGGATCATCGAGAGCGATTTCAGCAGGAAGTTGAAGTTCGTCCCGGAGGCGGCGTTCCAGCGCACCGCGCGCAAGAGGTGAGAGGCGTGATTCGCTGAGAATACGGGCGTATGCAGGTAATCTGAGAGCGGAATCAAGGAAGTCGGCTTGCTCAAGATATTCGGTGAGGAGCCCTTTGGGTGACGAACTGGACTGGTCTGTGATAACGAGCTGAACGAGATGAAAATGATCTTCGGGCTTTCCCTCGATAATTTGAACGGCGAATTGATCTCGGGAAGGAACTTGATTGTTGAGAGAGGTCTTAGCCGCGGGACTTTGATTCACTTCTCCACTGGCACGATCAGCCACTCTAACAGCCGCAGTTTTACTGGCATCTGGGGCTTTGACTTCAGATGTCTCTCTTTGCTCGCACGCGAGAAGAAAAAGAACAGCGGGAAAGAAGAGGATTCTCATGATCAAAAATGGGAGCGCCGCGGATCGGCAGCGCTCCCAGAGAATGGCGATGGATTTAACGAAATCGCGATTTTAGTCTTCGGTGTTTTCGGGCTCCTCTTCTTGCTCTTCAGGTGCGGGGGCTTCTTCTGGAAGGATTGAGTCGATCACGTGAATCACACCATTACTCGCACGAAGGTCTGCTGCGACAACTTGTGCTCCGTTGAGGAAGACTCCAGATTCAGCAATTTCCACCTTCACCAATGGGTCGCCAAAGGTCCTGAGAGCATCGCCATCCGAAAGATCGGAGGAGAGGATTTGTCGGAAACTCAGGTGACGGTTTAAAATGCTGCGCAAGGTGCGCTGATCCTCAAGGAGTGCACCAAGGTCTTCCGGAGGAATAACAGAGAATGCCTCGTTGTTCGGGGCAAAGAGAGTGAACTTCCACCAGCTACGCTCACGGTCAAGAAACCGGGTGTAACCTGCGGCATCGAGTGCCGCCTTGAAGGTTGAGAGATCATCGCGGCTGTTTGCCACACCAATCAGGGTCAGCTGCTCTTCAGGGATGAGCACTTTATCAACGACATGAACAACTCCGTTGACGGCCTCGATATCGGCAGCGATGACATTTGCACCTTGAATCACGATCCCATCGTCAGAGACAGTGACGTTGAGTTCTTTTCGGGAAAGAGGACGAACCACTCCTGTCGAGAGGTCAGCGCTGCCAATTGCTCCATAGAATATGTGGTTACGGAGGACCGAGCGGAGGAGTCGGCGATCATTTAAAACGGCTTTGAGCGTCTCTTCAGGAAGGGCCGCAAAGGCTTCGTTTGTCGGTGCAAAAACGGTGAGCTTCAGACGACTGGAGTCCAGAGCGCGGTCGTAGCGAGCTTCTTGCACAAGCTCCGTCAAGGTGGAAAGAATTTCGCTCTTAAGGGCAAGATCGAGAATGGTCTTCGGTGGTTCGAAATCCGCACTGAGAACGGAATCAATCCCGTGGATGATGCCATTGGAAGCTGCCAAATTTGTGCTTACTATCGTTGCATCATTCACCTTGAGGCGCGTGTAGCTGTAGTATCGTGAAGCGCGGAACCGCTCACGTGAAATTGCCACCGTGCTTCCCTCCAGGGTCTCGAGATCGCCGTCACGGAGACGGAAGCTTTTCAATTCTTGTGGCAGGACATGATAAGTCAGAAGCTTCGTGAGAGCGTCCTTGTCCGCAAGAAGTGCCGAAAGTGTTTCTTCGGGAATTTTTGCGAAGGCTTCGTTAGTGGGGGCAAAAATGGTAATCGAGTCGGCCTCGGCGAGAGTTTCCGTGAGCCCGGCAGCTTCGACAGCGGTCACCAGAGTGGAGTATTGTGATTTCGACTGCAGCGTCTCGACGATGTTTTGTCGTTGTTGCCACCAAGATTGCCCACCCCACCACCATGAGGAGGAATTCCAACTCGAAGAGGAGCTCCACTGGCCAGAGGCGAGCGTCGAAGTGAGTATGGCGATTCCCGCGATTCTGCGGCAGGCAGCCAGGATACTAGTTCGGTTTTTCATCGTTTTTATTTTGCAGTGTTTTGGGCTCATAGCCCCTCGCGTCGATGAAGTTACCACAGAATGAAAAACCGCAACCAATTTTCGTAAATACTTTGTATTTTTTAACAACTGCCTAAAAACAAAGAATCGTTGCGCTTCGCCATCAAATGGCCAGACTGAAATGCTCGATGTTGTTGATGATGAAAAAAAATTCCATTCTGCTCCTGTTAGTAGCCGCCTTGATCGCGGTTATAGTCGTCGAAGAAATCAGAATAAAAGACCTCCGTAATGAGCTGGCTGCCCAGTCCGAGAAAGCTTCCTCTGAGACCGTCAAACCGGTAACCGCTCCCCGGCCCCAGTCTCTGAGTTCCCGGGAGAGCACCCGTGACACCTCACTCGCAGATCGCGATGAAGTAAAAGAAAAGGAAACCACCGCTCTGGAAGATTTCGGCAAAGCCATGCGAAAGATGGCTGAAAACCCTGCCGCCCGGGAAATGTTCAAGACCGGCCACGTCGCCGCGGCTCGAATGATGTATGGTTCCCTTCTGGAATCGCTCAATCTGACCAAGGAAGAGGAGGAATACTTTCTCGGCGTCCTCGCGGGAGAATTTGCCGATCAGCAGCAAATGGGAATGAGGATGCTGGGGGCCCGCTCAGTGGAAGACCGCCGGGCCATCGCTGAAGAGCTAGAAAACAACAAGCAGAAGCGCAAAGAGCAGATCGCGGAGTTTCTTAATAACGACGAAGATAATGCGGAATTTGAAAAGTATCAGGAGCGCCTGCCCGAACGTCAGCAGCTGGGGGGGATCAAGGCCGCAATCGCTCAGACTGGAACTCCACTGACCGAGGAGCAAGAGACCCAGTTGGTTGATGTCATGCACCGGATCCGCACCAGCTCCAAGGCCTCCAAAAAGTGGGACGGGGCGAATGCGATGGAAATGTTTGCGAGACCCGACGTCGAGGAAGTCTTCGAGAAAGACTGGGCAGCAGGACAGGAAGCGTTAAAAGGCGAGGTCGGAAGCATTCTTAATGACGAACAATCTGCGGCCTTCTTTGAAAGTCAGGCCCAGACCAAGCAAATGCACCTGATGGGCCTCAGGATGATGAAAAACATGATGCAGAACTCCGACGGCGAATAAACCACCAAATCCCCCGGAAACACCAAGCCACTGATCAAAATCAGCGGAAATCCAAGGGAAATCCAAGGGAAATCCAAGGGGGATAATGGATCAATCATTCGCTGCGCGGCCCCCCACGCACGTGTGTCCACTTGGAAAGACTCGCCTATTCCCACAAGGTCCTATTCGTCCCCTGCCTCAGTTGACCGCCAGTGGAAAGCCGCACCTCGTCGATCAGGGGGGCTCTGAAGCCCCTCAAAGAAGAGAGTGAACTTTTCCGGGATCGAAAAGACCGCTTGCGGCAATCTCCTGTTAGGGTAGCAATGCCTTAGCGTAGATATACGCACCTGTTTTTATGAGTTCTTCTTTAACTGTCGAAGAGGCCCGCGCCCAGCTCGATGAGCACACTCGGGAAATGATCCACTGGCACTTTTCACCGGAAACCGGATGCCCTTACTGGCTCGATTGGGCCAAGGGGGCTGGATGGGACCCTCGGGAAAAGGTGACGAAGTTCGCCGACATGCTCCATTTTGATAATTTCGATGACGAGGTGCTTCGTAAGGAAGATCCCGCCAAATTCATCCCGAAGGCCTACGAAGGGCGCCCGTACAACATCTTCGAGACCGGCGGCACTACTGGAATGCCCAAGCAGCGGATCGGCTGGGAAGATTATAAGACGGATTATACCGAGTTTTCCGAGCATTACGGCCCCGACTTTTTCCCGCAGGGCGGAAACTGGCTCATGGTGGGACCGACGGGACCGCGCCGTCTCCGCATGGCCATTGAGCACCTCGCGAACATCCGCGGTGGAGCCTGCTACTTCATCGATCTCGACCCCCGCTGGGTCAAACGCCTCATTGGTATGGGCGAAATGCAAATGGCGAAAGCCTATCAGGAGCACGTCATTGATCAGGCGGCGACCATCATCCGCCATCGTGACATCCAGTGCATTTTCACCACTCCCAAGCTTCTCGAAAGCCTTTCCCTGCGCATGTCCCTTGCCGACGCCGGAATCCGCGGTGTCTTCGCTGGAGGAACCACGATGACCCCGCAATACGTGAAGTTCATCCAGGAAGAAGTGCTCGAAGGAAAGATCAACTACGCTCCCACCTACGGAAACACCCTCATGGGTCTCGCCATTTCCAAAAAACGCGAGCCCGGTGAATACTCCCTTACCTACTACGCCCCGCAACCTCGCGCGACCCTGCGGGTCGTCGATCCGGACCACACCGAGGAGCTTGTAGAATACGGCCAATACGGCCGCGTTGAGCTCACCACTATGACGAAGGAATTTTTCGTCCCCCGATTCATGGAGCGTGACGAAGCCATTCGCCGCCCCGAGTGCGACGAGTTTCCGTGGGACGGAGTTGGCGATGTCCGCCCCTTCCAGTCCGGAACCAAGACCGTCATCGAGGGGGTCTACTAAGTCTCCGCCACTTGGACCTGAACTCTATATAACGAACACTGAACACTTTTTCCCATGGAAATTAAAATTCTCCGCCTCGGCGAGACCTACGAATCCGCGGATCAGGTTGATCTGGGGAATAGCGTCATCACCCACACCGCCAACCCCGGATTGATCCGGCGCGACCTCCTCAACATTGAAAAAGCCAAGGCGGCACTCGAGGCCATTCCTTCCGAAACACTGGCTGATTACTGTGAGAGGGCAGCCGAGCTCTTCATGCATGAAGAGCTGCCCTGTGGTACTGCTTCCCAGACCCCGCAGCAATACATCGAGTCCCTTTCCGCGCTCACTCGCCTTCCGCACACCCTCGTTCGGATGAATATGGGTAAGATCCACGCCGCAATGTCGCAAATCCGAACCGTCATCGGAGGCCTCACTCGTGGCATGTCGCTCGATATCTTTGACAAGGGAATCTCCTCGCTTGGTGATCTCGAAGTCAACTACTACCCCGCCACCAGCTCGCTAGGCGTTTCCCTTCCGAGTAATGCCCCCGCGGTCAACTCGCTCTGGCTTCCCGCCTTGGTAATGAAGATTCCCGTCCTGCTCAAGCCAGGCCGTGAAGATCCTTTCACTCCCCTGCGCATAGTTCAGGCCATGATCCAGGCCGGTTTCCCAAAGGAAGCCTTCGGTTATTACCCCACAACCCACGAAGGCGGTGATACCTTGCTCACTTCTTGCGGAGCGGGCATTTCCTTCGGGTCCGATGTCACGGTGCGAAAATACGCCCCCTTCAAAAATATTCAGGTCCACGGAACGGGCCGCTCAAAAATTCTCATCGGCGAGGACTACATCGACCGCTGGGAAGAGTTCATCGATGTCCTCGTCACCTCAGTATCGGCAAATGGGGGACGTTCTTGCATCAACACCTCCGCCATTATTGTCCCCTCGCATCGCGATGAAATCGCCGCCGCCCTTGCCGAAAAACTCGCCCAGATCAAGCCCCTCGCCCGTGACGATGAAAACGCACTCCTTTGTGGTTTCGCGAATACCGCAATGGCAGAAGGCATCGACGGCATGATCGAAGGTCATCTCAAAGAACCCGGAGCCGAAGATATCACCGCGCGCTTCCGTGAAGATGATCGCAAGACTGAAGCCTTCGACCAAACCTACCTTTGCCCAACCCTCGTCGCTTGCGATGACAAGGAGCACCCGCTCGCCAACACCGAGTTCATGTTTCCTTACGCTAGCATCGTGGAAATGCCACAGTCTGAAATGCTCGCCAACATCGGAGAGACTCTTGTGGTCAGTGCCTTCACCGAGGATCAAGCTTGGATCCAAAACCTCATGCTCAGCCCGAACATCGAACGCCTCAACATCGGCCCCTTCCCCACCAACCGCGTGCAATGGGAACAGCCCCACGAAGGCAACCTCTTCGAGTTCCTCTACCATCGCCGCGCCATCCAAGGAGACCTCTCTGCGGTGCGTTAGGCGTCCTTTTCCCTCCAGCCACGCAGCCTAGTTTAACAACCACAAGCCATCCCAAACGGTGCTGAGCCCTCTCCCGACCAATCCCAGAGGACCGGGAATCCGGGTTCTTTCGATAGAGAACTCCAGCGTGGAGTAGGCCACTTGCGAGTTCAGTTTGGTGAAGCTGCCCGTGAGTCGGTCCAACTCGGTTTGAACACGGGCGAGCTCCTTCTCGATTTCGAGAGTGTCTTTGACCTTGTTCGATTTCGCAAGGAGCGCGCGCAGACGATTGCGGAGTTCCGTTTTGTTTCGAATCTCAGCCTGCAGGTCGTAATGCCTCTTGGTGACATCATCCTGGCTCACTTTCCGGTGGGTGATTTCCCCAAGTCCTCCCAGCTCATCCATCAAAGGTTCAAGCTGAGGAGAAGGAACCCGGATCGTCGTTTCGTAATCATCCTTGGTGAGCGAAGAATCCGCGATCAATCCTTGATGCGAATGCACAATCGCCACCGAACGTTCGGAACTTTCCTTCAAAGAACGAGATTTCAGGTTCAGCGAACCTTTCTTCCGGATTTTTCGTTCACTCTCTCCTGCTTCAAGTGCGGTGGCCGGTCCAGCAGCCGGGCCATAGGAATGAGGAGATGAACAGGACTGAAAAACCATTGCGGATACGACTGAAACGAGAATAAGTGTTTTCATGTGCTGAAAAAACAGCATTCATTAAATGAAAGCGCAAGATTAGATGCTGTTATTTTAGCATTTAATGATCCAGCCATGCTTGCCTTCTCTTCTCTTCAAGCTAGCTTCCCAGCGGCATGACTCTTTCTCCTGAAGCGCGGCTCTACGGCATCCTCGATCTGGGATACGTCGAAAAAGACCGTGCCCTCTCAGTGGCGGAGTCTCTCCTTCTCGGAGGTTCCTCCCTGCTCCAGCTCCGTGCCAAGGGGCATGATCCCGCCACGCTTCTCGATCTTGCGAATGAGCTCAATGTCCTCTGTTCGAAGCATCACGTGCCTTTTATCATCAATGACCACGTCCAGTTGGCCAAAGACTGCGGAGCTCCCGGGCTTCACCTCGGTCAGGACGATGGATCCATCGACGAAGCCCGCGCCATATTAGGCCAGCACATGCTCATCGGCCGTTCGACCCATTCCGTGGAACAAGCTCAGGCCGCGCTCGCCGAAGGAGCGGATTACATTGGTTTCGGCCCCCTTTTTCCAACGCCCACCAAAGAAGGCCGACCCGGAATCGGGCTCGAGAATATTGCCACCGTCGAAGACTCGGTCGGATCTTACATTCCCGTCTTTTGCATCGGAGGCATCAAGCCTGGGAATCTTTCCCAAGTCCGCGCCGCCGGAGCAAAACGTGTGGTGGTCGTTTCCCATCTCCTCACGGCAGCCAAGGTCCGAGAGGAAACCCAATCTCTCATTCATTCATTAACCCAGTAACTCATTCCATGTCCATTCTCGTCGGCGGCTCCGTCGCCATTGATAACGTCAAGACTCCCACTGCGGACGAAAAAAACCTCCTCGGTGGCTCCGCATCTTATGCGGCACTTGCAGCCTCAAAAATCGCCTCCCCGGTTCATCTCGTTGGGATCGTCGGCCATGATTTTCCGCAAAAACATCTCGAGATGCTGGCAGAGAATAAGGTCGATCTTTCCGGCCTTGAACGCTCCGAGGAAGCCTCCTTCACCTGGTCCGGGGAATACCACGAGAACATGAATGATCGCACCACTCACGAGGTTGCAATCAATGTGCTCGAGCACTGGACGGTCAAGGTCCCCTCCGGCCTCCGTGATTCCGAGTTCATTCTCCTGGCCAATATGGCCCCGGCCAATCAGCTCCAGATGCTCGATCAATGCACCGCGAAGGAAAAATTCGTGCTCGCCGACACTATGGACCTCTGGATTACCATCGCCAACGACGAGCTTCACGAAGTCCTCAAGCGCATCAATCTTTTGGTGATCAACGAAAGTGAAGCCCGCGAATTTGCCGACACAAACAATCTTATCCTCGCAGGCGAAAAACTCCGGACCAAGGGGCCTGAATTCGTCGTGATCAAGCTGGGAGAATTCGGAGCCTTGCTCTTTGGCCCCGGAAAGAACGACTTCTTTCGCTGCGGAGCGTGGCCGCTTCGTGACCTCACCGACCCCACTGGAGCAGGCGATACCTTTCTCGGCGGAATGACCGGTTACCTCGCACGGGAAGGCGCCGTCAACCCAAGCTTTGATCAGCTTCGAAAAGCCGTCGTCCAAGGTTCCATGCTTGCATCCTTCACTTGTGAAGCCTTCTCCACCCGTGCCCTTGAGGGAATTGATTCGGACATGCTTAACAAGCGACTCGCCACCTTCCGCGAGATTTCCATCTGGTGAGATAGGCGATTTTCCCGATCCCAATATCAGGCAGTAATAAGCACCCGGAACGATCTCGATTCCGATGGCTGGAAACTGCAGGGACTGTGCACCGGGCGCTAACGCTAGTGCGCGATCTCGCCGATGGTATCCCCACTCTTCAGCTCCCCGGAAATATAAACCCGTTGCTTTCCGGCGAATCGCTTCCGGAGCCGCGAAGCCAGTCGCTCCGCTCCACTCATCCCGATTTCACGATACGGAATTTTAATGGTCGTCAGCGCAAGGCCAGTCTCAGTGTTCTGAATGCCATCGAAGCCGGTCACAGACACATCTTTCGGAACCACCAAATCACGCTTCTTAAAGCCGGAAACCAGATCGTAGGCCTGGTGATCAGCCGCACAAACCCACGCGGTCACGCCACTCTTCGTCCGCTCCGCGGCGCGGTCGATACTCTCTGAAACTTTCAGGCGCTCCGATGGAAACACACCCAGCACGTCCTCCGGGTTCACCCTGAGTTTAAGTCGGGCCATCTTTTCCAAAAATGCGCCGTAGCGGTGAAAAGACCAAGTTGCCTCAATGGGATAATCACGAGTGTAAAAACCAATCCTGCGATGCCCGGCTGCCACGAGACGATCAATCGCGACCGAGATCCCCGAGGAGTGATCGACATCCACACTATCAATCGGAATGTGTTCTTCCTGATCCACGAGAGAAACGATGGGGAATCTCAAGGCCAATTGATCAATCACCGAGGTGGGAAAAGGATAAATGAGAAGCACTCCGCGACCTGCACGAGTGCGCAGACTGGAAATCTTCCGAAAACTCTCATCCTCGATATCAGTCACCTTCGGAGAAATCAGATTGATATCAATGCGGATGTCATGCGCCTGTGCATACTCCGAGACGCCCGCCAAGATTTCCTCACCCGGACTCGTGTAGTCGCCATGAAAATACTCATCGGCCTCACTGCAAATCAGGACCGTGAAGCCGAGCTGCTTCCTGGCCGCATTGTTCTTGGGAGCTGTCCGCCCTTCCATATGGGTGTAGCCAAGCTCAGCCGCCACTTGGAAAACCTTGGCCCGGGTCACCGGGTTAATGCCCGCATGATTGGTGAAACAGCGTGACACCGTCGCACGCGACAAACCGAGCCGGTCCGCGATCGTTTGTTGATTAATCTTTGGCATCTTTCCTCAGGCTGGGCAAAGCTTGCCTCCTTTTCCATACGGGCACAAGAATGAAGGCACAGGCTGAGACGCTCATCACCTCTCACTTTCCTCCTTTGCGCCTCATCCTTTGCGGGGTATCTTATAAGCTTATTGGACTTCCCCGGAAACACCTCCCCCGCCATGCGCATCGCCCCCCTCTTTCTCCTCGTCCTCGCGGCGCCCTTGTTCATTCATGCACAGGTTGTTATCACTGAAATCTCGGCCACTTCGAACGAGCGCATCTTTACCCGCGATGCTAATGGCGTCGCCCGACTCGGCGGTGGTATCCAGTGGTGGGAGGCAGCTTACGATGACTCGCAATGGAGTTCGGGCACCACGCCCATTGGGTTCGGATATGGTGATATTTCCACCAATGTCTCCGGTGCCGTGCAGGGAAAAACGCCCACCCTCTATCTTCGACATAATTTCACCGCCTCCAGCAGCCAGGCTTCTTCATCGCAGACCCTGACCTTACAGATCGACTACGATGATTCCTTCATCGCCTATCTTAATGGTAAAGAAGTGGCCCGCCGCGATGCCGCGGCGCCCGGGTCTCCTCACTACCCGGACCAAGTGGCCTACAATTCAAATACGGCCAACGGTACTGGCACGAGTATCTCTCTCGGAGCAGCAAATCAACACCTCGTCTCCGGTGACAATGTCCTTGCGATCGAAATTCACAACGACTCCATCGACTCCGGAACGCTTAAAGCCAAAGCAACGCTCCGAACCAGCTCTGTGACTTTTGTATCCTCGGGGGATTCCTGCCAGTGGTTCCCAGGCATCATTTTCCCTTCAGGCGGCGTCTTTGATTACGCTTTCATCAACAGCGGAGGAACTCTCTTCGCTCCGTGGGGCAAGCCGGGATACGATACTTCCTCTTGGTTTACGGGAGTTGGCCCTCTCGGCTACGACACCAGCGGAAGTAATCCTTACACGCTCGGGACCAATCTCACCCAGATGCGAAATAGTCAAATATCGCTCTTTATGCGGACCTCTTTCACCCTCACCGCTGCACAACTGGCTACAATCTCTCAACTCGAGCTCACCGTAGATTATGATGATGGTTTCATCGCTTACCTCAATGGACACGAAGTGAGCCGAGGCACCATGGGCAATCCCGGTGACTCCTACGCTTTCAATGACGCCTCCGATGGTTCCCATGGAGCTTCGACAGACAACGGAGGTGCCTTCGACCCCGATGTCATCGTTATCGACCATTCCCAACTTCGCGTTGGTGAAAATATCCTTGCCGGTCAGGTTCACAACTCGAGTTCAGGGTCATCCGATCTCATGCTCTATCTCGAACTGAGCGACGGCATAAACACTCTGGTCCCTTCAAACGCAAATTACGATTACCTCATCGGCGCCTCGGAGCCTGCTGGAGGCGCAGCAGAGATTGCCGCAGGCGAAGTCGAATTCTCAGACTGGATTGAACTCCATAATCCCAGCGGAGAAGCGGTGGACCTGAGCGGTTGGGGCCTCAGCGATGATCCTGCCAAGCCCTTTAAGTGGACTTTCCCCGCCGGGACCAGTATCGGATCCGGAGCGTACTTGGTCGTTCATGCCGATGATCAGGAGGAACTCAATGGCCCCGGCATCGCGATCCACGTAGGATTCAAACTGTCAAGGTCAGGCGAAGACGTCATCCTGACCAGCCCTACCAATGTCACCACTTCCATCCCGGATGGTTACCCGCCCCAATACATCAATCATTCCTACGGCTGGGACTCCACCTCCATGAGTTGGGCTTATCTTGAAACTCCCACTCCCGGAGCTCCAAACGTAACGACCACTTACACCGACCGCGTCGACGCTCCGGATTTCAGTCCAAAAGGTGGCTTCTTCGATTCCACCACCGCTGTCACTCTCACCAGCAACACTCCTGGTGCAACCATCCGCTACACCCTCAATGGAACCGAGCCCACTGAGACAAACAGCTTTGTTTACTCCAATCCTCTCACCCTTTCCGTGATCAGTAGTAAGAAGGGACACGTCGTCCGCGCCCGGGCCTTCCTTCCCGGCCAGCTGCCTTCCAAATCAAAAACCCATACCTACCTGATCGGACAAGACACCCGCCTCAAGTCCGCTCCTGCCCTCATCTTCAGTGGTGATGAAGATGAAATCTTTTTCAAACCACACGGCATCATGGCCATCGAAGGGGGAACCTACGTCGGGGCAAATTCCGACTGGATCGAGAATGGCCCCCTGAGCTACAACATTCCCTTCATGCGTGGCCAGCAATATGAGCGGCCACTCCATCTTGAGTTCTACCTCAGCGATGGCACCCCAGGCTTTCGCGAGGATGCCGGCATTAGACTTTCTTCCTCTGGCTGGTCCCGTCCTAAACTCAGGCTAACCAACACCGGCGGCTCCCCCTGGGCCAGCGATCCCACCCAAAAGCCCAGCTTCAATCTCTACTTCCGGGATGACTACGGCACCGCAAAATTAAATTACCCCTGGCTCGGCGAGAACTATCCCGCAACCGACTTCGAGCAGCTCCGAATCCGTGCCGGAAAAAATGACATCCGCAATCCCTTTATCGTTGATGAAACCGTGCGACGCCTCTTCGTCGAAATGGGTCAGGAAGGATCCACCGGTATCCTCAACACTCTTTATATTAATGGAGAGTTCAAAGGTTTTTTCAATATGTGCGAACGGCTTCGTGAGCCCTTCATGCAATCACACCACGGTGGCTCAGAGGATTGGGATGTCCGGCAGGTCAACGACTATGCCAATGGTGACATCGCTGCTTGGAACACCATGATGGGAATTCTCAATCGCAGCGGAAATGGTGACCTCAGTCTCAGCGATTGGAACGAGGCACTCGAATACCTCGACCCTATTAACATGGCCGACTACTTCCTGCTCAACATCTACGGCGCCACTTGGGACTGGCCTCAAAACAACTGGGTCGGTGGCCGCGAGCGCTCACCCGAAGGACGTTACCGCCTCTACGTCTGGGATGCCGAGGGCGCTTTCCTAAACCAAGGCTACTTCAATCCTCGAACTCACAACTCCTTCACCTCAGATCTGCTTACCAAAAACGATTCCCTTTCCCAGCTCTTCCAACGCTTGATTAAAGCTCCTGAGTGGCGGCTGATCTTTGCCGATCGGATAAACAAGCACATGTTTAATGGCGGAGTGCTTGATGACCGCGACGGCCTCAACTCCCGCTTCGGGCAAATCACCACAGAGCTGAAAGCGGACTACGATCCTCTCCTGAACTACGTTCATGGGCAAAGCGCGAACATCAGCTACTTCAACAATTGGACTTCATCCTCATCTGGTCGTCGACGCTACCTCTTTGGGCCCAGCCGGACCGACTTCGCGGACAACGACCTCTGGCCATCCGTCTCCCCCGTCAACTTCAACTTACACGGCGGGAACGTAAACTCAGGATTCCCTCTTGCCATGACCTCCCCCAGTGGAGGCACCATTTATTACACCCTCGATGGAACCGATCCCCGCCTTTCCGGAGGAGGGATCAGTCCCGATGCCCAGATTTACTCAGGCGCGGAATTCCTGAGCCAAGGCACTTCCCTTGCCATGGCTCGCGCCCTGGTGGGAAGCACCTGGAGTGCACTTACGGAAGCCGGTTTTAATGTCTCACTGACACAACCCACTTCCTCGAATCTCGTGATCTCGGAATTCATCTTCCACCCGCCAAACCCAAGCATCCGCGAAATAAATGCAGGCTTCACCGATGACGATGATTTCGAGTTTATCGAACTTATGAACGTCTCGGGCAGCGACGTTCTCGATCTTAAAGACCTTGTCTTCTCCGGCGCCGTAACTTTCAACTTTTCCGATGCCTCCGCAACTTCACTTGCGGCTGGAGAACGGGTCCTCCTCGTCAATGATCCCGCGGCCTTCGAAGCGCGTTACGGCAGGCGCGGGAATGTCATCGGGTCCTATTCCGGCAGCCTTTCCAACAATTCGGAAACCCTCACCTTGTCACTCATCGGGGGAGCAACTCTTCAGAGCTTCACTTATGATGACAAAGCCCCTTGGCCCGTCTGTGCCGATGGCCCCGGGCACTCGCTCGTACTGAAGAATCCCACCACTGCTCCAGATCACAACCTGCCTTCCAGCTGGGAGTGCTCAGCTCACTTCGGAGGCGATTTGGGAGGTTCCCCGGTGGAGTTCAACTACGATCGCTGGAAAGAACAATCCTTCACCTCGGCTCAGCTTGCGGGCCTGACTGATCCGGCTGAGGATTACGATGGCGACGGTATTTTAAACTTCCTCGAATACGTCTACGGCGCCTCACCCACCACTCCTGATTTAATTTCGGTGAGACCTACTTCGCGCATCATTCCCTCAGGAGACAATGATTATCCTGCGATCACGATCCGTCGCTCTTCCTTTAATCTCCCTGTCGATCTCATCTTCCAGAGGAGTTCCATTCTCAGCGGCTGGGATACCGCATTACCCGGCGAATACACCCTCATTCCCGGCACGGTCAATCCCGACGGCTCTCGCTTCGAAACCTATCGTTCAAACGAACCGATCGCTGACCATGCCAAACGATTCTATCGTCTCATGTTCAACAAGCAACCGTAGTGGTTTACCCTCAGCCACCCATCCTTCCAGACATTGTCCTACGCGACGCTCGAGGGGCTCAGGTGTGGATCACTCGCCGGCCCTACTTCGAGTAGCGATAGTGGCCGACATGAAGGTAATCAAACAAGCGGTCTTCCCACACTGGACCTTTGTTCATGTTATGAACGACCCACTTCTCACTTTGCTTCGCACCCGGACCGGGAACGACCATTCCAATGTGCTTACTACCATCAATCAGACGCCAAATCACAATGTCTCCAACACTGTAATCAAGCGGATCGGAAGTCACCGCAAGAGAGTCACCATTGCGAGAGAAAAAACAGTCGAGATTCTGAACCAAGCGATGATCGATATTCGGGTCGGCTTCTTTGCGCCGGAAAATCTGTGGATAGCGGCGGAAGTTCGATGACATATCGGTATGAACCTCCTCTTGCAGATCAATACCAACGCCACGATAGGCACGAACGATCAAGTCCGCACGATTTCCCTTTTGATCATTGATATCACCACCGGGAAATTTGATCTCGTAGTAGGAATTATCGAAAGCAACTGTTTCTTTGGTGCGCTCCAAGGCAGAAGCCGCCAGGCGATCGGCAAAACTGCCTTCACTCTCCAGCATCTGAATCACTTCATTAAGATTCGAGGTGGAAGTTAATTTTTGCTGGGCCTGTAAAAACGGAAAAAGTGGTCGAAGGAACACTGCACTCGCTGCCACTGCGAAAATGATCAATAGCCAACCGCCCAACGGATTGCGGCGCTTGCGACGAACCGGAGTAGCTCCGACATATTCGATTGCACTATTTTTCATCCTTCCCGAAACCTGATAACTGGATATAACCGAGAACCTTACGAGTTCCTAGGAGAATTCTCTCTAATTTCTTACCCTTTTTTAAAACTTCTTAATAGATCAATCAAAATGACGGTAGTTTCAATCGCCGAGGTAGGTTCGAAATCCTCCATGAATGATGTTCATAAGAACTATATTTCTATCAATTCTGATTGGTTTGGAAATCAATTTTTCCCTTCTCCGAAGGTCTCTTTTGCAGTCTGTAAATCCTACTTTCATTTCCTTTCCAAGCGGAAGGCCCCGGCGCGAGTTCACCCTCGTGCCATCGCTGGAGATTTTCAGGCTGAACTGTGGAAATATGATGTCGCAGAGTTCTTTCTCGCCGCTCCCAATGGCGATGACTACCTCGAGTTCAATCTCGCTCCCAATGGAGCCTGGTGGTCATCCTTTTTCTCGAGTCCCCGTGAACAAAGTCGCAACGAACCACTGGCGAACGTCATCACCAAGGCGGAGATGACTGCCGAAAACTGGGAAGCCCGAGCCTCAATTCCCCTCACTGAAATTCCCTGGCCTCTTGAGGAGTGTTCTCTGAATGCCACCCTGATTCTCGAAACTCCAAATCAGCGATATCTGACTCTGGCCGATCTTGGAGGAGGAGAACCGGACTTCCATCGCCCCGCGCATTTCCTGCCAATCAGCCTTTCCAGCGAGGCTCCGGCCAGCCACACTCTGCGCGATGTTGGCACCCGGCCCGCTGATCATTGCTTCCCCTCTCGTCACTGATGAGGCCTGCTTCAGTGTTCCCGCGGTGCGAGCTCTTCACTTTGCGAAGCCAGATCGAGCTCTCACCATTCTCACCCCGGAGAACCTCACTTCACTGTGGAAAACAGTGACCGGTGTCGCCGAGGTCATCTCTTATCCTGCCTCGGCTTCGGCACGAAAAGTGGCCAAACTGTTCGGCGACTTTTCGCAGTCCCTCGCATGGGAAGACAGCCCGGCAGCGGCTGCTTTTGCCAAAAAGGGAATCTCCAAACGCATCGGACCTGCGGTGGACAAACTCCCCAAGCAGCTAACGCATTCTCCTGACATCCGGGAGTCGACGGGTCCGATCGAGCACCGGGTGCGGGATTACCTCAAGGTCGTGGAGCAACTCGGAGCGCAACCCTTCGAATCTGCCAACTTTCAAACTCCGCCCCGTGAGGAACTTTCTTCGCAGCTTCGAATTGGAGTCTCTCCGGGATCCGACTTCGGACCATCCGCGGAGTGGGATCTGGAAAAGTTTCGAGACCTCCTCTCCCACTTTTCAGCTGAGTTTTTCTTGTTCGAAGCACCCGGACGCCCCGCCGCTGCCCGGAACCTCGGCGATCTTGGAACTCTGGTTGCGGAGGAAAACACCTTTCAGGAGCTGGACTCCTGCCACCTGCTGATTGCCAGCGATGGATCGGTCCCTCACCTTGCGGCTCACCTCGGGATTCCATGCGTGGTGATTTTTGGTCCCAATGAACCTGTGTGGAAACGCCCTCTGGGGCAGATTCACCGTATCGTGCATGAGAGAGTCGCCTGCAGTTCCTGCTTTTTAAATAAATGCCCGCTCGATCACCGCTGCTTGAAAAGCATTAGCGTGACACAGGTCCTTTCCGCGGTGAATGCGCTTCTTAACCCTTGAGTGCAGAACCAGAGAATCTCTTCTGGTTCCAGTAAACCTCCATCTGTGCGAGGGAGGCTTCCTGCAAAGTCAGTCCTTCTTTCCTGAGGCCTGATTCGATGTGGGCAAAACGATCAAGAAACTTTTGGTTCGTCCCTTCCAGGGCCACCTCGGGATCGACTCCGATTTTTCGTGCCAGATTGGTGACGATAAATAGAAGATCCCCAATCTCAGATTGCAGCTCCGTGCTCACTTGCCCCCCCGGTTCATACCTCTCAAGTTCATCCTTAACCTCGCCCAATTCTTCTTCGATTTTCTCGATAATGCCATCCGTATCCGGCCAATCAAAGCCCACCTTGCTTGCTCTCTTTTGCAACTTTGCAGATCGAAGCAAGGCTGGCAGGCCCTTTCCAACGCCATGAAGATATGGCTTTTGCTCCTCTCCTTTTTCCGCGCGCTTAATCTCATCCCACTGCTGTAACACCCCATCCGTGGTATCAGCCACAGAGTCGCCATAAACATGGGGATGACGGCGGACCAACTTGTCGGAAATTCCCTTCGCAATCGAGTCGAGATCAAAGCGCTCATCTTCTTGGGCAATTTCAGCGTGGAAGACGACTTGCAGCAAAAGATCGCCAAGCTCTTCTTCCAGATTCTCATCATCGCCCGCCTTGATCGCGGCGACAGTTTCGTAGGTCTCCTCGATGAGATTTGAAATCAGGGAATCGTGCGATTGCTCGGCATCCCAAGGACAACCTCCCGGTGAACGGAGTCGGTGCATGATTGCGCGGAGGCGATCAATCTGAAGATCTGGCTCCTCGCAGGTCATCATTTCTTCATCAGTCATCATGATTTGCGGCGGGCGTTTTCGAGGGTTTCTTTTTCAGCACGGGTCAGCGACTGCATACCCTCCTTGCTGATCTTTTCCAAAATGCGATCGACCTCCTTGGTAAGCTCAAGAGCAGAGCGCCGCCTTTCCCGCACCACTCGCGCCGATTGAACCCGGGGAGATTTCGAACTCTTCACTCCAATCCGCGAGATCTTGATCAACCAGATTCTGAGCGGTTTGAACTTAATAAACGAGAGCCCCAGCAAAGCACCTCCGAGATGACCGGCCGACCCCCCGGCATTTGGGAGGCCAAAAAGAATGTGAATCACTTCCGAGATGAAGAAAAAAAGCGCAGCGGTCTTCACCGACATCGGGATGAAGAAGAAAAGAAGAATACGCGCATTGGGTGCCATTTTATAAAAGGCCGCGAGAATCCCAAAAATCCCAGCCGAGGCTCCCACCATCCCCCGCCCGGGCGGTTCTCCGGTAAAGAGGCCGGGGACGAAGTAAAGGATGCTGTAGAAGAGAGCGCCTGCAATCCCACAGAAAAGGTAGTAAAAACTGAACGGGCGACTTCCCATCATGCGCTCGACATGGGGACCAAAGAAGAAGATCCCGATCATATTGAACAGTAAATGGGTCACACTCCCATGCAGAAACTGAAAGGTGAATACTCTCCAAAGTTGAAAATTCTGAAGAGCCTCTGTGATGGAAAAATGACCCCAAACCGCAAATGGCCCATCCTCAATCGGGGTATTTTCTTTGGTCAGAAGCACCCCGACGAGAAAGATCACCACATTGGAAACCATCAGAAACTTTGAAACCGGAGCTCCCGTATAATGTGACGGTCTACTTATTTCGCCTCCGGGACCATGGAAGGAACCTCCGGATTTCATGTAGTCTCGATCATCGTATCCCATGAGCGTTGATTCAAATAAAAGACACTAAGATCACCCGGTCAATCAAGGGTAGAGCATCTTGAGTTTTACGGTGGATTGGGGGTTTTTGATCACCGCTTTGGCAAAATTCGGACGAGCCAGTTTCCGGTAATTCGAGATCGCCACTCCTTCCTTCGGGTAGCCGAAGAAGTTTTTATCAAGCTTGTGGTTCTCGTTTTCATCATGCAGCACCACAAAGGCATATTCCCCTTCCTTTAAAACAGGGAGTTTGAAAACCACTTGACCCTTCTTGGCTTTTAGCCTCGCTTCGCGATAGGCTTCGGTTCTGTCTTCAGGAAATCCTTTGGCTGTTGAGAAGATGAGCAAACCCACCTTACCTTTACTATTCCTCACCCCAGTCAGCTCTACCGCCAGTTCAGCTTGGGCCATTATAAAAGTGAGTAAGAAGAGAATGAGCGCTTTCATGCCGATGCCTTCGAATAAACGAAAACAGCCAATCCCAACAGGAGAATTACGCCGAGCACCATCCGACCGGATTTTTTTTCGGCTGCTTTACAGAGGAGTCAGAGCATTGATCAAGATTGCCCAGAGTTACGCGAGTGCAAGGCTATCAGCAAAATTAGTAGAAAGAAATCACCCCGGACGTTGCCCGACGGTATTCATTGACAAATTCCGCCGCCTTCAAAGGATCAGATCCCTCCATGAAAAAGATCCTTGCTACCCTCTTCGCTCTGACTGTTCCTCTCTTAGGTCAGGCTCCCCAGCTTAAACCAGTTCCCGACCCAATTTCAGACCATTCCCCCGCTGCGCTCGAAAAAGCTAAATTCACCAACCTCGTCTCCGGTGATTCTCTTGATGGCTGGGCCATCTACGGAAGCCAGGCCAAGTTCTCCGTCAAGAATGGCGTAGTCGCAGGAAGCGCGCGTAACTTGAAAGGAAACTCCTTTCTCTGCACCGAAAAACTCTACCGCGATTTCATCTTCACCTTTCAATTCAAGTTCGACCACCTGAACGGAAACTCGGGATGTATGTTCCGGGGCCTTCTCAACAACAAGGGCCGGGTGAATGGCTATCAATGCGAACACGACAACACCGAGCGCTCCTGGACCGCCGGCATTTATGACGAAGCTCGACGCGGCTGGATCTTTCCCAAAAAATCCAACACGGAACATATGTCCGCCTTTACCAAACAAGGACTTAGAGTCACCAAAATGGATGATTGGAATACCATCACTATCAAGGCTCAGGGTAAACACCTTCAAATCTGGATCAACGGCGAGCTGAGAACTGACTTCATCGATCACGAAAAGGAATCCACCGTAATGGGCTTCTTCGGCCTTCAGGTCCACGGTGGCAAAAAGTGCGACGTTTACTGGCGAAACATCTTCGTCAAAGAGCTCTAGAGTTCTTCGTCACAGATTCATCTTCATCAGCCGCAACCTAAGAGGGGTGCGACTTTTTCGTAGAGATCTTAAGCCTTGCCACTCGCGCTTTCAATCCACCGCTGAAGCGTTAGAGTTCAGCTTGTCGATGGGCTTCAGGATTGAGAAGTCTGTTCCGGAAGCCGGTTTCTTTTAAATTGAAAAAACACGGCCGCCAGTGCGATCAAGGCTCCAAAAAACTCCCGGCTAAGCTCGACGCGGGGGTCTTCGGCTGACATCGACTCCTGCCCCAGAGTGAAGGGCTGGGCCCCGGTAAGGTTTTCGATGACGCCTGAAATGGACATTCCCATCGCGATAAGACAACAGATTCCAGCGATCACAAAATAGGCGAAAGGGATTTTCCGGAAACAGAGGGTCAGGAACCCGACCGCAATCAAAGCGTAGAAGAAGAGCCAGTAGATCGCGTCTGCCCGCGAGGGATTGGTGTAAACCTCGGGGTCGATGTCATTCCACTGGAAGGCTGCAAAGGCTCCAAAAAGAAGAGCCAGAAACGCGAAGAGGATTTTCATAATGTGATTGAGATTGAGAACGTGGCCAAAGAGCCTAAGCTTTCGTCCATGCCAGACGAGCCCCGAAAAGTCCTCTTTGTTTGCACTGGAAATACCTGTCGGAGCCCGATGGCGGAAGGAATTTTCCGTAAAGTTGCAGGCAAGGGCTATGAAGTCAGCTCCGCTGGTGTGGCAGCGATGGGTGGTGGCTCGGCAAGTCGCGAAACTCTTGGGGTGCTGAAGGATCAGGGAATTTCGCTCGCTGGTTTCCAGAGTCGGATGGTCGATGAAGAGATGCTCAAGGAAGCAGAAGCCGTTTTCTGTATGACCGAAGGTCATTTGGAAATGCTCGAGATGATGCACCCGGAGATGGAAGAGAAATATCACCTCGCTTGTGATTTTTGCGAAATCGACGGAAAAGTGGGTGCCGATGTCCCTGATCCGATCGGCATGGGGCGCCCCGCTTACGATCGAGTCGCCAAAGTTCTTGAAGAGGCCGTGGTCGGAATCATCGGCTTCCTGGAAGAATGTCAGTCGAGCTAGCTCGCAGGAATTCACCTCCTTCTGTTTTGCCCAACGAACTATTTTTTGGGAAGGTCTTCGATCGCACTGGAGAGCCATCGATTAAAACGCTCCTTGAGAGCAGCTTTTTCCAAGGCGGTGACCCTTTGGTTCTTTGGGGTGAGCGTCAAATTAAGTTTGTTCCCCTCTCGCAGAATCCCAAAGAGGGTTGCTTTTCCGGCTTTCATTCGAAAAAAAAAGTCCTGCAACTCGTCGTCGTTCAGTCGTGGATCAAAGGCCTTCCCATTGATCGCGGTAATAAGGTCACCCTGTTTAAGCCCACCCAAGGCCGCCGCTGTTTGCCCCATCACAAACTCAATCTCGAGAATGGTTCGGGTGTTCCCCTGGGGTGAGGGTGACCGTTTGGCCAAATATTGAAACCCGAAGAGAGAGCGGGTTTCAGGGATATAAATTTCACGAAGGATCGCCGTGAGCCTCTCCCGAATCTCAGGTGATCTGGAGTCTCTAATCTTACGGGGGAAGATCTTAAGCGCTTCCTTTTCATGTTGACTTGCCCATTGCTCCACGACCTTGGTTGCCGCGCTTCTTTCGGCAAATTTTTCTGAATCCATCTGCTTCAGCAATACGGGCCAATCCGGACCCGCAGGACCCGCGACCGCCAGAAACGGAAGAAAGAGAACAAGCCGAAAGAAACGCATCGAGTCAGAATGCCTAGGGCTGACGCGTCCGGCCATCAGCGATGGCTCTAGCAAGCTCGGCCTTGAGGCGGGCCAGAACCTTCGGTTTCTCAGCTGCAAGATCTCGGGTTTCACCCGGATCAGTCGCAAGATTGTAGAGCTGGAACTCAGGAACTTTAAGGTTGGCGAGCTTGGCTTCGACCGTGGTATTTCGAGCCCGCCTTTTGCCGTGGTGTGTCAACTTCCAGATTCCAGACCGGTAACCAAAATTTCCACGTCCTCCATTGTCCTGCTGAATAAGATTCTGACGCCCCTTGGCTTCAGACAAGCCAAGAAGAGCACCCGAAACATCCAAACTATCAAGGAACGCACCGGCTGGAATTTTGGTTCCGGTCAGAGAAGCGAGAGAGGTCGCAAGATCAATAGTGCAGACCACTTGCTCGGAAATGCCTGCGGGAATCGTCCCTCTCCAGCTCGCAATGAAGGGAGTGCGAGTGCCGCCCTCGTAGATGGAATATTTTCCTCCCTTGAACGGTCCGGCCGCTTTGTGCAATCCCAGTTTCTCGAGAGCATCATCTCGATAGCCATCGTCCATCACTGGTCCGTTGTCCGAGCAGAAGACAATCAGTGTATTCTCGGACAAACCAAGACGATCGAGTGTTTTGGTGATCTCGCCCACCGTCCAATCGAGGGCAACAATAGAGTCGGCCCGGAAGCCGTGGGGAGTCACTCCCTGAAAACGCTCATGAGGAATGCGGGGAACATGAAGATCGTGGGAAGCGTAAAAAAGGAAGAAGGGCTTGTCCTTGTTCCTCTCAATGAACTCGACGGATTTCTCAACCCATTTGTCAGCGAGATCTTCATCGCGAAAACGCGCCTTGTGGCCTCCGGTGTAGAAGCCGATGCGAGAAATCCCGTTGTGAATGGTATGATTGTGACCGTGTGACCAATCCTGCTTGAGGGTATCGCGGTGAGTCACCCCGGTAGGGTGATCAGGAGAGGGTTTTTTCATCCCTACCCATAAAGGATCATTGGGATCAAGATTGAGCACGCGGGAATCAGTCACATAAACCTGAGGCACGCGATCGTTGGTCGTTGGAAGGAGAAAATGGTGATCGAATCCAATCTCGCGGGGGCCCGGCTTGAGTTCTCCGTTCCAATCAGGACCTTTTCCTTTTTCTCCGAGACCAAGGTGCCATTTACCAACAACTCCAGTCTGATAGCCCGCCTTCTTCATGAGATCAGGAAGGGTGAAAGTGTCAGGATTAATATTCAGAGGACCATTGGGCGGCGCGATCCCCGTGCCGGGCCTGCGAAAGGCGTAGATCCCCGTAAGCAGTGAATAGCGTGTCGGGGTACAGGTAGAGGCAGAGCAATATCCCTGCGTGAATTTTTGGCCTCCGGCAGCGAGGGCGTCAATATGTGGCGTCTTGAAAGTCGTGGCACCGTAGCAGGAAAGATCTCCGTATCCAAGATCATCCGCCATGATGACAATGACATTGGGCTTTTTGGCAGAAACAACGAGCGGAATAAAAAGAGCAAGGAGGAGTGATTTCATGGGATGGTCTACGGTATGCCTGATCATGATTGATCAGGGAAGCTCATTTACCGCCTTGGCAGGTGGAAAGAAGAAGGTAGCCTGCGAACGTGGATTCGATCACGCAAGCAGCCCTCGGCGGAGCAGTGGGAGAATGGATTCTGGGACGTAAACTGGGCTGGCGCGGCATGGCTTGGGGCTTATTTTTCGGAACCCTGCCAGACCTGGATATCTTGGTGTCTCCCTTTTTGGACGAGGTCACCCGCTTGAAATGGCATCGTGGCATCTCGCATTCAGTTTTGATGCTATTTGCGGGGGCCTTTCTCTTGATGAAACCGCTTTCCTGGCTTCATCGAGGGCGTGGACTTTCGCCAGGGCGCGCCTGGTGGTTTATCTTTCTGGCTTGGAGCACGCATGTCTTGATCGATGTCTTCACGACTTACGGAACCCAAATCTGGGAGCCTTTTTCCGACGCTAGAGCATCGTTCAACAACATGTCGATCATTGACCCCTTGTTTTCGCTCCCGCTCTTGGTCTGCGTCTTCCTCGCTTTGGGCAGGGTCTTGATTTTTGTCTTTAGAACAATCCGCTATCGCCGCACCCCAGAAGAGGAACGTGGTGAACAAGTAGTTGAGCCGAGGTTCTCCGGGAAGGTGGCAAAAATCGCCCTGATGACGAGTTGCTTGTATACCCTCTTTAGCTTTGGAATGAAGACCCGGGCAATGAAGGTGATAGAAGCACGAATGCAGGAAGAAATTCCCAATGCGGAATTGGTGCAAGTGGCTCCAACGCTCGGAAACACCATCCTTTGGCGGGGGCTTGTTGAAACCCAAACAGGATATTGGGTCATCTACTGGTCCCTCTTCGATCAAGAGTCTGCCAAGTGGGATTACTACCCGAAACACGCCGAATTGACCGAACGCTTCCGGGATGAAAAGCACTACCGAGGCTTGGAGTGGTTCTCACAAGGGCGCTGGGTTGCAAGGATTCGCCCCGACGGAAAAATTCTTCTGATCGACATGCGATTCGGAGAACGCCGTAGTGCGCAAATTGGGCGACAGTTTCCCATTTTTAAATGGGCCATGCGCTACGACGAAGATGGCAACTTCGAGGCAACCCATCCACCTTCAAAGATTGATGCCGGGGAAGCGCTCAGTTTACTGTGGAACCGCCTCACGGGAAATCTTGAGCTATGGCAAAGCGCGAAACCGTTCTAAATTCCGGTCGTCTTTTGGCGATCGGTGATGTGCATGGGTGCTTGAAGTCGCTCAAGAAGCTCCTCAAGCAGGTTGACCCCAAACCCGAAGACACGGTGATCATGTTGGGCGACTACGTTGACCGTGGTCCGGATTCCAGAGGAGTCATCGACTATCTCCTCGAATGGAAGTGGCAGGCCTCTCTTATTTGCCTGAAAGGAAACCATGAACTGATCATGGAGCACGCGCTCCGCTCAGAAATCCATCAAGATTATTGGAAAGAGGTCGGTGGTCAGCTTACTATCGATTCTTACGGTGGGTCGCTTGAACAAGTGCCGGCCGAGCACAGGCACTTCATCGAACGCGCCCGCTTTTTCCATGAAACAGATGATTATATTTTCGTCCATGGTGGCTTACATCCCGACCGTCCCCTACTCGATCAGGATCAGGAAGAAATGTGCTGGCTGAGATTTCGCGATGCCAAACCCCACCAATCAGGTAAGGTCATGGTTTGTGGTCACACCGTGCAGAAGAAGGGATGGCCAAACGACAAAGGCTTCGGCGTCTGTATCGACACCGCCGCCTGTCGGGGTGGTTTTCTCACCTGTCTCGATGCCGAACGGGGTCGATTCTGGCAAGCAAACGAGTCTGGTGAACATCGGACGGGAAAGCTCCCGCGCAAGCTCCGTAAAAAACGCCGCACGGAAACACCTTAGGACTTTTTCCGAGCGAGAAAGTTCACCGAGCGACACAGCTGATACCACGTCGCGATACACAGGAGAAAAGTCACCGCAAAGGTGCCCAGTGCAAACTGGTGACGAGGGTTCAAGATGTCACGAGGCACTTCCCCTGAAGTCCAAAGCATCAGGACGATTACGTGGGTCATCAAAAAGCCGACACAAAAGAGAAAAAAGATCAATTTCCAAACTGATTTGGCTTCAGAAAGGCCGGGATGATTCTCGGCGTTGAAATTCCAGAGCTTTGCCCAGCCAAAGATCGCCACGAAAGACCAAAGGACATTGAAAAAGGGAATGAGAAAGACCAATACTGCCTTCGTTCCGTTCATGGAGGCTCCCAGCATGTTCATCATATTCCACGCTCGCCTTAGGTAAAGGAGCGAGAAGAGCACCCAACCGCATAGCGCTAGGGCGGAAAAGGAGTAAATAATGGAACGGGTGAGAGGATCAGAAACCGCCGCAGAAAGAGTGCCAAACCCAAGGGCCGTAACAATGAAGCAGAGGAGAATCGAAAAATGAGTACGATTAAGATGAGGAAGGTAAAGTCCACCTGGAGGACCATCAGCAATTATCCGCTCAGCATTGGGACTGGCATAAGGATTGTCATCATCCATCGACGACTGTGGTCCCGGATCTATTTTCGCTTGAGAGGATCCCGTGGGTAATAACCCGACGATGTCCTGAGAGGCGTATCGCTCCTCTTCCCCTTCCCGCCAGACTTTCATGTCTTCCACGAGAGTTCGCTTTATGGCATTCTCGCGAAGTTCACGGAAGGGCATTGGACCGTATGCTTTTCCATCCTTATCCTCATAAAACCACCAAAGAGCCTTCGGCTGTCCTAGCGGAGATTTATAAGTGCGATTGGTATCGGAAAGCTTCGCCACAGTTGGGACTCTTACCAGATTTAATAAAAATACGAAAAGCTCAATTCTCGGAATTAATCAAAAAAGAGCAACCAGCTCGCCGACGTTCACCAGCGACTGACAGTCATTCCAGTCCACTTCTTTCACCGCATCTCCAGCAAGTTCAGGCGTTCCCTGAACGCCTTGGACTTCAAATGGGCGGACTTTCAACCCCAAAAAATGGGCTGCTTCATCCTTGGATTTGCCTTTTCGCTCTTCATCACTACGTTCATCGGGATCTCGATCAATCCAACAATTTAGATTGAGTCTTTCCTGTGCGAGTGATTCATATCGCCGCGATGTCAGCGGCGCGATACCGACCGGAGATCGATGGCTTGCGAGCCCTCGCGGTGATCGCCGTGCTTCTGTATCACTTCGGACTGTCTTTTCCCGGTGGATTTGTGGGCGTGGATATTTTCTTCGTCATCTCCGGTTTCCTAATCACAGGGATCCTCCTACGGCAACTTCGGGAAAACCGTTTTTCGCTGGGAGGCTTCTGGGCTCGTCGTATTCGGAGGATCGCACCGGCGGCTGTCGCGATGGCCCTTGGGACGATGCTCATGGGGTGGCTCATCCTCGACGGTGGCGACTTCCGCGAGCTTGCTCGCTCCCTCATGGCACACGCCATCTTTGCTTCCAATTGTTACTTCAATCGTGATCAGGGCTACTTCACTGAGAGCGCGGAAAAGCAACCGCTGCTTCACACCTGGTCACTCTCGGTCGAGGAACAATTCTACCTCCTCTTCCCTCTCCTACTTCTTTTCCTCTGGCGCAGATTTCGCTCAAAAACCCCACTCATTCTTGGCTTTCTCGCACTTCTCTCTCTCGCGGGAAGCGCGTGGCAGGTTCAGGTCGACCAAAAGTCGGCATTCTTTCTCCTGCCTTCCCGCGCCTGGGAACTACTTGCCGGAGCACTGCTTGCCTTCAAGCCGCCCGGCAAACCCAGCCGCTTCGATGAAGCCCTCTCTCTTCTTGGACTCGCCCTCATGATTGGGCCGATCTTTCTTTTCGAAAAAGCGACCCTTTTCCCCGGTCTGAGCGCTCTTCCTCCCGTGCTCGGAGCTCTCCTTTTCATCGCGGTAAATGATTCCAAGCTCACCCGTAGCGGCCGCCTTTTAACGATTCGGCCAGTGGTCGGACTCGGTCTCATTTCTTACTCTCTCTACCTGTGGCACTGGCCCCTTGTAGCTTACGTCAACGTCATGGTGATCGAAGTCACGCTTCCCTGGAAACTTGGAATGCTGGCTCTTTCCCTGATCCTCGCACTTTTGTCCTGGCGCTTCGTGGAGCAGCCCTTTCGAACTGGAAATGCTCTTGCCAAACGCCGAGCCAGCTACGCCTTCGGAGCTAGCACGGTCACCGCTCTCTGGATCGCCGCCTTTTCGCTTCGCGCCTTTATTCCGGGCGCAGGAAATGGAGCACGGGATTTTAGTAACACCGGATCAGAAGCAGCCCTCCTCGGAGTCGAAGGCGCTGGCAACCCCGACTTCATTCTCTGGGGCGACAGCCACGGAACGTCGGCCGCCCACGCGCTTGATCAAGTTGCTACCGACCTCGAGCTCCACGGCCTTGGCTTCCTGAACAACGGCACCCCTCCCGTTCCAGGGCTCTGGTTTTCTGATCTGAGTTCGAGAGAAATCGCGGACATGGAAGCCTTGAACGCAGAGGTTGAAGAAAAGATCATCGCCAGTGGCGCCAAGAATCTCATCTTAGTAGGTCGATGGGTCGCACGATGCGAAGGCTACACCGATGCCGAAGTGGAAAACCAACAGCCTGACTATCGCTACGTTGGAATGGTCGTGAATAAGGAATGCCCGGAACCTGACCTGGAGCATTCACCGCGCATTCTTGTGAAACAGCTCGAAGCACTCGCCCTTCGCCTTCAGCCTCACGGGATCCATGTTTCGCTCCTACAGCAAGTTCCGGAAACAACCTCTGCTCAAACCGCCAATCTCGTCAACGCGCAAATCCGATTCCCACGATTCAATGCCCTCCCCGCTCACACCACTACACTCGCGGAGCATCAGGAACGCCAAAAAAAGACCAATGAAGCTCTCAGACGGCTGGATCAAAATCTCATCGAAATCATCGATCCCACCGAGTCCTTCTTTCCGGGTGGCGAGGCCCTGAAAATTTACGACACAGCATCCTTCTACACCGATGACGATCACCTGACTCAAGTTGGCTCACTGCACTACCTCACTCCAGTTTTCCGAGAGGTGCTGAGGAAGTTCACTCCCTAAGTTCGAGGACTTGGTTAGTCGTCACATTGTCCGAAAAACATCTTCGGGGATCGCCCGAAGGATGCCATTACGCCTTCATGATTTTTGGTTCGAAGATCCGCTAAGACGCAGCGAAAAATCAACCCAGTAGCCCTACCTAGACTGTCCGGGTCTCAGAACCAGAAAAAGGAGCTCCTCTCTTTTAAAAGATGAAATGATTTCCACTCCCAAGCCGTTCTCTCTGCCATGAGTGAACTTTCACAAGCTGTCAGCATCCATCCGTATTTCAGAGTCCAAGAAGGAAAGCTTGAGGACTTTAAGACACTTATGAACCGCTTCTCCGAGAAAACCTCTACCGAAGAGACTTGCTTCTACTACGACTTCACCGTCTGTGGAGACATTGTCTTCTGCCGCGAAGCCTATAAAGGCGCAGCAGGACTTCTCCATCATTTGGAAAACGTTGGCGAGTGCATCGAAGAAGCCCTCACATTTTCTGAGCTCATTCGCGTGGAAGTCCACGGACCGAAAGCCGAGCTCGACCAGCTCCGAGAGCCGCTCGCCGATCTCGGCCCGGATTTCTTCGAGCACGTCGCGGGAAAAAGCTGATCACTCAGCCGAGGTTCGCACGCGGAAGGATTTCTTCCAGTCTGCTTGCTCCGGAGCATTTCCGCTCTCAAGTGCACTTTCCCATTGAGCATTGTTCCACCGCGTACTCGGATGATCGGTCCAGAACTCGTGGTGGTTGAACACTGGTCCCCCGAAAACGCAGGAAGAGCCATCAGAATGCTTCACTGCGACAAGCATAAACTGCGAATAGCCCACCCCTTCGTGAAGGACTCCACCAGAATCACCGGTGCAAAACGCATCGACCGAATCCGTGTGCACATCAACAACCACTGGGTTCCAAACTGCCGAGGGATGTTCGTCTGGGTTGATTAGAAATAAGGGCTCAAAGTAAAGCTGGGGAAACCAGCCGCTGTAGAGCCGTTCGCCAACATATCCCACTTCTGCGACATTCTCGACCAAGGTCGTGACAAGCTCCTCCTGATCCTGATTGTAGGGAACTCCCGCAAGCTGCGCTTCCGCCATTGCTTTGAGCGCAAGACATTTTGCTGAGAAGAATTCCAGGTGCTCACAAATCGCTGTCGATCGACTTCCACGGTCGACCAATCTAGTCGTCTGGTCGTCCACCTCATTCCCAGATAAGGGACTCACCAGATACCCTGAATCCGGACTCCAAAAATTGCCCGAGAGATTACTCTTGGAAAAAAAAAACCAATCATCTCTTCCTTGCACCCTAAAGTTTCCCTCCAACTCCAGCGTGCCCAAAGCATCCTTGTAGGTGAGCACCATCTCCGAAAGGCGCTGCCAGAACTCCGGATACGGATCGACATAGCCATCGGGAAACTCGCAAATGATTGGCGGCGTAAAACTCTGCTCGGCATACAAAAGAGTGTCGTGTCTCAGATGCGTCCACGAAGCGAGCTGTGTATTCATCATCCGTCTCTTCCACGCCGCTGTCCGGAAGGTATCCGGTCCATTCGAAACAGTTGGCGAGAGCGCTCGCAAGGTATAGAGCCACGATCCGTAGAGGTGCTCGGTCCAGAATTGGGGCGACTGCCCCTCGATCACCCCCCGAACTGCCAGAAGCTCATTTTGAAAAGGAATGCCATCGCGCAACCAAAGACCATTCTGGTCGAGCATCCGGTCAGCTAGAATCGGAGCAGCAGCGTCATTCCCAAGCACGGCATACATAGCATCGAGGCCAGAGGGCTTCCGACGATGAAGCGTCTTGCCCAGTTCATCCCGCACATTGGGCACCACCAGTTGGTTGAAGGCCCAGGCATCTGGGGTCCAACGCTGTCCAAAGAGCGAGAGCGCTCGAGGTAACGGTGCAGACAACTCGTCACATCCTTCTTCTCCGAGAGCAGCTTGATGTTGGCCTCCGTTGATTTCTTGAATCCCGTAGGTGCTCGCAAGAATGGCTTCGCGAAGATCGGCCATTTTCACATCGGAAGCGATATCGTCGACCGAATTGATTCCCTGAGCTTCCAGCAAGGCGAGCATCTCTCGGATCGTCATCGCATCCGACTGGCCAACAAGAAGCTGCATCATGTTTTCAAGCTCGTCCCACATCGGAAGAATAAAAGGATCCCTCTTCACTCTCAGGGATAAAAGAACTGCTGCCCGTAGCTCCCGCATTTCCTGGGCCAAGTCCGCTGGTGAGGCGATGTGAAACTGCATCCGGCTCAGCCATAAAAGGCTCTGAAAGTAAGCTCCCAGCGCATGGGAATTCGTGTAATGGCCTCGAATCTTGTAGAGACTCATGTTCTCGATTCTCTCTGAATCCCCATAGAGCCCCAAGCGCATTGGATCGCTGGCATCGATGGCTGCCTGATACCATTCATCCACCAGTGCCGGGTCGATCAATTGATAGGAATCAACTCCACCTCGATTGAGGCGGGTGGCGACCCCGAGGTAGAGATCGACATCGCGAATAGCCTGTCTGATATGATCAGCTCCCGGAGTTGCGACACCATCCCATTGCTCATAGAGGGAATTGAGGTTCCCAATTGCTCCCGAGGTGAGCATCTTCCGCAGGGTAGGATAAAGGTGCAGCTCCTCCATTTCCTCCAGCAGTCCAAGGAAGGTTTTATGCCAGGCATCAAGGACTGAATCTGCCGTCACATAAACCGGGAGATCATCAGCCCAGATGGAATAATAGAAATCCACTGGATTTCCCAACCTCTGCAGATCTCCTCCTATGTCCATGCGCCTTGGTCCGATCCGATCACTCACCACAAACCCGTTTTTAAGAAAGAGCGCTAGCTCCTCTTCATTGAGAGAAAAATCAGTCAAACGTCGCTCGGGATCATCGGCGGCTAGGTTCGCATTATGTTCCTCCGGAGTGGTGTTGAATTCCGTGAAAAAAAACGCCGTCCGCGGATCCCAATCGATCTGATCCACGCAATCAGGGTCTTCCGCTGAACTGGCAAACTGTGCCACCGAGACGAAGTCCCGGCGTTCTTCCAAACTCGCCAGCTGGAGATCATAGGATGCCGGTTGATCACTGGAGCTGCCCCGGTGCATGAACTTTACCGCCTCTTCAATCCGATAATAGCGATGGCCTGCTCCCGGAGTGACATTCCAATCCGAAATACCATTTCCCAGCACCTCTTCAGCTGTGATCGTGGTCTCCTCGGTCCAATTAATGAGGTCAGTCGAACTGAGAACCCGGGTTCTCAGCTCACTTTCAACCCCCGTATCAGCCGGAAACGCCCGCTCCCAAAACAAGCGAATCGCGTTTCCTTCCGGAATAATCCGAAGCTCCTGCCCGATGAGGGGCGCCACAAGCACCCCGACAATCACTACCGCCCTTTTCATATCCTCACCTTTTAACTAGCAAAACACAAAACAGCGAGAAGCGAATTTATGTAATCCCACCCCATCTTGAAGAACTCTGGCGTCTCCTCAGAAATGTCACGGAAGCGTCATATCTCTTGGAAATTTTTTGGAGGGTCGTATTGTTTCCCCATGCCCACCAAGCAGGACATTCAGGACCTCTACTTCATGGACGCGCGATTCAAGCTTTTGGAAATCGCCTCTTTTCTCGACCGCGTCGACCGTCACGAGGGTGAAACTGATTTTAGGCACCCTGCTTTTCATAAGGCCTTGGAGGCGATGCAAAGTCCTCCTGCAGGAACAACGCGGGCTCAAGCTGTTCATCTCGCATTTTCGGATCATTCCACTGAGCCCGCCGAATCAGCAGGCATCCAATTCGCCTTCGGAGCTCACAACGAGGAGGCAGGAGCATGAAATACATCGAGCCACATGCTCACATGGTCAGCCGCACCACGGCAGACTACGAAACGATCGCGCAAGCGGGATGCGAGGCTCTTTGCGAACCAGCATTCTGGGCGGGCTTCGATCGCGCCTCGCCGCAGGGGTTCTACGACTACTACCGCCAACTCACCGAATATGAACCAAAGCGCGCCGCAAAGTTCGGCATCAAGCACTTCTGCTGGCTCTGCATCAACCCCAAGGAAGCGGAAGATGCCGGCTTTGCCCGTGAAGTGATGGCCCTGATTCCCGAATTCATCGACAGGCCAAACGTCCTCGGTATTGGTGAAATTGGCCTCAATAAGAATACGAAGAACGAGCTGGCAATCTTTGAAGAACACGTCGAGATCGCCAAAAAATACGATCTCCCCATCCTTATCCACACGCCTCATCTCGAGGATAAATTAAAAGGCACCCGGCTCATTCTCGACGCGCTCAACACTGCCAACGTCGATCGCGACCGCGTTATCATTGATCACGTCGAAGAACACACCGCTCCCCTCGTTCTCGATGCGGGCTACTGGGCCGGGATGACTCTTTATCCGGAATCAAAATGCTCCCCTGCCCGCGCGATTGACATCCTTGAGACCTTTGGGATGGAGCGCATTTGGATGAATTCGGCCTGCGACTGGGGCATTTCCGATCCGCTTGCCGTCATCAAGTGCGCACTCGAAATGAAGAAACGTGCGCACTCGGCCGAGGTCGTGGAAAAGGTCATCTTCGAGAATCCGAAAGCATTCCTCAGCCAATGCCCGAACTTTTCACTCTAGCCTACCGCTGGGGAAGAGGAAGGGTTTGCCGGGATCACCTTATTTGTGACATCGTTTGCGCCATCCTTGGGTGTTATCTCCTTCACCGCTGGTGGAAAAATGATACTACGATGAGAGGAACCATGTTCACGCGATGGCCACGCTGGATTTTTCTTTGCGGAGGCCTCCTGGCATTCTGGCCATTGATCGACTCTTTAAAGAAACTGTAAGGACCACATTCTCATTAATCGTATTTCACCAAATGCGCTCCTTTTTCACAATTGTCTTCCTCTCATTGGCCTCCCTCAATGCGAATGAAAAGCCCAATATCGTCCTCATTCTCGCAGACGATCTCGGCTTCTCCGATCTCGGTTGCTACGGGGCGGAAATCCAGACGCCGCATCTCGACTCCCTGGCCGAAGGCGGCCTCCGCTTCACCAGCTTTTATAACACTGCACGCTGCTGGCCCACCAGAGCGGCCTTGATGACCGGATACTATCCGCAACAAGTCGGTCGCGATGTCATCAAAGGTCGCAAAGGCTCCAAACGTCGGAATCGCCCGTCGTGGGCCAAGCTTCTTCCCGAATTCCTCACGCAAGTCGGGTACCGTTCCTACCACAGCGGAAAGTGGCACATTGACGGGATGCCCGTCGCGGCTGGCTTTGATCGCTCCTATTACCTGAAGTGCGACGGCCGCTTCTTCAATCCCGAGACTCATTTCCTCGACGACAAAAAGCTTCCTGCCATCGACAAAGGAACAGACTTCTACACCACCACCGAAAAGGTCGACCGCTGTCTCGAATTCTGGGACAAGCACGAGAAAAAACACCCCGATCAACCTTTCTTTACCTACCTCGCCTTCACCGCGCCGCATTTCCCGCTTCATGCCAAACCCGAGGACATTGCGAAGTATGAATCTACCTACAATTCTGGCTGGGATACGATCCGAACTCAACGTCACACCAAGCAAGCCGAATTGGGATTTCCCAAGACCGCTCTTTCACCCGTCCTGCATGATCTCGGCCCGCCTTACGACTTCCCTGATCACCTTACGCAACTCGGCCCAGGCGAAATCAATAAGCCCCTCCCTTGGACCGGACTCACCCAAATTCAAAAAAAATTCCAAGCCACCAAAATGGCAATTCATGCTGCCATGATTGATCGCATGGACCAGGAAATCGGACGCCTCATCGCTCACTTAAAAAAAACGGATCGCTTCGAGAACACCCTTATCCTCTTTCTTTCCGATAACGGTGCCAGTGCCGAGATCATGGTCCGTCATGATGGTCACGATCCGAAAGCCCCGATGGGCTCCGCTCCCACTTATCTCTGCCTCGGTCCCGGTTGGTCAACCACCTCCAACACCCCATTTAAAAAGCACAAGACCTGGACGCACGAAGGCGGAGTCTCAACTCCTCTCATCGCTCACTGGCCAAAAGGGATCTCGGCCCGCAAGGAATTCCGCCACACTCCGGGGCACGTCACCGACTTCATTCCCACCGTCTTCGAGATCACCGGTGTGACCGCACCCTCTGATCGTCCTGCCCTTCCGGGAAAAAGCCTTGTTCCTATTTTTAAAAGCGACCCCAATCAATTTCACGATCATATCTGGTGGTGTCACGACGGCCATCGAGCGATCCTCAAAAACGGATGGAAAGCCGTCTCCAGCGCCGGAGAAGACTGGGAACTCTACCACCTTGCCGAGGACCGCACCGAAACAAAGAACCTCGCGACTGAAAACCCTCAGAAACTTGCAAGCTTAAAGACTCTCTGGAGCCAACGAACCGAACAGTTTCTGAAGGACTCAAAAAAGTGACTCTTGTTCCCAGGCATATCAATTCTTCTGAAATGGAATTCTAACAAATCCACCAAAAAACGGGGGGTTAGTAATTAGTCCTGTTTTTTGGCACCCAGCCAGAAAATCTCACTCGCCGTCAAAGACCCTATCTGGCAGGTTAACACCATCAGAGATGGTACAGGACGACGGCTCATCACAACATTCCCGGAAACCTTCCGTTGATTGGGGCAAGGTTGTGGGTGCCGAAGTCACGCGAGAGGATCGAAGCCTCTCCGGCCTGAAGGTCAAAGGACGCAACCACAAAAAGGGACGAAGAAAGCGGCGTCGAAATTCTCCTTCATTTGAAAAAAAATCCTCCTCGCGAGGCGCCTCGCTCAGGCCGCTGCTATTCGGTGGCCTGATTCTCGTCATTCTCACGGGCGCCGGAATCTGGTTGCTCGAGGTTTCAAGCGCTCAATCCCCTGCTGACACGGCCCCGAAAAAAAAGCGTGTCTCCCAGATCAATGACCATCTGAAACTCGATGCCCAAACGAGCAACATCTACGATCTACCACCTCCACGAGTGGCCAAAAATTTTGCTCTGAGTGATTCCCTTGAAGAACGACTAAAGTGGACCCGCAGCCCAGAGATTATCAGCAGCCGTCTCCACCGATACGACCCCCAGGCTCTCGATGCTCCGGCTTCGGTAATCAAATTTCTCGGCACTTCCGTGAATTCGACGTCAAAATACTACGTCTTCGTAGCTGTTTTTCCAGACGGCGGGCGGCGTCTTGTTGCGGTAATCGGAACTGATAAAGGCCCCCGGGTTGACTTCGACGCTTACGCCGGTCTCCACAGCCATCCTTGGAAAGAGATTCTGGCGGGGCAAACGACCTTCGCACGAGCACGAATTGTCCTTGAGCCTATGAACTACAACGTCAGAAGCTATCAGGATATTGATCGATGGGCCTCATTCCGGATCTCCAGCATCCAGGAAGATGGCATCCTCTATGGATACGTCGAAAGAGACTCCAAACTTCACAAGAAACTCATCCTGCTGACCGGCGTCGGGCGGTCCTTTTCCATTCTCGATCTTGAGATTAACCCCGAAGATATTAAAAACAAACAGGTCCGTATCTCAGCGGTTTACTCTGACACCTGGATCGAGGACAAAGTAGCTCCGGCTAAAGACGAGTGAATGACATTCGACCTTTGCCCACCCCATCTGCTTCGCTAAGACCTGCGCATGAAAATCACCGAGCATCAACACCTCGCCTACTGCACCAACATCCACCCGGCTGAATCGTGGGAGGAAACTTGGGCGGTTTTAAAAACCGATGTTCTTACGGTGCGGGATCGCATCTCGCCCCACGAGTCCTTTGCAATCGGACTGCGTCTTTCCGCGCGAGCCGCGGAAGAGTTAATCGGCGACAACGGGACGAATCTCCGGCTCTTCAAAGCCTGGCTCATCGAAGAAAACTGCTACGTCTTCACCATCAACGGATTTCCCTACGGCGCCTTCCATGACACCCGCGTCAAAGAAAAAGTCTATCAGCCAGACTGGACCACCGAGGATCGACTGACCTACACCAACAACCTGTTCGTCATCATCGCCGAACTCTGCCCCGAAGATTCCGGCGGCTCGGTTTCAACACTACCCGGATCATTCAAAGAGTTCGGAGCGGACGAGAACCTGATCTTTTCCAAGCTCTACGCGTGCGCACGGCTCATCGAAACCCTTGCCTTGGAAAGCGGAAAGGACCTTCACCTCGGACTCGAGCCAGAGCCGCTGGGGCACTTCGAAAACACCGAAGAAACCCTGGCCTTTTTCGGGCGCTTTTTTGACTGGTGCACCGACCAATCGCTCGATGTCGAACTCCTCAAACGCCGGGTTGGAATCAACTACGACACCTGTCACTTCGCGCTCGAGTTCGACGACTGCGCCAGCTCTCTCCAAGCCTTGCAAGGTGCCGGTTTGCGCATCTCAAAAATCCATCTTTCAAATGCCCTCTCCTTCGACCCCAGAAGTCTTGCCGCTCTCGAAGCCATCGAACCCTTCGACGAGCCGACCTACCTTCACCAAGTCATCCTGAAGCACCCAAATGGTTCCCTCACCCGTCACAAGGATCTTCCTGATTTCTTCAGCTCCGAAATGCCAGTCTCCAACGCACCAACAGAAGGACGCATCCATTTCCACATCCCTCTCTACTCCGAACCACTTGAACCACTGGGTTCCACCCTCGATCATGCCGAGGCCGCGCTTGCTTTCCTAAAGCAAGCTCCCCAAACCTGCCCTCATCTCGAAATCGAGACCTACACTTGGGGCGTCCTTCCAGACCACTTGCAAAAGCCTCTCACCGACCAGATCGCCGCCGAATTCGAATGGGTGCTCGCCCAACAGTAAGCCTCCCTGAAGCGTCGAAGCTTTTCCCCAGCGCACCCACCTACCCATGAGCGAAACAAAGAGCTATCACATCGCAGTTCTTCCCGGCGACGGAATCGGCCCCGAAGTCACAGCCTCCGCTGTCGCCGTCCTCGAAGCCGCCTGCCCCGGCCAACTCACCTTCACCGAGCAGCCGGTCGGAGCTGGCGAATTCCTCCGCTCGGGAAATCCCCTCCCCGAAGCCGCCTTCGAAGCCTGCGAGAAAGCCGACGCGGTCCTCCTCGGCGCCATGGGACTACCCAATGTTCGCTGGCCCGATGGCCGAGAAATGACGCCTCAAATCGACCTCCGTGAGCGTCTCGATCTCTACGCCGGCCCACGTCCCATCAAACTCTACTCCAAACATGACTCCCCCCTCAAAGGCTACGGCCCGGATGAAATCGACTTTACCATCATCCGCGAAAACACCGAAGGCCTCTTCTCCGCTCGCGGCTCCACTCAACCCGACGACCGCTCCTCCGCCACCGACACCCTTCACCTCACCCGCAAAGGCTGCGAACGTATCTGCCGCTACGCCTTTGAAGAAGCTGTCCGACGCAATCGCCCCAACAAAAAAGTCACCCTTGTCGACAAAGCGAACGTCCTTCCATCGATGGTCTTCTTCCGCAAAATCTTCGACCAAGTCGCCCAAGACTTCCCCGACATTTCCACCGAACACGTCTACGTCGACGCCGCCGCTCTCTTCCTCATCCAGCGCCCCGAATCCTTCGACGTCATCGTCACCGAAAACATGTTCGGCGACATCCTCTCCGATCTCGCCGCAGGAATCGTCGGTGGCATGGGCATGGCTCCGTCCGGAGATATCGGCGAAAACTGCGCCGTTTTCCAGCCCTCCCACGGTACCGCTCCCGACATTGCAGGCCAAGGAAAGGCCAACCCCATCGCCACCATTCTCTCCGGCGCCATGATGCTCGAATGGCTTGGCGAAAAAGACGCCGCAACCCGCATTGAAAACGCCGTCCGCCAAACCCTCGCCGACCCCACCAACCGCGCCGCCGACCTCCGCGGATCAAAGAGCACCGAGCAGCTCACAGACATTGTCATTTCACATCTCTAATCATGGCCCTCATTGATCTCACCCTGCCCCTAAAAAAGGGAATGCGAGGCGTCGACTGGGAGCCAGCCAAGACCCTCGAAGAAGACGGGTGGAACGCCCGCACCCTCCACCTCTACTCGCACTGTGGCACCCATATGGATGCCCCGCACCACTTTGGGTGCGGTGAAAAATTTATCGACGAAACCCTGCTCGAAACCTGCCTCACCCGCGCGCACGTCGTTCGCCTTCCCGACACCCAACCGAAGCAACTTCTCGAAGCCCCCGAACTCGACATCCAGCCCGGCGAATCCCTCCTCCTTCACACCGGCTGGTCGACATATGTTGAGAATGACGCCCTCTACCGCCTCCAACTCCCGCGCATTTCCGAAGAGTTCGCCCACTGGTGCGTTGAAAAAAAAGTCGCCGTTCTTGGAGTCGAACCTCCCTCGGTGGCCGATGTCGCGAACCTTCCCGAAGTCACCAGCATTCACGAGATTCTCCTCGGCGGCGGCGTGACCATCGTTGAGGGCCTCACCAACCTCAATCAACTCCCCGATCACCCCGTCCTCTTCGGAGCCATGCCCCTCAAGATTCATCGAGGCGATGGCTGTCCCTGCCGCGCTTGGGCCTCGACCGAATCTCTCGCCCTCTGAGCTTCGCTGGAGGTTTTCCGAAAAGATCGATTTTTATGGGAACAATTCCCCCGTTTCCTCGTATCCATCTGTCATACAAAAGTCTTTCTTCATGGATCCCGCCGCGCAATCCCAGCTTCTCGTCAACCGACGTCACTTCTTTGGCAAGTCCGCCTCCGGCATCGGCATCGCCGCCCTTTCTTCCATGCTTGGGAAATCGCTGGCAGCCGGGCCCTCCACTCCGAAGGCGCCCGAACCGAAGGCGAAGCGCATGATTTACCTTTTCCAATCCGGCGCTCCCTCACCTCAAGACCTCTTCGACTACAAGCCCAAGCTCCAGGAACATCACGGCAAGGAACTCGGTGAGTTCGTCGAAATGAATCAGCGCAAAACCGGCATGACCGCTGGGCAAAAGTCCTTCCCCATCGCCGGCACGAAATACGAATTCAAAAAACACGGCAAAGCGGGCATCGAAATCTCCGAACTCCTCCCGCATATTTCCGGCATCGCCGATGACATCTGCATGGTCCGCTCGATGTATACCGAGGCCATCAATCACGACCCAGCCATCACCTTTTTCCAAAGCGGCTCTCAGATTCCGGGTCGGCCCTCGATGGGCGCATGGCTTTCCTATGGACTGGGCTCTTCCAATAAAAATCTCCCCGACTTCGTCTCCATGGTTTCCCGTGGGACCGGACGACCGAACTGCCAACCCCTCTACGACCGACTCTGGGGTTCCGGCTTTCTCCCCACCAAGCACGCGGGGGTGAAGTTCATGTCAGTGGGCGATCCCGTGCTCTATCTTTCCAACCCCGATGGCTACTCCTCCTCGGCCCGACGAAAGATGCTCGATCACCTCGCCGAGCTGAATGAAAAGAAGCTCGCCGAGTTCTCTGATCCCGAAATCGACACACGCATCCAGCAATACGAGCTTGCCTACCGCATGCAGACTTCGGTCCCCGAGCTCACCGACATCTCGGACGAGCCCGAATCCATCCTCAATATGTATGGACCTGAGGTCAAAAAGCGCGGCAGCTACGCCTACAACTGTCTCATGGCCCGTCGCCTCGCCGAGCGCGACGTCCGCTTCATCCAGCTTTATCACATGGGCTGGGACCAGCACTTCACCCTGCCCAAGCAGCTCTCCGGTCAGTGCTACGATGCCGACCAACCTTCCGCTGCTCTCGTCAAAGACCTGAAAATGCGCGGACTTCTCGATGACACCCTCGTCGTCTGGGGAGGCGAATTCGGAAGAACCTCTTACTGCCAGGGAAAACTCACCCGCGAAAACTACGGTCGTGACCATCACCCGCGCTGCTTCTCCCTGTGGGCCGCAGGCGGCGGCATCAAGCCCGGCACCACCTTCGGTCAAACTGACGACTTCTGTTATAACATCACGGATAAAAACAGTGCTCCCATTCACGCTCATCCCACCAAACATCACCCCGAAGCCGTTCACGTCCACGACCTCCATGCCACCCTTCTCCATCAACTCGGAATCGATCACGAGAAACTGACCTACCGTTTCCAAGGCCGCCAATTCCGCCTCACCGACGTCCACGGCCACATCGTCAAAGACATCCTCTCCTAACTGCTCCGACCGCGATGATCAAACGCCTCCTCCTCGCTCTTTCCTTCACCACCTTTCTCGGTGCCGAAGAACCCATTTCCTACAACAAGCACATCCGGCCCATCCTCTCGGAGAACTGCTTCCACTGTCACGGTCAGGATCCCAAAACCCGTGAAGGCGACATCGCCCTCCACCTCGCCGAGTTCGCTTATCTCGAAAAAGGCGGTGTCGCCCCCATCGTCCCGGGAAATGCCAAGCACTCCGAAGTCGTCTACCGCATCTTCGACGACTCCGACCCCATGCCACCCGAGGATTCCAATCGCTCACTCAGCGACGAGGAAAAAAACCTCATCAAAAAGTGGATCGAACAAGGCGCAAAGTACGAAAAGCACTGGAGCTTTATTCCTCCCAGGAAACCCGCTGTCCCCGAGGGCCAGAATGCCGTCGATCACTTCATTCAAAAACGTCTCAAGGAGGAATCCCTCACCCCTTCTCCTGAAGCCGATCTTCCCACCCTTGCCCGCCGCGCGTCGCTCGCTCTCACCGGTCTCCAACCCACCCCGGCCCAGATCGCGGAAGTCGAAAAGCACCAGTCTTACGAAAAGTTCGTCGACTCCCTCCTCGCCTCCGATGCCTACGCCGAACGCATGGCCCTTTTCTGGCTTGATGCCGCCCGCTATGCCGACACCGATGGCTACCAAAACGACAACCCACGCTCCAACTGGCCTTGGCGCGACTGGGTCATCGATGCCTTTCGCAAGAACATGCCCTTTGATCAATTCACCATCGAACAAATCGCCGGTGACCTGCTCGAAAACCCCACCGATTCCCAATATCTCGCCACCGCCTTCAATCGCAATCATCGCCAAAATGCCGAAGGCGGCGCCCTCGCTCCCGAGTTTTATGTCGAGAACGTGATAGACCGTGTCGAGACCACCTCCACTGTCTGGCTCGGCCTCACCACCGGCTGCGCCCGCTGCCATGACCATAAATACGACCCCATCACCCAAAAGGAATTCTTCCAGCTCTTCGCCTACTTCAACAACATCGGAGAACGCGGCACCGGACGAGGCACGCAAGCCCAGCCTGTTCGAAACTTCAGCTCTCCCATCATCCCTGTTCCGGACGAATTGAAGTCCCATCTCAAGGAAGCCGAAGCCCGCATTGCGGAGGCCGAAAAATCCCTTCCCGATCGCCTTGCCCAGTGGATCAAGACCCACACTCAGGAAGCGAAGAAGACCGATTGGAACACCGTCAAACTCAGCTCCGCAAAAGCCACCAAGGGTAAACTCGAAGCGCTCCCCAATCACGCCTACCTCTTCAAGGGCAAGGTCAACCAAACGAGCTATCAGCTGCGCCTCCCCACCGGAAAGCGCAGCCTCACCGGACTCCGCCTCGACGCTCTGCCGCATCCTTCCCTGAAGGGGAAAAACAAACTCTCGCTCGCCAGTAACGGCAACTTTGTCCTCACCGACGTCAAGATCACCTCGAAGGGCAAACCCGTCAAAATTGCACAAACCTCAGCCACCTACTCGCAGGACCGCTACCCCGCCGCTCATGCGACCGATAACAATGCCAACTCCGGCTGGGCTATCGATAACCACCCTGGCGGAAAGGTTTCGCTCTACCTCATCTTTGAAAAAGCCCTCGCTGCCAACTCCGGTGAACTCGCGGTGGACCTCCACTTCAACACCGGCCATCCCCAACATCAGATGGGTTCCTTCCGTCTTTTGGCCACCGAGTCCGCCACGCCTTCGCTCGATTCATCGGCCCTTCCGCCGGCTCTTCTCGCCGCCCTCAAGGAGCCGCAAAAAGGAAAGAACCCCAAAGTCCTCAGCGACCACTATCACGGCATTGATCCCCTTTTGAAGAAAGCCCTCGGTCACAAAAACAACATCCAGGCGCAAATCAACAAGGCCACTGGCGGATCCGTTCCCGTCATGGTGATGACCGAAAAGTCCGGCACTCCCACTCCTTCCTATCTTCTCAACCGAGGGCAATACGACGAACCCGACAAAGAAAACCCGCTCACTCGCGGCGTCATCGCTGCCCTTCTTCCTCCCGGGGCCGCGCATCCCAAGGACCGCCTCGAGTTCGCGCGCTGGCTTGTCTCAACCGACAACCCCATCACCGCCCGCGTCACCGTCAACCGCATGTGGCAGCGCCTCTTCTCCACCGGTATCGTGAAAACTTCCGAGGACTTTGGCTTCCAAAGCGAATTACCCTCCCATCCTGAACTCCTCGATTGGCTCGCCGTCGACTTCATTGAATCCGGCTGGGACATCAAGCGGATGTATCGCCTCCTCGTCACCTCCGACACCTTCAAGCAATCCTCCAAAAGCAGCTCAATCCTCAACGAGCGCGACCCCGAAAATCGCCTTCTCGCCCGCGGCCCCCGCTACCGCATGGACGGCTTCGCCATCCGCGACATCGCCCTCCACGCTTCAGGACTCATGAATGCCAAACTTGGTGGCCCTCCCGTCAAGCCCTACCAGCCCAATGGCCTCTGGCAATCGGTCGCCGGCAGCGCCAACAGCCGCTATAAGCCTTCCACCGGATCCGACCTCTATCGCAAGAGCATGTATACCTACTGGAAACGCGCAGTCGCTCCGCCTCGACAGCTCATCTTCGACGGTTCAGGCCGCGAGGTTTGCAATGTCCGCCATCGCATCACCAATACTCCTCTTCAGGCCCTCGCCTTAATGAACGATGTTACCTTCCTCGAATCCGCCCGCCACCTCGCCGAGCGCATGCTCAAGGAAGCTCCAGACAACGCTCTCGCCCACGGCTACCTCCTCGCCAAAGGCCACACCCCCGACACCGAAACCCTCGCCGTTCTCGAAAAGAACCGCGATTTCTTCCTCGATCACTTCAAGCAAGCCCCCGATGAAGCTCAGAAATTCCTCTCTGCCGGAGCTTCCAAACGCGACGAAAGCATCGACCCCGTCATCCATGCCGCCCATACCTCGACGGCCCACCTGATTCTGAATCTGGATGAGGTGATCAGTATCGAATAACTGACGAAGATCTAGAAGTCATCTCATAAATTCAGGATGACTCTGATCCAGAGATTTTCTCGATTTGACAAGACATGAGGAGGAAGCTGGTGAACACCAGCGACAGGCGAGAAAGGCAGTCAAATCAAGAAAAGATCGGAGCTCTTTCCCACTCAGCGAAGCTCTAGCTACAACACCCCAAATTAAAATAGAGTCGTTCTGGGTTTATGAGATGGCTTCTAAACCAAGCCCTTCATCGTCCCGGTCGAGGTCGCGAAGTTCTCGGCTTCCATACCGAGGTTCTGCAACATCGAGAGATAAAGGTTGGGGAGCGGATAATTGTTTGTCTGGCTGAAGGCCAAATGACGTCCATGCTTGTAGCCACCACCCGCGAAGAGCACCGGCATGTTCCGGTTGTCGTGTGAAGAGGCGTTCCCCAGATTAGAAGTGAGGAGGACCATGGTGTCATCGAGAAGATCAGCTCCCTTGAGCTTACGGACAAAGTCGGCCCAACGGTCGATCACTGCTTGCTCAACAATCGCGAGTTGATCGAGTTTATCCTCACTCCGTCCGTGGTGACTGAGGGAGTGATACGATTCGCCCACCCCATCCAATGAGCGCACTGAATTGTGGGTGCAGTGCAGTGTCATGAAACGGGTCGAATCCGTCTGCAGCGCGAGGAACATGGTATCGAGAAAGGCGCGATTAATATCCGTCGCATTATTTTGATCCGCCGGCTCCGGGCGACTCTTGACCTTAGGCTTGGGCTTATTGATCCAGGCCTCGTTTGCTTCGAGACGTTTCTCGAGTTCGCGGACTGAAGTAAACCATTCGTCGAGTTTCTCGCGATCTCCGGCTCCAACTTCGCGCTCCAGCTGCTTCGCTTCCGCACGCACAATATCCATGATCGACTGGCCACCTTTCGCGATTTCCTGCTGACGTTTCTTGGCCACCGCGCTGTCATCGACAAAGAGCGAGGCAAACAGTTTCCGGACGTCATTGATCGCGGGGATCATCGAGCCGCTTTCGGTGTAAGACGGCGACTGCTCGCCATTGGTGTTCATCACGAGCGAGGGAAAACGCGTCTCATGGCCGTAGTGCTTCGCCATCAACTGATCGAGCGAGATCGTGTTCGCCGTGTTACTCCCCTTCTCGCGGGGACACGCTGAAAAGATCGAGCTCTCCGCAGTATGACCGCCCTTCACTCCAGGATGTGAGGAACCCGAGACCACGGTGAAGGAATCGCGAATGTCTTGGATCGACTTGAGATACGGCGAAGGCGTGTAGCTCGTTCCCGAATCCTTTGGCACCAGGAACGGATTGTGAAGACCGAGGGAAAGCGAAACGCCCACGAAGCGCTTGTGACGAACTGGCGCAGAAGCACCGAATGCCGGACTCATCGCATCGAGAAACGGCAGCCCGAGCGCCACCCCGGCCTGCTTGAGAACGGTGCGACGTGAGAGCGATTTACGAGTGGAAATGTGCATGATCTGTTGGGGCCTTATTTGTGCTGGAAAACGGGACTGGCGATGCAGGCGTGGATGATGGATTTCAAACCGTAGTCTCGATCGTCCGCTCCGGCGTGTTCGACAACACGGTCGACCACCGTGCGATCGCTGAAACGAATGTCTCCCCCCGTGCTGTATTCCAGCACTTGGGAAGCGAAGGCGCGAGCGAGGATTTCCGGCCGCTTGAGATATACGTCACGCCACCCCTTAAAGTTGTCAAATTTCGACCCATCGGGAGTCATCCCGGAAGGGTCGACAAGGGTAGAAGTCTTTTTCTTCCCATAGTGGGAACGAAAATTTCCAATCGGGTCGTAATTTTCGAGCGCAAATCCGGAAGGATCGATCTTGGCGTGGCAGCTTTTGCAGGAAGTCTGCGTGCTATGCTTGGCAAGCTGATCACGGATGGAAACCGCGCCCCGAATGTCAGGTTCGACCGCAGGAATGTTCGGCGGAGGCGGCGGAATATGGCGCCCCAGAATTCGTTCATTGATCCAGACACCGCGCAGAATTGGCGATGTCACGGAACCATCAGCTGTGATCTTCAGAATGGAACCTTGGGTGAGCAATCCGGAGCGATGCCCCGGTTTGAGGCTAACTTTTTGAAGGCCTCCGCCGGGTCTAACAGGAAGAAGGGGCATCTTGTAGTGCCGCTGGAGCCGGGTGTTTAAGAAAGCGAAATCAGATTGGAGAAAATGGGTCACGGAGAGGTCCTTACGAACCATCTCATCGATGAAACGACGGGTTTCCTCGATAAAAGAGATTTGAAGAATTTGATCGAAGTCCCGGAAGCGACGCGGATCGGGTTGGGTCGCATTGATCTCGCGGAGGTCGAGCCATTGGTTGGTGAAGGACTGAATAAAGCGGTGAGACTTTGAATTCCCCAGCAGACGGTTGGTTTCGGCCCCAAGGATGGCGGGATCGCTCAGCACCCCCTCACGTGCCAGCTTTCGGAGGCGGTAGTCGGGCATACTTTTCCAGAGGAAGTAGCTCAGGCGTGAAGCGAGCGCGAAGTCGTCGAGCTCCCCCGGCTTCTCGATGAAGGTCAGAAATCGAGGCGAAGTGAGAAGGGCATGATAGCCGACTTTCAACGCAGCGGGGAAACTCTTGGTCTCGGCCAATTTTTTCAATGCGAGTGCATGGTAGGCCTCCAGTTCCTCCGGTTTTACCGGACGACGAAACGCGATATTAGCAAAGCGATTGAGCAACCGTTGAAGGGTGAGCTTGGGAGTTTTCCCGCCAGTGCGGATATCTTCGGGCGCGAGATCATGGAAGAGCCGCTGGCGAACTTCCGCCCGGGTGGCATTGGGATAAACCCTCTCGATTTTCATGCCACTGAAACGGATGCCGGCGAACCCCTTCTTCTCGAGGTTGAGCCCGGTGTAATTGACATTTCCTCCCCGGGAAATGCGGGCGATTTTTTCCCCTGATTCCTTCGGCCGGAGGAGAAGAATATGACCTTCACGAATCCAGGTGAGGAAGGTTTTTTGGGTGGGACTCTCTGTGGCCTCAATCAGCCCGGCATCAAAAAGAAGTGGCTCGGAAGAATGGCCGAATCCCGACTGCAGCTCACCCCAGACCACACCATCTGGCCCCGGATTGATCGCTTCGACATCTTTCACCGTCACACGATACCAGCCATCCTCTGGCACGATCGTGGGGTTCATCCTTCCGTAAAACTGGATATTGGCGCGCCAAGAGATCGCCTTTCCGCCTCGCAATTCAGGTCCACGGGGATTACCGCGACCCCGACGTTGCGTGAGTAGCTTCGGGGAGTAGTCCTTGGAAAATTTCTCATCGCCGCGCAAAGCACGGCTGAAGGCTTCGTCCAGCGCCGCTCCGGCTGCTCGTAGGTATCCGTCGAGGTGAAAGTGTGAAATCTGTTGCGTCTCAGCCTTGTTATCGAACCCCTCACCCGACTCAGCCGTAAGGTAATCATTGAGTGGAATATCGATCCCGAGGAGATCTTCCATCGTGTATTGATACTCCTCTTGCGTGAGCCGACGCGCATGGACACGGCCCGTCCTCTCCAGCTCAGCCCGATCCGCTTGATAGAGAGGAGATCCCAGTGTTTTGAGAAACTGCTCAAGATCGGGAGCCGCCGGACGCTTCTTTTTCTTCGGCGGCATCTCCCCGTCCTCAACCCGATGGAACACCTTCTCCCAAATCGCGCGATTTTCTGGATCCTTTGGATCGAATTTTAAATCGAGAAGGTTGAGGTCAGCTTCCTGGTCAAAGTCATCATGACAGGCATAGCAATGCTGATCGAGAAAGGGCTCGAGAGCCTCTCGAACATCGCCTTTCGCGGGAAGAAGAAGTGCCAGAAAAAGGGCTGATGGCGGGACGATTTTCACGCGCATCTGCACTACGACTGTCGGATTCCCGATTTTTCATCACCTAAGGGTCAAAATCGACCTTAATCCAGTCCATCCCCCATCAAGCTCGGATATCAAATCAGTCTTGGAGAATCTCAATTCTCTGTCACCTTCTGGAATAAGAAGTTCCCGACACACTCTCATCAATGAACATCATGAAAGCACTCTTCCCGATCCTTCTCCTCGGCGGTCTTTTCTCCACCGCTCTCGCCGATAAGCGCTTATGGATGAGCGCAGACTACGAGCGCGTCATGGAAGCTGAGTTTCTCTCAGCCGAAGGCGATACTGTCACCATCAATCGCAATGGCCACGTGATCACCTTTCTCAAGTCCCGTCTCTCAGAGGAAGACATCAAGTGGATCGACGAATTGAGCACGCCGCTTCCTGAGCTTCCTGAAGTCAGCGCAGAGGACTTTGCGAATAGTGACTTCGGAAAAGCCCTAGCTGCCGCCAAAAAACATCAAAACGGAGCCTATACTCCCGCCGCACTCACCAGAGTTCCAAAACTTTTTCTTCTCTACTACTCCGCCAGCTGGTGAGCCCCTTGTGTCGCCGCGGCTCCCCAGTTGGTGGAGTCCTACAAGGAAAAATTCGTCCCAAATGCAGATATCGAATTAATTCATGTCTCTCTCGACCTCGAGGAGCCAGCAGCCGCCTCGTGGGCCAAAAAAGCTAAGATGGCTTGGCCGACCATTCTCTTCTCAGATCATCAAAAGGAAGCCCTCACCGCACCCTATTTTGAAGGGGACCCGGAGGCTCCCTCTTATCGGTTGGTAGACGCTACCGGAAAGGTCATTGTGAAGGACAAGACTCATGCCTTTGCCAAAATCAATATGCTCAAAAAGGAGTAAATCCCCGATTTTAGGACAAACCGCCCCCCTTTGCGTCGTATCTAAAACAGATGAAACGAATCCTATTGACCGCAACCTGCCTCATGGCGTCCCTGGGCTTTGCCGAGTTACGCACTTGGACCAGTGCCACGGACGCCTCGAAAACCTTCGAGGCAGAGTTCAAGTCTTCCGATGGAAAAACGGTGACGGTTCTTCGGAACCGCCGCATCCAGAAGTTCAAAATCACCCTCCTTTCCAAAGAAGATCAGGAGTGGGTAGAGGCCGAGATGGCGAAGGGCGATGAAAAGGTCGGGTCCTCGGGAATGACCTCTTCCGAGTTTGCCAAGACCGATTTTGGCAAGGCCTTGAAAAAAGTCAAAAAGATCAACGGCAAAAAATACGCCAAGTCCGGCATCGAAGAAGTGCCGAAGTTCTTTATCCTCTACTTTTCAGCGAGCTGGTGAGGACCTTGTAAAGGAACTGCTCCCCAGTTGGTGGAGACTTACAACAAGGACATCGCAAAGAATAAGGACGTCGAGCTGATTCACCTTTCTCTTGATCGGGACGAGGATGTCGCGGCCGCTTGGGGCGCCAAGGAAAACATGCCTTGGCCCACCCTCATGAATGAGGACATCGACAGCAAGGTTCTGCGCACCCCCTATTTCCCCGGCCGCATGGGGATCCCCGCTTATGTCATGGTCGATCACACCGGAAAAGAAGTCGCCCGCGGCAAACAGGCGGTCATGGAAAAGATCAAGTGAGCGGCTTTTCCGCAGCTTCTCTCAAAAGCCACCCGAAAGCGGATGGCTTTTTTATTGCGCTAGCTCCCAGAGGGCCGCTACCGCAGGACGCTCGAGACTCTTCTTGGTCGAGCACAAGCCGACTTCGTAAGGGGCAAGATCGGGCGCGCTTTTAATCACTTCCACCTCATCGCGAAATGGACTTTTTTCCAGCACCAGCTCCGGAACCACCCCGACTCCGCAACCCAAGCGCACCATGGCGATGATCGCCTCATTTCCAGAAACCTCAGTCGTAATCTGCGGACGAGCGGCCCGGGAAGTCAAAAGAGCATCCACGCGCCGCCGCGAAAGGCCGGAGGTCGGAAGCACCAAAGTTGCGTCTTCCAAATCGAAAGTTTTTCGTTGGAAAGGAATCCCTTCCAAACCTCGCAGGCCGATGAAAACCAGAGCCGTTTGCCGAAGGGGCAGAAACTCCAGCTTTCCCGGTCGTCGATCTGGAAGAGCTGCCACCGCCAGATCGATCTCGCCCGTCATGACCTGAGGCACCGCCTCCTCTTCCGCGCCCGTTCGAAGCGCCAGTTGCACGGCCGGATAGCGATCCCGATAACGCTCCAATAACTCAGGGAGTAATTGATAGACGGCAGTCACCGAAGAATAAATCGAAAGGGTTCCGCCGGGTCCCTCCTCGCCCGATAGCTCCTCGCGAATAGACTCCCATTCTTGAAGGGCCGACCGTGCGTAGGACTGGAATTTCCGCCCCGCTTCCGTCAACAAGACCTCGCGCTGGTTCCGATGGAAGAGCTTCTGTCCCGCTTCCTCTTCAACACGCTGAATCATCCTCGTAAAGGCCGAGCGACTCAGGTGGCAATCCGTGCTCGCCTGACCAAAGTGTAAACGATCGGCGAGACGGAGAAAGGCATTGAGATGCTCAGGAGACATGGGAAACCTTGGGTATCATTGATTTTGATGGAAATGATTGGGCCATGGAACGCCACGAAATGGGCTTCTGCACAGGATCACCCCGCCAAACCACTCCCGAGAGAACCTTCCTTCTCTCATTTCTCGAAACAGCGGATTTCTTGTGTTGCATAAATTGCAATACAACTAAGCAAAATTTTCAATAACTGCAACAAGGTTCATCATTTACAATTTTCCCGTCTCTGACATGAGGGGCCTGTCAAAAGACCTCTTCCATCATGAGCAACTACTTCAACACTCTCCCCCTGCGTCTTCAACTTGAAGAACTCGGCACCTGCCGCTTCATGGACGCTTCCGAATTCTCCAATGGCACCAGTGCGGCCAAGGGTCTCAAAATTGTCATCGTCGGCTGCGGAGCCCAAGGCCTGAACCAAGGCCTCAACATGCGCGACTCCGGACTCGATGTCGCCTACACCCTCCGTGCGGAGGCCATCGCGGAAAAGCGCCAGTCCTATCTCAACGCCACTGAAAATGGTTTCGCCGTCGGCACCTACGAGGAAATGCTTCCATCTGCCGACATCGTGATGAACCTCGCCCCCGACAAGCAGCACAGCAAAGTGGTTGAGACGGTCATCCCGCACATGAAGGAAGGCGCCACCTTCTCCTACGCACACGGTTTCAACATCGTGGAAGAGGGTATCCAGATTCGTAAGGACCTCACTGTCATTATGGTCGCTCCCAAGAGTCCCGGTTCCGAGGTGCGCGAGGAATACAAGCGTGGCTTCGGCGTTCCGACTCTCATTGCCTGCCATCGTGAGAACGACCCTTCCGGCGAAGGAATCGAACTCGCCAAGGCTCTCGCTGTCGCCCAGGGAGGTGATAGAGCGGGCGTTCTCGAGTCCAGTTTTGTTGCTGAAGTGAAGTCCGATCTCATGGGCGAGCAGACTATTCTCTGTGGCCTTCTTCAGACCGGCTCGATCCTCTGCTTCGATAAAATGGTTGCTCAAGGCATCGATGCCGGTTGGGCTTCCAAGCTCATCCAATACGGCTGGGAAGCAATCACCGAAGCTCTCAAACAGGGCGGCATCACCACCATGATGGATCGCCTTTCCAACCCCGCAAAGCTGAAGGCCTACGACCTCTCCGAAGAGCTCAAGGACATCATGCGCGATCTCTTCTACAAGCACATGGACGACATCATCACCGGGCACTTCTCCAGCACGATGATGGAAGACTGGGCCAACGATGACAAAAACCTCCTTGGCTGGCGTGAAGCCACCGGCGAGACCGCTTTTGAGAAGACCGAAGCCACTGGTGAAATCAGCGAGCAGGAGTTCTTCGACAAAGGAATCCTCATGGTCGCCTTCGTCCGTGCAGGTGTGGAACTCGCCTACGAGGCCATGGTGGAGGCCGGCATCGAGCCTGAGTCCGCCTACTACGAGTCCCTTCACGAGACTCCGCTCATCGCAAACACCATCGCCCGTAAGAAGCTCTACGAAATGAACCGCGTCATTTCCGATACCGCGGAATACGGCTGCTACCTCTTCTCCCACGCCGCCGTGCCGCTTCTCGAGGAGTTCATGAAGGGCATCGATACCGATGTCATCGGAAAAGGAATCGAAGTGGAAAGCAACAGCGTGGACAACAAGACCCTCAGCGAGCTCAACCTCGACATCCGCAACCACCCGGTTGAAGAAATCGGCGTTTACCTTCGCGAAGCGATGAGCGCGATGAAGCCCATCGTAACAGGCTAAGTCACCCAACGATCCTCGTTTTTAAAAAGCCCGGTCCTAGCAAGATCCGGGCTTTTTTTGTCGATGACCGGGACTCTACGGGAACTCGAAGAGCTGAACCAGATTGCCATCCGGCCCGGTCTTCCTCACGTAAGGCGTTTCGCGGATTTCAGGAGAAACTTAACTTCCGATCCAAACTCCGGTATTGAATGGCTTCCAAAAGGTGATCCGCAGTGATCGAGTCACACTCCGCCAGGTCGGCAATCGTCCGGGCCACCTTCAAAATCCGGTCGTGAGCCCGGGCTGAAAAATTAAGCTGCTCCATGGCCTGCTCAAGTAATTGGGTTGCCGAAGAATCAATTTCACAATGCTCCCGCATCAGCTTCGGTCCCATATCACTGTTGGTACGAGCACCAGGATGCTCTTCAAAACGCTGCCGCTGGCGGGCCCGACAATGCATCACGCGATCCCGGACCACGGCAGAGGACTCGCCTTTTTCCTTTGAGGAAAGCTGTTTGAAATCGATGAGCGGAACTTCGACATGGAGATCAATCCGGTCCAGCAGCGGCCCACTGATCTTCTGCCGATATTGCTCCACTTGTCGGGGGGAACACCGGCACTCTCTTTTGGAATCCCCGTGAAATCCACAAGGACAAGGATTCAAGGCAGCCACCAGAAGGCAGTCACTTGAGAAATCAAAAGTTCCAGCCGCACGCGAGATGGTCACCGTTCCATCTTCGAGAGGCTGACGCATCACCTCGAGAGTCGAGCGGCGAAATTCAGGAAGCTCATCGAGAAACAGAACACCGTTGTGCGCGAGCGAGATCTCGCCCGGACCAGGATTGGTTCCCCCACCGAGAAGTCCGGCATCAGAAATGGTGTGATGAGGAGCCCGAAAGGGTCGTGTTTGGACAAGGCCTTCACTGGCATCAAGTAATCCGGCAACGGAATGGATGCGTGTAGTCTCAATCGCTTCATCTTCGGTGAGATCCGGCATGATCGTCGCCATCCTTTTGGCGAGCATCGACTTCCCTGTTCCCGGGGGGCCCATCATGAGTAGATTATGACCTCCAGCGGCGGCGATCTCGAGGGCTCGTTTGACCTGGTGTTGGCCCTTCACTTCATCGAGATCGACCAGACCATCCGTAGAGCGGCGAGAGTTGAGCGCTGGCTTCGGCTCGGGAGCGAGGGCTTTTTCTCCACTGATAAACTTCCAGGCTTCATGGAGATTCTCGATCCCATAAACCTCAATACCACTGACCATGGCCGCCTCCCGGGCATTGGCCGCTGGAACGAGTACCCGACGACGCCCAAACTTCTTGGCACCTAGCGCGATGGAAAGAGCTCCTTTGATCGGGCGAAGCACTCCATCGAGAGCGAGTTCGCCAACCACCACCAAATCCTTGGCCAGTTCGGTGAGATCCTGATCCTGTGCACAGGCCGTCATCGCCAGAGCAATCGGAAGATCAAATGCCGGGCCTTCTTTCTTCAGATCAGCCGGAGCGAGATTGATCGTATTCACCCCGTAACCAAATGGGAGCGCTGAAGCCGTGAGGGCGGTTGTCACCCGCTGGGCACTCTCACGCACCGCCGCATCCGGGAGACCCACGATGATCGTGCTCGGCTTCTCCGAATCGCGCGAAGACACCTCGACTTCAACCTCCGCCGCTTCCACTCCGATAAGTGCGGCGCTATGGACTTTTGTGATCATTCGGGAAGAATAGTGTTCATGGAAACAGTCGTCACGATTTTTATTTTCGAAACGAAATCACAGCTAGTGGTCGCTCCCGAAACATGACCCTTTTGCGATTTCTTCTTTCATCCTTGATCCTTATCCAATGTCTGGAAGCCAAAGAAGAGACCGTCGAGTCTCGAGGGCACTCGTTTCGGGTCTTTCGAGCCGTTCCAAATCAGGTCCAAATCGCGTGGAAGGACAGAAAAAAGCCTTCTTCCAGAAGCCGAATATCGTCTTTCTCATCGACCGGAAAGGCACAACCCGTCTTCTTAAAACTAGGCGCTTGCACCATCCCCGATACTCAAGGAAGACGCCAAGGCTTCGCCAGCATGCTGGCGGTGGTGGAAGGGGATTAAGCGCTCAATTATGGCGTCAATTCCGAGAGCGAGGTCTTGAAGATCAGATGCTTGGGAGACTCCCCTTTCTCGGTGACGCAGCGATAGGTCACAGTGGGGTCGGCGGCCTTGAAGTCGAAGTCCAACATGCCGAAGAAGTTCCCCTCGTTGTAGGAAAAAAGCGCATGCTTGTTGGCATCGTGAGTATGAATATTCGTCACCTTCGCGGTTTGGAATTCATAGAGCGGGTAGCCCACATCATACTGGAGCTTGAACATTTCATGCCGATGTCGATCGCCTGCGAGGAGAAAAACGCCGGGGATTTTTTGATCACGAATCAGAGCGAAGATTTCATCCCGTTCTTCAGAAACACCCTGCCATGAATCCTTCCCTTTCTTGTCCGCTTTTTCCGTCCAAAGAGTTCCCGAGCAAAGAATTTTAAACTTCGATTTTGAAGCACCAAGGGTTTGCAGGAGCCACTCCTTCTGATGAGGACCAAGCATCGTCTTCCCCTTCTTAAAATCGCGATAGTAGCGTCCATCCGTCATTATCACGTGGACGTCACCGATGGTGAAGTCGAAGAAGGTTCCCGGATGACTTTTACCACCCGCATAAGGCGGGTTGTTCCAGTTTTGAGAAAAGACATCGAAGTTCTTTTTCTTCCAAGATGGTTTGAAGGGATGTGGACCACCGGCGGAATCGTTATCAGCGAAGTCATGGTCATCCCAAATAGCGTAAACTCCTGCCGAAGATGTTAGCATCCGGTAGGACGGGTGAAACTGGCGTCGGTAGTAATAAACACGCTGCTTTTGCTGATCCTTGGGAAGGTCGATGTAGACGTTGTCGCCCAGAGTGAAGTAGGCGAGGGGCTTCTGCGCAGCTATCACTTCCCAGATTGGTTCGAGGTCTGGAACGAACCGGGAGCAGGAGCCGAAGGCAATTGAGAAGCGCTCCCTGGCACCAGCCTCGGGAGGAGTCCGAAAAGCGAGTTTTTCCGGTGCAGGAGAAGCGGCTGTGCCATCGACCTTCAGGTTGTAGCTGATCTTTGAAAAGGGATTCAAACCGGTGAGCTTGATCGTCCCGGTTAGATCGGACTGATAACTCGTCTTCACCGGGCCAAAGGACTTCTCCCCGTGCGTGATCATCACCTCGGCAGGCTGGGCCGTGCGAAACCAAACCACCGCGGAAGTGGGAGTGAGCTGACCGATGGAAGGCCCGCCGAGCAAGTTGACGCCATGCTTTTTGAGAATCTCCTGATATTGAGGATTCTCCGAGAGAGCCTCGAGATTCGTGCCGCGCTCAGCAGCGCCGTGAACATGCTTAACCCAGTGAGGCTCGAGTTCCCCCAGAATCGGAAAATCCGGGGGAGTCGGGAGGAGTGGCTTTGCCACCAATTGAGCGGTGACACATACAAAAGATAAGCCGATCAGAAGTCGCGGGAACGAGGAATGGAGCATCTCCGTCTATAGCCAACTGGATCTAAGAGTGGAAGAATACATCAACCTTTAAGGGCGATATATGCCCCTCCTCCCCGGCCTTTAAACATAAGCGAGACCTGATGCCGTTGCTTCGATGTGCTCCTTATGATCGAGGAGTTCTTGAATCGGGTCGTATTTTCCACTGACCAAGGCCTGGCGGGCCGACTCGGCAAGCTCGACCGGGAAGTTCAGTTCACCGGCAGTGACCGTCTTGGCTACGAGATCAATGGAAACATTCAAAGTCGGATCAGCATCGACGGCCGCTTTCAGGGCGTCAATGTTCTCCTTGGAACCAGCAACACAGGGAAGTCCGAGAGTCGTGGAGTTCCCAAAGAAAATCTCGGCGTAGGACTCCGCGATGATCGCTTTGAAACCATACTTGGCGAGAGACTGGGGAGCGTGCTCGCGAGAAGACCCGCAGCCGAAGTTGATTCCGGCGACGAGGATGGGAGCTCCCTGAAATCGCTCGTCATTGAGCGGATGATTGGTCTTTTCGCCAGACTCGGGGTCGAAGCGGACATCGTAAAAGGCATACTCACCGAGTCCATCGAAGGTGACACACTTCATGAAGCGAGCCGGAATGATGCGGTCGGTATCGATGTCGGCGCCAGGGATGGGAATAGCAGTTCCGGAAACGTTGGTGATGGGTGCAATGGCCATGGGATAGATTGATGGTTGGAGAATTAAAATGCGGACGTGATGGTGTAGCCCTTTTTGATAAGAAGGTCCTGAACCGCGGTTTTGCCGGTATAGTGGGCAGCTCCGACGGCGAAGAAATGAACGCCTTTGGGCGATTGGGTCAGTTGTTTTTCGATGGTGTCGGCCATCTTGATGTTTCGATCATCGAGGAGAGCATTGATCAGGCGCTCTGCGAGTTCGGCGTCCTCCGGCTGGTCCTCCTCCATGAATTTCTTAATGATGGCACCGATCGTAGGGACGTCCTTTGTCAGATAGGCATCGAGTAATTCCTTGATGGAATCCTTCCCCTCCGCCTTATCTTTTTTCATCGCCTCGATGGTGGAGGCAAGGAGTTTCACCTGCTCCTCTTCCTTGAGACTGTCGAAAATCTTGAGCTGGCTTTCCGCCGTCTCGAGCGCGCCAACCGTTTTATTTTCAGATTTCGCACGATTGTAGAGCACGGTATCGAGCGCGGGTTTCCCCGCATATTTCATCTGAAGCTCAAGCACCGGAAGGGTGGCGTAGATGGCCCAGGTTTTCATCGATTGGAACGAGGCCGAACTCATTTGCGGGCTGATTGCCTTCAGCTGGGCATCCAAGGCCTTGGTCAGATCAGGTCCGATCGATTCACTGAGGGTTTTCCCATCAGTGCGCATCATCTTGGGCACCAGCTTCACCTGCGCGGCAGGATCAAGATCGATCTCGGCATAGAAATGAGAGGAGGCCTCGAAGGCCGCTTCCGCATTCGGGTGCAGTTTGACCACCCGCGGGTCCGAGAGATGAATTGTTCCGAAAAGGTAGGACGGCTTCTCCAGCCCTTTCCCTTCCACCTTCCAAAGCGCCGCCTTGACCGGATGCTTGAGGCTTTCGGCGCCAACGGCAGGAGCCTTCTCTGCGAATGCAAAGAATGGCGCCAAGACAACGAGAATGACGAGAGCGCGAATCATGGGTCTGAAACTCAAGCGACAGCAGATGCTCCGAGCGTTTCGAAGGTTTCACGCGCATCCGCGATTTTTCCTTCCACCGCAGCAGCAGCCACCATGACAGGTGACATAAGAACGGTGCGGCCGATCGGGGAACCCTGACGGCCTTTAAAGTTTCGGTTGGAAGAAGATGCGCAAATCTGATCACCAATGAGCTTATCGGGATTCATCGCAAGACACATCGAGCATCCCGCGGCACGCCACTCGAATCCAGCTTCTTCGAAGACCTTGTCGATCCCTTCCTTTTCGCACTGAATGGCGGTGATCTGTGAACCGGGAACGGCAATCGCTTTCACACCATCGGCCACTTTTTTCCCCTTGAGGAATTTCGCGGTCTCACGGAAATCAGAGAGACGTCCATTGGTGCAGGAGCCGATGAAGGCGACATCGATGGGGATTCCTTTGATAGGAGTTCCAGCGGGAAGCTTCATGTAAGCGAGGGCTTCCTCAATGACGGCCTTTTCCTCCTCATCGGACGCAGCAGTGGGATCAGGAATGTTCTCGCCGATGGAAATACCATGGTCGGGAGAAATTCCCCAGGTGACCGATGGCTCGATGTCTGCGGCATTGATCACCACGACGTCATCATATTCCGCATCAGCATCGGAGGCGAAGGACTTCCAACGCTCGACGGCGGCATCCCATTCCTCTCCGGTCGGCGCGTAGGGACGGCCTTTCAAGAATTCAAAAGTGGTCTCATCCGGATTCACGTAGCCACAACGTGCGCCACCCTCGATGGCCATATTGCAGACCGTCATGCGTTCTTCCATGGTGAAATTATCGAAGGTCGAACCGGCGTATTCGTAAGCATAGCCAATTCCCCCCTTGGCACCTAAAAGGCGAATGATGTGGAGGGTGACATCCTTGGCATAAACACCAGGGCGAAGCTCCCCGTTCACCTCGATGCGGCGGACTTTGAGAGACTCCATCGCCATCGTCTGAGTTGCGAGAACATCGCGGACCTGCGTAGTTCCGATCCCGAAGGCGATGGCGCCGAACGCTCCGTGGGTCGCAGTGTGGGAGTCGCCACAGGCAATGGTCGATCCCGGCTGGGTGATCCCCTGCTCGGGTCCCACCACGTGGACAATGCCCTGCTTGCCGGACTTAAGGTCGAAATACGTCACACCGAAGTCATCGCAGTTCTTACGAATGGCATCGATCATGTCGGCAGCGAGCGGGTCTGCCGGCTGGTCTTGATTCTCCGTGGGAACAATGTGATCGATGGTGGCAAAGGTCCGGTGAGGATACTTCACCGTGAGGCCAAGTTCACGGAGCATCCCGAACGCCTGCGGGCTCGTGACCTCATGAATGAGATGCGTGCCGATGAAGAGCTGTGTGCGACCGTCACTGAGAGTGCTCACGGAGTGTGCATCCCAGACCTTTTCATAAAGTGTTTTTCCCATGGCTTTGACCCGCCGGTGATTGCGGGGACGGGCTTTTAGCGGATTTTGCCGACTTATCAAGAGTGGGCTTTGGTAGAAACGAAGTTCCAGCAGGCTCGGCGGTCCGTCAGCATCCGGCCCACTTCCCAAGTCTCCGCATATTCAACGGCAGGGCGCACCACTTTTGCAGGTGGGGCGGCTTGGCTCAAATCACCGCGTTCTCACTGAGCACTCAGATTCATTAAAAAACAATCGGGTGGCCCTGCCCTATCCGAGGGCTTTTTCGCAAATCCCCAAATGCCGAACCCTACAAGGACTCGAAGCGGCTCTTCGGGCCAAGGTGCCCTGCCATTTGGAGCCGCGAACTACGCTTCTGCCCTCTCGCTGACGATCTTTCCACGATCAAATTCGATAACGCGGTCGGCGATCTTGGTCGTGCTGAGACGGTGGGCGATAAGGAGAGTGGTACGGCCTTGAACGAGTTGCCCGAGAGCTTCCTGAATCTTTGCCTCGCTCTCGTTATCGAGCGCGCTGGTGGCTTCATCGAGGAGTAAAATGGGGGCGTCCTTTAGAAAAGCGCGGGCAATCGCAATACGCTGCCGTTGACCGCCGGAGAGGCTGGATCCTTTTTCAGAAACGGCGGTCTCATAACCGTCCTCCTGCTCGAGAATAAAGTCATGCGCGTTCGCTTTCCGAGCGGCTGCCTCCACTTCAGCAGAGTTGGCTCCCGGGCGCCCGAGAAGGATGTTCTCACGAATCGTTCCCGTGAACAAAACAGGAGTTTGCGGCACAACTGCGATCCGGTCCCGCAGGTCTGCCTTTTTCCAATCCCGGACATCCAGACCCGAAACCGTGACCGATCCGCTCGCGACATCGTAAAAGCGGGGAATGAGGTGGAAGCAGGTGGATTTTCCCGCGCCGCTGGGGCCGATGAGGGCGACACATTCACCCGGCGAGACCGTAGTGCTGATCCCGTTCAAGACTTCATCCTCTCCGTATGAAAAACGAACGTCTTTAAAAACAAGCTCACCACGAAAGTCATTCGGGACCGATGAGCTTTCTTTTTCCGTCAACTCATCATCGGCCTCGAAGATCGTCTCGAGTCGCGTAATCGCAGCCTCTCCTTGCTTGATGAGACTGTTGACATTTCCGAGCTTTTTAACGGGGTCGTAGGCCATGTAAAGGGCAACCCCGATAGCCATAAAACTCTCCATTGTGAGGCCACTTCCGCGCCCGAGATAGAGGGCGAGGGTGAACCCAAGCACCGCGACTACTTCGACCGCGGGAGAAATAAACTGGCGATACTTAATCACCTTCATCGAGAAGCGGATGAGATCTGAGACCTTGGCTCGGAAACGTTCGATGGTCGTCTGCTGAAGATTGTATGCGCGAATCTCAAGCGGTGCCTGAAGTGATTCCGAGACCTGTCCGCTGAGATCGCCGGCCGTGTCTTGAAGCTCCTGCGCGCGCTTCGCCAGCTTTTTGCCCGCGAGCCGGATCGGAATAATACAAAGCGGGATACTGATGAGGGCGATGATAACGACAAAATTCCCCTCATTACGGGTCGCCTCCCAAATCAGAAACACGAGCGCACCGGCCAGGGTAAGTGGTTGCTTGATGATGTCCGCACTGACCTGCGTAACCACTTGGCGAAGAATCTCGGTATCACCAGTGAGACGGGCGAGCAGATCACCGGAGCGAAACTTCTGAAAAAAGGAAACAGGGAGAGCCTGAAGCCGGATAAAAGCGCTCTCCCGAATACCTTCGACAACCCGGTAACCCACGTAGTTGATCAGGTAGGCATTGAAGTAACCACCGATCGCCCGCAAGAGGAAGACCAAGGGGAGCCAGAGGCAGGTGGCAAGCAGGAGATGATCTGGCGAGAGATTCCCCAGCATTTCCTGCGTCTTTTGCAGATAAGGGTGGATCTCCCCCTCCGGCAGTTCGTTGAAAATGACGGGAAAAATAATCTTGGTCGCCAGTGGCAGCCCCAGCCCGGTGGCCGCTGCGTAGAGCAAGCCCGCGAAAATTCCGCCGATGAAATGCAAACGCACCGGCCGGAAGTGTTTGAGATAAGGTCGGAACCGCTTCATCCGCTCCCGCAAGGCTAGCGGGAGGTCGATGAGTGGCAACGCTTTTCAAAAACAGGACTTATCCTGGCAGAGGAATGAGCTCAATGGTCACACGGCGATTCAGCTGGCGACCGCTCACAGAGTCATTGCTTGCCGCGGGCTGATCTGGACCAAGCCCGCTTACTTTGAAACGGCGGGGGTCGACGCGCTGATCACGAAGATAGTCAGCAACATTGGTGGCCCGCTGTTGCGAGAGGCGATAGTTGTAGTTCCGCGCTCCGATATTGTCGGTGTGGCCAGTGACCTCGACGAGGGTTCGGTGATACGAGTTCAGCACCTTGGAAACGGAATTGAGCACCGGAAAAAAGTCAGGCATCACCTGTGCTTCTGCGGTCGGAAAGGTGATGTCTCCCGACATGTTGAGAATGATGTTGCTCCCCTGTCGCGTGACGCTGACTCCCGTGCTTTCCAGCTCCTGACGCAGGAGGGCTTCCTGCTGGTCCATGTAATTTCCGATTCCGGCCCCGGCGAGCGCACCGATGCCTGCGCCCACGAGCGCTTTCTGCCGACTGTCCGAGCCGCCATCGCCACTGAGCGCACCGATACCCGCTCCGAGGAGCCCACCTAAAATGGCTCCGCTTTGAGCCTTCGAAGCCCGGGTCTGGCCAGTGTAGGGATCAAGGGTCGGAGCGCAGGAAGAGAGAATGAGAGCGGAAGCCAGCAAGAAAGTCTGAATTTTCATTTCCTAAACCCTACGACTGAATTCACTGCGGCGAAAGGGTTTTGTACGCTTCGTAGGAATCTTTGCGACACGCCATTTCTTCAAATAGAGGTCCACGCATACGCCTAAACAACCTGAGATCACCCCGTTTGCAAGAGCGGGAACGACACCTGCTCATCACTCGTTCTTCTCCTTTGAGTTATTCAATTCGACTTCGGGAGATGCGGCTCCAACTGAAGCGCGCGGTCTTTATTGGCAGCATCGGTATGCTTCGCAAAAAATCGGGCAAGGTGCTCCTGCATCCGAAAGGGCTTCTCTTCCTCGCCCGGCACAATGCGTTCCGATGATCCATCGGGGAGCATACGGGAAGCATTCTGGTTATCCCGGAAACAGGCGTCGAGAACCTCCTTCAAGATGTCTTTTGGTTCTTTACCGCCGATGGGAATCATGAGTTCGACCCGTTTGCAGAGATTACGCGTCATCCAGTCCGCCGAGGAAATGTAGCACCGGGCTTCGCCCCCATGACAAAAGGAAAAAATACGCATGTGCTCGAGAAAATGGTCAACGATCGAAACGACCTCGATGTTCTCATGCACTTTCATGCAGCAGATACCCCGCACATTGAGTGCAATCTTCACTCCCGCATCGGCGGCACGATAGAGCGCGGAAATGACCTCGCGATCTTCCAGCGAATTGATCTTGGCCCGAATCCACGCTTCTTTCCCTGCCCGCGCCTTGGCCGCCTCAAACTCGATTAAATCGATGATGGTGCTCTTGATCTGAGTCGGGGCTGGAATAAGCGTACGGAATCCCGTAAACCGAGTCTGCCCGGTGATGGCATTGAAAAAGAGCGCCGCATCATGACCGATATCCGGGCGGCAGGTGAGGTAAGAAACATCGGTGTAGAGCTTCGCCGTCGCCTCATTGTAGTTCCCCGTCCCCAGATGGACGTAGCTCCGAAGGGCATCACCTTCCTGTCGAATCACCAGAGTGATCTTGGCGTGGGTTTTTAATCCCTTCACTCCGTAGAGAACCTGCGCCCCGGCACGACGGAGTTCTTCAGCGCGATCCAGATTGTGCGCTTCATCGAAACGAGCCTTCAGCTCGACCAGGACCGTGACCTGCTTACCCGCCCTCGCGGCCCGGATCAGGGCATCAACGATTTTTGAATCCTTCGCGGTGCGATACAACACTTGCTTGACCGCGAGCACATTGGCGTCAGCCGCTGCTTCCTGGATGAATCGCAAGACCGGGCGATAACTCTGATAGGGATGGACCAAGAAAATGTCTCTTTCCCGCATCATTTTAATGACCGGACCGCCCTCGATCTCCGGGATTTCCACCGGAGTAAACATTGGGACTCGGAGATGGGGAAACTCCGGCGAAAGCGCAAAGCCGAAGAAATCCTTGAGGCCCAGAGGGGCTTTGGTGAGATAGACCCGAGCTACCGGAACTCCAAGCAGCCGGACTAAATCTTGGGTCAGGGTATTGTCCCAGCTGATTTGAAGTCGCACCGGGAAGGACTGTAAGCGATCATCGACGACCTGCCGAATCTCCTTCGCGAAATCCTCCGTCCCATCCTCGTTCGCCGCGATATCGGTGTTCCGGGTCAGGCGAAAAACCGTGCTCCCTGCAACCTTTTCATCAGGAAAAAGCGGACCGCAAAATTTCGCGATCAACTCCTCCAGCAATACGAACCCTCCCTCCGAAGGTCGGTAAAACCGAGAAATGCTCGGAGGCAAGGGGAGAATCACAATGCGGGGTGAACTTTCCCCTTCAGCCACCAGATGCAGTCCGACACAAACGCTCATCGAAGGCACAAATTCCAGCGCATGCTCTTCGTCCAAAACCATCGGGGTGAGCAACGGCGCCACTGATCCCGTAAAATGATCCCGGGCCTCGGCGACTTCAACTTCACTGAGATGCTTCAATTTCCGCATCAACACGCCCTCCTCCTTAAGCCTCGGGAGGAGTGTATTGTTCAACAATTTCGTCTGATCCTTCATCATGCGACGCACGCGCATCTCGATCGCCGTCACCTGCTCACGGACTGGGTTTCCGTGCTGATCTCGAAACTCCGGAGCATTTTGATAAATGGTATACAAGCCACCCAGCCTCACCTGGAAAAACTCATCAAGATTCGAATCCGTAATCGCCAAGAACTTTACCCGCTCCAGAAGGGGTAAATCCTCCCGCAACGCTTCGTTAAGCACGCGTTGGTTGAACTCAAGCCAGGAAAGCTCGCGATTGATGAATTGATCCTTCATGGAGGAAGACAAGCTATCGATCCGGAAAGACCGAAACGCAACGGCATTTTGGTGACTTTTTCTCCGAAATTTCCCTTTCCAGAATAAATCTCGAAAAAGGTTGAGTTATTCGCATTTTCAGTCTATTCCGCGCGCCATCAAAGGACGGCTGGGCTCACAAAGGGCTGGGCCTATCCCGATTACCATCCACAATGAACGATTACGGAATCAATCTTGCTGACTTTAAGCAGAACGAAAAAGACACCGGGAGCGCAGACTACCAAATCGCGCTCCTGACCCAGCGCATCAAGCATCTCACCGACCACATGGGCGGTCACAAGAAGGACTTTTCCTCACGTCGCGGACTTCTTCGCCTCGTGGCACGTCGCCGGAAGCTTCTCGATTACCTCAAGAGCAAGTCTGAGGAGCGCTACCAGAAGGTCCTAAAAGCACTGGACTTGCGTCGCTAAACACTCTCGTAAAACGGCCACGGTGATCTTCACGGTGGCCGTTTTACTTTAAAGTCACCTTCCTAGGTGGCTTTTTCCGGTGAAAGGGGCCCACCCAATTTTAAGAACGGGACCACTTCACCATTTCACAAAAAACCGACCGGGAGGGTCCCGGAAGGTCCAAAATACAAAACAATGAGTATACAAAACGTAACGGCCAATGTTGGGCCGAGTCCACTGGTCATCGAGACCGGTAAATTGGCCAAGTTGGCCGACGGAGCAGTCACCGTCCAGATGGGAGAGACCATCGTGATGGTATCGGCTGTTTCACAAACCAAGATCCGTGAAGGCCAGACCTGGTTCCCGCTCTCGGTTGAATACAAAGAACGCGCTTCCGCGGCCGGAACTTTCCCCGGTGGCTACTTCAAGCGTGAAGGTCGTCCGACCGAAAAAGAAATCCTGACCTGCCGGATGACGGACCGCCCACTGCGTCCGCTTTTCCCAAAAGGTTACCTCTACGACACCCAGATCATCGCGCTTCTTCTCAGTGCCGATCAGGTAAACGATGCCGATATTCTCTCCATGAACGGCGCCTCTGCCGCTCTCGCGATTTCCGACATTCCTTTCGCCGGCCCCATCGGTGCCGTGCGGGTGGGTCGGATCGACGGTGAGTTTGTCATCAACCCCACTTTCGAACAACGTAAAGACTCCGATCTCGACCTCATCTACGTGGGGAACAAGACCGACGTCATTATGATCGAGGGCGCCGCCAACGAAGTCCCTGACGCTGAGTTTAAAAAATCACTCCACTTCGCTCAGGAAGCGGTCACCAAGATCGTCGAAGCTCAAGAAGAGCTCGTGAAACTTTGCGGTAAGCCGAAGCGTGACTACGAAGTCACCGTGGCCAAGGAAGATCTTCTTGAGATTGGATACGCCGTCGCCGGTGACCGCATTGAGGACGCCATCTACGCTGCCTCCAAGGTGGAGCGTGGTAAGAAAGTCGGTGCCCTCCGTGATGAAGTGGAAGCGGCCATTAAGGAAAAATTCCCTGAAACCACTGACTTTGAGATCGAGCAAGTCTTTGAATACATTCAGAAGAAAGCCTTCCGTGTTTCCATCATGGAGAAAGGCGTCCGTGCAGACGGTCGTGGCCTTCGTGACCTCCGTCCCCTCTACGGCGAAGTCGGCACCCTTCCTCGGGTTCACGGTTCCGCAATTTTCTCCCGTGGAGAAACGCAGGCGCTCGGAATTTGCACCCTCGCACCAGCCGACGAGAAACTTTACGTCGACAACTACGCCGGTGGTGAGGACTCCAAGAACTTCTTCCTTCACTACAATTTCCCACCATTCTCTGTTGGTGAAACCGGCCGCTTCGGTGGCATGAACCGCCGTGAAATTGGTCACGGGGCTCTCGCCGAGCGCTCCATCGCTCCCATGCTCCCGGATGTTGAAGACTTCCCTTACTCGATGCGTGTCAGCTCCGAGGTGATGGAATCCAACGGCTCCACCTCGATGGCGACTGTGTGTGCTGGTACGATGTCCCTTCTTGACGCTGGTGTTCCCATGATCCGCCCAGTTGCCGGTATTTCCACCGGACTCGTGACCGAGCAGGATGCCGATGGAAACATGACCAAGCACGTTGTCATCCTCGACATCATCGGTTCCGAGGACTTCTACGGTGACATGGACTTCAAACTCTGTGGCACGAGCGAAGGAGTTACTGGTTACCAGCTTGACCTTAAGCTCCCTGGGATTCCCCTTTCCATCCTTGAAGAGGGCATCGACCTCGCCATCCAAGGCCGCGGCGATGTTCTCAGCAAGATGGCGGAATCCATCACTGAGCCGGGTGAACTCTCCGAGCATGCTCCTCGCATTGAGACCGTAAAGATCGATCCTGATCGTATCGGTGAACTCATCGGACCAGGAGGTAAGAACATCAAAGCCATTCAGGCCGAATCTGGTGCTGACGTGAACATCGATGACGATGGCACCGTCCACATCTACGCCGCCAAGATGGAAGGCCTCAACGCTGCCAAGAACATGATCGAAATGATGTTCGCGGAAGTGGAAGTCGGTAAGACCTACACCGGAAAAGTGATGAACGTCACTACCTTTGGAGCCTTCATGGAAGTGCTTCCCGGGAAAGACGGCCTCGTCCACATCTCCGAGCTTGCCGAAGGCCGGGTTAACCAAGTCGAAGACGTCTGCAAGAAGGGTGATACCATCACTGCAAAATGCATCGGCGTTGATGAAAAAGGCCGCGTCAAGATGTCCGTCCGCGCTCACCTTCGTGAAAACGGCGGCGGCGATGCTCCGAAGAGCAACGGCGGAGACGACACTCCTCCTAGCGAGGAAGAAGTCGTTACCTTTGGATAAGTCTCCCGGATAAAACCACTCTCAAAGCGCCTTCGGAAAACCGGAGGCGCTTTTTTATGCGGGAAAAAGCCCAAAAATCAAAAGGGCAAAGGCCCGACACAACTCAGCCCAGTGTCGACGGGGAATAAGCACCGCACCGGGCTACTCCAAATGCTCTCCATCACTCACGAGCCAGAAGACCACCTCGACGACATCACGGACGAGCTGAATTTCCAAAAGGAAGCGTAGGGAAAAAATCGGCAAATCAGAAGAAGCACCCCGGGAAGCCAGAAACCCTTGAAGACCTTCGCGAGATTGGCAGAGTCAGGCCATGCCAGAAAAATTTACGGTCGAGGCGGCTTGCCAGCTGGGATTTACGAGGTGGGAGTGCGACGCCACAATCTCCGCGTCCTCGGAGGCAGCATGGACTGCAACGAACTCCTGCAATCCGCCGGTCTCAACTCCCCCTTCGTCCCCGGATGCCTCGATGAAGTGGTTGCCGAGTCTCAAACTTATTTGAACAGCTAACCGTGTCTCTGCAACAGCTTACGCTCCACCTTGATTCCGGGCCCATCCCGGATGAAATCGCGGAACTCCTTCACGAGTCCGGTCGGCGTTGCGACGAGTTTTTTCAGTCGGACCTCGGGCGCCGCTACCCCCGCTACCTTCCCAGCAAGGCCGAACTGGTCTATGCCGCAATGGCTCATTTGAAAGAGCATGGTCAGATCTCAGGGGAGGTCTTTTGCGAGTGGGGTTGCGGATTTGGCATCGCAACTTGCATGGCCTCGCTCCTCGGCTTCGAGGCCTACGGAATCGAGATTGAAGAGGAGCTCGCCGAGCGGGCCGCAAAGCTGGCGCACGATCTGGAAATCCCGGTGGATATTCTTTGCACCAGCTTTCTCCCAATCGGTTACGAGGAGTGCGAGGGCATCGGCGGAAAGGATCTTCTCAAACCGGAGTCCACCACTTCCCGAGGCGAAGTCAGCGACACCACCCCACTCTACGACGGGCTCGATCCCGGCGAGATCGACCTCTTCTTCGCCTACCCTTGGCCCGGCCAGGAAGAATTCCTGATGGACCTTTTCGAAGCCGTCTCTCATGAGGACGCCATTCTCCTCATCTACCACAGCAGCGGCGAAATTTGCGCCTATCGCCGAGAGCAGTTCGAGGGAGCGTTTGCGAAGTGACCGTGAACCTGCCTTCCGGGCAAAAGGGTTTACCATAAGTCCGATCTGCAACGCTTCTGACTTTGCGCACTTTCCCCAGTCTGCTACTGCTATCGCCTCAACGTTAACACCAAAAGGAACGAGAATTTATGATTATGGCTGATGTCCTGATGGGGACGCTTATTATTTTGGGATTTTATGTCAGCATGCTGAGCTACTGGCTGATCGCCTATGCGCTGGCTCCGAAACTGGTGTCGGGTAGCCGGACCAGTTTTGAAAACACTCCATGGAAAAATATTCTAGTGGGGCTTTTGGTCGGCACTCCGATCGCAATCGCGGGCTTTCTCTTGTTTGCAATTCCAAACCCTGCCTTCAAAATCCTTGGCTTTGCCGTGATTCTCCTTCCCTTGCTGATGGGACTCTTCGGGTCGGCCGGACTCTGCGAAAAGATCGGGCAGGGACTTTCAATGTCTCACGATGAGGGTCAGGATTGGCTGCGGGTCCGCCGCGGCGGAATCGTTCTCGGGCTCACCTTTATTTTCCCCCTCCTCGGTTGGTTTCTGGTGATGCCCGTGGTTCTCATCTCGGGCATCGGAGCGCTCTTTCTCAGCTGGCGCGCTGGTCGCCGTGAAGTGGTGGCGCCTCCACCGATCCAAGCATGAAGAAATCCATTCCAAAGCGGGAGAATGAGGTCACGCGCCGACGCTTTCTACTCGGCTCGGCGGGCTTGGCTTTGTTTTCCACCGCTGGTTGCGAACGCATTGAGGAGGTCTTTCTCCTCGGACCAAAAGAAGGCCCCTGCATTCCGCCAACTGGTGAGGGCATCGATCTCATCTCCCATACCATCAACCGACTCAGTTTCGGCGGGACCCCCGCCGAATATGCCCGGGTGAAAGCGCTGGGCGAAACTCCGGAGGAAGCGGTTGCTGCCTTTATTGAAGAACAACTGCATCCCGAAGACATCGAAGACAAACGCGCGCAACGTGCGGTTCGACGCTTCGAAGCGATCCATGCGCCGCTCGCCGAGATGTATGAATACAAGGAGGAGTATCTTCTGGAGCAACTCACACGTGCGACTCTCGTGCGAGCCACTCGGAGCGAACGACAGCTCTTCGAGGTAATGGCGCATTTCTGGAGCGATCATTTCAACATCGATTCTTCCAAGGAAGAATGCCGTTGGCTCAAAGCCGCCGATGATCGCGAGGTTGTTCGCGAGCATGCGCTGGGGAAATTTTCTGACCTCGTCCGCGCTTCCGCACTGAGTCCGGCGATGCTTTGGTATCTCGAAGGCCGCCAAAACAAGAAGCGCGATGAGGCGGACATACCGAATGAAAACTACGGTCGTGAACTTCTCGAGCTCCACACCCTCGGCGTGGAAGGCGGCTACACGCAGAAAGATGTCATGGAGGTTGCCCGCTGCCTGAGCGGCTGGACGGTCAGGGATAAGGGTGGCTTTTTCAAAGCGAAGGTGGATTTCAAACCCGAGGCGCACGACGACGGCGCAAAGATCGTGCTCGGACACGAGATCGCCGCCGGAGGCGGAAGGAGGGATCTCGATGCCGTGCTTGATATCGTCTGCCGCCACCCTTCCACCGCGAGATACATCGCGAAGAAACTCTGTGTGCGTTTCATTTCTGATGAGCCTTCTGAAGAAGCCGTCACCAAAACCGCCGCGGCCTTCACCGAGAGCGATGGTGACATCAAGACAACCCTGAGAGCGCTCTTAGGAACCGATGACTTTTTGAAAGGGCCGCGCGGAAACAAGTTAAAGCGACCCTTTGAATTTCTCGTGTCTGCCTTGCGAGGATCACGCGCGAAAGTGCGCTCCGAGTTGGACCTCGTGGAATATCTCGTCCGCATGGGTCATGCGCCTTTTCAGTATCCAACGCCTGATGGTTATCCGGATGTTGCCTCGCCTTGGAGCGGAACGCTGCTGTGGCGATGGCATTTCGCGATGGCGCTTTCACGGGGCGAGATCGGGAAGATCGAAGTCGATCAAGACAAGCTCGTTGAAGCGGCGGGCAGTGTCGAACAGCTCGCGGCCAGTCTGCTTGGCAGATTGCCGACCGACGAGGAAACCCAGTCCATACAGGGCAGCGGAGAACCGCTTACTCTGGTCTTGGCCTCACCCGGATTCCAATGGAGATGAAGACTCAGCCAAAATCCGATCGCACGCTTGTCGTCGTCTTCCTCCGTGGCGGAGCCGATGGCCTGACCCTCACACCTCCGGTGGGGAACCAGAAATATTATGACGTGCGGCCCAACCTTGCCGTTCCGGAAAATGAGGTTCTCAAGCTAGGCGATGCCAACTTCGGACTCAATCCGGGGATGTCCGGTCTGCATGACATTTTCAAAGACGGCGGTCTCGCCGTCGCTCCGGCAGTTGGATCAGATGACACAACACGCTCCCACTTTTATGCTCAAGACCTCATGGAGCACGGAGGCATGGTCGCCGGGGGATGGCTCGGACGATTCCTCCGCTATCGTGACGGCGGAAATCCCACTGCCCTTTCGGCCATCGCTCTCAACACCTCAATGCCCGAAGTCCTTCGCGGTGCTCCCGCGGCTACGGTGATGGAATCGATGGATGCTTTTTCCCTCGGTGAAAATGCCCAAAGTTTCCAGGCAGAACTTGGAAAGCTTTACAGAAATGACCCCACCCTCCTCGGAACCGCCGCACGCGATACTTTGCAAGCGCTCGACCGCATTGCCGAATTAACCAAGTCCAGCTACACCCCCCGAAACGGAGTGAAATATGACGACTTCCGTTTCGCCACTAGACTCAAGCAAGCCGCTCAACTCATCCGTGCGCGAGTGGGCGTGGAAGCGATCTCGCTCGACCTCGGCGGCTGGGATTCCCACTTTGGTCAAAGCCCATTGATCACCCCTATGATTGCTCAGCTTTCCAAAGGCCTGACTTCGTTCTACCGCGATCTTGGTCCGCTGATGGAAAAAGTCACCGTCGTCGTGATGACCGAGTTTGGTCGCCGGGTAGCAGAAAATTCCTCCTTCGGAACCGATCACGGTCGCGGGGGTTCAATGTTCATTCTCAGTGCCGGAAATGGGGGAACACTCGGAACCATGCCCGAACTCAAAACCGGAGTCCTCGTCGGGCCAGGCGATGTTCCGGTCGAAACCGACTACCGCACCGCCCTTCAGCCCATTCTCAACAAACACGGCGCTGGAAACGCGATGGCCAAGATTTTTCCCGGCTACGCTTGAATCATCTGCTTCACCTCATCGAGCACCCCATCCGGAAGCTCGACAAGATTTCCCGCTTTCGGAAAATCGCCACCCTTCACATCGGTAATGTATTCTTGGAATGCAGCGATCCGTTCTTGCTGGAGTCGAGCGAACTCCGCTTTGAAATCCCGATAAGCCTTCGCGTGCCGGGGCAAGCGTTCATCGTAGTCGCCCAAAATATCATCGGAAAAGAGAAACTGGGTATCACATCCGTTCCCTGATCCAAGCGACATCAGGAGCATGGAAGTCTCACCACACATCCAGCTCGCAAGCTGATGAGGGACACACTCGATCTCCGCCGCGTAGGCTCCGGCGTTTTCGAGGTCCTTCATCTTTTGAAAAAGCGCTTTCCCCTCTTCAGCCGTTTTCCCAATCGCGCGATAATTCGTCCAAGTGACGTGGCGCGGCACCATCCCGAGGTGGCCGACCACGGGAATTCCCTCCACCGCCATCGCTTCGATCAGTCGCGGACTTCCCGAGCAGTAGACCGAGCTCGCTCCCAACTCCAAAGCATGAAACCCAATGCGAATCGCCTCCTCCTCGGTCGCCATTCCATGTGGGGTCGCGCCTGAGAGGAAAGCGGTCGGAGCTGCTTCCACCAGAGCTGGAAGCCGAGCCTGCGATTCCGGCGAGTCAAAACTGCAACTCATCAAATCCACCCCCGCTTCCTCAGCGGCTCGCGCTTCCTCCGGTGATTTCACATGAATATGGGACAGACAACGTTTCCCCTTCAAGTTCTGGAGATCGTAAACCGTGTAGCGCTTGCGTGGTCGGAGCATGCAAGAGGCTGGCAGGACACGCCAATAAGACGCAATCCAGAAGTTGCGCCATCGATGTGATAGCCTAGGATCCTCCCCATGAAGCTCTTTGCCGCTTTCCTTTTTCCGGGATTCCTCGCCGCCATACCCATCACCCTCACTCCGATCGCGGAAGAGTTGGAGCGTCCCGTCGATCTTACCGTCGCTCCGGGCGACGAAAAACATCTCTTCGTCGCCGAGCAAAACGGCAAGATTCTCGCACTCCACAAAAACACCGGGAAAACTCTCGAAACCGTCCTCGACCTCACCGGTCACGTCTCGCGCGGTCACAATGAGGAAGGCCTCCTCGGTCTCACCTTCAGCCCCAATTATCAGGAGGACAAACTCGCCTACGTTTACTACACAAAAGGCGACAAAAAGAACCGCATCACGCACATCTCCCGCTTCAAGATGGACGGGCTCACCGCAGATCGCGATACCGAACAAATCCTCTTCACCTTCAAGCAGGACTTCGGAAACCACAACGGAGGATGGATTGCCTTTGGCCCGGACAAGCATCTCTACCTGGGACTCGGCGATGGCGGTGCGGCCAACGACCCCAAGCGGCGCGCTCAAGACCTGAGCAATGTTCTCGGCTCAATCCTTCGCTTGGATGTTTCCGGAAATTCCGCCCGCGTTCCCGAGGATAACCCCTTTGTCGGGAGGAAAGACGCAAAACCCGAAATCTATGCCTACGGTCTCCGCAATCCCTGGCGCTGCTCCTTCGACCAAGAGACAGGCGCGCTCTGGATCGCCGATGTCGGACAAAATCACTGGGAGGAAATAAATTTCGTCAAATCCGGGGAACTCAAGGGAAAGAACTTCGGCTGGCGCCCGCGCGAAGGCACTCACCAAACCGCCAAAGAGGGCGTCGGAGGCGAAGCACCAGCGGCCGAGCATAAACCTATCTACGAATATTCCCATGATGTCGCACAACCCACCGGCGGACTGAGTATCACCGGCGGCTACGTCCACCGCGGAAAAAGGGACGACCTGAACGGACGTTACTTCTTTGCCGATTACGTCTCGATGCGTCTCTGGTCTTTTAGGGAGAGAAACAACCAGGCCGTCGACTTCGTCCACCACAACACATCGATGAAACTTCCCGGGGGTAAAAAACTCGGCCCCATTTCTTCCTTCGGGCAAGACCACGAGGGTGAGGTTTACGTGCTCGATCTTGGCGGCTCGATCTATCGAATCGACTAGACATCCTTAAGCCATCTTAAGTTTGAGATTGCGCGATCATTCCGCGGGTTCTAATCTGCTAGGGTAGATTTCAGAACGATGGAAATGATCCTGCAGCGACCCGTCCTGGTCCTCAACCGTCTTTGGCAACCCGTTCATACTTGCTCCGTTAAGCGAGCCCTCAAACTTCTCTGCCTCGGCCATGCACAAGTGGTGCAGACCGAAGGAGAATCCCGCTACCAGACACACGATATCGGTTCGTGGATGGAGTATTCCGAAAATACGGTCACCCATGAAGTGATTCACTCCGTGCGCCTTGCGCTTCAGGTTCCCAAGATCATCGTTCTCGCGCTCTACGATCGTATTCCCCGCAAGGAGGTAAAATTTACGCGACAAAACGTCTTTCTCCGCGACAAGCATACCTGCCAATATTGCCGCAAACCCTTCCCAGAACATCAACTCAATCTCGATCACGTTGTCCCGCGCGATCATGGAGGGATCACCAGGTGGGACAACATCGTCACCTCCTGTATCCCCTGTAATACCCGCAAAGCTAACCGCACTCCCGCTCAGGCCAACATGCACCTCCCCCATCCACCGAAGGCTCCGCGGTGGCGCCCACTTTTTGGAATGAAAAAACACACCAATGACGAAGTCTGGGAGGAATTCATCAATCCTGACCGTCAAAAGGTCTCGATGGGCTCTTGAGCAAGGTTGAGTTGATGAAGCCTCTAGTGGATTTCCACTAGTTTCCCAGAATCTCGCCCAGCTTCTCGGCGCTCTCGGTATCGAGTTCCAGACTCTCCATTCCAGGCTCTGTTTCTTCGAGTGATAGGGCATCAGGCCAGCGCATTGAATTGGCGTGCTCTTTGAGAAACTGAAGAGGATTTAGAAAATTCGCCCCACCCTTTTCAGGAAGATCAATCCCAATCGCTTCACGAACTTCAAAGTGAAGGCCCGGATTCTCTTTCGTTCCCGCCAACACCCCGATTTTTTCACCCCGTGCCACAATTTCTCCCACAGCCGGAGTAGGACGATCGACGTTTCCATAAGCGGTGGTGACAATGCGTCCATCGGCGAGGCGGTGAGCAAGGATCACCAACTTCCTCTTCGCATCATTAAAAAACACCATCCCCGAACCAGCAGCAAACACGGGATCCCCGGCACCCAGAATTCCGCCGGCCGGACTGTTGAAGCGGACCCTCTTCTCAGTCGCTTCCTCAGTCTTAGCAAAATCTCCAAGCGGGTGCGTGAATCCCACAGCCACCGGAATTTGGAAACGCTCCACTTCACGGAAGAGATTCAAGCGGGGCTCATATTCTGCGGTCCAAATCTCAGGTTCCTCGGCATCGGGATCGACCACCATGGGATGACCGGCCACCGCATCCGCCTCCTGCCAGTTCCGCAGCGAATGCGCGTAATATGAGGAATCGTCCTCCTTCATGAGCCAGACAATCAGCAAGAAAACCATTCCCAGCAGGGCCACACCGCCGACAATCATCGTTTGCTTCCGAAGGTTCATAAGCCAGATCATCCCGCCTCCCGAGAGAAATCGCAAGCTTCAGGAATTTGACGGAAGAGAAGTTCATGTCTAGACTCCCATCAACATGAAGATGGTCGCTTTACTTATCGCTTTTCTGCCCCTCCTTCTTGTGAACTGCACCGAACAGGCCCAAAAGCCCATGAGCACCTCTGAAACTCCTCCTGAAGAACCGACCGAACCCGTTGAACTCACCGAAGAGGAATGGCGCTCCAAACTCACTCCCGAGCAATATCACATTCTACGTGAAGCTGGAACAGAGCGCTCCTACGGCAAGGTTTACGAAGAATTCAAAAAACAGGGAGCCGGCACCTACTACTGCGCAGGATGTGATTCCAAATTATTTCACTCGGATACCAAGTTTGATTCCGCCTGCGGCTGGCCTTCGTTCTACGATCCCGCTGATCTCGAGAGTGTGATCACTGATGTCGACTACCACCTCGGTTACGCTCGGACCGAAGTGCGCTGCAAAACCTGTGACGGGCACCTTGGGCATGTCTTCGCCGGAGAGCAATTCAACTCGCTCGGCGGACAACAGACTCCCACTGGCCAGCGCTACTGTATCAACGGCACCGTCTTGAAATTTGTCCCGGACCAGGAAGACCAGTAAGCTCCGACATGCCTGCACTGAACAGGGTGATAATTCTTCTTTGCCCACGCATCATGATTCTCCCAATCCCGGACCTTCTCGGTGGATGTGAGACTCGTCGCGATGGGTAGGCCTGTCTTCCTCGGCATTTTAAGGCCCATCCGCGAGCCCCGGAACGAGTTCTTAAAAGACCAGCGCACCTAAAAGCAGAGTGCGGATACTCCAGGCGAGCGTGCGGATCCAATTGCTTCTCACCAAGGCCGGGACACGCTCGAGAGTGAGGGTCTGATGCTGGGGAACTTGGATCAAAGCCGTCGAAGCACAGATGATTCCAAAGAGGATACTCGGTGCAAGAAGTGCCAGCTTATCGCCCAAGAAAAAACAGGCGGCACAGGTAAGAGCCTCAAGGGCCATCAAGGGCATGATTACAAAACTCACACGACGCATGTAGTATCGATGGTAGTCATCGAACTCTTGCTCCCCAATTTTTGCGAAGAGCGGATACACCGCGAGCTGAACCATCCAAACCACTCCGGTCATCGCCGCCGAGGCAATCAGCTGAGTAATGAGGAGCCATTCGAAGGCGGGCATTTCTAGTAAGTTTTGAGGAACTTCACGAGATCCGCGACATCCTGCGCAGTAAGTCCAAGCTGATCAGCATTGAGCATGAGCGAGGCTCCACGACGTGGTTGATATTTCCGAATTAAATTCTTCGGAACCAACTGACTGACACCACCAGTCGAGGTGATTGAAGTCGGGTCCGTGCGACCGAAAACAAGACCATCGATTCTCCGACCGTCCTTAAGCACCAAAGTCGTACCATCGTATCCATGCGCAATATCCGCCGAAGGCTCAACAATGGCACGCGCAATGATTTCCTCGGACTGCCCGGCTCCCCAGCCTTTGAGATTCGGCCCGTAGTTGACGCCGGCTCCATTGAACTCGTGACACATCACACAACGCATCGCGGTCATCTTCCCTTGGGCAGCATCTCCCTTGAGCGCGAGAACGTCCTTCACCGAAAAGCGGGGATCCTTGGCCTTGGGCACCTTAATTTCGGTAAGCTCAATCATGTCCGGATCGTAAATCCCGCGTTTTTTGAGTTCCGCATAGAGATTAAAGCCAGACCACTCACCCATCGCATTTTGGAAAAGCCAGTAAGTCGCCTGTTTTTTAGAAAGAGGATTTTCGGTGAGAGAGACCATGGCGTCAGCTGCTGACCTGTCATTGATGAAGGCGAGGCTCTCAATCGCGAAATCACGCTGCTCCTGAGTCAGGGAAGAATCACTGGCACGCGCCTTCAGATCAGCGACCGCCGCGGAGGGCCACAGCCGCCATGTCAGACGGGCAAGACGCTCATCCCATGCCGCCGGACTGACAGGATTCATCGCGGCTTTGATTGCCATCCAAATTTCATTCTCCTGATTGGCAGCGCCGAGTCCGATGGCTTCCACTGCATTTTTATCATCCAGCTCCACCTTCCGGGCGAGGGCGACAAAAATATCTTTGGTTCGCGTAGCCGGAAGATCCCGGAGGGAAAGCGCGACATCACGGCGAACGCCTGGGTCAACATCCGAGGAGAGCAGACGGGCATGGGGAAGAATATCGACATCCGCACGACGGAGAGCGCGGTATGCCGTTATCCGACGCAAGGGATCGGGATCGCTGAGAATCTTCACACAAGCGGTTCGGCCCTTTGGTCCAAGGTGAGGTAAAAGCCAGATGCCCCGCGCTGCGATGAACTTGTTGTCGTGCTGCATTAACTTTTCGATCGCCGCAAGAGCAACGTTTCCGCCGTTTTTCAACTGGTTGAACCCGAGGTAACGCGTATTCACCGCCGGAGAGCAAAGAGCCTCAATTCCGCCTGCGACTGTCGTGAGGTCGATCTCGGGAATCACTGGCTTGAAGCCCTTCGGCGCGATCCGATAAATCGTTCCCGAGCAGGAATTATCAAGATCCGCATGCCCACCCACGCGTGGGTCAAACCAATCGGTGATATAAACCGCGCCATCGGGACCAACGGTGACGTCCGAGGGACGGAAGTTGAATCGAATCTGCTTGGCCAGCTTGCGAGTGCCGCCTACGAAGTCTGAACCGTAAAATTCATCCTTCTGGTTGGTCGTCACAAAGGTGCCACGTTTCAGCTCGAAATTGGCACCTTGAGGCTTGGGCTGGTAATGAAAAATGGTGTTCCTCCCAGGTTCACAGGAAAGGAAGGAACCAATCATGGAATCACCGAGCGCCCCATTTTCATACATCGTGACTCCGGTTGGCGAGCCGCCCCCGTAAATATCACCCGCATGCATCGTCCCGGGATCAAGCTGACGCCAGTGCGCACTAGGGTGCTCCTGACCGGGGCGGCGCACATCGCGATAAGAACGCTTCGCATCCCGGGTAAAATATCCCGCGTTGCCATACTCGAGAATGAAGGAGACTCGACACGCCGGAGGGTCATCATTGTCATTCTGGAAAGCATCGCCATAGGAGCTCAAGGATTGCTCATAAGAGTTTCGATAGCCATGACCCGTTATCTCGACATCCGAACCATCGGAATTCATGCGAACGGTGAAACCTGAAGACCAGACGTGTCCGTCATCGGATCGACGGCCGGCTTCCTTCAGATGATCGATGAGGAATTCGCCTCCGCCACCTTTGTAGTTTCCTCCCATGTAGAAGGTCTTGCCTCCCTTGTCCTTGAAGACAGCGCCGCAGTTTCCATTGTTAAAATAAAGTTTGCCATCAGGACCTCCGGTGACGGAGTGAAGCGAGTGATCGTGGTTCCGCGCATTGAAGCCAGTGAGAACAACCTCTCGTTTGTCCACCGCAGGATCAAACTTCAGGTTCCGGTCAACATCCGTGTAGCGGATGAGGTCGGGCGGCTGGGACACCCAGATAACGTTATCAAAGACCGCCACTCCCAGCGGTGCGATGAGCCCCTTTTCTTGGACAAAAGTGTGGGAGGAATCACATTTCCCATCTCCATTGGTATCTTGAAGAACCGCAATACGGTCTCCTCCGGCACGTCGGCCGTTGTGGCGTCGATAATTCACCCCTTCCGCAACCCAGACTCGGCCCTTGTGGTCGATATCCATATTGGTTGGATTGTAAAGGTCAGGAGTTGAAGCCCACACGGTGACCTCAAGATCATTCATCGCTTTGAAGGCAGAGATATCGACAATTTTTGGCTCAATTTCTGGTTCCCATGGAGCATTTTCATCCTTTGGCGTCCGGACCGTAAACTGGATCGACGCGGTGGTAGTCTTGCCATTCTGCGTGGCTCCACCATCATCGATTCCGACCTGAGTGGTGAACTGAACCGCTCCTTTCGGGACCTTCAGTTGAATGGTCGACTTTGCATGCGTTCCAAGACCTCGCTCATACGTCTTCCCCGCGATGCTCAAGGATCCTCCGCCCACCGACCTATTGAACTGAAGTTTTTTCCACTCCTGTTTGGAGACAATCACATGTTCTTGAGTAACTGGGATTTGAGTGCCATTCCGGGTGTGAAAGGTAGGGTTGATCCAGCTCGCCCAATCGTGGGTGTAACCCCCCAAATCGCTCACATAAAGTTCGACAATTTCAAGACCGGAGATGTTGGCTGAGAGCTCGTGAAGACGCTGGGAATCCTTCGCATGGAGCTTGGGACTCTGGGCGATATTTTTCCCGAAGAGAGGTGAGGCGAAAATAAGGAGTGATAGCGCCAATCGCATACGAGTGACTTTTACGAAAAAACAGCCTTGGGGCTATCACCAATTGAAGGGATATGCCTCTTCTGGGTTCCTCGGACTTGCGGGCCCATGACTCCCCCGCTAACAATCAGGGGTGATCGATGAACTCACATCGCTGCTCGGCGAATCAAAAGTTTCCACCACGACACACGTCCTGGAAGAGCACGCAATCGACAAGTGGAACTACGCCCACCCTCCCGAGGTCGTGGTCTTTGCGGAATCACGCGATGACGTAGCCGCAGTGATGAAGTTCGCGAGTGCAAAAAACATCCCGGTGACCACGCGGGGTGCAGGGATCGGATACGTCGGTGGGTGCGTGCCGGTGCAGGGCGGAATCGCTCTCTCGGTCGCCCGGATGAATCAAGTGCTGGAGCTTTCCTTGCCTGACGGCGTGGTGGTGACCCAGCCCGGAGTCATTTTAAAAGAACTGCAAGATCAGGTCAGCGCACAGGGATGGTATTACCCACCCGATCCCGCGTCTCTCAAGGAATGCTCGATTGGGGGAAATCTCGCGACCAACGCCGGCGGACCCCGCTGCTTAAAATATGGTGTCACCAAAAACTACGTCCTGGGACTTGAAGTGGTCCTTGCCAATGGCGAGATCCTCAAAGTCGGCGGCCGGTGTCATAAAAACAAAACCGGCTTTGACCTTCTTCACATGTTTGTCGGAAGCGAGGGAATGCTAGGCGTGATCACAGAAGCGACGCTGCGCATCATCCCCCATCCCCAGGAGCGAGCGATGCTCACTGCGACCTTTCCTTATTTCCCAGACGCAGCGGCAGCCGTGCAATCCATCCTGAACAGCGGACACCTCCCATCCGCCCTAGAGATCACCGATCAGTTCACTTTGAAAGCGGCACGTGCTCATCTGGGAGAGGATTGCCTGCCGGAAGGGGACGCGCATTTGATCGTGGAAATTGATGGTCGCGCCAGCGCAATCGCGAGCGAGCTCCCCGAAATCGCAGACCTTTTAAACGCCGTAGGAGCACTCTCGGTAGAAACTCATGGCAACGCCAAGGCCTGTGAAGCGGTCTGGCAGTTACGCCGTGATTTTTCCTACTCACTCCGAGCAACTGGTCTGACGAAACTCAACGAAGACATCGTTGTTCCCCGCTCAAGGCTGGTCGACCTCGCCAACTTCGCTGCCGACCTCCAGCAAAAAACCGGAGTCCCGATTGCCTGCTTCGGTCACGCCGGAGATGGCAATATTCACACGAATCTGATGGTCGAAAATTATGACGACCCAGAGGTTAAAAAACGGGCGGATGGAGCTCTGGATCTCCTCTTCAAATGGATTCTCGCGAATGAGGGCGTCATCACGGGCGAGCACGGCGTGGGCATGGCGAAAAAGCGATGGATCCGCCAAGCGCTCGGCGAAGTGGGATACGCGATGCACCTCACCATAAAGGATGCTCTTGATCCGCAAGGGATTCTCAATCCCGGAAAATTTCTCAGTGATTGAGGTGTTCGGAAACTCGCGCAAGGGCAAACTCCAGCTCCTCCTCGGACAAGGAAAAAGGCGGGGTAAAAGATAGGACCTTTCCCTGCGGGCCGTCTGCAAGCATCAGTAAGCCATCTTTTAAAAGGTCAGCCAACAAGGGCCCCGCGTTCCTTGCGAGTTCCACTCCCCACATGGCACCCCGCCCACGGACCTCCCTGATTGTCTCGGAATTGAGGGCGTGAAGTTGTTCTTCGAGAAGTCTCCCCACCCGTCCAACCAACTCACGGGTTTCGGAGCGCTGAAGGATTTCGAGTGATTTGAGTGCCATCGCACAGCCAACCGGATGCCCCAGAAAAGTCGAAGTATGGAGGGCCTCGCCCGGCGATTCAGGCCAAGCATCCATCACCACGCCCCGGCCAATACAAGCCGAAATCGGGAAGCCCGAAGAAAGCGCCTTCCCGAGGCAGATCAAGTCCGGCACCACCCCATCCCACTCACAAGCGAACATTTTCCCGCTCCGCCAAAAGCCGGTGTAAATTTCATCAAAGATCAGAAGCGCTCCATGGGCATCGCACCAGCCCCGGAGACGAGGAAGAAAATCGGCAGGCGGGATCACTTTCCCTCCCCGTCCCTGGATCGGCTCCACGAGAACAGCTCCGATTTTTTCCCCATCCAGTTGATCGATCTCGTCACCGCCAAAGGGAAGACGCGTAGTGACAGGGGCCAGTTGATCAAGAAAGGGACCTTGAAATTTTTCTAAATCGGTTCCGAGAAGACTCCCGTAGCCGAGCCCGTGATATCCGTTGGAAAAGGCCACCACCCCATTCTTACCAGTTGCAAGACGCGCCGTCTTAAGTGCGGACTCAACCGCCTCGAAACCAGAATTCGAGAGTACGACCTTCCCCTTCTCTCCGGTCCACCGTTCAAAGGTCACTTCGGAAAGTTGCCGGCAAAGTTCTCCCTTAAGAGCCGTGGGGTGAACATCGCCCATGCCGTGAAGCAGTCGCTCGGCCTGTTCCTGCATCGCAGCGACCACCTCGGGGTGCCGATGCCCGAGCCCGGCAACCCCAAAGGCACTGGTGAGATCCAAAAAGCGATTCCCGTCAGCATCCCAAACATTCACCCCTTCTGCTCGTTCCCAAAACACCGGCCAGGAAGAATCGAGATAAGTCACATTTCGGCTCTCGTGCTCACGCAGCTTCGTGGCGAGTCGCAAAGACTCGGGGCCGGGAATAGAAGTCTGGAGTTCAGGGAGCATAACTCTTCAAGAGGCAGTGATCATAGCATTCATCGCTTGAATTCCGGAGACAATGAGCCAACCAAAACCAATGATCCCAAGGATGCGATCCTGCCCGAGAATCAGAGGACGCTCCGGAGAAGCTGACTTGGGGAAAACGATGGCCGCATAAAGGGCTCCAGTGACGAGCCCACCAAAGTGAGCTGCGTTATCGATCAAGGCGAAACCCAAAAACCCAATAATGATCAAAGAGACGAGGATTCCAGCCATCCGTTGCCGGGCCGGCTTGGGAACAAGGGCCTTATGAAGGGATTCGAAAACCAACAAAAAACCGAGAAGTCCACAGACTCCTCCGGAGATTCCGACCGAGGGCGCATCCACCCACTTCAAAGTGGCCCATCCTCCTCCAATGAGAGAAATGAGCAGCACAAGCGCAAGATGCGGCCAACGGGCGAGAATTTCAACCCGACGTCCGAGATACCAAAGCGCGGAAAGATTCATCCCCAGGTGTAAGAAATTCGCATGCAGAAAGGGCCCGGTGAAAAGACGCCATTCTTGACCCTCAGGAAGCGGCTTAATCAAGGCGGCGGATGCAATTCCGTCGGTGAAAAACTGTACCACAAAAACCGCCACCAAGAGCCCACAAAGAATCATCGTTGTTCGCGCCCGCTGACTGCTGAGCCAAAGTTCGAACCGGGCCTCCGGAATTTCCTCCTGTAGCGAAGCCGTGGAAACTTTTTGGGCGTCCTTCAGACCTTGCCGACCCTCCCACCAGGGACGGATTCCAAAGACCAGAAAAAGGATCGCCGTGATGCCGACGTTTGGAGAGGAGGTCACCGCCCTTGAGCCACCTCCCGAATATGCGGAGTAAATTGAATAAGCGAGAAGGGCCCCCAAAATCAAGAGCCCCCGGCGCGCGGCTTCACTGTCATCACTCGCGAGTAAGGCCCGACGTTTCTTCAGAGACTTCGCGAGGTCCGGAATCTCCTCGGGAGCGACCAAACGATCCTCATCCGGGGTCCAAACCCAGCCCAGCCGACCTTTCCCCGCCGCGAGATACGTCCGCAGTTCTTCGAGATCGATAAATCCGGTCAGACGCCCCTTGTCATCGCGACATCCGTATGGACTGCTGTCCGGCTTCGCGGGGAAGGCATCCTCGCGAGCCCAAGCTGGCAACGCGGGATCGCTCATCAGGAAAGAGGGTTGTTATTCTCCGGTGGGAGTCCCCTTCGGAGGATCGACAGGAGTCACATCAGGAGCAGCATCACCCTCTGAAGGAGAACCCTCCTCCAGATTCTGGCTGAATTCAGCGGTAGGATCGACTTCCTCGATCTTCTCCTCTGGCTTTTCCTCAACCTGCTCGGCAGTTTCCTTAGCAGAGGCCCCATCGGAGTCGGCGCGTTTGCCTTCCTTGGAGTTCTTTTTCCCGACCAAGATGGAGAGAACGAGCGAGAAGACGAAGAAAAGAGTTCCCAGATAAACCGTTCCGCGCTGCAATACGTCGGTCGTCCGAGCACCCCAGGCGGCATCAGTCATTCCGGAACCAAAAGCGGCGCCAAGACCTTCCTGCTTGGGACGTTGCATCAGAATCACGAGAACCAGCAGAGCACTGACGACGACGTGAGCGATCACGACGAGATTGATCCAGATGGAGATATCAAGAAACGCGAGAGTCATGGGACAGCGAAAGCTAGAGTAATGCAGCCACTTGTAAAGTCACACTTTCGCGGATTCCCGAACAGGCGCAACCGGACTTAGATTCCCGAGGATTTTACGATCTCGTTGTCCTCATTCATCACGAGGCGTTTGGCGGTAATTTTCTCCTCCGAAATCGCAAAGGCCATGATTGTGACACATTCACCTTTCTTGATAAGATGGGCCGCGCCTCCGTTCATGATGATCTCTCCGGTGCCTTCCGGACCACGCTGCGCATAGGTCTCGAGGCGGCCGCCAGCGGTCATAGAAGTCACCAGAACCCGCTCTCCATCCCAGAGATCGACCTTGTCCATCAGATCACCGGGGATCTCAATACTCCCCTCATAATCGATATCGGCCCGGCTGATGATTGCACGATGGAACTTCGACTTCAGTTGAATGCGCTGCATGGGTTCACGAAAGGATGAACCCCCGCCATCGTCAAGCGGCGAAAAACTCGGACATTGAAAAATCACTCTCGCGTCGTATCATTTCCCAGTATTGATGAAGTCCCTCCTTGTCACTCTAGCAGCCACGATTGGCCTCCTCTCCGCACAAGAACCAGAGGTCAAAAAAGAGGCTGTCCTCCCTGCTGCGGCCGTTCGCAAGGCCCTCCAATGGATGCAGGACAGGGATCCAGAGAAACGCGATGCCGCTTATCGCAGCTTCCAACTCTACGGGGGTTCCGCCCGCGACATCTACCGGGCCACTCTCGAAAAAGCCCAACGCGCACACGAGAAACGCCTCGACCGACTCCTCAATGACGAGGGGAAAAACCCCTACCTCGGCATCGATCTCCTCACCGAGGAGCTCAATACCGAACGGGAGCGTATTCTCGCCCTGATCCATACCGATTTCAAAAAGGCCGGCGATAAAGTCCGCATGCTTCGCAGCGAGGTCGAAAAGCTCGAGCGATTAAACGAACGTATCCGCAAGACAGCCAAGGCTGACTCCAGAGGCTTCGACCAAACCGTCTCCACGATCGCCATCGCGATGGCAGAAGTTCAGCGTGAATTGAGGTCGCTCGACGAAGAGGATCCTTCCGAAAACCCACCCTCCAGCGCCGCTGCGCAGAAGGAAGCCCTCAACGAATCCTTCGATGGCGAGGTCTACCTCAAGACCAGGGAGGAAGTGGATAAGGTGCGCCGTGAAATTACGCTTTTGGGTGAGACCAACAAAGCCAACTCGGAGAGCCAATGGGCCAACTCCGGCCAGAAGGAATTCGCCCGAATCATCAATTCCGAGCGCACCCTTTTTGGAATCAGCCCCCTCCTTCTTGAAGAACGCCTCTCGGCTGCCTGCACCGGACACTCCGTTGACATGGCAACCCTTGGTTTCTTCGCCCACGAGTCGCCCGTAGAAGGTAAAAAATCACCATGGGACCGCGCCCGTGTGGCAGGATTCCAACACCGCGCAATGGGCGAAAATATCTTCATGGGATCCTCCGCCGCTCAATCCGCCTACAAGGGTTGGTTCGGATCAGACGGGCACCGTTTCATCATGTTCGGAAAAAGGGCAAACCTCCTAGGCGCCGGGCCGCATGGTCGCCACTGGACGATGATGACTGGAAGAAAATAAACCTCATTTCCCGGCGATCTTTTGAACTGCTACCTCCATCGCAAAGACGCTTCGATCGGGATCTGCAAATCGTGCGGTCGAGGACTGTGTCCTGAGTGCGCAACTGAAGTAGGCGACAGCCTCTCCTGCCCGGGCGAATGCTCTCAAAAAGTTCATCTCTTGAACCAAATGATCACGAATAACGCCCGCATTCTAAAGGTTTCCAACAAAGCTTTTAGCGCTTCCGCTCTCTTCAGTCTGGTCATGGGAGTGCTCTTTCTCGGCTTTGGGCTCTGGCGTCATTCAACCGTTTCACACGCCCTGACCAACTTCTTCTTCGCCTTTGGTCTGGTTTTTCTGATCTACGGCGCATTCCGCCTGAAGCGGAGCGCCATGTATCCCAGATTCCCCGAGGAGGAAGCTGATCAAAACGACGTCTAAAGAAGAGCCTCTTTCGCCTTCAACTCCAAATCGCCCGCCTTCTCACGCTCAGGGGCGGCACCGCGGGCCATGTCTGGCTTTCCGCCGCCTTTGCCTCCGGCGATGGGGGCAAGGTCGTTGATGAGATTGCCGGCACCGTGGCCGGCGTTCTTTCCGTCTTCACCGCAGAGGGCTCCGAGGTGGAGTTTGTCGCCATCGTCGACGATGAGGAAGGCGGCATGGGTGAAGTGGACTTTCTTGAGGCCGTTCATGAGTTCCTGGAGGAGGGCGGCAGGGCCTTGGGTTGAGAGAACAATGTTTCCGGTGATATTTTGCCCAGCGATGAGGCCGTCGGCCATGGCCGCAGCTCCGGCGGCTTGCGCTTTTTTGAGCGCTTTCTCGGCGTTGATGGCGGCGGATTTTACTTCTTCGGCAGAAGCGGAATCTGCAACTGAAATGGCATCTTTTCCAAGAGTGGTGAGAGCATCGTTTGCTTTGGAGAGCTTTTCGAGAGCGGCGGTTTTTTCTTCAGCTTCTTTGGCTTGTTCTTCAGCGAGGTATGATTCCGCAGCGGGGCCGCAGAGGGCTTCGATACGGCGGACGCCGGAGGCGATGGCGCCTTCGGATTTGATTTTGAAGAGGCCAATCTCGGAGGTGTTTCGGACGTGGGTGCCGCCGCAGAGCTCCATAGAGTAGCCATCGAGGGTTTGGCTGCCGCCGCCGATCTGGACGACGCGGACGAGATCGCCATATTTGTCGCCGAAGAACTGCATGATGTCGGCGCGTTCTTTGACCTCGGTATGGGGAACTTCGATCCAGGAGACGGTGTCACCAGACTGGATGGAGGCGTTGACTTTTTCCTCGATGGCAGAGACTTGCTCGGGGCTGAGGGCCTTGGAGTTGAAGTCGAAGCGAAGGCGGTCGGGCGAGACACTGGAGCCTTGCTGGGTGGCTTCCTTGGAAACGACCTCGTGAAGCGCCCAGTGGAGGAGGTGGGTAGCGGTGTGATGGGCTTCGATGGGGGCGCGTCTCGCTCTGTCGAGCTCGATAAACGCTGAACTTCCAAGGTTGAACTCTGACCGATGAACGCCGGAGAGGACGTGAGCCGTGGCTGCGCCAATTTTCTGTGTACTGAGGATGGGATGACCGTTGAGCGTTCCGGTGTCGCCTTCCTGGCCGCCCATTTCAGTGAAGAGGACGGTTTTGTCAGTGAGGAGGAGGAGGGAGTCATCTTGCTCGTGGATTTCAAGGACGACGGCCTCGCAGGAGTCGGCATCGAAACCAAGAAATTCGGTAACGGCGTCGGTAGAGATGTCGGTGGCGCGAACGATGGTTTTCTTTTGCGAAGCGCGGGAGAGTTCACGGGCTTCTTCCATACGGGCTTCGACGGCGGCTTCGTCGAGGTCAATACCACGCTCTCGGCAGAGGAGCGCGGTGAGGTCGAGAGGGAAGCCGAAGGTGTCGTAGAGTTGGAAGGCGTCTTCGGGTGGGAAGGTTTGTCCTTGAGCGGCTTTTTCAAAGAGCTGCATTCCCCGGTCGAGGGTTTTATTGAAGCTTTGTTCTTCCGTGGCGAGGGTTTCGCGTACGACATTGGCACGGGTTTCAATCTCGGGGAAGACTTTGCCAAATTCGGTGATGAGGGTGTCTACGAGTGTGGGGAGGAAGGGTTCGCTGCCATCGAAGCCAAGGGTGCGCCCGTATTTAACAGCGCGCCGGAGGATACGGCGGAGGACATAGTTGCGGCCGGTATTGCCGGGGAGGATGCCGTCGGCAATGGAGAAACTCAGGGTGCGGATGTGGTCGGCGATGACGCGGAAGGCGATCGCTTCTTCGAGTTCTTGAGAGTGATCGGTGGCGCCGAGTTCGGGGTAGTCATCAACGTATTTTTTACCGCTCATTTCTTCCAGCTTGCGGAAGATGGGTTGGAAGACGTCGGTGGCGTAGTTGGTGGGCTTTTGGGAAAAGTCGGTGAAGCTTTTGGTGTTTTGAATGAGGGAGCAGGCGCGCTCGAAGCCCATACCGGTGTCGACGTGCTTGGCGGGGAGGTCGCGGAAGGTGCCGTCGGCCTCCGCATTGTATTGGATGAAGACGAGGTTCCAGATCTCGATGCAGAGATCGGAGTCCATGTTGACGAGGGAGCCACCCGTGTCGCCCTTTGGAGTCATGTCGACATGGAGCTCGGAGCAAGGGCCGCAGGGGCCGGTCTCGCCCATCATCCAGAAGTTGTCTTTGACGTTGCCATTGACGATGTGGACCTTGGGGTCGAGGCCTTTTGATTCAAAAAGCTTGGCCCAGATATCCCAGGCTTCCTGGTCGAATTCGGAAGGGTCGCCTGCGGAGGGTGCATAGACGGTGGCGTAGAGGCGCTCGGGCGGGCAGCCCCAGCGCTCGACAATGAGTTCCCAGCCCCACTCGATGGCTTCGCGCTTAAAGTAGTCGCCAAAAGACCAGTTTCCGAGCATCTCGAAAAAAGTGTGGTGGTAGGTGTCGTAGCCAACATCTTCGAGGTCGTTATGCTTGCCGCCTGCACGGATGCATTTCTGGGTGTCGGCGGCGCAGGGAGGGTGGTAGGGAGCCTTCTCGGTGCCCAGAAAGTAGGGCACAAATTGGTTCATCCCCGCATTGGTAAACAAGAGGCCGGGAGATTGCGGAAGAAGAGAAGCGGAGGGCACGACGGTGTGCTTCTTCTCCTCAAAGAACTCCAGAAAGCTTTGGCGAATCTCGGCAGCGGTCATATCCGTGGTTGAAACACCACAATTTGGAAAAAATTCCAACCGGGAAACGCTGGAAAAAGAGCGCCCCCACTCCTGAACGTTCTGAACCAGAGCTGTGACCCAAATCGTAGTGATCCCAAGGGCATTGAGGCCGCCTGAAAAACAAAGCCCTGCTTTCAAGCCCATTTTGAGGTTTACCGCCTCACGTCGCCCCCTCTTAGAGCCAGCCTTTCCAGCCTATCTAGCCTTTCCAGCCTCTGCGGGACCAAAAAACCCTCGTTCCGACCCCAAAACACTGTTCAAAGGATCAATTTTTAGGCCTTTTTGCGATTTAGTTATTCACAGTCTGTCTGATTTCGCCGGTGGGTGGAGTTCATTTGTGTCCGGGCTCCTTTTCGGAGTCTCGCG
>JBMHCQ010000014.1:0-8110 GCA_049889835.1 Akkermansiaceae bacterium
GATTTCCACTCCCCCTTTTCCATTCTTAAGACCGACACCCAAAACCGCCGAGTGAAGACCGAGGATCTCCCGCTTATTAGCACTGATCATTCCTGCACGAGGACGGCGGTAGCGCCGGGTTGTCGCTCCATTTGAAACAACCCAAGTTCCATGCGCCAAATCACTGGACGGTGCCCAAGTCACCGGAATGAGATCACGGGCATCGACCTTGACCAAAGCGAGATCCCAAGTCTCATCGGTAGCGATTATCTGGGCTTCACGAAAGTTCTCCTCATTCACCCGCACGGAAAAATTTTCGACCTCTTCCAGCTCACTGGCCTTCGTCAAAATCAGCCCATCGGCTCCGACCACCGTTCCGTAAATGAAGGGGCGCCGATCTTCATCATTGTAGAAAACAGCACTGCTTTTCTGAAGAGCAACCCGGACTGGTTCGAGTGCCGCTTGGATAAGTTTGCTATTCTTCCGCTGTTCCGATGGAAGACTGTTGGCAAATGCCGAACCGAGGCCCGCAAAAAGGAGGAGAATTATGAAGGGTTTCACGGGCGCTCTCCTAGAATGATTTTTTGATGAAATTCTTTGCCTTCACGGGACCAACTCAGGCGAATCGCTTCGCCCGGGCCGAGCTGGTCGAGCACATCATAGATTTTTGAAGGTTCGTGGAGATCGTCACCTTTCAATTCCACCTCAAGGCTACGAGCAGTAAAAGAGGTAATCACATCCCCTACTTTGAGTTCTCCCTCCTCAGCCGGACTCTCAGGATAGATTTGAGCAACTCGAAGAGGACCTTCGTCGGATTTCTCAATCACAAGACCTAAAAAACCAGTGCCAGGTTCTCCCTTACGAGCAAAACCACCCTCGGAGAGAAACTTCGAGTCTAACATCTCATCCCAATTGCGCTGAAACTCCCGCAGAGGAACATGCATGCTCTCCTCCTTAGACGCACCCACCCGACTATGAATTCCAATCAAACGCCCGTTAATATCAAAAAGCGGACCACCGGAATCTCCTCCAATTAGCATACAGCCAGACTGAATGGTACTGTCAGCCTGCCGGGTCAATCGCCCCACACGAACATTCACGCCGCGGTCTTTGTCGAACCCCCCCGAATGCCCGAGCGAAAAAACCCAATCTCCCAATCGGAAACTATCGCTCTTATCAACCTCCACGAAGGGAAAAGGCTCTTCGCCAACGATCTGCAACATCGCGGCATCTGTCGATGATTCCAGCCCGAGAGAAACGCCCTGATATTTGGTCCCATCTTCCATGATCACGGTTATGTCGCGATCCACTCCCCCCGTGACGTGGGCTGCCGTGAGCACCAATCCATCCTCGGAAACAATCACTCCACTCCCAGAACCTCCTTCAGCCATTTCCAGACACACCGTAGCGGCACGAGCATCAACGAGATTTTCTTGAAGATTTTGTTGAATCGCGAGAAGGTCGGCCAATTTTTCCGGCACCTTTTGATCATTAAAATAAGGGCGATCCCCCAGAGAAGGGCCAAGGCCCACTAAAGTGACACCCAGCCACACCTTCCACATACTCATAGTTATTAATTTAACCGTTCCGGTCACAATGACAACGGGCAAAGGAGTCAAAATCTTTCCCCTCTTATGAACGAGAAGCCCGACCAGTGCTCCACAGGAACCCCCCTTACCTGTGTAGGATGAACAGCCAGCCTGACGTCAGGGTAACAAGAAAATTACTGAGGCAGGCAAACGTTCCCAGTAAATGCTGACCCGCATTTTCAAAGTTATTACACATAACTACATCCGCTGGAGATAATCTGGAACATCATCACGCTGCCGAGAGGGTGGAAGAGAGGGTGATTCATAGGTAATGAGCGCCCCGACGCCCGCCGCATGGGGAGCATCCAGCAGCAACTCCCCCTTGGATTCGGGGAAGACATAAATTCGTTTTCGATCTGCGAACCATTTTGCAAGGATCCCGCACGCTGCGGCAAAAAAAAGAAGCCCCATCCCACCTGCTATCGAACGCGCCCGACGGGAATTCCACATTCTTACCAGTAATCCGTCTTTCTGGGACTCCACGATTTCCACCTCGGAAAGAGGATGAATCAGGCTGCTTTTTGTCTTCTCAAGCCCCCCCAGTTCTTTCTCAATCCGGTAGAGCCAGATCGAAAGCTGGACGGAAAAGCTCTCAACCTGCGCAACCTCTCCCGTCCGATCGAGCGCCTCTTCAACCGATCTCATCAAAGCCATTCGCTGTTCCTCGTCTGAGACCATTCGCTCAACAAGAGGCGAAAACACTATCTGGGTCCGCTCGGGCATTCCCAAATAATAAAAAACCACCACCGAAGGACCCAAATCCTGCAGGAATTCTTTCATGACCCTCTCCGGGCTTTCCCCTTCCGGAAGCTCCTGTTTGGTATCGAAGAGGTAAAAATAAATATCAATCGCCGAGTCCTTTGCGTGATAGGAAAAAACACCCTCGCGATCTCGCTTCTCCTGCGGAGTGAGCAAGTTTTGCGGATCCATCAAGAATCCGGTCGGAGGCTTGCGAAAGTATGCGGAAAGATCATTCTCAGTGATGGTGTTTGGCCACTCTTGCTCCGGTGAAACATCGGTCTCCTCCCCGGAAATGGCATCTAATTCCAACGGCCCTTCTTCACCGGAAAACAAGCGCTCCCGTGCCACCCGCCCCATCAGGGAGGAACCCGGGACCACCGTGCCATCTTCAACAGCCTGCAAGAGTTCTTCGTTATCCCAGACAGGGAAAACCTCCCTTTCAGGGGCCAAAGGTTCCCCCTCAAGCTCCTGCGCACCCAAAAAGGGATGCAGCAAAACGTAGCAAACGCATAAGAAACACCTCATTCCGCAACTTCCTCTTTTTCTTTCTCAGCCTGAGTCTCTTGGTTCCCCTCGCGGATCGGTTTGAGAATTTGGTCTTTTTTTCGTGGAAACTGTCCGCTTGCTGCAAAGAACGACTCGGGATCCTTCCGGGCTTTATGCCATCCTTTCTTCAGCGTGTTTTCAATCTTGGTCAGAACCACGCGAAAAGCTTTTAAGTATTCCCCCTGTAGCAAGAAGGGATGAGCTGCGGAAAGAGCATCAAAGGTCGTGTCTTCATCCAGGTAGGGCATGATGGCGTAGCCAAAACTCATTGCCGCAGTCTTTCCATTGACGTCGAGTACAAGAAGCACTCCGTTCTCATTGGGGCGGTCAACCCCGACATCCGAATAGGCCGCCCGATTCAAGAGCCAGAATCCAAACTGTCTGAGATTTGGGATATCATCAAAGGCTCCCACGTAGATAGAAAAGAAAAGCTGGGGAAATTTCTGCTCAAATCGCTCCAGAATCTTGCGCATCGCGTCACGTTCCTTCCGGCGTAGAACACCTGCGGCGTCCATAAATTTCGTCAAAATGACATCTTCGTTACCAAAAAGAATATCCACATCTGCCATTGAGAAGCCACAATGTGGACACGAAGTGGCCGCGCAATGCATTCGCTGGACGCAACGGGGGCACTTCATGAAATAAGTAAACGAGACTCAAACCAAGAGGTCAAAGCTCTTTGGTTAACACTTCTTAACAACAAAGCCACTTAAAAAAGCTCCACCCAAAACGAATTTCCCGCGAAAAATAGAAAAAAACCTTGGCAAAGAGCCCAATTTCCCACAGCTTCCGCGCCCCTAACCCATTACTTATGGTAGCTCTCCGTCTCACACGCAAAGGTTCCAAGGACCGCCCCTATTACAAGATCGTAGCCGTCGACAGCCGCAAGCGCCGCGACGGTCGTTACATCGAGCAGCTTGGAACCTACGACCCAATGGTCGAAGGGGAAAATTACACCCTCGATCTCGAAAAGGCCGACAAATGGCTCGGAGTAGGCGCCAAGCCCTCCACCACCGTCGCCAGCATCATCAAAAAGGTGCGCAACGCTGGCTAAGCTTACAGCAAGCCGACTCCTCGGTTTCTAAATTTCCAAACCCGGACCGCCCTCCCAGGCTCTCTGGGTTTTTTGTGCCCCATCTGCCCCATTTTAAGGAGCTCATTTCTTTCGGCCTGTGTCTTGACGCTAAAAAATCCTTTGCTACCGTCCGCCCCGTTGGAGGGATGGCTGAGTCCGGTTTAAGGCGCTCGATTCGAAATCGAGTGACGGTTAATCCCGTCCGTGGGTTCGAATCCCACTCCCTCCGCCAGCGCTTTCCAGATCACTGAAAGTAACGTAGCTGCCTGATGATCAGGAGGGAAAATGTCATACGGGTCTCAAAGGTGAGTCATAAAACCACCCCGAACACGACCAGCATCCCATTCGACGATAAGGGACCTATGACTTCCGCCGCCGTATTCCCACCGACCTCGTGGAAGCGCAAGCCTTCGGGCTGAACCAATGCGAAGAGCCCGTTTCTCAGCTCTGTTATTCGCTCCATATAAAGGACCCAAAGGAGGGGCGAAGGCGTGTCGCAATCGAAGACTTTGAAATCGAAAAGAAGATCGAAATCACCACCGCCATTGCAAACACAAACGCATACCCGGGCCGTAGAGTCCCGGAACTTGGATTGTTCGGTTGCGGCCCATTGGATCCGCAAAAATCGTAGTTCGGCATGATTCCGAAATGGTGAGCAATTATCCTAAAAATCATTTGTCAGTCTGCCTCAGTGGGTTGTTCTACGTTTTCCGTTTTTTTCGAACAGCGCAAACCACTCCCGCTAACACAAAGAGCAATGAAACTGATGGCTCAGGAACCACCTCAAAACTTGTTGAGATGAATTCGATTCCAAATGATTCATGAGGGCCAGGACCAAGGTCGCCAGTGCCTCCGAACCCACTCACCCGAACTTCCACTGCAGAGGTATCAGAGAGAACGTCAAAAAACTCCAAGCCAAATGTCCCACTTGCAACTTGCTGGGAAACAGTTCCTCCAATTGAAATAAAATCGACAAAAATCGAACTGGGGCCATTTGCTAGATCAGTCGCAACACCAAACCAAATGCCTGTCATTCGAATCTGTTGGTCTGGATCGGCCAACAATCTGAACGAAAAATAGTCACCGGTAGAATAGCTCTGCATCCACAATGCCTGACCGAGAATACTCCCTCGGTGAATAGTATTGGGAGGATTCGCTGTAAGAGTCGTCACGGCTGGCACTCCATTCGCTGCGAGAAAACTGCCGCCACCATCCGAGATGGATGGAAGATCGGATGAGGAATCGAAATTCACATTGAACAAGACTGTCGCATTGCCTTCTACCAAGAAGGCAAACAACAGGAAGGTAATGAGGCGATTCATTTCTTATTACACGTCATAGGCCACCCACCTGCTACCGGGGGCGCGCCTCTTACTGCGAGAGAGGGTCCTAGCGACAGAGGAAATTTCGACCCTGCGCAGGTAGCCGGTTGTCCAGCATCACCTTGTTCGGCTTCGGTTTGTTGGAGTCGGCTTCAAAACAGGCGCTTGAATACTCCAGCAGCGACCATGATACCAAAAATGATCATCATCACACCCGCGACTTGGTGAAAACCATGAACCTTATCCTTCCACAGTATCCGAGAACGTGCCACGAGAAGGCTGTAAATCGTTTCCTTCCTCTTCAGGCGACCACAGATAAACAGGTAAAGTCCTGCCAGTATTATGAGTATTCCAGAGACGATATGCGTCATTGTGACTTCGATTGATTTTGGGGTTCTAGGTGTTGCCGATGGGTAGTCGTGGTTGACATTCGATTTCTGGCAAAGCCAATTGAGTTCGAGATTACAAATCGGCAGGTCGATTGGAAAGGGGCATTTTTTGTCGAACGCATGAGTGATGCCACCACAACGAGCGAAGCGAGGCAGGGGTTGGAATCCACGCCTTGTTCGCTGACGGCTTTTCTTGCCCTTGCTTTTATTGCTGCTGGGATTCTGGCAGCGGTCTCGGTTGTTGGTCTCGCCGTATGGCTCCCGATTGAGATTGAACGGGGCGGGAAAATCCTCAAGGAACGCAACGCTCTATTTTTTACAGCGAACAGTATTTATTAGTATCACGGCAGGGATCACCTTTTCCCATAACTTCCGCCTATGGTAACTCTTTACCGGAATCCCTTATCCTTGTCTATCACCGATTCTAGCCATTTTCTTTCAGCCATCTTGATTTTCTTCATTGTCAAAGAGGTTCTGATCATGCATGGCGAGTTAGTAGCGCTACGGATACCTTGATGGTCAATTACTGACAACTTTTCAACATAACGTCTACCATATTTGGTCTAGACAGGAAAAAGTTCTTTAGAACACTATTTTCCGATGAATACCTCCAAAAATCTCAAATGCTGTTGGCGCTCTGATCTTGAAGCTTCCCGAAATCTGACACCTCAACAAAAACATGGCTTCACCATGTTGTTGGGATGGCTCGAAAATTTTCGTATTAGGCTCGGCATCCCAGCAGATCGCAAAGCTGCCGTAACCTTCTGGCGCAAGCAGGTTCTCGATGGGAAAAAGGAACGGGAGCCCTGGCAACTCGAGCAATGGGCTGACGCTATTTCCTGGTATCTGAAATGGTTGGATGCCTGCCATTTGAAGGGTGCTGACCATCGGAGCGTTCCAGAAAGGATGCGTCAGGCAGCTGATTCAGTGGGGATGCGCCGAGGTTTAGCCAGGCGGACCCGCCAAAGCTATGGAAGTTGGATCGCTCGCTATGGCCTCTTTGCTAAAACTGCTAAGGCAGCGATGAGTCCTGAGACAGCCACTGCGTTCCTCGGTTGGATTGTGGAAGAGAAGCAGTGCTCCTTTGCCACACAAAAAATCGCCCTCAATGCCTTGGTATTCTTTTTTCGTGATGTCTGCGGTCAGGAGGAAGTCAAATTTGATGTCCGTCTTAAGAAGACATCAAAACGACTTCCAACAGTTCTCGCTCAAGAGGAAGTTCCAGCATTGATGGGACAACTGGAGAGTCGATATCTCCTAGCAGCTAAACTCCAGTATGGAGCAGGATTAAGACTGAGTGAACTCGTTAACCTCCGAATCAAAGATCTCGATCTCAGTCGAGGAGTGGTCACCATTCGAAGTGGTAAGGGTGACAAGGATCGGACCTCGATCATTCCGCAAAAGCTCAAGAAAGAATTAGCAGACCACCTCATCGAGATTCGTCAAATCTGGGAACAAGATCGATCTTTCAAAAGAGCAGGAGTGGCGATACCAGAAGGTCTTGGGAGAAAATTCTCCCGAGCTGGTGAAGACTGGAATTGGTTCTGGCTCTTTCCGGCACAATCAGAATCCTTTGATCCAGAATCAGAAGTTAAACGCCGACACCATCTCCATCCTCAGGTTTTCAATGCCGCAGTCAAACGAGCAGCATATCGAGCCGGCATTACGAAAAGGGTGACAAGTCATGCACTGCGGCACAGCTTTGCAACTCATCTGCTGGAAAATGGAACAGATTTGAGAACCATTCAAACTCTGCTAGGGCACACAGATGTGAGAACGACCGAAATTTATACCCACGTCGCTTCTGGAGCAAACCAGCTCGGAGTGGAAAGCCCTCTGGACTGGGTCTAATGGGTCTAATCGTGCCGGTTTTTTGAAGGTCTGAATTCATGTATGGCGCAAAAATTAGACCCATTTCGTGCACCAAGCGGGGCGAATTCGACACCCTCCTCTCCTCAAATCCGATCAATGGAATGCTCTTACTTTCGGCGCTTCTATTTTCTCTTTAGCGATTTTCTCTTTAGCTGTTTTTTCTTTCCAGTCGTGGTTCCCACGATACCCACCACCTCAAAGTTGACCCGCTGGTTCACCCGATCCACCTCCATCACTTTGACTTTCAGCCGTGTTCCAGAAGTGAATTCTCCGCCCTTACGGTTCAAGAACCGGCCGGAGTTTGCCTGATAGGTCCAGTGCCCGGTTGGAAAACCCTCCCGGCGCACAACGCCACGCTGCATGACATCAGTGCACTCGATAAATAAACCCATGGCCCTGATCTCAGTCACCACGGCGTCAAAAACCGGCGGTTCCTTGTAATCCATTCCGAGTTCGAGCCACTCAAGCATTTTCATCCGACGACTCTCATTCTCAGCACTTGCACTGGTGCGTTCCGTCCCCGAGATATGTTCGGCAATCTCAATACACCCCTCAAAGTTCGGAGTTCGATCCAACTTCTTCGGAGCATTCTCAAGG
>JBMHCQ010000015.1:0-11577 GCA_049889835.1 Akkermansiaceae bacterium
CTGCCTCCGCTCTGACAACGCATTTTCTCCTCACACCTACACTCTTCAGGATGACACCGGCGGCCACTCCGATGGATCCCAAACCCTCACTATCCGCTACAATCAACCCACAACCCGGGCGCCCCTTTTCTTCCGCCTCAAAGCTCTTGCTCCATGAAGAGTAATTCCGCTTGAGAAACCAACAGCTTTAGACAAGCGATCATCGACCCTCAGCTATTCTTTGATCGTAGTGGAGGAATCAATTCGAAAAGTGAAAGACTCCTTCGGGGAAATCATTTGAATACCGCTTTTCTCTTGTGAGAGAACAGCGAATTTTTTTCTGGCCAAACATTCTTTACGAGTGATAAAAATTGAGGGTTCCTCCCATTCAATAACTCACTCATCAAATGCAAAATACTCAAGTAACCCTCGCCATGCTGGCGCTTGGAACAGCTGTGGCTCCAGCTGTGACGGTCATCTCTAACGCCGTGGAAGATGTTCAGTTCTTCCCCGGGAACCAACAGAATCGCGGTGAGATGATTTTGAATAACACCGGTACAAATCCGGGACGTTGGGGCTGGGTTCGTTTCGACTCGACGATTCTTGGTGCGCAAGGCTTTACGGACCCCGCACAATTCACCCTGACTTCAGCTTCTCTTGTGCTGAATGAACAAAGCGGACGTAATGGGAACAATGGTTCTTTGAGTGGAACCATCGGTGCTGCATTTTTTGACACCAGCCAAAACTCTGATTTGACCGTCTCAAGCCTCGACTCGCTCAACAGTGGGAACGCTCCTTCTGGGGATGCTGGAACTGGATTTTTCGGGAACTCCGATGCCCGACCTGGGCGCTTTGGTGGTGGCTCAGGTGGAAAAACCAACGTCGATGCCAGACAAAATGGAGGCGGGAGCGCTTTGGGAAACAGCCCAGAATCATCCTTCGCCGCTGACTATGCGAAAGTTTCCCATACTTTTGATGCGGGCAACAGCAACGAAATTATCACCATTGATCTCACAGCAGGCGGAGCGTCTCTTGCGCAAATTCAAAGCATTCTTGCCGACTGGGTCGCAGGAAACAACGCAGGTATCGGGCTTGGTGCGGAGTATGGCAACCAAGCCTTCTTCCAGTCCAACAGCGTCGATGCAGGTAATTCTGTGGGTTCAACTATCGATGGCGATGCCACCTTCAGCGGAGTTTCTACTGACCAAGGAACAGAAGGAAATCTAAACGCCAATGGCCCCGGCGCGGGAACAGTATCTTTGGTGCTTGAGTTTGACGCGGTAGTTCCCGAACCATCAACTGCCGTCTTGAGCAGCTTCGCACTCTTTGGACTACTTCGTCGCCGCCGATAAGACGAAAAAAAGAAACATATCTTGCAAAACCCGGAGGTTTCCTCCGGGTTTTTTGTCCTCTCTTGAAAGGGACGAGCCAGTTACTGCCCCTATGAAACAACGAGGTCTTTTCTAGTTTTAGCTTTAATACTCCCAACCTTCCCGAGGCTTTCTCCCCCTCAATCCATTCGCCTCCTCGTCTCCCACGAATTCCTCTTTTTTCGGATCCCAATTCAGTTTTCGGCGCAGCTTGTATCCGATGTTCGCGAGGTGACACACCGTTGCGGTGCGGTGTCCAATCTCCGCGGTGCAGATGGGGTCCTTTCTCGCTTGGATGCACTCGATCCAGTTCGTGAAGTGATTCGTCGAGCTGGTGACGCGTTTGGCATCTTTGGGGAGTTCGATTTCCAGAAGCTTTTCCGGGCTGACTTTGAGCGAACCTCGGCCCACTTGGATCGTTCCTTCGGTCCCTTCAAAGGTGGTGCCGGAAAATCCGCCGTGAAACATTTCCACCCCATTTTCATAAGTGAATTTGAGGCCCTTTTCGCCTTCCTTGGGTGGCTCGACTGAGACTGGACCGCTGTCATCCATGCCGAGGCCCCATTGGGCGATGTCAAAGTGATGCGCTCCCATGTCGGCCAAGCCGCCTCCGGCGTATTCCTCATACTTTCGGAAGGCGGGATAGTGATTGTGCATTCCCTTGGGGCACAAGGCTTCGTTGAACCCTCGCATCGGAGCGGGGCCGATCCAGAGGTCCCAATCGATATTTTCCGGGAGTTCTTGGCTCGGAAGGTCGCAAGGAATCGGAGAGCTGCCCACGCCGACGTGGATTTTCTTCACTTCCCCAATCCGGCCGGCCCAGACGAGTTCGACTGCTTTGCGAAAACGTCCGCCGTATTCACTCCGCTGCTGGCTTCCGGTTTGAAACACAGTCCCGGCTTTCTTCACCGCTTCTGCTAGAATCCGACCTTCGGCGATGTTTTGAGTGAGAGGTTTTTCGCAGTAAACATCACATCCCTTCGCGATCGCAGCGAGCGAGGGATGCACGTGCATGTGATCCGGAGTCATGATCACCACCGCATCGAGGTTTTCTTTCTCCAGCATCTCGCGGTAATCCACGTAGCTGGCGCAGCCTTTGAAGTTTCCGCTTTTTTTGTCTGCCCCATAGCTATCGTTGACGGTTTTTGTTCCGGCTTCGAGGCGGGTTCCCTCGATCTCGCACATCGCGGTGACTTGCACGCCTGCTTCTTTCAAAGCCGTGCGCAAAACGGGCCCCGTCCTCTTGCCATTGCCAATGAAACCGATCTGCATCCTTTCGTTTGCCTGTGCCCGAGCAACCGATGGGAGCACGAGTGACGCGGCCGTTCCTGCCAAAAATTGTCGCCGTGAGAATTGTCGCCGTGAGAATTGTCGCTGTGAGAATTGTCGCTGTGAGAAATCGATTGATGCCATTCCGCAGGCTACACCTGTCAGAGTCGCGCGCAAGTTTCCATGGTTGATCCTGTCATTTGGAATCTCTTCCTTGATTGCGATTTCGCGATGAGATGATAAATCAAGGGAATGAATAATCGCCTCTTCACCACCTTGGTAATCTTGTGCTGCTCAAGCCTTTTTGCGGAGGATTCCAGCCCAGAAAATACGGCTTCGTGGACCGGTTGGCGGGGGAATGATCGTGACGCCAAGGTGTCTCATTATAAAGCCCCCGAGGTTTGGCCCGACAAACTCGCCGCTTTGTGGACGGCAAAGATCGGCGATGGATATGCCACACCACTCGTCGTTGGGGACCGGATCTTCCAACACACCCGACAAAACGGGAACGAGCTTTTGCTTTGTCTGGACTTTAAAAATGGAAAGGAGTTCTGGCGGACTCAAACCGAGATTGATTTCACGGCAGGTCGCGGAGGTGAGAAGCACGGCCTGGGTCCAAAATCGACACCCACTTATGCTGATGGCCGCATTTTCACTCTCAGTATCACGGGTCTTCTTTCGGCTTGGTCTGCCGAGAATGGAAAGCGTCTTTGGACTAGGAACTTTAGCGAGAAGCTCAATGCCGCGCATCCTTACTGGGGTTCGGCGACATCTCCGATTGTGGATGGTGAACGGGTGATCGTCCATACGGGGAGTTGCGAAGATGGCGCTCTTTTTTGCATCGATGCCAAATCGGGCAAGGACCTCTGGGTCAATGATCAATATGCCAATTGCTACTCATCGCCGCTGATCGAAACACTCGCGGGAGTGCGCCAGTTGGTGGAGCTGAATCATTCCGGGATTTGCGGAATCGATCTCAAAAGCGGGAAAATTCTCTGGCGTCATCCCTTCACGCATCACGGAAACAATCAAAACACACCCACGCCTGTCCGCTGTGGCGACTTGATCGTCTTGGGAGGGGAAAACCGCGGAATGTTCGCAGTGAAGCCGACCGTAAGCGAAGGAAACTGGTCGGTTGAGCAAATCTGGCGGCATCGCAAGGTTTCCCTTGATATGAGCAGTCCTATCGCTCACGGCGATCTCGTCTTTGCCTTCAGCGAGTTTAAGCAAGGCAAGATTTCCTGTCTTGATGGGAAGTCAGGCGCGGTGCTGTGGGAGAGCGATGCCCGGATGGGAAAGAATGCCCAATTTCTGAGCCTACCGGAACACGTTTTATGCCTCACGGATCGTGGCATCCTTTACGTCGTTAAACCCAATCGCGAAAAACTTAAGATCATCAAGGAATATCGGGTTGCTCGAGAGGACACTTGGACCGCGCCTGCTCTTGTTGGGGACATTCTCTTCACTAAGGCCCACGAAACGCTTGTTGCTTGGAAGTTTCCCTCTGCGGCTGGGGCGGAGTAATTTTGGTGTCCGTAGCCTTTTCTCTTCTCGAGTTCGCGTTAGAGGCGATCCGAGTCATGCTTCTTCGAGATTCTCAACAGGATCTTCCTCCATCCGGGTGAAGCGGAGCTGCTCGATCTTGCGGCCATCGGTGCTGGTGACGGTGGCATTGAAGCCCTCGACTTCGATGGTTTCTCCGGGGTCGGGGAGGTGGCCCAATTGCTGGGTGACGTAACCGCCGATGGTGCTGACTTCGCCACTTTCCAGATCAATGGCGGATTCATGATCTGAGAGTTCGTTCAGACTCAAGCTTCCTTCGACGACGAATTCGGTCTCCGAAATGCGGACGAAATCGGTGTCTTCATCTTCATCGAATTCGTCGTGAATATCTCCAACAAGTTCGCCCATGATATTGTCCATGAAAACCAGGCCGGCGGGATCGCCAAACTCATCCACCACGAGTGCGAGTTGAGCACGTTCGCGGAGGAAGAACTTCAAGAGATCATCGAGTTTCATTGTCTCTGGCACTTCTTTGAGCTCGCGCTTGATGTGCATCAGGTCCTGATCGTGCTCATTCATAAGTCGCAGGACGTCTTTGATGTGAATGAGGCCGAGGGTTTCATCGAGATGCCCCCGCACGAGCGGAAAGCGGGTATGGGTGGATTTGATCGCGTGCCCGAGGTTGTGATCGAAGGTGTTTTCGATATCGATGAAGACGACTTCACTCCGAGGGGTCATGACGTCTTTCACAGAGACATCATTGAGCTCGAGTGCATTGATGAGAATTTGCCGTTCGGTCTCGGTGACCTCCTGTTGGCGTTCGCTTTCCTCCACCAACATTGCAAGTTCCTCGGAGGAATGGACGGCCTCGTCTTCTGACACGGGGTCGATACGGAAGATTTTTTTGAGAAGCCAGTTGGCAGTGCCATTGAGAACATAAATCGCCCAACCCAAAAGCCAGTGAAACGTGTGAAGTGGGCGTGCCAAAGCCAGAGCGGTCGGAAGCGACTTTCGAATGGCGATTGATTTCGGGAGGAGCTCGCCAATGACGACGTGAAGGAAGGTAAAAAAGGTGTAGGCGATGACAAGGGAGATCCAGTAGATCGCACTTTCCGGAAGGCCGGGAACCATGCGGAGGGTTGGGCCCACAAGCGCTTTCACGAAAGGCTCGCCCAAGAAACCCAGCGCCAGTGAGGCGATGGTGATTCCGAGTTGATTCGCGGAAAGGTATCCATCGAGATTACTGACGACGTGCTTGGCAATTCCGGCCCGCCTTGGCTTGGCTTCCATCTCGCCCTCGATCTGGCTGGGGCGGACTTTGACGATGGCGAACTCCGAAGCCACGAAGAAGGCATTGAGGAGGAGGAAAAAGATGATTCCTGTGAGATAAAGGAGAGATTTCCCAAGCGAAGGGTATTCGTGGGGGATGTCCTGTCCGGCTGCCAGGATGGGGAGTGATTCTATGATCAGACTCATCGAGGGGGCTTACATTTTCTCGTACGCTCCATCACACCGTTTTTCGAGAACGGTGAATCCGGCCTTTTTGGCATCGGAATTGGAGAATGGCTTGGTGACCTTCGGGGTGTTGATCTTGGAGATCTTTTTTTTCACCGCGTTTCGACAAAGAGGGCACGTTTCAAGAGCGTGCCTTTCAAGGGAGCGTTGCAGCTCGAAGCCCTTGCGACAAACCGTGCAACTCGAGTCCGGGTCGTCCGGACTTTCAGAAATATATTCGTAGATGGGCATGGGAGGGTCCGGCTGGGAGGGCCTTGCGGGGCCATTCCGGAAACGGGAGCCCCATGCAGTAACCTACCAACTGGATTTTGTCACTCCAGGAATGAGACCGTGGGACGCCATCTGACGGAAGGTAATCCGGGAGAGGCGGAAACGGCGGAGGAAGGCGCGACGACGACCGGTGACCTCGCAGCGGTTCACAAGACGAGTCGGGCTCGCATCACGAGGAAGCATGGTGAGACCCACGTAGTCCTTCTCCTTCTTCAACTGGTGACGAAGGTCTGCATATTTTGCAACGGTCTTAGCTTTGCGCTTATTGCGCGCGATCCAGCATTTTCTAGCCATAGGGGCGGGAAGAACTACGTGGATTTGAGCCGGAAGCAAGACTATTTTAAAGAAAATCAGGCGATGGGGTGGGAATCATGCCAAATTCGTAGATGAGGGGCTGGTTCCTTAAAAAAAGTTGTTAATAAGACTTTCCTAAGCGGGTGGGAGGTTTAGAAGGTGAGCTCGAAATCGAGCTCTTTCCCTAGAGCCTCCAGACGGTACTTTGTGAGCGGGAGGGACTTAAGACTCCAGGAATCATCTCCACCGACTCCCATCTGGCGGCGATCGATGTTGAAGGTCCAGAATCCGGCTTCTTTGATCTCGTGAGGGTGTCCTGCTGCTTCGAGAGCATCTTCGGTGTAGGGCCAGATTGAGAAATCAAAATTCGTGGGACTGGCAAAGGAAAGAACTTCCTCGCTCTTAGTCTTCAGGTGCAGCGAGCGGACATCGGTGCGATTCCCGCTTTCTTGCGGGCGGGCGTAGTCGTAGCGGAGGTCGAGAATCGGCCCCTCTGAGAAGGCAAGCGGAGTGCCGGATTTACGGTCCCAATGTGTTTCCTCGCTCACTCGACCGTAGGCTGCAAAGTTCTCGAATTTGTTCGATAAGCCGGCAGTCATTCCGAACCGCGGGAGAAGTGGCTCCAGTTTCCGGCGCATGAGCTTCATTTTCACGGCGAGATCATTCTGCGATCCCGGCACATAGCGGATGGCTAGCCGGCTCTCAACACTCGGAAGCTTCATGGTGGCCAGGATGTCTTGTCCCTCCAGTTTGACCGATTCAAGTTGAGCGTTTTCAAGAGCTGCTTTCCATTTCCACTGAGGAAGTTTTTCGAGCTTTGGGTTGGTTGAGCGGCGATCGTTATCGGTCAAAGCTCTCCAGAAATGCGGCTTCATGGGTGACGTCAGGAATTCAGTCCCTTTCCATTTCAGGGAAGTCAGGAAGCCGGTATTCTTTGAAATGCGATACTCGCGGGCTGTTTGTTTGATTAGGAAGAATTCCCCTTCATCGCTGATAGAGTGGTCCGGGCTTCCTTGCTTCACCATCGGTCCTTCTTCTTGGAGGAGGACGTTTTCATTGAAAGCAATCTGATGACCGGCCTTGGCCCAGGAGGTCTCTTCTTTAAGTGACCATTCAACGCGGGCAACCCATTCGCGGCCTTCAGACTTGGCCTCTGGTTTCGCCGGGATTTCGACGAGGTCTTTTGCTCCGGGAAGAATATCGGGCAGGGTGATTGCGGTGCGGGACATTTCGCGACCATTGGCGAGAAGAACATACTCCGCTTTGAGGTGATCAAGGTTGGAGAAAAAGTGACGATTGTGGATTCCGATGCGCCCTCCATCGATCCAACTTACGCTGACAGGCTGGTGGGCTTTCTTGAGTTCCCAGGTGGCAGGCTTGGCATTGCCCTCGGAGTCGACGATTCCGTTGAGGCAGAAATTTCCCGAGTTGGGCGTGTCTCCAAAGTCGCCCCCGTAGGCGAGAAATCTGCCTCCGTCCGGAAGTGCTTTCCACACCCCTTGATCGCGGTAATCCCAGACAAATCCACCCGCAAGCTGTGGTTCGCGACGTATGAGATCCCAGTATTCGGCGAAGTTTCCGAGGGAATTTCCCATGGCGTGTGCGTATTCGCAGGGAATGATGGGACGCGTTTTATTCGGGCCCTTGGCGTTGCGGACCATCGCTTCAAGTTGCGCGACTGAGGGATACATGCGGCTGATGACATCGACCCAGTGAGGATCATGAGGGTTGCCGGCGTAGCGAATATCCTGATTGTAGTTGGCTTTATCGTTTGAGGGGATGAAGCCTTTGGCGTAAGGATCGGAAGAAGCGCCCTCGTAGTGAATGAGGCGGGTGGGATCGAGGTCCTTCATCCAGCTGGCCATGGCAGCGTGGTTTGGGCCTTGGCCGGTTTCATTTCCGAGAGACCACATGATGATGGAAGCGTGATTGCGATCCCGGATGACCATGCGAGTGCCACGCTCCAAGAAGGACGAAGCCCACTCGGGTTGGTTTGCGAGGAATCCCCGGACCCCATGCGTTTCGAGGTTGGCCTCGTCACAGACATAAAGCCCGTGAATATCGCAGAGCTCGTAGAAGTAAGGATCATTCGGGTAATGCGCGGTGCGGACCGAGTTGATGTTGAAACGCTTCATCATCAGGACGTCTTTTTCCATCTCGGCTCGCGTGACCATTTTGCCGCCCTCGGGCGAATGATCGTGGCGGTTAACTCCGTAAAGCAGAACGGGTTTTCCGTTGACCATGAACACTCCGTTCTCATCATAGCCGACCTCACGGAAACCGATGCGCAGGGGCACGGTTTCAAGAGTTTCTTCTCCTTTCTTGAGACTGACCAGAAGAGTGTATAGGTTGGGCTGTTCCGCGGACCAGAGCTTGGGCTTGGAAACGGGAAGAGAAATGAGATTTCCAAAAGCGACATTCTCCCGTTGCGGGTAGTATTCGTTTGCGATTTGAAGGGCGGGCGCTTCCGCCTTGGCAAGCTCCGAGCCATCGGGATTGTGAAGGGACACTTTCACCACCTGACCACCGCGTTTGGCCTTTGTGAGATCCTGAAGGAGGGGGCGCACCTCGAGATTCCAGTTCTCTTCATCCTGGCGAACCGTGCGGGTAGCGAGATCGGCGATGCCTTGCTTCGGGCGGGCCAAGAGGAGGACTTCGCGATGGATTCCGCTCATCCGCCAGTGATCCTGATCTTCCAGATAGGAGCCATCCGACCAGCGCCAAACCTGGACGGTGACCTGATTCTCATCAGGGCGGAGGGCGGAGGTGATATCGAATTCAGAACCCAAGCGGGCATCTTCGGCGTAGCCGATGAAGGTTCCATTGACCCACACCCGATAGGCCGAGCTCACTCCTCCGAAGTGAAGGACGACTTGGTGATCGGCAAAGGAAGCCGGCACCTCAAACTGGCGCCGGTAAACTCCCACCGGATTGTTTTTCTCATCAATAAGAGGGGGGGTGACCGGAAAGGGGTAAACCGAGTTCGTGTAAATCGGGATACCGTAGCCCTTCATCTCCCAGTTGGAAGGAACGGAGATGGACTCCCACTTGGTGACCCCGTTGGGCATCTCCGGAACATCTCCAGGTTTGGGAAACCAGGCAAAGCTCCAGTCGCCATTGAGAGAGGCGAAACGGTCGGATTGTTCACGGTCGAGACTCAGCGCGGTTTCCGAGTCAGCAAACGAGTAGACCGAAGCTCGCGGAGCAAGACGATTGATGCCTGAGATGACGGGATCCTGATGAGCGGTGAAGTTTTCCGCCACAGCAAGCATGGGAAGGAAGGCAAGAGACATTAGGAAAGTGAAGCGCATGGTGTTGATCTTCCATTTTCAGGATATCAGGGCAATGAAAAGGCTCGCTTGTTTGACGGCGCGGAAGCTCGTATTATCGGAATCATGATTCGATTTCTTTGTATGGCGACCTTGGTTGCGCTGATAACAACCGGGCCCGGAGTCGCCCAAACCTCCCAAACTGGGGGCGAGGGGCGGACTTTCCATCAAAGACCGCGGCCGCTTTCAGAAGAAGCGGTCTTTACCGAATGGCCTCGCTTTTTCGGCCCCAACGATGATTGCACGACGAATGAAGGTCCCCTTCTGAAGGATTTTTCCAAAGGCCTAACACCGGTCTTTGAGTTGGAAAGGGGGGCTTCCTACGCCTCTCCGATCATCGTCGACGGGCACCTCCTTCATTTTCATGCGCTCGACGGGCGGGAAACGCTCGACTGTGTGCATCCGGAGACGGGGAAGCTCAATTGGAAATTTTCCTATCCATTACGCTACAAGGATCGCTACGGATTCGCTGCGGGGCCTCGCACAAGCCCGGTGGTGGCAGAGGGAAAAGTCTATCTCATCGGAGTGACGGCGCAGCTGCACTGTCTGGAATTGAAATCGGGAACACTCCTTTGGAAAAGAGATCTCAAGGAGGATTTCAAAATCCCCCAATATTTTTTTGGCTACGGCCCGAACCCGGTGGTCTTTGAGGATCGGCTGATTGTGAATGTTGGTGGGAAGGAAAGGGAATCATCGGGCACGAGCGTTGCGGCCTTTGATTTGAAAACCGGAAAGACCCTCTGGAAGCATGAAGACAGTTGGGGGGCTTCCTATGCTTCTCCGGTCATGGCACGCCTGCACGGCCGGGATGTGGCTGTCGTTCTTGCGGCAGGGGAATCCCGTCCGGCTCATGGCGGCTTGTTGCTTTTGAATCCGGAAAATGGGAAGCTGTGCTGTCGTTTCCCTTGGCGGGCGGATATTTACGAATCAGTGTTGGCCTCATCTCCACTGGTTCTGCCCGGCAACCGGATTTTTATTTCTGAGTGCTATCAAAAAGGAGGGGTCCTTCTGAAATTTGATCAAGACCTGAAGTCTCAAATAATTTGGGAGGAAAGATGGTTTGGAATGCATATGATGGTGCCTCAAGTGATTGATGGGCATTTGTATGGATTTGCAGGGCGCAATATTCCAGATACCGAGCTGAAGTGTATCGATCTTTTAGACGGAAAAATTAAGTGGCAGAATGAAATGCGCTGGGAAGAGAATGGCCGGGTGACGGGATTATTTCGAGGATCGTTCCTGAGGACCAAGGAGCGAGTGTTTGCACTTGGCGAGGATGGAAGCTTTTCCGAAATCACTCTCAATGAGGCGGCTCCCAAAATCCTTCAAAAGGTCCGCTTATTCGCAGCCCGGGAGACCTGGACTCCTCCGGTTATTCATCGCGGGCTGCTATACATTTGTCAGAATAGTAAAGGATTTGATGGGTCGCGACGGCGTCTGATTTGTTACGATCTCAGGCCTTGATGAGTCCAAAGTGCTGATAAAACATAGATCACCAGGGCAATTTTTTGACAGAGTTTCTTGCGAAGAATAAAGATTTTAGATTGACCATTTCTTGTTGAAGCAGAAGCATCTTTTTCATGGCTAAGAAAAAAGCTAAGCGTTACTCTGATGCACAGAAAAAAGAAATCCTCGATTATATCGCCGCCCAAGGACGCGGAGGTCAAACAAAGGCAGTGAAGAAATTCAAGGTCACTGCTGCGACCATCGCTTCCTGGAAAAAGAAATCCAGCGGTGGAAGCTCATCGAAAGGTGGCGCTTCCTCCAAGGAGCTCAAAGCTGTCGAGGAATTGGCGAAACTGATTCGCGAGATCGCACAGGCCGAGGCACGCCTCGCTGATCTCAGGAAGAAGTATGCGAAAGCAAAGTCGAAGCTCTAAGCATTAAAGAAAACGCAGCACACAAGGAGACACACAGACGAATAAAAAGATCTAAGGCCCTCCAAAAGGAGGGTCTTTTTCTGTCATTAAAGACGATTCTGCAAGCGCTCTGGGGCACTCTTGATGCGGGTGAGACTGCCTCCCAAGGCTTTTCTGGGCAATCGGTAT
>JBMHCQ010000016.1:0-49227 GCA_049889835.1 Akkermansiaceae bacterium
TCTTCGAGCACCACCGTTTCGTAATCGGCCAGATAAAAAATCTTCCGGTTCATCTCCTGCGACTCCACCTGAAGCAAGCGCATGAGTTGAAAAGCGGTATTCCCCACGTAACCCATATCCTTGCGAACCGGCCTTGTCCCAATATGAAAATAATAACCCCGTCTCAACATCGATAAGAATCGCTGATAATGCGTCGACATCCCCGGACCCCAAATGGTCGTCGGTCGGACAATGCACCACTCATCACACCCCCCATCGGCTTCCCAGACCGCCTCTTCACTCATGACTTTACTTTCGCCATAAGTCGTCGCCGGCGCATATTCCCGGTGCTTCGGCATACCGGCACCCCGCCAGACATATTTCGTGGAAACATAGATCATTCGCCTCACCGACTCCACCTCGCGAGCCACTTCGATCAAATGATCCGTGCCCCGGGTATTGGCTGCAAAGTATTCGCTCCCGGCCGGATAATTCTTGAGGCCGGTCTTTGCACCGAGATTCACAATCGCCTCCGCTCCGAACTCCTCAGCCAGCTTTTTCAGGCTCACCAGATCCAGCAAATCGCACTGCTCCCAGCGCATCCTTGGATTCTCAAAAGGAGCTTGCGAAGCCTTGCGATCGATCCCGCACACTTCGAATCCGGCGTCCACCAAAGTCCTACAAAAGACCCGCCCAATAAAGCCCATCGCTCCCGTAACCAGAACCTTCATCGTGTCCCTCCTTCCACTTTGGAAACTCTCGCCCGAAAGCGCTCCTTCACCACCCCGGTCACCTCCGCAATCACATCCTCGGCCGACTGCGCCACGTCCACAATGACTGCCCGATCTCCCAAAGAGTCTGCCAGCTCTCGATAGGCACCCAACTGGCGCTCCAGTTCCGGTTTCTCAACTTCCGCTTTTCGCGCCAAAATGGTGTCTGCATCAGTCAACAGAACGACCGTAAAATCCGGTCTTGGAAAGAAACGGAAAAGAGCCTTGGCGAGCCACACCGGACCTCCGTAGAGATAACGCTGCTGATCCACCAAGAGATCCAAGTAATAGCGATCTGACAAGATGACATGGCTCTTCGCGCGCAGATGTAAAAGGCGAAGCGCATATCCGAACCACCATCGGCCAAACAACAAGCCCAATGCTGCGACCGAAAGGAGCGCGTTTCGCTTCGGTCGTCCATGAGGGTCAGTCACCGGAGGCCCCGGCTCATCAGGAATCGGCTTTCTCACCGTCGGCCGCCAATGGACGTGCTTCAGCTTAATCCGGCACTTCGCCAATTCCGTGCGAAGCCCATCGATCACGGTAGATTTTCCACTACCATCCGGGCCTAAAAAAGCGATCCAGGGAAAGGGTGGCTTCACATGGTTTTTTAGCTCCTGCCACCAATGAGCAAGCACTGGCCCAAGAACAAACAATCCATCGCGACACAGATTCTGCCACTTCAAAGCCCCCCGCAAATCACTGACTAACGCCAGCGCATCTTTTGGTCTCTTCTCCAGCGCCAATCTTTCGAGTTCGCCTGCCCAATCTTTTCCAAAGGCCCAGACCAAGCACTCCTTAAATTCCTCTCTTTCTTCACTCGCCGCCGAGAAAATCAATTCATCATACCGCTCTTTGTAATTTCCTCCATGGAGCAAACCGCAAAACCACGCCACAAAGGCATCATGAGCGAGACAAGGTGTCCTCACCTCGTCCACACTCACCGAAGTCATTTTCCAAAAACGCTCTTCATCCAGATAGCGCCATCCATTCCACTCGAAGACCGGTAGAAAATCGACTCCCCCGAACTCATAGAATCTCTGCTCCACATATCGATGCTTCGCCAAGATCAAGGGCTCCTCAAAGGTTCCGTCAACTACCTCTCTGGCGTCCTCAAGCGAACGCACAAAGAAGTCCCAGTCCTGTCCATTCTCTTCACGGCGCTCTAAGACATCCGCTCGCAAAAACGCTGCGTAGCTTTCGAATTCTCTAAGGGATTGGTCGTCCATCTAATCTACCTTTTCAGGTTTTTCTGTGATCGCCTGATACTCTTCCAGCAAGCGTTCCACCTTGCTTTCCCAGCTGAAAAGTTCCTTCACCCGCTCGCGACTTCGCTTCCCCATCTCACTCCGCATTTCCGCATCGTCACTCAAACGAACAATCGCCTCAGCCATCCCCTTGATCGTCTCTTCCTCCGATTCCACAGTCACCCGGATTCCGGATTTCTCATCCACCATCAACCGAGCTCCCTGATGATCCAGACAGACGGTAGGGACTTCCGAAGCCATGGCCTCTAGGGCGATTGCTCCAGTGGTGTCACGCAAACTTGGGAACACAAAGATATCCGCATCGGCGAACTCCTGAGCCATCTCCGCGTGTGTTCTTCTTCCAGGCAACTCGATTACCTCGTCCAGCCCATGCTCACGCACCCAGGCTTTTTCCATCTCCCACTCCGGACCATCGCCCACCATACGAAGACTTAACTTTGAATTCTTCTTTACCGCCTCCCAGAACGCCTTTAGTAGAAGCCGGGATCCTTTCCGGTGCTCAAATTTTCCCGCAAACAACACACGATTCCCCTCACCCGCTTCCACACTCGGCTCGAACTGATCGGAATCAACTCCGACATCGACCATCACGTCGGTCCGCCCGGTGCAATACTGACCTAATAAATCCCGCGTCTCCTCGTTGGCAAAAAGCACTGAATCACACTTTCTGAGCACCTCCTGAATCTTCCCATTTTTGGCTGACCTTAAGACCCGCCATCCACGCATCTTTTCCTTCCACCGGGCAATTCGCCCCAAGGTGGAGGTCAAGGATTCCGGGGCAATCTGCCCTCCTCCAATCGGCCCCCACAATTTCCTGGCAGAAGTCTCGCCCAAGAACAGCGGTGGGATTTCAAAGCTATTGAACGTGAGATGATGCACGACATCGAATCCTCCCATGCGGTTCCCTTCTCTCATCATCGACGACACCGACTTCAACCAAAGAGCGTAATAGAGCTGGACCGGAAAGAAGCTTCGCTTCTTCAGTCGAAGCATTTGTTCCGAAAGATCGTGATAGATAAATGAAAGCTTTAGGTCATCACGCCCTGTCAGCACTTGCTCGATCACTTCCTGATTGTTCGCACGGGTCACGACTGTCACTTCATGTGAAGCAGCCAGCTGAACAGCCAGGTTCCAGCCAGTCCCTTGCTCTGATCCCTTTCCGGGTTCACAAGCATAGGCCACGATCAATATCCTCATGATATTCCTTCTTCCAGGTTCTCAAAAAATGCCTCGGTCAGAGCCTTCATCAAAGCAGAAACCTGCTCAAAGCCCTTTTCGCAACCGTGAGTAGTCCGCCTGTTCATCGGCATTGATCACGAAATTCGCCGGCCTGAAGTCGTTCACCTGTTTCCATATTCGCCGCAAGGATCCATCAGCATGTGCCAGACTCAGTTTCCACCAAGTGAGTCTAAAACCTCGGCAGCTGAAATCCATTTAACATGGCGTGGTGAATCAGCTTGAAATGATCTGCTAATTGGGGAAACTTGGGTTGAGGCGCTTGTTACCACAAGGCTACAATAGGTCGCAACCACTGAGAATCTTCTTTTAAAGGAAACAAATACTGCTGGGAGATCACAAGAAAGTGGGCTTGCGGCCTTCGTAGTCTTGAAGCTCAGCCTCGACTACCCGTTGATTGTTGGCTCGAGTGATCACTGAAATGTCGAAATGCTAGGCCATTTCCGACGCTGTTCGCCACCCGAGCTCGGGCTCGCTCCCCCGGTTTGGCTCACAAGCGTATGCTGATATGAGAATGGTCTCGTTACTCGATCTCATCCGTTTCTTCGTCTCGTTCGGCGTTGATACTGAAAAAAGCGGTCGAATATTCCTTTCTCATCGAAAGTACCAATCTCCTGAACTTGCGCTTTCATGCCAAAGGGGACTTTACCCCCACTTCCATGCTTCATCACAAGAATCAGAAGACCATTATTCGCGCGAAACGATGCCTTCCGCAGCACCTCAAGGAAGAGGGCAAACTTACTCTTCTTGGGATCAACCACTCGGACTTCGACCTGACAGTCGAGAGATTTTCCCACGTCCTTCAGCTGCTCGGCATTTTCCTCTATCCCGTCGTCCATCTCCAAAATAAGAAGCGGAATTGGATTCCAGAGCCTCAGCCAGACTTCCCAAGCGTAAAATCGAATCTGCCCAAAAATAGTCTGGAAAGGCCGTTCACTGAGGCAGTGTTTAATTGTTCCTCTTCTGATTTCCCTAACCAAATTTTCGAGGTCCATCCAGTTCTCTGATTCGAGAACCGGCACAATCAAATCCTTCACTTCACTGCCTGCCATCTCTGCCAGCCTGTCCCCGAATCGTTCCCGCTCAGCATCGAACACCTTTCTCATTTCCGGCACGTAGATTTTTTTGACAAACCCACCCCACAGCAAACTCCCGAAAAGTCGCGTCAAAGCCTCATCCACCTCGCTAACGATGGGCACGCCGTTTTCTTCGATCCTGAGCGTCTTCAACATCTGCTCTCCCGTCATGAGGCGCATGCCTCGCCAATAATAGTAATCCGTGAGGTCAAAGTGTCCCCAAGGATAAAAGTAACTTACCAGATATGATCGTCGGGCAATCCGGACCGGATCACCAAAAATTTCCAGAATGACTTCCCCGGCCTTCTCCAAATCCGCTACCAGAAGGTCACAATCCCCTCCCCTCCGGAAGTTTGCGATCACATCTGCATTTCGAAGCATCGCCCCCTCAATACGGGAACCCAAGGCGCCGACAAATTCCTCGAGCTCCACTTCCGGAAGTTCAGGGCGATGGAATGTTTCAACCAAGTTCAGGATAATGACGCATTGTTTGATTTCAGACGCTCTTCCACCTCAGTGAAAATCGTCGTGCTGATTTTTTTCCAATCCAGCTCCTCCTCAATCAAGCGGCGTGCCCCAAGTCCTCGCTTTTTAATATCCAGCGGAGTGAGGGAGATAATTTCTTCCAGCTCTTCAGAAGTAACCTCGTCACTTACGATCCAACCCGCTTCCTGCCTCTGAACAAGGTCTGCCATGTTCGTCCCAGAGGTGATAAGAACGGGAAGTCCTTCAGCCATCGCCTCAATCACCGCGAAAGGCATCCCCTCGTACCGACTCGTATGCACGAAAATATCTGCCCTATTGATAAACTCCATTTTATCATCCCCATACAGAGGACCATGGAAACGTATCTTTTTTTCAACCCCACTGCCATTCATGATCGCCTCGAGAGTTTTTAAGGCACCCGGTTCATCTGGGCCGATGACGTCGAGCTGCCATCCTAGATTATCAGGGAGTTCCGAAAGAGCTCGAACGAGGAGATCGAGCCCTTTGTGCATTAGAGCAACTCTTCCAATAAACAGGAGATGAACTTTCTCATCTTGAGAAGGCGCCTGCGCCCTATGTGAACGCGCTTCGGAGTCATAACCATTGGGGGCGATCACCGCCCTAGCTCTGGGAGCAACAAGTTTTAATTGCTCGACTTCATTTTGAGACAAAACATGAACGAAAAGGGCCTCCTCTAACATCCGGCGTTCATACGCCCAAAGGGCAATCGTTTTCTTGATGCGGCTCCGGTAACGAATCTGAGCTGGGGAATATCCTCCATTAGGAGTGATAATCCGTGGGCAGTTTATCGCCAAAGCGCTTAACCAATTGTGCGGTGTGAAAACCGAGTGCAGGCAGAGGAGATCATACTGATGACGCTCTCGGAAACATGCCCAGAAATACTGGAGTGGGTTGGACGGTAGAATTCGAATATCTACCCCTATCTTCTCCAACTCTTCTGCCTCCCGTCCCCGAGGTGGCTCTATTGTTAAGAAGGTGACTTCATATCCCCGCGCAAGCATTCCATGCAGATGCCCTTCAATGGTCCGGTCCACTCCATTAGAGCTGGACATGCGGAAACGAGCAGCAATAGCGACTTTCATATAGCTTTTCAATAAGAGTTCTTCCCAGTCCCCAGAAGCTCCAGATAAAGTGCGTGGAATTTTTCTGCCGTCAGTGAAGCCGCCAGGGCCTCTCTATAAGTCTCAATATTGTATATTCCCATTTCCTGACAACGATCTCGATCTCCTGCCAGTGCAAGGATATGGCCAATTAATTCTTCAGGCTGATTAACATCAAAAATCAATCCGCTTTTTCCCTCTTCTATATATTGCGCCTGTCCTCCGCATTCCGTGGTGATAATAGCGACCCCGCTAATACGCGCTTCCTTGACAGAATTTGGTGAGGTATCCGCCCGTGTCGGATGAATCAGTGCCCAAGAAACAGAGTAAAGTTCCGCGACTTTTTCCTTCGGCACTCTCCCAAGAAATTCGACATTGCCAAGTGACTCCAGCTCGCCAGCCAATGGTCCACCGCCGAGGATAGTGAGTTTGACATTCTCAAGTCTAGGATCAGAGAACGCTTGCAGAAGTATGTCCGCCCCTTTCCGGTAGTCCACGCTACCCACGTAGATGAAGTGGGGCTCTGGACAGAGTTTCCGCTTATGAGGGAAAAAATCGCTCGGGACGCCATACTCAACAAGCCGAACATCGGCCTGCGGATTTAGCTCTAGCACCCGGTCTCGCCCCCAGGGAGATTCACTCGTGACATTATGAGACCTCTTCAGGACCCACTTCTCAAGCCGGGAGGTGAAAAACATGTAGCGGCTTTCCTTCGAGATCGTCCAGTAGTGCCAGAGCATTCCCTGCATAGAAATAACGGAGACGCCCGGCCAGTCTGCCTGCGCTGCACCATAGACATCTTCAGTGCCCCAAGCATGAACCAAGTCTGGAGAAAGTGCCTTCAGAACTCTCCCAATCAAGAAACGATCTCTAAGAAAAAAAGTGATGATCGAGATCCCATGGCGACTACGGGGAAGTAGGTGAAAGCTCTGTCCACGATGACTAATCACCTTCTCTGAAGTCAGTTCAGGGGTCATCACCACCCAATGGATATCGAGTCCAGCGTATGCTTCAAAATTTTCACATAATTGTGGTAACCACGTCGCAAAATGACCGCGCGGCTTTCGGTCTTCGTAGCCAGGAAGAAGGTGAACAGGGTAAGCCGCAAGTATCGCGATTTTTTTGGGGTTATTCATGACTTCGATACTTGGGAAAAGCTACAAATAACTTTCGCAGGGTTCCCAGCTGCAAGAACGTTTTCTGGAATATCATGAACGACCACAGAGCCGGCACCAATGACTGTCCCGTCACCAATAGTGACCCCCTTCAAAATCGTAGTATTCGCGCCGATGAATACGCGTTGACCAATTTTAATAGGAGCTATTTGAATGGCATTTTGAGATAAAAGTGGAACTTCGTGCATATCGGAATCGCAGATAAGACAGCCAGCACCTACTAATGAAGATTCGCCAATTTTGATTTCAGCTGAAGCGATTATACGACTACCAGATATTCCACATCCTTTTTCTAGGATTATTTCAGCCCCTTCAAAGGCACACAATACGAGAGAATTATTAATGTTTAACGGGTTAGACCATGTGCAACTGTTAAGTGTAACATTTTCCGAAATATACACGCGTCCTCTCTTATTAGGTACTCTAGTTCGTCCTTGAAATAAGACCGTTTTGTGTGCTGTTAAACAAGAACTATGAGACACCAATCGCGAATATGTTCTATATATTTCAATTAATTTTTTCTTAATGATTCTCATGTAAATTAATTCTTCTTGAGAATTCGTCTATCAGCCTTTTTGAGTAGTCGTTCCAGTTGTTGTCTATAGCTCCCGCCTTGTGTGCACTATTTCCGATAGAATTTGCTAATTCTGGATCAGATATTACTGTATGCATTTTTTCATAAAGATCATCTGTATTGCCTGATTGAACAATCAAGCCCTGAACTTTGTCTTTGATCACAGTCGTAGCGCCGCTTTCATATGTTGTTATGATTGGAAGACCTACAGACATAGCTTCTGATAAAACTCTGGCAAATCCTTCCTCTAGCGACGGAAATACAAATGCGGTAGCTCCGCTTAATAATTTAGCCACCTCATCGTGTTTGAGATGCTCATAGTGATGAAACAGGCCATTCCATTTTAATAGCTCCTTCTTAAAGTCAGGTCTAACATCACCAATACAATGAAGCTCAGCCTCTGGATATATTTTTTTCAGCTTACTAAAAGCTCTAAATAAGTATTGATAGCCTTTTCTTAGTGTCAAAGATCCAACTACTACAAATTTGATTCCATCTGGCGTCCCAGTTCGTTTCTTGAAAATCGTAGTGTTCACACCAAAATGGCTAATGAAGCATTTCTCGTGAGGTATCCCATGTGAAATCATACTATCATAAACAAATATACTTGGACATAAAATGAGGTCAGCATCGAGTAATTCATTTTCAATTCTATCGAGCGCCCAATCAGAAATTGGAATTTTGTAGCCTGGTGAGTATTTATCACACTCGGTTTGCCATATCTTTTTGAGATTTTTGGGATGACTGTTTGGCGCATCGAAAACCTTTAATATTTTCTTACTACTCTCACTCGCTAACTTAAACAATGGCGCACAAGAGCCCATTGGAGATTGTACAACATTCACGTCGGAGGGTATTTTCTGCTCAGATATCCAAGAATCGTAGAACCTCAAGTTTGCCCACCTCATCCTCTCTTCTTTATCATCAGATGCAAAGTGGTAGAATGGCTTCTGAGCAACTTGGAATGGCCATATCCATTTTTTCTCTTTATCAGTAAAACCTTCGATTTTGCGACTGCTAGACCATATCTGGCTAAATGAATTATGAAATCTGTAACCATCTGCAGTTTTAGGAAGATGCCAGTTCAAAGCTCCTGCCAACAATACTTGAGGTTTAATTGTTACCATAGTTCTTATTGTATACTGAAATTTACTAAATTTGATGCTAATAAAGATTTAATATTGTATTTATATAAACGTATGATCTCAGCTGCATATATTTTGTATCCTTTATTAGTGCTGATAACTACTGAAGATGGGACTAAAAATGGTATACTAGTATTGTTAGAATTGCAGTATCTGTAGCAGTTTTTTACGTCTTCAACATAGTTTTTGAACACATTGTTAAATTTATCTCGTGAAGCATTCTTTAATGAGTTTTTAATCCATAAAATCTCTTTCGGAACCTCAATTAATTTAGTGTTCTTACTAGTGACTGTATACTTGATAAAGTTGCTTCTGGTAAGTTTCCATTTAGTTTGTTTTGAAGTGTAAACAGATTTAATTATCTTGTTATCAATGTTCTCATTAGCCCAAACTCTTAATCCATCTATTATCTTAATTAAGCTGTCTGTGAGAAAATTATCGATTCTATCCTCTGTCATTTTTCCATTTATATAATCGTCTCTTATTCTATAAATGCATTTCATGTTAAGATTACTATCAGATTGCCCTAAATTTTCAACGGATTGAACAGCATTTTTGGCTAATAGTAGTTTGCTTCTTCCAGATTGTTTGTACGGCTGACTAATGCATTCTAGGATTACTTCAATTAGGAAAATTGACCACACCAACTCTATTGTTTTTTCATTATTCTTGGGACCTAAATTTGAATCTCTTTTAGCAAGATTTAAGCCATATAAAGAATGTAATTTATGCAGATATTCAAGTCCTCCATAATCGATTACCAGAGGTTCATGAGGTTCCATAATATACTTCCCTACATTATCTTCTTGAATATACGAGCTACAATCTTTTTTTACCTTCTCTACATCCGACGAATTTCTACAGATAAATAATACATCTAAGTCAGAAATTCCAGGGCTTTTAATTTCGCCAAATCTTCCATAATTTATTATTTCATATTTATTGCTAATATGGTCTACTAAATTTGAGTAAAACTCCTCGTACTGATTAAGCGTGAGTTTCTTATAGCCGAATTGATGGCTGTCTCTAATATTATTGAGCCAGCCAGTTATATTTTCATATGGTATATTTAATTTTTCTTGTGTATTAGTCTTACCGAGAATTTTTGTTCTTAGATGAAATCTTTCCGTAGTACTATGAAAAAAAGTAGATAATAACCTGGAAAAACTCAGTCTGACATTACTAGGCATAAATTCTTTCCAAGATTTACGAATATGACTGGCCCATTCTAGTGATAAACGTATATTTACATCTTTATCGCATACGTAGTTATCTATTGCTTCTTTTTTTCCTATAGAACTACCTTTAATTTGCTCAATTAAGCATGGAAGCAAACTAATTGCACTTATGAGGCATTTAAAGTTATATATTGAGATGCTTCCATTTTTGCACATATTTAGAATGCTTAAAACACCAATAATAGTTTGATTTAAGTCACCTGTAAACTTTTGGGTCAGTTTTTTTTCATTACAAGATATTATGATCTTTAATTCCTGCCAAACACTTTTTGATTCATTAAGAAGATGTATTGGAACCGGTTTGCCATCGTAATTTGACAAACTTTCTCTAGTAGTTATGAAATGACCGTGATGCTGCAAAGGATCAGATATAAACATTCTTTTTTCAGACTCTCTAAGTGCTTTAAAAACTTTTAAATCATTTCTATCTACATTTTTTTCATTAATAATAATAAGGTCATCAAAATCAGAAAATGCAATATTTGTATTATCAGCATAACTTCCGTGAACGATAACATTAATTCCATTAAAGTTCTTTAATGGCTCAATAATCCATTCTGCTTTTTTATTTTGAAGCTTCGGAAATGTAATTATGAAATCTTTCTTATCCATTTTTTTTCAACACGTACTTCTTAATGAAATCTTTGTGTGCATATAATAGAATCGTTAATCCTGTGACTGCTGCTATCATTTTTATTATATGTTTATCTGTATATAGTATGTGTGTATATCCAACAGCAGCTAATAAGAAAAGGTATGGAAAAGAATTTTTGATGATTATTCTCCAAAAAATCTTTACTTTCATATCAATTAGCTTTGGAGAGACTATTGCGTTATATATAAATCCGGTGGAAGTAATTCCTAGCACGATACCAATCACAACGCCTTCTTCTCTAAATTTAGCACCTAGATATACCGATAATAATAGAGATACGATTAGCTGTAACAAAGAAACTAATGCTCTTTTGCTCATTTTTACCGCTAATATAAACGGTATTGTCATAGCACCTGTGAAAAAGTGTATTGCAATAAATATCGCCGTGAGCACATCGAATACCTCCCCGATGTAAGAGCTTTCTTGATATATTAGACTTACAATTGTCGAGTTAGCAATAATTAGGAATCCGGCGGACACAAGAGTTAAATTTAGAATTAATGAACAAACATTAATGTATTCAAATCTAACTGTACTAGTATTGCCTTTATCAAATAAAGCTTGCCATTTGGGCACCCATGACTCAACAGCTTTGGCCATTAATGATCTTAGAAGGAAACCACCGCGCATATTTACGCTATATTTGGTACTGGATGCTAAGCCGTTTAAATAGCCAGTTATCACTGGCTGGCTAAGGAATAATATTTGCGCAAACAAGCCAACGAAAAAGAATCCAAAACTTACTCTTATTATTTCCCTTATTCTTGTCAGACTTATATCTTTTACACTGAATTTAATTGTATATTTTTTCTTTGATGACTGATAAAGTATGATTAAAAAGAAAATCAATGATCCGGCTATTTGGCCAGATGGCAAGCTGTAGATACCTAACCCCCACATAAAACAGCCAAATTGTGTAAAAAGCTCAATCCAAACGCTAATAACTGAGCTGAATCCTATGACATAGTATTGATTATTAGCATGAAGTAGGCCTTCTTTCATTCTTAAGAATTGCCTTAATACAGCTGTTACTATCAGGCATGACAGTATAATCGATGCGTTAAAATTCAATAATTCGTTGAGCTCAAACCAGCCACCTATATTTCTTATCATATAGTATCCTAAAAGACAAATTACTATTGTCTGTATGATTATTATTAACGCTATGTTACTAGATATAGTATTTAGGCTTTTACTATGAGCCTGATGTATTTCTTTAGAATATATTCTTCCAACAGATGCACTTATGCCAAAGTCTAGTAATATTAAATATCCTATAGTTTGTCGTAAGATAATCCACAAACCAATCTCTTCTTCGCTTAGATAAATTGCTCCTAATTTTAACGTTAGCAACGATGTAATTACTGTACTAAGTAACAACATCCAGCCACCAGCTAAAGTTTTTAAAGAATTATTCAAAAATAGTAGCTATCGCATAATGTTACTTCATAAAACAGGATGCCTTTAAGTTACAGTGAACTACTGTGATTTGACATTTATCCAATCTTCGAACGAGTTCATTACCATCGAAAATACAGCCCAATATCCAATATATTCTGGTATCCCACTTTGAAAATGCCCGTATATGAATATATAAGAAAATGGAAAGACCACGCAAGGTAGACCAAAAAATATTGTTATTGGAAACCAAGGTGTGTTTTTTGCCTTGTTAATAGTTTTGCTAACTTTTACTATTACTGCAATAAATGCGACAACGAGTAAAGAGAATCCTAAGTATCCAATAGTTTTGATTGTTGACACAGGTCCCGAATGATAATTACCACTAATAAGAAAGTATTCTTGTTGAATATCAAATCCACCTACACCCATTGTTTGAGTGGCTTTCAAGTGTTGTTGCGTCTCAAAATCTTTTTGAGACATCCCCATCCCATCTCCTATTAACTTGTTTTTAATATGATCTCTTGAATAGAGTGCCTCTTTCCACATATCTACGCGCCAATCAGTAGACACTTCTGTGTCTCTAACAATATTTTTATCCCATTGACCAGGTAAGAAACTCAATGCTCTTTGAATATTCGGTGGTAAAGAAATCGCTGTGCTTATTATTAGTAAACCCGAAATTGCCAGGACAGAAATGAATGATGCTGTTATTATCCCTTTAAAACCATGATAAAACCCTATCGCCACAGCAAACGTCAATCCAATTGAAGCAACTTCACTTCGAAATCCACTCATTGCTCCAGCTGCAAGAGCACACAACATTACTACCATCCAATTGGGTTTAAAAAGCGCTCTCAAAGGGCTGATCTTATAAACTAGCCATGATGATAATGACTTTCCCATATATGCTAATGGCTTTTTCCTATCTGCTTCTCCTTCATCAGGACCTACTTCACCTTTAAGCTCAGAAACATAACTGCCCCAAATACCAATTGTAGGTCCTGTCACAACAGCTATCGCAGGCACATAAAAGACTAATACATGCATCGAGCTAATGCCAATTGATAACATTATTGATAGAAAAATCACAAAATTCCATTGCTTAATATCCGCTTTTAAGCCACTGAAAAACAACCAACCTGCGGCAGTAATTGCAACTTCAAAATACGCACGACCTCCGACTTGATTGGTGCCCAAAGCTGCAACCCCAGCAGGATACCTTAGAAAGGCTAATACTAGTATTCCTATCACAGAAAGGATATAAAAGTCCGCAGCCCTGACACGAGGTTTCCATGTAATTTTCCTCTTTGTCATTAGTAGAATACCAAACCCCAGCATGACAATAATTGACACATCTCGTAGATGGAAATCTCCAGGTATCCACGGCAAAGTAATCGCTAGACTAGAAGCGACTGGGACTAGCATCCAAATACGGTTACCTGCTGCCAAACAAATTGACACTGCGACCCCAACAGACACCCATAGTAAAGCAGTACCTTGATCTGTTGCTGAAGAAAGACCTAGAAAGATTGATATCAGCACTGCTGCCACCATTATGACAACAAGTCTGATCAAATTTGTGTTCATATTATAGTGTTTAACTTGTGCTGATTTATATTTATCCTATGGTGCTACCCTAAATAGCCCAATTATTGAATGGCCCCAAAATGGAAATAACTTTCTGAATAATCCTGTCTCTAGTTTGATGACTTGTTTTTGACCAAGTAATTTACGACAGAGTTCACTGACAACAGGTAATATTGTTGCATCGTGACCCCAAGAAACCAACTCTAAGCCACATTGTGTTTCAGCGAGGTTCAGAAAAGTTGGGTGGTCCCATGACTGGAGATGCCCATTGTTTACAGGAGGCAATTCATTCGGCTTTCTTATATTTGGTATCCTTTGTAGATTAGGAACTGCGATCAGAACATATTCTTTTGACGCTTTTGCTAAATCGCTAAGAACAGCTTTGGGGTTGTCCACATGCTCAAGCACGTGAAAACAAGTGACTACATCCCATTTATTTTCGGGTAAAACAGCTCTTCCCTCAACTAATGACATAATTTCTGCTTTACCGTGTTTTTTAGCTCTTTCTACACATTCAGGATCGATATCTTGCCCTTCTGTAATCATTCCTTTTTGTGCAGCAATTTTAAGAGTTTCACCTCTTCCACAACCGTAATCAAAAAGCGTCATCCCATCTATCTGATGATCGCAATTCTGGGACAAAAGCTCTATTGCTTTGTGTTTCCATAGTGTTTCATAATAGTGAAAGCGGTTGTTTTTTTCATCCAGATCATATGGAAGGTGTTTTATTTCTTTCATTTTATTTATACTCTAAAATTAAACTATCATTCCTGCTGCTACAGTTTCGTTCGTTCCTGCATCCACTAAAATAAATGATCCTGTTTGACGATTTTTATTATAGGAATCGTAAAAAAGTGGTGCCGCTGTTCGCATGGACACGCGCCCAATTTCATTCAGGCTAAAAGAGTTTGAGTCTTCTTCTTTACGAAGGGTATTTATATCTACCTTGTATTTAAGAACTTGCACAATCGCTTTAGTCTCTTTCGTGCTATGCCGGAGAATGTATTTACCGCGAGGTGGTAAAGGGGTATTCGAAAACCAACAGAGCATTGCATCGATGTCCTGATCACACTTAGGAGGATTGTTTTCTTTCACGAGCATATCCCCTCTGGAAATATCAATTTCATCTTCGAGAGTCATGCAAACAGATTGAGGAGCAAATGCTTCTTCTAACTCTCTTTCATCCTGATGAATCGCTTTGACTCTGGTTGAAAAACCAGATGGCATCACAGTTACCTCGTCTCCAGGTTTAAACACGCCTCCCGCGACACGTCCGGCAAAACCCCGGAAGTCATGAAACTGATCACTTTGAGGGCGGATCACCCACTGTACTGGGAAACGTGCCTGAACATGATTCTCATCGCCCCCAACGTAAACATTCTCCAAATGATACAATAGTGAGCTTCCTTCATACCATGGCATATTGTCCGACTTCTCAACGATATTGTCACCATTCAGTGCGGAAATTGGAATTGGGGTGATATCGACAAGGTTATCCAGTCTAGAGGCGAACGCTTTATAGTCTGCAACGATCTTGTCGTAAGTTTCTTGGGAGTACTCCACCAAATCCATCTTGTTGACCGCGACGACCACATGCTGGATGCGTAAGAGGTTTGCGATAAAAGAATGGCGTTTAGTTTGTTCGATGACTCCTTTGCGCGCATCAATCAAGATAATAGCTAGATTCGCAGTGGAAGCCCCGGTCACCATATTTCTGGTGTATTGGATATGTCCCGGCGTATCCGCGATGATAAACTTTCTCTTAGGAGTCGCAAAGTATCTGTAAGCAACATCAATGGTAATCCCTTGCTCGCGCTCCGCCTTGAGTCCATCGGTTAAAAGTGCGAGATTGACATGCTCATCGCCCTTTTTGCGCGAGGATTCCTCGATAGCCTCCATCTGATCCTCAAAAATCGATTTTGAATCGTATAGTAGACGCCCGATAAGGGTGGATTTACCATCATCGACAGAGCCAGCAGTAGTGAAACGAAGAAGGTCCATATTAGGTATTTAGGTAAACAGAAATCAATTCGGGAGCAGCTTGCCATCACTAATGAAAAGCTTTTGGTCAGCTTCATTTGGCCAGGTGGATAAGAGCTCTCCATCCTCATCAAACTTCTCACATAAAAATGCACTAAAGCGGAGTTGTTCTATTGTTAAGTGCCCAATCGAAATGCTCTCATTTGCCGCATCAACCAAAGTTTTTCCTGATTTCAGAGTAGGGTAGATTCGGAAATGATGGAGATTGTTAAGAGAATCTGACTCCAGTGTTTTGGTCGACCACTTCCCCTTTGTCTTGAAAACATGACCCTCGATTGCTTGACCAAAGCCCTGATAAGCTGAAAAGCCGATCAAGCTGCTATTTGAACTTGGAATAAAGTAGCGGCATGTAATGCGATAACGACCTGGGGCGGTCTTTGGTGGTAGTATATTCGCAATCGCTATATTGGAGTTTTTCGAAGCTGTAGTAAGACTTACTGTGAAGCCCTTTTCATCTTCGTAAGTTTTGATGCCATCAGCTCGGAATCCTGCTACCGAGAAAGCACTTGCGTCCTCTTGTTTGGTGAAAATCTTTTGAAAAATTACCAACGGTGTAGATTTGAAGCCTCGAGCTCCTACAAATTGACCCAAGGATTGAGCTGCGCTATTCCCTTTTTCTTTCTTAGCTCCCGTGATTTCCTGAACGTCTTGGACCGGGCTTTTGAGCGAAATCTTTCCTGATTGATCATAACCTACTAACACTTCTAATTGATCGCCGAACCTTCTAAGTCTCACCGCTGGAACAAAATCGCTGCCAGATTTCGACACTCTACTCAGCACCCTAGCTGTCTTAAGTTCTTGATCTTCTGTAAGTTTTTTGATTAGAGACCTCGCCGCTCTTGCTTCCTGAAGCTCACCCTGTTGCGTGGAGGTCACTTTTCGTTTTTCCAACAGTGCCAGCATCGTGTCCGCGAGAGTAACTCTGGCTCCGGCGTGTTTCCTTTCTATTTTAAGCCTGGCATCTGTATAAAGTTTGCGAGCCTTTTTGAGAGAGGAGGAGGCTTCAGCTTCCAGTGGTTTGAGTGGCCAGATATTGCCTTCAATATTAGAAATCTCATTTTGAACTTTCTCGACCAGTTCGAGCTCTCCTTCTTTTTGAAGGGCTACTTTGATCGTGCTCAATCTTTTCAGATATCCTTGATTGAGTTTTTTCAAGCTTCCCGATCTCTCCAAGACAAGCGCATCAACTTTCCCTTGGTAGGATACGTTGAGCTCCTCAACAGTCCTTGCGGAAAGCAGGCATGTGAGAACGAGTAAGATTGTCAGGAGAGTTTTCATTTTGAAGCGGCCTAGAAGTATCCTTCCTTTTTCCGATCCTCCATGGCGGTCTCGGAGCGCTTGTCATCGGCACGATTTCCTCGCTCGGTCTGACGGGCGGCTGCGACTTCCTCGATGATCTTTTCCATGGTGTCCGCTTCTGACTCGACGGCTCCAGTGATGGTGGCGTCACCCATGGTGCGGAAGCGGATTTGCTTTTTCTCGATGACCTCGCCATCACGGGGTTCGACAAACTCGGAGACGGCAAGAATCACCCCATTTCTGGTGACGGTCTCGCGTTCATGGGCGTAGTAGAGGCTTGGAAGTTCAATTCCTTCCTGTTTCATATACATCCACACATCCATTTCGGTGAAATTGGAAAGGGGGAAAACGCGGAAGTGCTCGCCAGGTTGCTTACGCCCGTTAAAAAGGTTCCAAAGTTCCGGACGTTGGTTCTTGGGGTCCCATTCGCCAAAGTCATTCCGGTGGGAAAAGAACCGCTCCTTGGCACGGGCTTTTTCCTCGTCCCGGCGCCCCCCGCCCAGCACAGCGTCATATTGCTGTTCTTCGATCGTTTCCAAAAGCGTGATCGTCTGCAGTTTGTTACGAGAGGCATTGAGACCGGTCTCCTCGATCGCGGTTCCACGATCAATGGAATCCTGAACAAGCCCGACATGGAGGCGCGCTCCGATCTTCTCAGCGTAGGCATCACGAAAACTAATGGTCTCCGGAAAGTTGTGCCCCGTATCGACATGAACCAGAGGAAAGGGGATCCGTGCCGGGTAGAAGGCCTTGCGGGCAATGTGCGCCATGACGATGGAATCCTTCCCGGCAGAGAACAAGAGGCCGGGATTCTCAAATTGGGCAGCGGTCTCACGGAGGATGTAAATCGCTTCCGCTTCGAGCTGGTCAAGGTGACTAAGGTTGTAATCGGGCATTTGTTGACAAAGTCGCTTAGGTTAATCAGGTTTATCTCTGGGGAGGCGTTACGTGTGATTGACCTGCCGCTCAAGCGATTTTTTTATTTTTTCAGCAACTCCCGGATTTGAGCAGCGGCTTCTCCGGGTTCAACACTCTCGGTATCGATGACCACCTCGGCGTGATCAGGCTCTTCAAAGCCACTATCCTTTCCAGTGAACTGCTTGATTTCCCCCGCGGCGACCTTGGCGTAAAGTCCCTTGGGATCCCGGGCGGCGCAAGTCTCGTAGGAGGCTTTGATATAGATTTCGTGGAAAAGCCCACCCAGAATGACGCGCGCTTGTTCCCGCAGGGCTCTTTTTGGAGTAATGACCGAAACGAGGACAACGATTCCTTGTGAAGCGAACATTTTGGCCACTTCCGCAACGCGCCGCACGTTTTCTCGACGATCCTCATCAGAAAATCCCAGATCGGAATTGAGCCCGTCCCGGAAGTTATCGCCATCGAGAATGACCACAAACCGCCCCTCCTCGTGAAGCGAGCGTTCAACCGCCGCCGCGATGGTGGACTTTCCGGAACCACTGAGACCATACATCCAGAGGACGATGCCTTTTTGGCCGAGAAGTGTCTCTTTTTCATCAGGGGAGACGAAACGATGAAACTGGGTATGAATATTTTCGCTCATCACATTGTGTTTAAACGCTTTGTTCTCAATTTTCGAATGTATTGAATCAAAGGCTTTTCAAGAAATTCGTGGCATATAACCCCACAGATCACAGAGAAAGCCGAAAGAATTGTCATTATCAATCCGAGATAGCTTGCCATGGCTCCTGGTACTAGTTTACCCAATATAATGATCCCAAAATCAAGCACTGTAGAATGGACCAAGTAGATGGAATAGGAGGCTGCCCCGAGATACACCAATATTTTTGGCATTTCTAGAGTGCGAGCCAAATCAAGTCTGACGATGCCCAACAGAGCTAGTCCAATACCCAATGCTAAGAACATCGTCTTCGGCCGCACTTTCCCATGCATGGGATAAATAATACTATATATACCCAATATCAAAATGATAATGAAAATAAGAAATCCCAATTTTTTTTGCTCGTTACTCACCTCGCGACTCGCACTAGCCCTGCCAGGAACCCAACATGCAACCGCTATCCCCGTGAGAAAGTACCACTTGTGATGGGAAAACGTGAACGATACCAAAGGATTAACCGCTGATGAATCGAAGTTATGGGCAATCATGCAGATTATAAACCCAATCCCAAACCACGCAGCAAGACGCTTGCCAAATATGAGTATAAAGCCAAAAATAAGGTAGAAAAATGCCTCATGAATAAGAGTCCACCCTACAGTAATTATTGGAGTATTTGTGAGGTCTAAAAACAGTAAAGAAGTGATGATCTGATTGGCTGAATCTATATCTTTTCCCGGTATGAATGGCTTCCCGACGACTTGAATAAGGGTTAAAGCAGCGTAAAGCGGCCAAATCCTCAGCCAACGACGGTAGAAATAACGTGGCGTTTGTTCCAAATTACCGAAGTCTTTACCATGGATAAAAAGAATAATGAAACCACTTAAGACAAAAAAAACCTGCACTCCGTGCTTCCCAAAATTCAAGATCGAATTGCATTCCGCTGCATACCCATGCAGATAGGATTGGTAACTCGCATGAAAAGCGACGACGGAAAGCGCTGCTAAAGCTCGAACGCTTTCCAAAGTCTGTAGTTTATGGTGTTGAGATTGGATAGACATCTAACTGCGGCTAATGACTTGCTTGAAGAGATCGCGAAGGAAGATTGAGTTGTAAACCGCGTAACGCTTGAAGAGGCGTCGTGGCTCCTGAATGAAACGGTAGAGCCACAGAACTCCGATTTTTCCCATCCAGCCGGGTGCGTCTTTTTTGGTGCCGGCATTAACATCGAAGGCAAATCCCACCGCGAGGATGGCCTTGGCATCGACCAAATCTTTGTTGCGCTGTGCCCATGCTTGCTGCTTCGGAGTGCCCAGACCGATCCAGACCATATCCGGCTGACAGCGATTGATATCCTCGTTAATCCTCGCCTCGTCTTCCTCATTGAAGTAGCCGTGATGCGATCCCGCGATTTTGAGTTCAGGGCGCTTCTCTTTGAGCTTCACCAGAAGTTGGTCGAGACAGTCCTGTGATGCTCCAAGGAAATAGTGGGTCACCTCCGCATCACCGTGGCGCACAAAGTAGTCGAGAAACGACGGTCCGTAAACGCGCTCATTTCCATGACCGCCGAGCCAGCTGAGCGCCCACGTGAGAATCTGGCTGTCGGGGACAAACCAATCGACTTTTGAGGTATCCTCTCGGAAATCCGGATCGACCTCCCTCATCGCCACGATATGGACGTTGGTAAAATCCACTGACAAAGTTTCTTTCCCTTTCCCAAGGCAGTGCGTATCAAGCCGCGCTGTCAGGTCAACGGCATCGGTAACCTGACAAGGGGTCGAGATAACTTGAATCGCGGACATTATTGTCTTTAAGCAGAAGCCGCACAGGCCTCGTAAATTTCTCCGAGAATATCTTCGATGGAGTATTTATAACTCCAGTTTGGATAGTGTTTCTGGAACTTACGGACATCACTCACATACCAGATGTGATCCCCGATGCGGTTGTCCTCGAGATAGGTGAAGTCGAGCTTGTTCCCGGAAAGCTCCTCACCAATCCGGATCGCTTCGAGCATGGAGCAGTTCGAGTGGCGACTTCCTCCGATGTTGTAAACTTCACCGACCCGCGGATTTTCGTAAAAGTGGAGAAAGGCGGAGACGAGATCGTGCGCGTGGATGTTATCGCGGACCTGCTTACCCTTGTATCCAAAGATTCGGTAGGGTCGGCCTTCGACGATGCATTTCATGAGGTAAGCCAGGAAACCATGGAGCTCCGCTCCCGCGTGCGCCGGCCCGGTAAGACAACCGCCACGGAAGATGCCTGTCTTCATTCCAAAGTAACGTCCGTATTCCTGAACGAGAACATCTGCCGCGACCTTGCTCGCTCCAAAAAGGGAGTGCTTGGTCTGATCAATCGACATCGACTCATCGATTCCAATGTGAAACGGATGAGACTCCTCGATCTCCCACCGCTCTTCGAGTTCGACGAGAGGCAGTCGATTTGGCGCATCTCCATAAACCTTGTTTGTCGAGGTGAAGATGAAAACAGCCTCCGGGCAAACCTGTCTGGTAGCCTCAAGAAGATTGAGCGTTCCGTTTGCATTCACACCGAAGTCGGTGAATGGCTCTTTGGCAGCCCAGTCATGCGAAGGCTGGGCTGCGGTATGCACGATCAGCTCAATATCAGAGCCGAATTCTTCGAATACTTTTTTTACCGCCTCAAAGTCGCGAATATCGACCGCCCGTGGATGGTAGTTCGGAAGCTTCTCCTGAAGCTCGGCATTGGTGGAATTTGTTGAAGCTTCATCGCCGAAAAAATAGGCGCGAAGATCGTTGTCGATGCCCACCACGGTGAAGCCTGCCGCATGCAGGGTCTTGGTGGATTCGGATCCGATGAGTCCGGCTGAGCCGGTGACGATTGCAATTTTCACAAGTTGATTATGGAAAAGCTCCTAGAGAGAAGCCAATGACTCGGGGAAGCGGGTTTCAGCATGGAAGTTCGCGTACCGGGAGCAGGCCTCTTTGTATCGATCGTCCTCATCACGGAGTTTCACCTCGATTTTCTGGATGGCTTTGAGAATCCCCGGAGGGGTATTTTCTTTAGCAAGCTCACCGAGGCCACCTTCGGCGACAAGGTCTTGAAGAAATCCAAAGGAAGGAACAACGACCGGAAGACCCGCTGCCGCTGCCCGGATCACCACATTACTTGAGCCATGGAAATTGACGTAAGGGCAGGTGACGATGTCTGCCTGCCTGAAATATTGGCCCATTCTCTCTTCTTCGACAAAGCGGGCTTCAACCCTCACCTGAGCTCCACCTCGAGGAATCTCGGTGAGTAGCTGATCAAATTCCTCCCGGATCTCGTCCCGGATCTCCCCCACAATCAGGAGTTCGTAGTTCTTGGTCTCCTCGGGAAAATCCTTCAACATTTTAAGAAGAGTGAGGGTTCCTTTCCTGAGGCTATGCGCTCCAAAAGTGAACAAGGTCAGTCGAGAGGATGAACGGTCGGAATTTCGAGCCTCCCCGGATGCAGGAAGAGGTCTCCACGGATCCACTCCCCTGACGACCGTCTCTCGAAATCGTTTCGGCAGCTTCTCGCGGACCTTTTCACACACGCCATGATCGAGAAAATGCATTTTGCGAAAGAAGCCAGTTCTCAATCCCCGGATCACAAGTCCTGCATGGATCTTGTTTTTGAATCCGTCCTGCCGGAAACAGCGGGTGTTAAAGAAGATCGAGTCGACTTTGTTTTTGAGCGCTCCAAAAAAGCGCGCCATGAACGGAAGGCCCAGAAGCTTCACAAAATGATCAGCATAAAAAAGAGTCACTTCCTCAGCAGACTTTTGGCGAGCCAACTTCGCCGCCTCCCGCATTGCGAAAAAGGCTCGGATCGTGGTGTCGAAATAAGAATAGTTGCGGGTCAGTTGCGGATACGCGTATTCGTGAATCTTGAAGCGATCACCGAACTCGTTGGTCATCTCTCGACTCACTCCATCAAAGGCCACACTGACTTGGGAGGTTACCAGAATAACTTCGAAGTCTTCCGATACGCGTTGATGACGAAGAATCGCTCCCAAAAAATTACCGGTGTGGATGAACAAAAGTGGTTCAACAACAATCCAGACTTTTTTGTCAGATTTCGCCATATCATCAGAGCCGCTTGTGCCCTGCCCCCTTGCCCTGGGCTACTCGACAGAGACCGAGACCTTATGCCCGTGAGCCGCCAGAAGCGCGTGCTGGCGCGCCTTTTCAAGATCGTGAGCAACCATCTCGGAACACATTTCTTCCACCGTGATTTCAGGAACCCATCCGAGCTCTTCTTTGGCTTTTGTGGGATCGCCCAAGAGCGTTTCCACTTCCGCTGGCCTGAAGTATCTTGGGTCCACCCGAACAATGACGTCCCCAATATTCACCGCGGGTGACTTCTCCTGATCCACCGCAGTGACGGTCGCGATTTCCTTCACCCCTTCTCCGGTGAACTCAAGCTGAATTCCCGCTTCTTTTGCCGAAAGGGTGACAAATTCACGGACCGAAATCTGCTTGCCGGTTGCAATCACAAAATCATCCGGCTTCTCCTGTTGAAGCATCATCCACTGCATTCGGACGTAGTCCTTGGCATGGCCCCAATCGCGAAGGGCATCCATATTTCCCAGGTGGAGACAATGCTCCAAGCCTTGGGAGATGTTGGCAACCGCGCGAGTAATCTTACGAGTCACGAAGGTCTCTCCCCGGCGCGGCGACTCGTGATTAAAGAGAATTCCATTGCACGCATACATTCCGTAGGACTCGCGATAATTAACCGTGATCCAGTAGGCATACATCTTGGCCGCGGCGTAAGGCGAGCGTGGATAAAATGGCGTGGTCTCTTTCTGAGGAACTTCCTGAACGAGACCGAAAAGCTCGGAGGTCGAGGCTTGGTAGAAGCGGGTCTTCTTTTCTAGGCCTAGAAAACGGATCGCTTCCAGAAGACGCAGCGTTCCCATGGCATCAACATCTGCCGTGTATTCCGGGGACTCGAAGGAAACCGCAACATGGGACTGCGCGCCGAGATTGTAGACCTCATCGGGCTGCACTTCGCTAATGATCCGTGTGAGGTTCGAAGTATCAGTGAGATCGCCATAGTGCAGTTTGAAGCGAGCGCTTTCAACATGGGGATCTTCATAAATGTGATCCACCCGCTCCGTATTAAAGGAAGAGGCGCGGCGCTTGATCCCGTGAACCTCATATCCCTTTTCCAGAAGAAATTCTGCCAGATAAGAACCGTCTTGTCCGGTAATTCCGGTGATAAGTGCTTTTTTCATCATTTTTTCGCTTCTTAGAGTCGTGCCGTGCCGTGCTCGAGGCTGGCCAGAAAATCCTGATAGGCACCCGCGAGGCCCTCACTAAATTCGATTACCGGGCTCCACCCAGTGCCTTTTAAAAGAGAGACATCGAGGAGCTTGCGCGGCGTCCCATCTGGCTTACTCGGGTCTGTTTTAATCTCTCCCTCAAAGCCGACGATTTTCGCGACCAGTTGCGCGAGTTCGAGAATCGTAACATCCTCGCCTACTCCCAAGTTCACCCAATCCGGCGGGTTTTCCTCTCCCAACAGATGGAAACAGGCTTCTGCCAAATCATCAACATGAAGAAACTCTCGCCGGGGAGTTCCGCTCCCCCAGATTGTCACATCAGGCGCGCCCTTGACCTTCGCCTCGTGAAAGCGGCGGATCATCGCCGGAATGACATGCGAGTTTTCCGGATGGTAGTTGTCACCCGGACCGTAAAGATTGGTTGGCATCGCCGAGTGATACATCAGCCCATATTGCGCCCGGTAGTGCTGACACATTTTCAGCCCCGCAATCTTGGCGATCGCGTAGGCCTCATTGGTCACCTCAAGAGGGCTGGTCAAAAGACAGTCTTCCGGCATCGGCTGGGGAGCCATTTTCGGATAAATGCAGGAGCTCCCGAGGAACAGCACACGCTCTATCCCGGCTCGCCGGGCGCCTTCAAGCAAATTCGTTGCGATCGCCAGATTTTCAAAAATGAACTCCGCTGGATAAGTGCTATTGGCATGAATTCCACCCACTTTTGCAGCGGCGATTATCATTTCGGCGGGCTGATGATCTGTGAGCCATTGAAAAACCTCCTGCTGATTGACGAGATCTAATTCATCGCGGGTAGCAGTGAGGACCTCGTAATCGCTTCGTCGGCTTGCCGCTCGTACAATTGATGACCCCACCATTCCCCGGTGACCTGAAACAAAGAGTTTTCTCATCTCTACTTATCCGACTTTCCTCGGATTTTTGGTTTTAACGCTACCGCCACTGGTCGATCGCCGCATGATCCAAGCGGCGAAACCATTGAAAATTGAGGAGTCGCTTCTGATCAGATCGACACTCAGCCCCTGAAATAGAGGAATCTTAGGAAAGTTCAATTCAAAATGAACAAATTGATTTGCAGGACCTACGATCGCGTCAGGCCTTCCGGAAGATCTGGATTCACAAGAATCAAGCTACGAATATCCATCTCGATCGGCTTTTCCTCGCCCAGAAATTCCAGCAGCAAGCTCACGCGCTCAAGGGACGGCCGCACTTCAACCACTTCACCCTGAAAACCCTTGAAAGGCCCCTCGGCAACCTCAACCTCCTGCCCCTGCTCAACTTTCCAGCCCACCGTGATCTCCCCATCATGCTCATCATGTTTCGCGACTTCTGCACGCAAGGATTCTACAAACGCCTCCGGAACTTCAGGAAATTGCTCTCCAAAAGAGACAATCTTGCTAATTCCCTGCGCATGCGTCACTGCGCGTCCGTGACTCGCACGATCAAACCTTGCCAAGAGGTAGCCGGGAAAAAGGGGCTCCACCCACCAAACTTTCCCCCGTCTCGTTGCCTTAAGATACCGGACTTTTGGAAAAAAGACCTCCACCTCAGAATCCTGATTTAAGAGAGCCGCGGCCGAGCGTTCCTTTTTCACTTGGGTACGGAGCACATACCAAGCGTGTGATTTGTCCTCCGATATCATCTCAGCTCCCTAATATTTTTTGTAATAGTGGCAGAACCAGCCGTGCCTTGCTGGACCAGCGCCCCAACCTCTCGAGGCGCGACTTATAAAACTGTCGCGCATCCTCACAGGCGACCTCAGGCAGCATCTCCCCGAGGGAAGCAAGCTTCCCCTCTCCACTTTCGAGATGGGGGCGCACTTGCTCCTTGATAAATCCACCAACCAATCGTTTGAGCTCGACGTCTGGTTGAAAATAACTCCGTCTGGGGATCTCCCCTTCCGCTTCGGTAACAGCCCCCAGTTCTCTGAGCATTTTTAAGCCCTGGCTTGCAGAGCCCTTGCTCATTCCCAATTTTTTGACGAGGTCATCGAGGGCCAGTGGCTTCCTAGACACAAATAAAAGACCGTAAATCTCCCCAATGGAACGAGGGAGTCCAAGTAACCGGACGCCATCACAGAAAAACTCCACCACACTCGTCTCGAATTGATTCAATTCGTTTGATGAAATTTCCGAGTCTTCCATATCAGAATTCTCTCACAGCCTGACTGAGTGTTCAATTAAAAGTGAACTTTCAAACTGTCCCCCTCCTCAGGGCCGCCTGTTTTAGGGGAGCTCCTTGATCTTTAAATTCCGGAGCCGGATGATATCTCCGTGGCCGCAGAAGGCGAGGTGGCCTTTGCGGCGCTTCGCTCCCTTGTGCTTGGGATGGGCTTTGTTGATCTCATCAAGATCCGCCTCCATAATGATCACTCCGTTGAGCTCAACTTTCACCTTTGATCCGTTGATAGTGACGATCTCCTGATTCCACTCGCCCACGGGTTTGAGGTGGCCTTTCTTCGCGGCCTTCAAGGTGTAGAGACCACCATGAAACTGGTAGTCCTTAAGCTTGGCGTACTTGGGATGTGTATTGTCGAGAATCTGAATTTCCATTCCGGCATAAGCCGCATCGCCTTTCCCGGGATAATGGATTCCGAGACCATTGTTCGCGCCCGGAGTGAGCTGGAATTCGAAGTGAAGAACGTAGTTCGTGTATTCCTTGTCCGTGATGAGGAAACGGCACTTGGGAGTTGATTCGATCACCCCATCTACCACCACGTATCCGAATTTTTCGGTCTCCCCTTCACCTCCCCAATTGGTGAAGTCCTTGCCGTTGAAAAGGTCGACAAATTGTTCCTCCGTGCAATCAGCGCAGGAGATTAAGAAAAGAGAGAAGAAGAGAGTGAGAAATGATTTCATGATTTATAGTTCGATGGATTTTCCAGTACGGAAGCTTTCATCTGCGGCAGCCACAATGCGCATGGAGTTGATGGCGTCCGCCATGTGGTCTGTGAGATCGAGTTCGTTTCGAATCGCATTCAGAAAATATTCCTGCTCGCGATAGCAAAGACCGTCGTGGTCCGGCTCATCATCCGTGCCGATCCAATCGTCTTCTTTGATAAAGTTACCTTCACCGTCGAGCTCGCTGTGATGCAGACGAAGCATCTCGGTCTTGGTGTGCGCATCGACATCCGAGGATGCACCCTCTCCGCCGGCATCCTTGGCTTGAATCGTGACACACCCTTTGGGCCCCACGACATCTTTTACAAAAAACGCCGTTTCACTCATCATCGGCCCCCAACCCGCTTCATACCAGCCAACGCTTCCATCCTCAAAGGTCACCTGCAAGTGGCCATAATTGATCTTCCCTTCCGGAAGCTCATCAGTGAGCCGGGCGCCGATCCCACTCACCCGGACTGGCTTACTGCGCGTCATTTGGCACATGACATCCACGTAATGCACCCCGCAATCGACGACGGGAGAGATCGATGACATCAAATTCTTATGAGTTTCCCAATTTGCACCAAAGGACTGCTGGTTGAGATTCATCCGCATCACGAGCGGTTTCCCCAAGGTCTGTGCCACTTCGATAAATCTCATCCAACTCGGGTGATGGCGAAGAATATAACCAATCACCACCTTGCGGCCAAGTTCATGGGCTTTTGCCACGATGGCCTCCGCCTCTTGGACTGTTTCTGCAAGGGGCTTTTCAATGAAAATGTCAGCACCAGCCTCCATCGCCGCGAGGGCATATTCGGCATGGGTATCAGGATAAGTGGAAATACTCACCGCTCCTGGCTTTGTCGCCTCCAGAGCTTCATGAAAATTATGAAATTCATCGTACGTTCCTCCGAGTTCCCCATTGAGCTTTCCGGAACTCGCCGCGGAGCGCGTCACGATTCCACAAATCTCGAACCCTTCGAGCTGATGGTAGGCGAGGGCATGCGAACGGCCCATGTGGCCGGCTCCAACACATAATACTTTAATAGGGTCACTCACTGTTTTCAGGAAGGTCTTTGAAGTCTTTTTCCGTAATCACCAGATTCTCATCCACTGGCGGAGGGCCCTTGCGGAGAATCTGGATCGTTTGATAAAATTTAATCATCCCTCCGATGACACAGAGGAAAAAGAAGGTCAACGCGATCGCGAGGAGAATTTCCTGGCCACTCATGACTGCGATTCTTCAGAATCATTCTTAAAGAAAATCATAAACACCAAGAGAATAGCAGCGGCAAGACCAGCAGGCATCCACCAGAAATCTGGCCAAGTATCGAGGACTTTTTCTTCTACCAACACTCCAACCTTCTTCTCAAAGTAGGCTTGGTTTATCTTAGCTCCAATAAACATTCCCACCCCTTGGGTGAGCACAACCAAAAGCGCCTGAGCTTGGCCTCGGATCGTCTTGGGTGCCTTTTGATCCGTGTAGATTTGCCCGGTGACAAAGAAAAAATCGTAACAAATTCCGTGCAAAAGAACTCCTCCAAAGATCATCCATATGACCGCCTCTGGAGCTGCTACCGCGAACAAGACGTAACGCAATACCCAACACGCCATCCCAATGCTCAACATCCATTTCACTCCTAGTCGACGGAAGAGGAATGGAATAATCAGCATGAAGACAATTTCTGATATTTGACCCCAGATCATTGATCCGCTGGGGCTCTCAAAACCTGCATCGCCCATGAAGGTCGCCGTGTAGGCGTAGTAAGCCTGAAGCGGTATGCAAATCAGCATCGAGGCAAGGGCGAAAATCAGAAACCGGAAATCCTTCAACATCCCAAGCGCACCAAGTCCAAGAGCCTCAGCGGCTGAGACCTTCTGACCCTTTTGTGGAGGTGGGGTGTGCGGAAGAAAAAAGCTGAAAACTCCCAGGACAAGACTCGCTCCCGCAGCGACCTTGAATGGGATATCCGTTGCATCAGCTTTCAACACCGTGCCCACGAGAAAGCCCGCTGCAATCCAACCGATGGTTCCAAAGACACGAATCACCGGAAACTGCTTTTCGGTATTCTCCACATTACTCATCGCGAGCGAGTTTGTGAGCCCCAAGGTAGGCATGTAGAAAAGCATATAAGCAATAAGCACCCAGAAGAAAACACCGTTCGAACCATCAAGTTCCTGCTGAACAGACCATGGAACCAGAAGCAGCAAAACCGCACCAACGAGATGACAAATACCGAGAACGATTTGAGTCGGAAGGAACCGATCAGCAAAAAGGCCCAGAAACAGGGGCGAGATGATCGCGGCGATCGGCCCGACTGAATAAGCAGTCCCCAATCCTGCGGAAAAGTCCATCCCTTGCCGAAGATAAACTCCGATGGTTACAAACCATGCCCCCCAAATAAAGAATTCAAGAAACATCATCACCGAGAGTTTCACGGTGGTTTGGCTTTGAGAGGATTGTGTGTTGCTCATGTCATTTTTCTAGGCTCGGTTCTTTCGGCGGAACGAACTGGGTGTCATGTCATACATGCGCCGGAACGCGCGCGTAAAACTTGTGAGAGAATTGAAGCCGGATTTCTTGGCCACCTCTGCGAGATCGTTCCCTCCTTCTTCCATCAGGTAGGTCGAACGTACTAAGCGCAGAGACCGCACGAAGTGCCCCAGAGACACGCCGGCATTCTCACGAAATTGTGCCCGAAGATAACTCTCGGAAACCTCAACCTTTTCAGCGATCACTGGAATGCTCAGATCCTGATCAAGGTTCGCCATAATGTATTCCTTCACCTTGCCAATAAAGTTATCCTCGCCGCTTGGTCGCACGACCTCTTGGCGCACTCCTTGCTGGAAATCACCCAACACGCTGCCCAGAATCGCACTCGCAGGAAGAGCTTTCTCTGCATGATACTCCCCCAAAAAATCCTGCAGTTGAGACATTATTGCAGCGCTGATGGGGCGGACCCCATCATTCAAATCCTGATCCAAATCAAAAGTGAGATACAGCCAGGTGAATTTCTCAGGAAGATCGACATAATAGTGAATCGTGTAAGGCCTCAAAAGCGCTGCTTGTCCGGGTGCCAGCCTCCAGACGGCACTTTCCGCACCCAACAAACCCGTTCCCTCAAGTGCAACAATAAAGACAAAGCGAGAGTGCTGATCATATCGACCGGCTTTTGCCGAAATCCCCTCCCAACCCGTCGTCCGGTGATCCTGAGAGGTCCGGCAAAACGCCAACACCTCCCTCGGTAGGATTTCATCTCCCCAGTCCAATCCCTCAAAATAGTTGGTGGGCTCCGCCAGTTTGCGGGCCTGATCAATCATCTCTTTACTCATTTTCCTGCTGCAGCGCCATCGAGATACCATGCAGCATTCGAATGGTCTTGCAAAAAAGTCGCAGGAAGGTCGGAACTGACAGTTTCGTTCATCGCCCTTGCAACAATCTCTCGTTTCCCCTCACCCCGGGCCATCAAAACAATACGGCGTGCATCCAGAATGGTCGCCACTCCCATCGTCATCGCGTGGGTTGGCACATTCTCCAATCCCCCAAATGCTGGTGCTGCATCTTCCCGAGTTTCAGCTGCCAGACTCACACGCCGCGTGCGGGATTCCCGAGCGCTACCCGGTTCATTGAAGCCGATGTGCCCGTCGCGCCCGATTCCCAAAATCTGAAGATCGATGCCTCCGAATTCTCGAATTTTTTCCTCATAGGCCTCGGCGGCTTCCCCGGCGGCATCCTCATAAATTCCCGGAGGCAAAAAGCTCAGCTCCGAACGGATATCAATCCGTCCAATCAGGTGCTTCTCCATGAACGCGTGATAACTCTCCGGATGATTTGGCTTGAGCCCCTCGTACTCATCGAGATTAAAGGTGATCACATTTTGAAACGATAGATCCTCCTCGCGATATCGTCTGACCAACTCGGCGTATAGCGGGATTGGCGTACTCCCAGTAGCTAGGCCGAGAACGTAACCCTCTCGATTTTGCGCCCTCTCCCGAATGCCCGCTTCGATCTCGTCTGCCACACGGCCAACCACGTCGGCGGTGTTGCCAATCACGACCTCTTGGGAAGGGAAAATACTCATTTCATCTAAAAAATCGAATTTGTTCTTCGAGTAATACGAACTTCATTAACGATTATTTCTTCTTTCCTTCCAAGAAAAAAACACCATCGTCAGCGCACGATTTTTCCCACACACTCCGTAACTGATAAAATCATGAATTCACCTAACCGACGTCAACTTCTCAAATCCGGAGCCGCAGCCTCTGTTGTTCTCGGTGCTCCTTCCATCCTCAAAGCCCAAGGCGGGGCCAATGATCCCATCAAAGTCGGCCTCATTGGTTGCGGCGGCCGCGGAAATGGCGCGGTAACCCAAGCTCTTTCTGCCGATCCTAATGTCATTCTCTGGTCGGTGGGAGATGCCTTCGGTTCGGGTGTTGAGAACGCCATTCGCACGACCCAACGGTTCGGCAAGCAAGTCCAGTGCCCGGTCGAGCGACGCTTCGTCGGCTTGGATGCCTTTCAAAATGTCATCGACTCCGGAGTCGATGTCGTCCTCCTGACAACTCCTCCGGGCTTCCGTCCCCAGCACCTCCGGGCTGCGATCGAAGCTGGAAAGCATGCTTTTGTGGAAAAGCCCATGGCAGTCGATATCACCGGAGTGAAATCCGTCCTTGAGTCCACCAAGATGGCAAAGGCCAAGAACCTCTCCATCCAGCACGGCTTCTGCTGGCGCTTTGAGCCCGGCGCTCGCGAGACCTTTGGAAAAGTCCACGGCGGCGATCTCGGTCGCCTCGTTTCCGTCTACGGAACCTACCTTGCCAATCCGGTGAAACCTCTTGGAGCGGGCCAGCCCGAGGGCATGCCCGACGTCGAGTGGCAGCTTCGTAATTGGTTTAACTTCGAATGGCTTTCCTCAGGACCCCTCGTTGAGCAGTGCATCCACACCGTCGATAAAGTCGGCTGGGCCTTGAATGACGTGGAGCCTATTGCCGCCGTGGCCTCCGGTGGTCGCGCGTTGAAGACCGACGACTCCAACATCTACGACCACTACAACGTCGCCTATGAATACCCCAACGGAGTGATGGCATTCGTAGGCCAGCGTCACTTCATCGGCTGTCACAATGAAGTCCGCGATCGCATCATGTGCGAAAAGGGAACCGCTCATGTCACTGGTTTTGGCGGAAGCCACATCGCAGACGCGACCGGAAAACGCACCTGGCGCTATCGTAAGACTGCCGGAGAGGAGCAAAATCCGTATCAGGTTTGCCATAATGAGTTCTTTGCCGCTCTCCGCGCCGGAGAGACGATCAACACAGGAGAATACATGGCTAAGTCCACCGCGCTGGGCCTTTTCGGACGCGAAGCGGCACACTCGGGACAACGTCTCAAATGGGCTGATTTCTGGAAATCCACCCAAGATCAGGCACCCGATGATTTAAAAATGGAGAGCGCTTTCCCGGTCGCGCCTCCTGCCATCCCTGGAAAACACAAAGTTTCCTAAGGAGTCATTTCCACCTCATCACCCGGCTTGAGATTTTCCTCCTTGCCGGGTTTGTCTTGCACTGGCGATGGCAATCTTCCTCCTCCCTGGTATGGGCGCGACCCATGAAATGTATCCCGCCCCTTGGCAGGAGCTCCCTGAGGTGCACCTGTTAAATTGGCCCCGGGATTTCAAGGGAACCACCCTCACCGATCTCGCGTACTCCATGATTCGCGAACATCGCATTCATTCCGGCGACATCATAGTTGGCTCTTCGCTCGGGGGCATGGTCGGCTGTGAAATCTCAAAGATCATCGAGCTCCGTCATTTGTTACTGCTTGGGAGCGCCACTCACCCGAGGGAAATCCCCGGCATTTACCGGCACCTCTCTCCCCTGCTCAAGATCATACCCTTGTCAGCCCTAATTCGGGCTTCTGCGGTTATACCCGGGCAGCTCGCCAGCATGGTTTCGCAATCTTCAGCGAAATTCATCCGCATCACTACAACGGCAATTTTCGAGTGGCAGGGACACAGGTCTGCCATACCCCTTTACCGAATTCACGGGTCTCAAGACTGGCTTATTCCCCACCCTGAAAAGGTGGACCTGACTCTCAACGGAGGCCACTTGATCGCATCGACCCACGCGCGTCAGTGCACCGATGCAATCCGCGCGCTCATCAAAGACGTCTTGCTTCCGGGGAACGCTTCCCACTCGAAGGTTCCATTTTCTGAAGGAAATGGCCGTACCTTGCCCACCGTCGGGCCCGATTGATCGTATGTAAGAAACCTGTTCATCCTTCGATTCCGCTCTACTCTCGCTTCAACCCCTGTGAGTCCCGAACCCTTTTTTCAATCCACCGACTGGCACCATCGGTTCGATGACCACATTCTGGCACATGGGAAAAAACTCTCCTCTCCCAAGTTCCTCACCGCTTTAAATCTCGAATTGCTTGCGGACGGCGCCCTGCTCACTGCTGAGATTGAAAGCCATCAACCCGAGATCAACTTTTGGCCCGAATCTGAATCCCATTGGTCCTTCGATACCAACTGCACCTGCGACTACGGTCCCAACTGCCCCCACGCCGCCGCTGCCATCCTCCGCGCCAGCCGGCCCAACACACTCGCCCGCCTCCTCCGCAACCCCGGCCCACCAGAACTCAAACATCCGCCATCAGAAGCTAGGCCACTCCAAACACCAGAGCCAAGCTCTCCTCCGGCGAAGCCACAATTTAAATTGGCGCTGGCTGAAGAACCCGCCACCGGTCGCGCCGTACAGCTCCTCCTGCAAGCGCTCAAAACCGCCAACCGCGACACCTGGCTCGTCGCCCGCCCTACTGTCGTCTACGGCGAACACCAGTTCCCCCTCTCCAAATCCGCCTCCACAGACTCCCCCGTCTCGCGCGACAAGCCTGCCGAATTCCGGGCCATCGAAACCCTCACTCAACTCGGCCTCACCACCTTGTCCACCAATCCGAGTTATCGCTTTCTTCTCTCAATGGCGAAGAAGCAAGGCGATCGCACCCATGCCGAAAACGCCTGGTTCCCTGAGCCCCACCTCACCACTCAATCCGTCTTCTGGCCTTGGTTCCGCGGAAAGGCGCTTCCCATTTTAAAAGATGATGGCTGGATCATCGAGGTCGATCACGACTTCGGCCATCACGTGCACGACCTCTGCGATCAAGAAATAAAGGCCTCGCTCGACCTCGCTCCCGGCGGCTGGTTCACCCTGTCCGTCGGAATCGACATCAACGGCAAGAAGCTCGACCTTCTTCCCATTCTCAATTCACTTCTCGCCGGCGACACCCTCGATCAACTCTCCGGCTTGCCCGATGACGAGCCCCACCTCGTCTACCTTCCCGATTCCCATGGCGGTGGCGCACTGCGTATTCCCGCCGGACGCCTCCGCATTCTACTACACCACCTCGCGGCCCTCACCGACCCCAAGGCCCCCAGCCTCCACCCGCTCGATGCCGCCGCGCTTGTTGAAGAACAAGCCCTCCCCATCGATCCTCCTCCTGCCCTCGACAAACTCCGGCAAAAGCTCGCCCGGCATGAAAAAAAACAAGCCGCCCTCGTCCCGGATACCCTCCGCGCCGAGCTTCGCGACTACCAAAAGGTGGGGGTCGATTGGCTGAACTTCCTCGCCACGCACGAGCTCAACGGAATCCTTGCCGATGACATGGGCCTCGGAAAAACCCTCCAAACGCTCACCCATATTTTACGATTGAGAGAAGCAGCGGCGCAAGCCGATGGCCCGAGTTCTGAACATCAGCGTCCCACCTTAATCGTAGCGCCCACCTCAGTTGTTCCCAACTGGATTACCGAAGCCAAAAAGTTCACTCCTTCCCTCACCCCCCTCATGCTTCAGGGGAACAAACGTAAGCGCCTCTTCGCCCACATTCGGCACGCCGATCTCGTCGTCACTTCCTTTGCCCTGCTCCAACGCGATATTGAGGAGCTCAAAAAGCACCACTTCCGGCTCATCGTTCTCGACGAGGCCCAACACATCAAAAACCCCTCCGCCAAGGTCTCCCAAGCCGCCTGCCAGCTGCGCTCCGATCTCCGCCTTTGCCTTTCCGGAACGCCGGTTGAAAACAACCTCAGCGAACTTTGGTCTCTCTTCCGTTTTCTCATTCCCGGCTACCTCGGCTCGCTCGATAAGTTCAAGGTGAACTACCAGAACCCTATCGAAAAAGAAGAATCCGAGGAACACGCTCAAGCCCTCCGTCAGCGCCTTTCCGCTCTCATTCTCCGCCGCACCAAGGACCAGGTTGCTACCGAACTTCCACCCAAAACCATCCTCACCCACCCGGTCGAACTCTCCTCCGGCCAACGGGATCTCTACGAAACCGTCCGCGCGACCATGGACAAGAAAGTACGGGAAGCGATTGCCCTCCGCGGTCTCGACCAATCGCAATTTGCGATCCTTGATGCCCTTCTGAAGCTCCGCCAAATTTGCTGCCACCCTTCCCTGCTCAAGCTCCCGGCCGAGCAGAAGGCTCCCAAGAAATCCGCCAAACTCATCTACCTCTTTGAACTCCTCGAGACCCTCTTTGCCGAAGGCCGCCGCGTTCTGCTCTTCTCCCAATTTACCTCCATGCTCGAGATCATCGAACGTGAACTGGAAATTCGAAAAATTTCGTCCTTAAAACTCACCGGAGCCTCGAAGGATCGCGGCCAACTTGTCGACGACTTCCAAAACGGCGATCAGAAAATTTTCCTGATCAGCTTAAAGGCAGGCGGGACCGGTCTCAACCTCACCGCGGCGGACACCGTCATCCACTACGATCCCTGGTGGAACCCGGCTGCCGAGAACCAAGCCACCGACCGCGCCTACCGCATCGGCCAGGACAAGCCCGTCTTCGTCCACAAACTCATCTGCCAAGGCACTGTCGAAGACCGCATCAATCAGCTCCAGCAAAAGAAGAGCCACCTCGCCGACTCTCTCCTCAGCGGAGCCACTCAAGGCCCGCCAAACGCAGAGGCGCTGAGAAGCCTCTTGGCTGACTAGGCTCTGACAGCATCGGACAAACACCTCCCCTCGGCATTTCCGAGCGTTTCGTACTGCGAATTGTGAGCGAGCAAAAATCCGGGGGACCCGCGATCAGCGGCAAGTACACTCCGAGGAAGACAGGAGTAATTTTCCCGGCTTCACTCCGGCCGATTTCGAACCGGAATCCTGAGCCCTCCTCGAACTCGAGCACAGACTCGTGACCAGCCGGATGGGAACGACTTCCAAGGGGCTTTTGAAGGATCAGGCTTGAGGGGCACCCCATCTCTCGTCAGCGTCTCACCCGTGAAACAGGTCACCATTTACACCGATGGCGGAGCGCGGGGAAATCCCGGGCCCGGGGGGTTCGGGGCGATCCTGCTTTTTGGGCGCCACCGCAAGGAACTCAAAGGAGCTTTCGAGCACACCACGAATAACCGGATGGAACTGCTGGCGGCCATCTCAGCCCTCGAGCTCCTCAATGAGCCCTGCAAGATCACGCTCCACTCGGATTCCAAGTATCTCATTGATACGATGACCAAGAACTGGCTTCGAGGGTGGAAAAGCCGCGGATGGGTCAAGGCCGACCGTCAAGCGGTGCTCAATCGCGACCTCTGGCAGCGCCTCGACCAAACCACCGCCGGTCATTCCATCACTTGGAAGTGGGTTAAAGGACACGCCGGCAATCCGCTGAACGAACGCTGCGATGAACTCGTCCACGAAGCCATCAATGCCGGAAAATTCCTCGTCGATCAGGGATATCTCGATTCCAAGGAACAAAGCTTGTTCGAAACCGACAATTGATCTCGACTCACATTTCCTTCAAAGATCCGAAGTCATGAGATCATGCCCACTGCTGCTCGCTTTCTCTCTCCTTACCAGTACCTTTACAAACGGACAGGCTCCTGGAGTTCCGATCTTTGACCAGTCACGGGCCAGCCTGAAGCGCGTCGAAAGAGACGTGGGTCAGCAAGCCGAGGAGCTGATGAAAACGGGGAACGTGCTCACCGCGGAATCCATTAAAACCAGAATGGAAAAACCCGAGCCAGTCTTGCTTGCCTTGAAACAATCAAGCCCCACCGAACTCAAGCCTGCGGAAGTTGCCCGAAAGGCGCTCGCTTCAAGCTATCGGGTCGGTTGGGCTTATCTCTGCCCCAGCTGTGATCACTGGCACACCAATCTCGGTGGTGGGTATGCGATCAGTGATGACGGGATCATCGCAACTTGTGCGCATGTCGTGGATCCGGGAAAAATCAAGATGCGGAAGGGCTGCCTCACCGCCATCAATCATACAGGCAAGGTCTTCCCCGTCACCAAGATCCATGCCTATCATCGTAGAATGGATGCCGCGCTCATACGGATCGAAGCTGAGACGATTGGTCTCGCTCTCAACGATCAGGTCTCTCCCGGTGATGCCGCGTTTTGTCTCAGCAGACCTTTGAGTCAGGGAAAATACTTCACCGCTGGAATCGTAAACCGCTTCTTCTGGAATTCCGCCAAACGAGGAAAAGACTCATCGTCCCTAGAAGCCCTCGCTGCTTTGAAAATGAACGTCAGTTCTCGCTGGGCCCCGGGCAGCAGTGGTTCTCCGGTGCTGGATCAGGCAGGAAATGTCATCGGTCATGTTGCCACCATCAGCAACCTCGGTGAAGATAAAAATGATAAGGAAGACTCCCTGATCACTCTTCATTCCGCGACTCCCGCACGCAGCGTCGCCGCCCTGGCCACTCAGAAAAAGTAACTCTCCAAGAAGCGCAAAAAATCTGTCCTAGACCTCAGCTAGGGCGGTAAACGCAAAATGGATAAAAATCAATATTCCGAGATACCAACCGCAAATTCTCAGCGCAACCTTCCGGCGGACGCCGCAGATTTTTCCGATGAGGAAATAAAGCACCGCGATACTCAGCAAGCCTGCAAAAGGCCCGAGCACGCCGCCAAAGAGAAAACGAGCCAAGTAACTGGCGATCAACATTCCCAAGAGGACGATCCAAGTCTCTCGAAGGCTTTGAGAGGAATTCGTGGAACCGGTAAAAATCGTGATCAAAGGCCAGAGAATTCCGATCTGGAAAAGAGACTAAAAAGACCCATGGTCCGAATCTATTTTGCCCCCCGGTCGTGATCTACCTTGAACGAGCGGTTCCGAATTCGCGATCCCTTGAGACCCTTAATGACGCGATCAGCATGCTCCTTCTGCACATCTACCAAAGTATGTTTGGGGAAAATCCGGATCCGTCCCAGAGCTCCATCCGGAAGCTCACACTCCCGGTAAATCATCCCAGCAATATCTCCCGGCTTCACGGACTGCGCTTTACCCGCGGAAAGAAAGAGGGTGGCCATTTCGCCATGACTGGCACCGCTGCCGCCGTGGCTGCGGTTGCCGTCGCTTCGGCTCGTCTCGCGATTTTTTTTACGCTCCTTGCGTTCTTTCCTTTGCTGGTCCGCACGGCGCTCCCGTGAGAACGGTTCGTCCTTATCGTTATCTTCCGCAATGAACTGCCCCTCTCGTCCGCTGGTCTCACGAATCATCGTGATCACCGCATTGGTGATATCGGTTGCGGTGTGGCCTTGCTCAAGAAGGCGATCAAGGTAAGACTGATAACTTTTATAATCACCCGCCTCAAGACGCTCCTGAATGTTGTTAAAGAGAATGTCTGCGCGACGGCCTTCGACTTGTTCACGAGATGGAATGCGCTCCCGGCGAATCGGCTGACGAATGTATTTTTCGATCGTCTGCAGGCGATAGATATCGCGCCCGTAGACAAAACTTACCGCCTGACCCTCCCGGCCGGCCCGCCCGGTCCGCCCGATGCGGTGGACATAATCCTCCGGATCTTGTGGAAGTTCATAGTTCACCACAAGTTCCACATCATCGATATCCAAGCCGCGTGCCGCAACATCAGTCGCAATCAGGATTTCCACCGCTCCATCACGAAAACGCGCCAGCACGCGCTCACGCATCATCTGAGTAATATCACCATGAAGGCGGTCCGCAGTAAAACCGCGCGCCAAAAGGGATTCGGTCAGTTCATCGACAACCCGTTTGGTGTTACAAAAGACCACCGTGAGCTTCGGCTGGGCGAGGTCGATCAACCGTGAAAGTGCTTCCACCTTCGACCGCCCGCGTACTTCGTAGCAAGATTGATCGATACTGGAAACCGTAAGCGCCTTGCGTTGGATTTCGATGAGCTCCGGCTCGTTTCCAAACTTCTGGATCAATCCGCGGACCCCTTTGTTCATCGTGGCGGAGAAAAAGAGGGTTTGCCGCTGAGAGGGCAGAGCCTTTAAGAGATCTTCCATCTCTTCGCGAAAGCCCATGTCGAGCATGCGGTCCGCTTCATCGAGAATCACCGTCTGAATTTCCCGGGGATCAAAACTCTTGCGTCGCAGATGGTCCAACAAACGTCCCGGAGTGCCAACGACGATATGAGTTCCTTTCTCCAAACCGCGCAGCTGCCGTTCAATCGGAGCGCCGCCATAAACCGGCATCGCCCGCACTTTCCCCATCGTTGATCCAAGCTGGAAGACTTCCTCACAGACCTGAACTGCAAGCTCGCGTGTCGGACAAACAATGAGAGCCTGCGGTTTTTTAAGATCGGCATTGATGCGTGCCAGAGTCGGCAAGGCAAAAGCTGCCGTCTTTCCCGACCCAGTCTGGGAAAGGCCAATCAAGTCCTGCCCGGTAAGGGCAACGGGAATCGTCCTCGCTTGAATAGGAGAAGGACTTTCAAAGCCCATTTTTTGGACGGACTCAAGAAGTACGTCGGGAAGGCCAAGTTCGGCAAAAGAAGGATTGTCCATCAGGAAAAGACCGCGTGGCGGCAGAGCATTCTACATCTGCCAATTCCTAGCGATAGCAAGAACAGAATGTCAATGGCCGGAATCACTTCTTCCGCCAAAAGAGGAACAAACCCCGTCGCGAGAAGCGCGGCTGCGATAACAGGGATGAAAATCTTCTCGATCGCATGGGAAGATTCGTCACCCCTGATGCGGATTCATGCAACGAATCCAAACATAAACCACCGCTTACTCGGTTGTGAAACAGCTCGCCGGAAGACCGGCGGCGTTCACAAGATTCGCGCCCTCGGGATTTTCCGCCCAAGCGTAGCGGACCTTCTTAGGGGCCAGTATTTTATCATTCCAGACAACGACTTTCCCATCCTTTAGCTGTGCCTGACCCCAGTGCCAGGAGCCATCATCGCCTGCAATTTCGAAGCGTTTGAGGGGACCACCATCACGGGATTTGAGTCCCTTGCCGTGATCGAAACTAATGATCATTTTATTTCCCTCCGTCGTCGCTGATGCGAAGAGCGGGCCGGAAATACTATGGCCAGTTTTCCCATAATCTTTCGCAAGCGCCCAGCGGGCGAGACGTCCTCCGACGTCCTGCTTATTCTTAGGGTGAATGTCGCGCGCAGCACCAATGTCATTGATGATTGCCATTCCGGAATTAGGGATGGTTTTCAAAGCACGGCGCATTTCATCCTGAACCACGACCCAGTCGCTCTCCACTCCGGGCTTCGTGGTCGGCTCGCGAAAATTGGCGAGCTGGACGTAGTAGAATGACAGCTTGGTCCCCCAGCGCTTCCGCCAGTCAGCCACCATCGCGCCGAGAAGTTCCTCATAGGCCCGGGCACTGCCGGCATTGGCATTGGACTCGCCCTGATACCAAATGGCTCCACGAGCACCGTATCCCGCGATGGGAGCAATCATCCCGTTAAAAATTGTCGAGTGGAGACTCGGGTTGGTGCGCGGGTCGACAGGCTTGCGGGGACCACGGGGACGGCGCCCCTTTTTTTCTTTCTGCCATTCGGCAAGCTTCTTTTCGAAAGCCACCTTCTGCTTCTCAAACTGCTCATGAGCTGCTTTCGGGTTCCAGTTTTTAACCGCATTATTCTTCTTCTCGACGAGACCTTTTGCTTCCGGAAGCGCTTTCATCACGGAATCGCTGATAAAGGACTCAACCGGTTTACCACCCCAAGCACATTCAATCACACCGACGGGCACTCCGATTGCTTTCCGGAGGCTCCGCGCAAAATAATATCCCACCGCCGTGAATTGCCCGGCGGTCTCCGGGCTTGTCGATTGCCAGGTTCCGGCAAAGTCATGTTGGGGCTTATCGGTGGCGACGTTTCCAGAAACATAAACTCGCAGGAGAGGATCGTTCGCATTCGCAATCTCTTCCTTCGGGTTCGCGCTGCTCGAGACACGCCATTCCATGTTCGACTGGCCGGATGCAATCCACACCTCGCCGACCACAACATTCTTGATTGTCTTAGATTCATTCCCATTGGAAATCACGAGGTCTTGCCCCGTCGCATTCGCTTCAAGTCCCTTAAAGACAAGGGACCAATGACCTTTTTCATCAGCCTTGGCGCTGGCTTCTTTCCCGTTAAAGCTGGCCTTCACCTGCGCACCCGGATCACTCCAGCCCCAAATCTTCGCCACACCATCGCGCTGCAGCACGGCTCCATCTGAAAAGAACTGCGGGAGAGAGAGTTTAGCTGAAACGAAACTCGCCAAAAGAAGGGGGAAGAGAAGAAACGATTTCATCATGGTTTGGACCTTACGCACCGGAAGGCGGCATCCTTTCGCTCATCACTTGCGTTGTCGCAGAGATGCAGGCACCTTTTGCGCCATGAGATCGCCGATTTTCCTAATATTGCTGGGATGGAGCTGCATGGCACTGGGCCAAGACCTCATCCCAAAGCCCGCTCAGACTGAATTTCAGGACGGCACATTTTTCATCCAATCCCAAACCGGAGTTATCGCCGGGGCCGAGCTCAAGAACGAATCTGACTTCGTCCGCGCCGAGCTCAAAAAATACACCGGGGTGACTCACAAGGCGATTTCACCCGCGCTTGCCCGACGGCTGAGATTCCGGGGCGGAATCACCCTTTCGCTAGATCCTGAACTTCCGGAGAACCAGCACAAGCTCGTGGTGAACCCTAAAAATGTTCTGATCACCGGGCACGATGCCGAGGCCGTTTTCCATGGCATCCAATCATTCTTCCAAATCGTACCTGCGGAAAAAGTAGACGGACTCCTCTCCGTCCCAAGCCTCACTTTGACCGACTCCCCCACCACCCCAGTCCGCGAGGTGAAGCTCGATCTCGCCAGCCACCTTTTCCCAACGGCCGATCTCAAAAAATTCATCGACCTTCTCGCCTTCCACAAGCTCAACCGACTCAGCCTCACCTTCTCAAACGATCAAGGCTGGCGCATCGAATCCAAGAAGTTTCCCAAACTCACCGAAGTTGGATCCCTGCGTCCCTCGACCCCTCCCTACGGAGACCGCCACGGTTCCAATGGGGAGGAATACGGCGGCTACTACACCCAGGAAAACCTCCGTTCACTCGTCGCCCATGCCAAGAGCCGCCACGTCGAACTCATCCCCGTAATCTCACTTCCCGGCCAAGCGTCCGCCTTGCTGGCCGCTTATCCTGAATGGGGAAATGACGACCTTAAGGACTACGCTCCCGCAGTTCGTTCGAACTGGACAAAATCCACTCACCTGCTCGCACCCAAGGAGGAAACGTTCGCAGCAATAAAAGATCTTCTGGAAGAACTCTTCACTCTTTTGGACATCCCGGTGATCGGAATTCAGGACGATCTTTCCTCGCTGGAGGAGTGGGAACAGTCACCACGCGCTCAGGCCTACATTCAGAAAAAGAAGCTTAACGGTGCCTCCGGCCTCCAAGCTGACTTCTTGAGCTTCCTGACCAAAACAGCCAAAAATCTCGGCCGCGAAATCCGATTCGAATCCAAGGCACCAAAGGCCCTTCGGCTCGACCACTACCAACGGACCGCCGCGCTCGAGCTCGCTGACGATCCCGCTCTGGAAGCCGTCGGTGGCCTCTTCACCCTGCGTGAGGTCTATCACACCAACTCCCCCGCAGCTGTCCTTCACACACCCTTCATGCACGAGTGGAAAAAGGTGGAATACATGGCCTTTCCCCGTCTTGCAGCCTTTGCCGAAACTCGCTGGACCGCCAAGCCGAACCGGAGCTACGCCAGCTTCCTCAAGCGCCTTGAGAAGCTCACCGGGCACTACACCAGACGTAAGGTCAATGCCGCCAGGCCCTTTGAGGCTCCCCGGCGCGAAGCACTCCACGGCACCATCGTCACCACAAACCTTGGCCACTATCTCAACCACTGGCCCGAGGGACTCTTTGATGGTAAAAAGGAAACTTTTTTCTGGTCGAACCGGGCCCTTGAAAAAGGCGATTACATCACACTCAAGTTCCCGGTCCCAATCAGCGGCGATGTCGAAGTCGCCACCGATGGGCCTGCTGCCGAGGAAAGCGGCGGAGCCGCGCTCGCCAATGGGGTCCTTGAGGTTTCGCCCGATGGGAACACCTGGGATACGGTCGCAGAATTCTTCGACGGTCTCGCCACCGTTACCATTCCGAAAGGGACGCGCGGCCTTCGTATTCGAGTCACCGGCAAGCAGGTGGAACCGCTCATCATTCACGAGATCTTCCTATCCCAGCCACTCACTCCTACTGCCTTTACGGAGACCCGATCGGTCGTCATTGGAACCAATCCCCAAGGGGAGGAAGTGGTCCGCGAGATCACCTTTGCTGCCGATTTTTCCACCCACCCTGAGTTCCGGAAAAAAGTCGCTCTCCTCCGTTCGCGTTACTTTTCACTCTGGCCCCGTATCACCACCTTTCTAGGAAATGCTGCTCTGGCTGACACCCCACTCGAATACCACCTCCCGGTTGATGCCCAGAAAATGGCGGGTGAATCCCTTGCCGAAACCGAAGCGCGCTTCATCGCCGATCTCGTCCGCCATTTGCAAACCTACAAAGCCGGCGCACCCGCTTGGTTTACCACTGGAATTCAGGCCATGATTCGCAACAAAGAAGTCTCCTCCGCAGCTCCCGGAAAGACTCCCCGCAAAGCGGATGCCGTCACAGGTGGAAGTGCCTCAGGGGCTTTTCTCGCGTGGGTGGGCCAAAAGTATGGCGAGTTCGCGCTTACAGAAATATCCAAGTCCTGTCTTCTTGGGTATGAACCAAGACGTTGGGAGCTTGTGACCGGAATGCCTCTCGAGAAGCTGGTCGACCAATACCAAAGATAAGTCCTTCTTAAAATGGCGGCGGTGTTTGGAATGTCATTTCCGCATCACTAATCGGATGGACGAAAGTGAGCTCGGCCGCGTGTAACTTCATTTTCCCAGGATCGTGACCACTTCCGTAGAGTGGATCTTCCACGATCGGGAGACTCAGCCCGAGTTCATGCGCAGCGTGGACCCGGAGTTGGTGGGTTCTGCCCGTGACAGGACGAAATGACACGCGCGTCCACGGTCCCTCAATCGCGATTTTTTCCCAATGCGTCAGCGCCGGCTTCCCGTGCACCGGATCATAAATCTGATGCGGGCGATTCTCGACATCGAGCCGCATGGGAAAATCGATGGTTCCGGATTCCCCTTCCAGATGGCCTTCGAGCAGAGCGAAGTATTTCTTCTGAATCGTTCGCTCTTGAAATTGGATCGAAAGCCCTCGCTGGGAAACCTTGTCAAAGGCCAGCACCAAGATCCCCGAGGTGTCCATATCGAGGCGATGAATTTCTGGATGGATGAGTTCGCACTTCGTCAGCTCACTGATGCGATACGCCACCGAATCACGCTTCTCCGGGCCACGTCCCGGGACCGAAAGGAAACCGCTGTCCTTATCGATCACGATGATGTGGTCATCCTCGTAAAGCGTTCTCATGCACACGCGCGTGATGATGCGGAGAAGAAAGCGAAGGACAAGTGTTGGTTTTTATCCCACAATTCACACCAAGAAATGGGCACGGCACACGACCATCTCATCTGGCATCCCTTGGGGGATTCAGCAGTCATCACGACTTGTGAGGATCCCGCGGACCTTGCCCGGCAACTCCGCGAGGACCGGCCAGCAGCCTGTCTTGATGTTGTTTCATCTTATCATCACCTTGCCGTCTATTTTCAGCCTCACGACTTCACCCTCATTCAATGCTGGCTCAAACACTTCCCCTACGGAAATTCCCCGTCCGACCACCGCATCCATCGCATCCCGATCTGGTATGATCCAAAGTGGATTGCAGAGCTCGCCAGCCAACTCAACCATCCACCCGAATCAATCCGCGCTCTCCATGAGACGACCACTTTTACAGTTGCTGCCCTCGGGTTCTCCCCCGGCTTCCCCTACCTCACCGGACTGCCGGCAGAACTTCATCTTCCGCGAAAAGCCACCCCAGAACACCTGCCAGCTGGCACCGTGGCCATCGCCGCAAATCAGGCCGGGATCTACCCGAACGCTTCCTTTGGTGGCTGGCACCCGCTCGGGCGAACCGACCTTCCCTTGTTCAATCCCCGGACTGACCCTCCCACCACATTGCAGCCCGGCGATAAGGTCCTCTTTGAAGCGGTCTCCGAACCCATTTCGCCTTCCCCTTTTTCAAAATTACCACTCCCGGAAAAGGCTGCGGTCGCTCTGATCGAGTCGGCCGGCCCTGCCACTTCCCTTCAATCATCCGGTCGCTCTGGTCATCGGCACCTTGGCGTCACCCCCGGGGGCTCTGCTGATCCCGCGATGAGCGCAGCCCTCAATCTTTTATTGGGAAATGCTCGCGGGACCACCTGCCTCGAATTCGCTCTCGAGGCTCCGGTGCTGCGCTTCCTCCAGCCCTGCCAGCTCGCTTTTCTTGGCCCGCTCCACCGCCAAGCCGGACAAGTCATTACCATGAGAGAAGGCCAGATTCTCGATCTTCGTCGCTGTCCGATGCAATCCTCATTCGGAGTGCTTGCAATCGCTGGTGGCTTCGCTGCCGAGGAAGTCCTTGGAAGCTGCGCTACCGATGTCCGGGCAAACTTTGGCGGCCAAATTCTGCAATCAGGCGATTCCCTTCTTCCCGCAAATCATCCACCCCTCTCACAAGCCTCAAAGCACCAGCTTCGTTGGCCTCTGCTGAACTCGCCAAGCCAGACCATTCGGATTCTCGATGGAGAACAAGCCGATTGGTTCACGGAGAATCTCTCGGATCTCACTTTTCAAAAGTCTGCCCGCTTTGATCGCACCGCGGCCCGACTCAGCGGGCCACCCCTGACTCCGGCAAGCACCGCGGAACTCACCTCGCGCCCTATCCTTGCAGGAGCCATTCAGATTCCTCCCGATGGCTCACCCACCGTGCTTCTTCCGGAATGCCAAACCATCGGCGGCTATCCAGTGATCTCTTACGTCATCAGCGCTGACCTCCCAGCCCTCATCCGTGCCAAACCGGGAACAAGGATCCAATTTCAAAAAGTCACCTTGCAGGAAGCTAGGCGTGCCTGGCAGGCCGCCCAACGCGAACTCGCCATTTTAGAAACCGGACTTACGCTGGGTACATGACCTTGGATTTCAATGTCGATGCCGGAGAAGGCGGGCCTCATGATGCCGCGCTCATTGCGCTCGCGGACTCGGTCAACATCGCCTGTGGTGGCCACGCCGGTTCTCCCGATCTTATGAGGCAGACTTTGGAACTCGCTGAGGGAAAAAACGTCGGCGCCCATCCCGGATATGAGGATCGCGAGAACTTCGGTCGCCACCCTCTCGACCTCGCACCTGAGAAACTCTCCACTTCCGTCGCACATCAGATCGAAGCCTTGGCCCAGCTCAGCTCCCTTCACCATGTGAAGCCTCACGGGGCTCTCTACCATCAGGCACAAGGGAATGAGGCCCTCGCACAAGCGATCCTCGATGGTATCTCAAAGGTCCTTCCCATTACCAAAATTTTCACTCTCCCCGGCGGCTCCCTGGCACAACTTGCAGCGGAAGCTGGTCACGAAGTGGTAGGCGAAGGATTTCTTGATCGCGGCTACCTTCCCAACGGCCAGCTCATTCCCCGCGGCCAACCCGGGGATCTCATCACCAATCCTGCTCAAGCTCTTCTGCAAGCCCGAGGCCTCATCGCCCGTTCCGACATTAAAACGCTCTGCGTCCACAGCGATTCGCCGGAAGCACTCAAACTTCTCCAAACAATCCGACGAGAATGCAAACGGTAGGGCGGATAAACCCATCCGTAGCTCATCGAATAGGCCCTCCGCTCGCAAAGCGTTTATCGCTCGCTGTTCAAAACTTCCTGTTCAGAGTTCAGCGAGTTCCTCAGCAAATCCCGAGGAAAGAACCGGAAAACGACACCAGGTCTTGGGATCAAGATTCTCGTCATCGACATGGAAGCTCACCGCGTAGCGCTCGCGCTTCCATTGGTTACGGCACCACAGTTTGAAAAACTTGATCGTCCAATCCTTCAGATCCTTTTTGGAATATTCGGGATACAGACGCTCGATAACCTTGAGAACATCCTTCGGCCCCTTCTTATCACGGATCGCCGCACGCTCCATCGTATCGAGAACCGGATAAGGCATGAGATCGGCCTCGTCGGTTTGCTTCTGCGATGTCGGACGCAGCTCCGCGGTAGGAGCCTGTGCATTGATGTGCGAGAGCTCAGGAATCATCCCCGTTTCCTTCAAGCCGGTAGTTTCCATCCAGTTCAACCACTGGCGTAAAAAGTGTTTATCGATCCCCGCAATCGGGCTGAGTCCACCCGAGGTATCGCCATCCATCGTCGCGTATCCCACCGCTGCTTCCGAGCGATTACTCGTCGCCAGCAAGAGAGCATTTCTGAGGTTGGCAAACATCCAGATTCCCGGGGCCCGCACACGGGCCTGAATGTTCTGACGGGTGATATCGTCTTCTCCCCAGCTCAGTTTTCGTTTAAGTACGGCTTCTACCGTACTTTCGTAGCCAGCCACCAGCTCATCGACTTCCCACTCGGCAAAATCGCATCCCAGCGCCTCTGCCACCGCGCGCGCGGCCTTGCGGGTGACCTCGCCACTGTTCTTTGTGCCTTGGTAAGCGCAGAAAAGAAGCGGCTTCATCCAATCCTTTCGACTGCGGGGAAAAGAAATATGCGGCAATCGTTCCTTGAAGCGCTTAGGCCCGAGTTCCGCCACAGCAAGATCGAGCATAATCTTGGCAAAGCACGAGACGGCTGCCGAATCTGCGCCGCCGCTTAAAGAAACGACAAATCCATTTGACCAGCTTTTGCGCAGGTAGTCGAAGTAAGCGAGCGCCATCGCCCGTGTAAACTCCTCTTCCTTGGACATGACCGGGACATCCTCATGACTCTCCCAATGACTCACCTCGGGCCATCGATATGACACCTCCACTTCGGACCATCCCTCGAGATGAACTTCCCGACTCACCGTCCGGGCCTGATGAAGGCGGTTACGCTCCACCTCGACCACTTGCACCGCCAAGGTGACTTCCTCAAAGGAAAAGCGTCGCCCTTCCGCCACGATCTTTCCAGCCGAGGCAATGAGCCCTCCACCATCGTAAATCGCACGACCAGCCTCGTTTCCAAGTAAATTAGCGTAGACATATGCAGCCCCAAAAGCCCTTGAGCCCTCGATGACAAACTGCTCACGCACCTCCTGCTTCCCAAAGGCGAAGTGACTCGCACTGGGGTTCAAAATAAGATCGACCCCGCTCCCTGCGAAGTGCCGTCCCGGGCGATCCGCCACCCAGGCATCCTCACACACCTCAAGCCCGATCCGGACTCCATCGAGATTGAAAATCGGATCACCGATTGGGACCGGATGAATGTCGAAGCCAAAATCCTCTTCCACGATCACCCCCTCGGGCCAAGCGTGGAACCATCGGGGCTCATAGTGAAGTCCATCACCGGCGAGATTCTTCTTCGCCACCAAGCCAGTCACCACTCCGTCCACAATCACGGCGACCGCATTGTAAACCGCATTCTTCACCCATACCGGAAGTCCCACGGCCACGACCATCCCTTGGGCTTTTGGGGCAATCTTTTCCAAACTGTCCCAGGCCCGCTCAGCCACCTCGTGAGAAAGAAACTGATCCTCGCACCCATAGCCCGTGATCGCCAGCTCCGGCAAGCAGAGCACGGAAACATCCGCGGCCCGGGCTTGCGAGATGGCTTCCAAAATACGGCGTCGGTTCCCTGCCCAATCGAGCGGAATTTGATTGAGGCAGCCAGCCCCTACACGGATGGTGTCAGTCATGACAGGGCCATACTACCCCATGTCTCTGATCAGTCCAGCATCCTACCCAAGCCAAATGGCAGAATGAAAAGGGAAGGATGCTCGCAAGGAAGATGAAGCCATTCTCACTTCATTCCGCGAATCACACGCGCTCCCTGAAAATGGCGATTGTGTGGAGTAACCGGGGCTTCCGTACCTCTTAAGGCGATCTCCGTATGGGAGCGCAAAACCCACGGCCCTGCTTTCAAGCCCATTTTGAGGTTTGCCGCCTCACGTCGCTCCCTCTTGGAGCCAGCCTTTCCAGCCTCTGCGGGACCAAAAAACCCCTAGCCTGACCCCAAAACACTGTTCAGAGGCTCAATTTTTAGGCCTTTTTGCGATTTTTTACCAAAAAGTTTGTCTGATTTCGCCGGTCAGGGGAGTTCGTTTGTG
>JBMHCQ010000017.1:0-55764 GCA_049889835.1 Akkermansiaceae bacterium
AGCCACTCAAGCATTTTCATCCGACGACTCTCATTCTCAGCACTTGCACTGGTGCGTTCCGTCCCCGAGATATGTTCGGCAATCTCAATACACCCCTCAAAGTTCGGAGTTCGATCCAACTTCTTCGGAGCATTCTCAAGGAGCGGCTGCAATGCCCGGTGCATGATGAGATCGGCATAACGTCGAATTGGGCTCGTAAAGTGAGAATAGTCCGTCTTTGCAAGTCCGTAGTGCCCTTCCGGGGTCGCCATGTAAACCGCACGTTTCATACTCTTGAGAAGCCCAAGTTTAATCGCATGTTCTTCAAGACTTCCCTTCGCTTGATTGATGAGAGTCTGAATATGTTTTCGGTTGGTCAAATCACCCGGCTGATAACCGTGCGATCTCGCCAGCTCGGCGAATTCGTTGAGCCGATCCGTATCCGGGTCATCATGCACGCGATATATGGTGGGGCGTTTGGCGTTCTTTACTCTGCGCGCTACCGCTTCGTTGGCCGCCAGCATGAATTCTTCGATCAACTGATGACTTTCGTTGTATTCCTCCTTTCGGTATCCCGAAGGGATTCCGTGCTTGTTAATCATAAGACGAATCTCAGGCATCTCCATTTCAATTCCGCCACGGGCGAAGCGTCGCTTACGAAGCACACTGGCCAGTTTCCAGGACTCGCGAATGAGGTCGCCAAGCTTTCCGCCCTCATTTTTTCGTTCCAGAATATCCTGCGCTTCCTCATAGGTAAACTTTCGTGGAGTGCGAATGACGGCATCAAGAAATCGAGCCTTACGCATCGCTCCACTCGGTCCAAAGTCCATCACCACACACTTGGTCAGTCGGTCAACTCCCGGATTTAAGGAACAGATTCCGTTACTTAAAGTTTCGGGAAGCATCGGAATGACCCGATCTACCAGATAGGTAGAATTTCCCCGTTCGCGGGCTTCCGCATCCAGAGCGGTGCCAGGTTTGACGTAATGCGAGACATCAGCAATGTGCACTGCAAGCCTCCATCCGTCGTCCAGCTTGCCCACCCAAATCGCATCATCGTAATCCTTCGCCGTAGCAGGATCGATCGTGATGACATCTTTCTTCCGCCAGTCATCACGTCGTTTGATTTCTGCAGGGCCCACCTTTTCAGGCACCGCCAGTGCTTCTTCCCGAACGTCTTCGGGGAAGCCACGGGCCACCCCATGGGAAGCAATGATCTGCTCCACATCAACTCCCGGATCGCCCGGGAATCCTAGAATCTCGACGACTTTCCCACGTGGCCGTTCGTTGGCGTTATTCCATTCCTGAATCTCCACCACCACAATTTGCCCTCGCTTGGCGTTTCCTCGATCCATGATCGCAATGCCTTCCGGCACGCGGGTATCCTCGGTTTCCAACCAGGTATTTTTCCCTCGCTGATTAATGATGCCGGTGACCCGCCCGGAGCGACGTTCAACAATCCTCTCCACACGGGCCCGCAGTTCCAATTCACGCCCTTGGGGGCGACGCCCCCCCGGTTTGACGAGCCTGGCCGAAACGGTGTCACCATCCAGAGACGTTCCCAGAGCTTTTGCGGAAACGTAAAATCGAGGTCCTTTCGTCAGGTCGACCCCCTTGTCTTGATTCTCCTCATGAGATGGGCTGGGCATAAACCAGCCGTGACCGGCCGGGTTCAGACGAATCGTTCCGATCAGTCCCGCTGGCTGCCCGGTCGCCGTCTTTTTGCTCCGATGGTTTTTTCCCGCATTCTTTCGATCGCGTCCGAGGCCTTGTGAGGTCGAGAAACGGCCCTTCTTTCCATAAAAAATTTGACCAGCCTGCTCCATTTCCCGAAGAGCCTCCCTGAGTTTGGCGCGGTCCTTTCCTTTCAAATCTAACGCTCTGGCAAGCTCGCTCTTATTCATCGGGCGATTTCCATCCCCGGTGAGGAGTGAAAGAATGGGTTTTTTCAGAGGCGAAGGGCGGGGTCCTTTTCGAGGCATGCTCGAAGTGTGGACCAGGAGTGAGGCCCCGACAACAGCCGATCCCGCCTTCCTTGAAGCCACTTTCTAAAATTCCACTGGCCCCACCGACAAATCGAGCCTATCGTCGAGACACACGAATAAACTCCAAGAATTTATGAAAGCACACACCTCGGAACTCCCAACTCGTAAGGGCTTCACTCTCGTCGAACTTCTCGTCGTGGTCGCCATCATCGCGATCCTTGCCACCATGGCCGTGGCCGGAGCTAGTATGGCAAAAAATGCCGCGAACAAGACCAAAGCCAAAGCTGCAATCAGTGAGCTTACCACCGCGATCAGCAGCTTCTCCGACGAACAGAACACCCTCCCTCTTGCGGAAGGCGAGGGAGAAACTGCCGAGAAAAGAACTGACAACGAACTCATGGATGTCCTTTGCGGAATCAACGAGGATGAAAACCCCAACAAAATTGCTTACTTTTCCTACCGCAAGGCCAAGGGTAAAAATAACAACTACTGGGATGGTCTCTATCGCACCCAGTCCACTGCTGAATTCTTCGGCCCCTGGAAAAACCGGGACAAGAACGAGCGATATTACCGGATTATCTTTAACTACGGATACGAGGACTTTATTCGTGAGCCTTCCACCATCGGAAGTGAGGAAATCTTCGACGTTCCTTTCCTAATCTACCACGCTGGAAAAGACGGTGAAATCGGCGGCGACAGCAATGTCGACAACATCTACGGTTGGAAAGGCAACTAAGCATCCAACCCTAAGAATCTCTCCATTCACAGAGAAACCGGACCTCACTCGAGGCCCGGTTTTTTTGCGGAAGTCACCCCCAAAGAGCGAGGGCTTAATATTCTTAGGAAAACTCAGTTCTCTCCTCTCTCAGCCTAAAATCCCTTATTTCGTAACAAGCCCACCATCACTCCTTGGATCACCAACTCACGGGCCGGGACGATGTCTGGAAACTGTTCGTTCTCCGCGTGAAGAAACGGGCGGCCTTTCTTGATCACAAATCGCTTCAGGGTGGTATCACCATCGATCAAAGCAGCCACCACATCTCCATTCCGTGGTTCACGAAACTCCAGAATCACGGTGTCGCCATCACAAATGTGGGCATCGATCATGGATTCACCGCGAACTTTGAGCGCGAAGGTCCGGGCGTTACGGGGAATCCCAAGGGAAGCAATATCGATCGAAACACAACCTTGTTTATCTTCCTCGACTGCCTCTGCCATTCCGGCTGCAATGCTTCCATACACGGGAATATCCACAATCTCCTCGCGCTCCAGCTCCTCGGGAAAAACCACCGCGCGGGCCTTTCCTGGAAGGCGAACAATAACCTCTTTACGCTCCAGGGCTCTCAAGTGGCTCATCGCCGCCGTCTGGCTGGCAAATCCAAAGTGGGCCTGAATCTCTCGCGTCGAGGGCATGAGGCCGTTTTGCTGTTGATGCTCTTTGAGGAAATCAAGAAGCTCCTGCTGTCGTTCGGTAAGTTCTTTAGCCATAATTGTATCCGTAAAGTCTGCCGGTTCTTATTGAACAGTGACTACCCGAACAGTAATCAAAAGATTACCTGCGTCGAGGAAAAACTTTGTCCCGGTTTGCACCCTTGCGGCTCTCTTCATTTGGCAGCACAGTTTCACCATGTACTCCGCTTGCATTGCCGGATCCTTCTTGGCACTCGCTCTCTGCTCCTCATGCAGTTCCGTCGCGCCACCCGCGACTCCGAGGGCGGTGGCACCTCGCGAAGTCCGACCTGCGCTCCCCGTGAAACGGGCGCCCGCAATTTACGCCCCGAGCGCAGTCATCGTCGATGCCGTCACCGGCCGGATTCTTTACCAAAAAAATGCCTATGCCGAACGCGCCGTCGCCAGCACCCAGAAGCTCCTGACCGCACTCATCGCGACTCGCTCTGGGCCACTTTCCGATGAAGTGATTATTGCTCCCACCGACACTCTCGTAGAACCCTCCAAACTTTATTTGAAAGCGGGCGAACGATATACGCGCCACGAACTTGTGAAGGCCCTTCTCGTAAAAAGTGGAAACGACGTCGCAATGGCTCTCGGACGCGACATCGCAGGTTCCAAAGAGCAGTTTGCCGCCCTTATGAATCGAACAGCCCGCACCTTGGGCATGTATCAATCCAATTTCCTCAACCCTCACGGCCTCACCGAGCCAGGGCAATATTCCACTGCCTGTGATATCGCGATTGTGGCGCGACAGGCCTACCGCCATCCTCTTCTCCGACAGTGCATGCGCATCAAAAGCTACCCTTTCAAATATCCCGACGGTCGCACCCTCGTTATCGACAACACCAATGAGCTTCTTTCCCGTTTAAGCTATTGCGATGGAATGAAAACCGGCACCACCCGCGCTTCCGGCCGCTGTCTGGTCTCATCAGGTCAGCTCAACGGACGTGCCGTGATCGCCGTGGTTCTTGGTTCGAACTCCGAAAATGTCTGGGATGATTCCGAAAAACTTCTACGCTGGGCTCTTGAAGGATGAAGGAACTCGATGAACTCCGCGAGAAAGGTCTCCTCCGCTCTCTGAGAAAAATCACATCTTCTGATCCTCCGTTCGTCGAACTGAATGGACAAAGCCTGGTCAACTTTTCTTCCAACGACTACCTCGGGCTCTCTCAACATCCTGCGCTCATCGCCGCCGCCGAGGCAGCTCTTCAAAAATACGGAACCGGATCCACCGCATCCCGATTGATTTGTGGCTCCCTCGACCTCGCTCACGAACTCGAGGAAACCATCTCGTCGTTCAAAAAAACAGAAGCCGCGATTAGCTTTGCCAACGGCTACGCCACCGCAATGGGAACGATCCCCGCCCTTGTGGGGAAAGCCGACACCATAATTCTCGACAAGCTTTCGCACGCCTGTCTCATCGACGCAGCCAAGCTCTCCGGGGCAACTCTAAGAGTCTTCCCGCATAACAATCTTGAGAAGCTTGAACGACTCCTCGAAACCGCATCGGGAAGAACGCTGATCGTCACCGAGTCCGTTTTTTCCATGGATGGCGATGTGTGCCCACTGCGGGAAATCTTGGAACTCAAGGAACGCTTTGGAGCCCACCTTCTTCTTGATGAAGCCCACGCTCTCGGAGTGCTCGGTGAAACAGGTATGGGCTTGGCGGAGGAACTCGGCTTACAGCAACGAATCGATTTTCAAATGGGAACGCTTGGAAAAGCACTCGGTTCTGCCGGAGGCTACCTTGCCGCCTCACGAGAGTGGATCGACCTCCTGATCAACAAAGCCCGTTCCCTCATCTACTCTACCGCTCCCCCACCCGCTCAAGTGGCCGCCTCCCTTGCCGCGCTTCGCCTCTTACAAACGGCTGAAGGCTTGAGCATCCGGGCACAGCTTTCTGAAAACCTTACCCACTTCAAAAGCCGCACGCCGATCGTCCCGGTGATCATTGGCGAAAACGAAGACGCGTTGGCTGCCTCCAATCGTCTTCTCAAAAAAGGCCTCCTCGTCCCCGCGATCCGCTACCCCACTGTCCCAAGAGGAACCTCGAGACTCCGCATCACGGTCAGCGCCGCTCACACTGAAGAGCAGATCTGTTTACTTCAGGAGGCTTTGTGAGCCTTCACATGAGCTCAATCCCAAACAACTTCTTCATCACAAAAACCATCGTCCAGAAGAAGGCTGCGGTTATCAGGACATTCACTCCCAATGCGGGATAGAAACTCCAGCCTTTCCGAAGCATCGCCGGGAGGATGAGAAACATCGGCATGGTAGGCAGGACAAACCAAAAAGTATACCAGGCATGCCCGGCAATCCCTTCGGTCCGCTCGGCGAGATCACCGGCCTTCTTCTCATGATACATCCAAATCATCGCGAACAAAGACGTCAGCGGAAGAGCAATCAGGAGCGCCGAGAGCTTGTCGCTCACTAATTGAATCTTGGTCACTAAAAGAATGACCACTGCGGTCAGAAAGATTTTCACCACGTCAAAGAGAGTCGGGGTGAACACTTTGAGAACTTCGTTTTTGTCCATTGCGATACTGCAATTCTGAGGGCATTGTATCCACCATGCAAGAGGCTACTTTTTTCGCTACCATCCCGGCCTTGTTTCTTGCCGCGTGTTCACCGATCCCGCCGGTGACTCGATCGACCCCGCAGCCTGTCACTACCATTCTCCAATCTCCCGAGATCGCAGTGAAACTCACCGCCGCCCAAAAGGCCTCAATCGGTCGCAAAATCTGGCAGAACGAATCGGCCGGAAAAATCTCCGGGCTCACTCACTGGAATGATGGCGAGGAGTTTCCCTCCATGGGCATCGGTCACTTCATCTGGTATCCCAAGGAGTTCGACGGACGCTGGACCGAGACTTGGCCCGAGTTCGTCCGCTTTGCCACCGCGAAGGGAAAACATCTGCCCCCTGTCGCCTATTCTTCCGACTGCCCGTGGTCCAAGAAGGCCGACTTCATGCGCTCCTTCAATGGCCCTCAAATGACCGCTCTCCGCGGATGGCTCGCCGCCAATATCACGATCCAGACCGAATTTATCGCTTACAAATCCCGCGCTGCCTTGCCGAACATCCTCGCCACTGCTCCAGCATCTGATCGTGCCCGAATCCAGCGCAACTACGATAAAGTCGCAAGCACCCCAAACGGCGTCTATGCCTTGGTCGACTACGTCAATTTCAAAGGCGATGGCACCAACCCTCGCGAAGCTTATGCTGGACAAGGCTGGGGTTTAAAGTGGGTCCTCACGGAAATGCGTGAAGTCCCTGCAGGCCAGGCAGCGGCCAAAGAATTTGGCCAAGCAGCCAAGCGGCGTCTCCATCTACGCATTAAGAACTCTCCCAAAGCACGGGGTGAATCCCGTTGGCGCGCCGGATGGGACAATCGCTGTGACTCCTACGGGAGACCACTCTGAAAACAGTGAGCATCCCCAAAAAAGGGAGAATGCAAAAACGGGGGCGTTCCTTGGAATCCCATCCATCCTCACTCGCCTGCACGCGGTGGTTTGGGCCAAAACCACCCTCCCATCGTTGTGCAGTTTTCTTATTCAAAAGAGAGGGCTCTCCTCACCTCGGGGAGCTGTGCTACTGCCATTCATTCCTCTCGAGTCACAAGCCCTGCAAGAGCGATAAGCTGAGTCGGTATGCACAAAAAAGAGCGCCTCATCAGGAGCCGCTCTTGGTAGGTATTGTGGAGTCGGACCAGCTTTAGTTCGCTGCAGTCTCCTCGAGGATGACAACGTCGCCGGCTTGAGCACGCACCCCGGGGAGAAGGCTTTCAGGGACGATCTCGGCAATCGCTTGGGTTGCCTCAAGAGAAGAAACGAGAACCTTGCCGAGCATCCGCCCCTCACGGGTCAGAAGAAGCTTGGAGTCACCAGCAAGTCCAGATTTCTCACCAGCATTGATCACGATGAAGCCCCACTCGTTGTTCACTGTGGAAACGGTAGCGGAAAAGATATTACCACGGATACGAGCCTTGCTCTCCGCGATCTTGCTTTCCTGACGACCAATTTCTTCCTTGGTCTGGGCAATGGTCTTTTCGAGAGTGGCACGAATTTCTTCGAGTTCAGCAAGCTGCCTATCCTTGGCTTTCTTCGCTTCTTTACGCTCTGCAATGATTCGAGGGACATCTTCGATTTCGATGTTTGGATCACCGATGAGTTCACGCACCTCTTTGATGACTTGGTCGACCTCAACCGCACGGGCCTTCTGCGCCTCAAGGCGGTTGGTTTCCTGATCAAGACTTCCTTGAAGTGCTCCTGCATTTGATTTTGCTGAATCCAGCTTCGCGACGGTCTCATCTTTCTCACTGCGAGCGGTATCCGTGGCAGCAATTTGATCGGTTTTTTCCTCTTTCTTCTGATCGATGCTATCGCTCTGCCGCTTGTTCTTAAGGCGAAGATCTTCGCGAACTTCCATCTGTGCGAGCGTCTTATCCTTAACCTGCCAGCCAGTGAAAGCGGCTGCGCCGACAGCAATGACTGCGAGGATGTAGAAAATGTTTTTCATAGTGTGTGTGAGTGGTCGTAGGTTGAATGTGCTGGGAAATTGGAATTACTCGGCGGCTGATTGAGCTTCGGCATCTTCGGCGAGAGGAACAACGGTGTCGCCAGGGGAAACTGAAACACCATCTTTGATCGAAGTAGGAATAAGACTGGCGGCGGCTGAATTAGGCTCCACACCGGTCACGATGAGCTGGGCGATTTCTTCTCCCTCACGCTGAACAGATAGCTTGGACTTCTTCACCACCCCGATGTTATCACCACCAGCCAGGGTCACAAACCCCCACTGACGATAGACGGAGCGAACCTGGGTGGACTTGAAGTAAGAACTTCCACTTGTCCGCAACTTAAGAATCTTTGCCAGTTGATCGGTCTGCTCTTTCGTCTCGTTTTTATTTCCCTCGAGGCGATCAACGACAGCCGAGTTGAGGGAGATCTCATCATCGAGTTCCTCGAGCTCCGCACCAAGAGTCTTCATCTCAGCGATCAAAGTTTTGATGTCACCAACTTCTTTGAGAACTTCCTCTGCTTCGTCGGCCTTCGCTTGGGCCGCATCGGCTTCCTGCTTTTTGGCTTCAATCTGAGTCTCAAGAGACTTGTTTTCTTCAATCTGCTTATCAAGGGCCGCTTGGCTTTCCTCTTTGGTCTTATCATACCCCTCCTGCTCGGCAACGAGCTCACCAATGTTCTCTACAAGGCCATCAAAAACTTTAGTCTGCTTGGCGTTGGTATTTTCTTCCGTAGCGATCGCGGAATCAACTTCTTCGAGGTTTTGTTTATTCTTAAAAGAGACGAATGCTCCGAAAAGAAGAGCAACAGCGGCAAGAATTCCAAAGGTGTTGGCCATAGTGTGTGTGTGGGTCGTTTCGGTGTGGTTGCGCGTAAGCTACCGATTCCGGTTAAGGTCCGGCAATCCTAAAGTTTACCGAAAAACACCTCAAAGCGGCTTTTTCCCTATTTTTCAGTCTTTCGCGCCTTGCATCCGGCCCAATGACGGCCAAATTCCGGCCGTGCAGAGCGTTTTCCGCGTCATTTCCTACCTGAAACGGTATCCATTCCTGGGTGGGACCCAATTTTTGTGCGCCGCGCTGATGGCAGTTTCGGTGATTGTTTTTCCACTGACCACCAAACACGTCATCGGGGAACTGATTCCGAACAAACAATTTGACGCTTTTGTGCCCTGGGTCCTCCTTGGTCTCCTCGGTTTTTTTGCCAAAGACGCCCTCAATTGCGCCCGCATCATTTTAAACAACCACTTCGAACAAAAGGTTATCTTCGATATTCGCTCTGATCTTTATCAGAAAATTCAACGCCTCCCTCTCCGCTGGTTCGACACCAGACGCACCGGTGATGTCATGACCCGGGTGGTTGAAGACGTGACGGCAATGGAACGGATTCTTATCGACGGCATTGAGCTTGGACTCGTCTCCACGATTCAAATTTTCGCCGTGGGAATCACGATGTATTATCTCGACGCCACCGTCGCCATGTGGGCCACTTTGCCCATCCCCCTGCTCGCGATCGGAGCCTGGATTTATACCCGAAACGCGAAGTCCCGCTACAAGCAGCAGCGCGATGCGGCCTCCGACCTCAACGCTCTTTTACACGATAACATCGCCGGAATTCGCCAGATCAAAGCTTACGCCGGGGAAGAAGAAGAACACCGCCACTTTAATCGTCTCTCCAACGCAATGCGCCGCGCCACCTTGAGGGTTATGAAATGGTGGGCCTTCTACAACCCCGGCATGTCATTTCTCAACAGCGTCGGATACACTCTTGTGCTGGGGTTTGGAGGATACGCCGTGATGCAGGGGAGCATGGACGATAGTGAACTTGTCACCTTTTTTCTTCTGCTCTCCCTCTTTTACGAACCTGTCAGCAAGCTCCACCAATTGAACCAAATGGCTCTCTCTTCTCGTGCCGCGGCGGACCGGGTTTTTGAAATCCTCGACGCCGAAGAAGAGCCCGATGCGGTCACTGGAAATCCGCTCCCCCGCCCGATCAAAGGATCGGTCGAGTTCAAGGACGTCAGCTTCGCATACGACGAAAACCAACCCACTCTTCACGAGGTCACCCTCTCAGCGAAACCCGGGCAAACGATTGCGCTCGCAGGCTCGACCGGTGCTGGAAAATCCACCATCGTTAATCTGCTCTGCCGCTTCTATGAATACGATTCCGGAAACGTCACCATCGATGGCCATGAGCTGAAATCCCTCGCCAAGAACTCCCTTCGTGATGGCATCGGATACGTCACCCAGGAAGCATTCCTCTTCAATGGAACGGTCCGTGAGAATCTGGCACTCGCAATGCGCTCTGCCACTGATGATCAAATGTGGTCCGCCCTCGCGGCTGCCAAAGCGGACTTTGTCAAAGGACTTCCGGAAGGACTCGACACCAATGTCGGTGAACGCGGAGTGAAACTCTCCGGTGGCGAAAAACAGCGCCTCTCAATCGCCCGCGCCCTGCTTAAGGACCCCCCGATTCTCCTGCTCGATGAAGCTACTGCTTCGGTCGACAACCAAACGGAGCATCTCATTCAGCAAGCGCTCGACGAACTGATGAAAAACCGCACCAGCATCGTCATCGCCCACCGCCTCTCGACCATCCAAAACGCCGACCGCATTTACGTCCTCGAACAAGGTCGCGTCATTGAGGAAGGCGATTACGATTCCCTCCTCGCCAGAAACGGAAAGTTTGCCGAACTCGCAAGCACAATCAAGGAGGAGAGTTTCAACTCGGTTTGATTTCTCTGAGGAAGATCCCTTTGCGCTCCCAGGAGCTCTACCGCGGAGCTTCCGTCCATCACACCCAGTTTTTCCCTTATTTTCCAAACGCAAATGGCAGGACGCAAATGGCAGGAAAAACGGGCTATTGCAAGCTACCTTAAATGACCTCTCCCGAGGAATAGCGGTGGAATCTCGCCTTCTCGGAAAGGTGTAAAAAGTCACCGGATCGGAGAAAAAATCCCGGAATCCGGCGACGCTCTCTTCGTGAGGGCCCCAATTCAAGGCCTGCGGATTTTTGCCTCATTCCCGTGGAATTTCTCGGACCTGGCAAAGCATCCTGACTTTGTGTGTGTGCGGCCTCGGAGTTGGTCTTCCGAGGTCGCGCTTTTTTTCATGGATCTGCCTTTGCCATCCGCCCCGGAATTGGGTAATCGCTCCCGAGGAGACCGATTCCCTCCACCCATTTCCCATGCTCGATATCAAAGCCATTCGCGAAAATCCAACTCACATCAAGGACCGTCTCGCCACCCGCAGTGCCGAAGCAGCCTCAATGGTTGACGAGGTCCTCGCTTGCGATGAAACCCGTCGTAAAGCCGAGACCGATAAGCAGCAACTCCAGTCCCAGCGGAAATCCACTTCCAAGGAAATTGGAAAACTGCGCGCCAATGGTGAAGACTCTTCTGCCATCGAGACCGAGGTCAAACAGCTCGGCGAAAAAATCAAGGAACTCGATGAAATCGGAACCACCGCTGGTGACCGCCAAACCGATCTCCTGCTTCACATTCCAAACCTTCCTCACGATGACTGCCCGATTGGTGACGATGAAGAAGCCAATCCAGTCATTCGTAAGTGGGGTGAAAAGCCCGTCCTCATGAAGGCCAAGGATCACCTCGATCTGGCTGAAGCCAAGGGCATTATCAGCTTTGACGATGGCACCCGCATTTCGGGATCCGGCTTCGCGGTTTATCGAGGAAAAGGTGCCAAACTTCAACGCGCGCTTATTCAGTTTCTTCTCGACCTCCAGACCGAGGAACACGGATACGAGGAAGTGAATGTCCCGCACGTCGTCAAACGTGAATGCATGTTCGGCACCACCCAGCTCCCCAAATTCGAGGACGACATGTATGGGTTGGAGGAGAACTCGATGTTTCTCATTCCCACCGCCGAAGTTCCCGTAACCAATCTCTACCGGGAAACTCTCCTCACGGAAGCAGACCTCCCGATCAAAATGACCGGACACACTCCCTGCTTCCGTCGCGAAGCTGGGAGCGCAGGTCGCGATAACCGGGGAATCATTCGGATGCACCAGTTTGATAAAGTCGAACTCGTGCAGCTCGTTCACCCGGATCATTCGATGGCGGCTCTCGACGAACTCACGGGACATGCCGAAGCCGTTCTCCAAAAGCTTGGCCTCCACTACCAGGTCATCGAACTCTGCACCGGCGACCTCGGATTCGGCTCGGCCAAGACCTACGACCTCGAAGTCTGGGCCCCCGGCCAAGGAAAGTATCTTGAGGTTTCCAGCTGCTCCTGCTTCGGCGACTACCAGGCCCGCCGGATGAAGCTCCGCTACAAGGATTCCGAGGGAAAAAACAACTTCTGCCACACCCTCAACGGTTCCGGAACCGCTCTTCCCCGTCTTTTGGTAGCAGTCCTTGAGCAATGCCAGACTCCGGAAGGCGACGTGAAAATCCCGGAAGCCCTCGTTCCTTACTACGGAGCCAAGACCCTTTAATAGACTCGCAACTTGGTCATGTCGCTCGTCGAAGAGAACCCTATTTCCTCCGCCTTCGCGCAGGGAAATCGATACCCTCTTGGCTGGTGAAAAAAACGATCCCAAATCCTCATCATTTCCTCTAAAAATTGAGAGGGTTGCTTTACTTTAAAGGTGACGAAAAACCCTGCCCATGGGCGGGGTATCAATTTCACCCCAGCGCAATTCACCCCCCGTTCGAGCGATCGAGAGCATCAAGCGACTGAGCAGCGAATCCAAGAAAACCGCTATCGTCCGGGCGAGAAATCCATTGCCCTCTCCCAGCACGAGCTCAACGGCTTCTTAAACGAACACACCGTCTGCGGCGTAAATCCCCTCCCAAAATTCAGCTTGCAGAGCTAAAGAGCAACTACTTGCCCACTAAATTCAATCCAGAAGGAAAATTAAAGATCTTCTCCCACGGAATCAAGAGTTGTCACCACCGGGCATGGCCTTCTCAAGATTCAACTCGCTGAGCCAAAAGAAGAACATTTTCCACTGACGTATGCGTGCGTGGCTCTGGAGTTCCCCTCTTTTCAGCCCGCGCTTTTTTTCTCCGTGAAAAAGACTCCCAAATTTCAGTTCATTTTTTGAATTCCTCTCCCTAGAATTTCCCCGATGGGCATCTTCAACAAACCGCCACTCCGACGATCTGGAAAAAGTGGCGACAACTTCCCCGACGACCTTTGGACCAAGTGTCCCGATTGCGGAGAAATGATTCACACTCTGGATCTTAAGCAGCACCACTTGGTCTGCCCGCATTGCTCGCATCATTTCCTGATGGGCGCGCATGAGCGTTTCGAACTGCTTGCCGATGAAGGCAGCTTTGAGGAAACGGATACCGACCTGATTTCCACCAATCCTCTCGGGTTTGAAAAGTATCCTGCCAAGACCCAGCTGCTCCGTAAAAAAACCGGATTGAATGACGCCGTGGTCACCGGACGCTTCAGCGTGGATGGGTACCCGGTCATGGGCGCGGTCATGGATTTTAAATATTTCGCCGGCTCCATGGGATCGGTGGTGGGAGAAAAAATCACCCGCACGATCGAGACTGCCACAGCCGAGCAACGCGCCGTATTGATTTTCTCATCCTCATCCGGAGCGCGCATGCAGGAAGGCATGCTCTCGCTCATGCAAATGGCCAAGACGTGCGGAGCACTCGCCCTTCATGGGGAAGCCAAGCTCCCCTACATTTCGGTCTTCACTCACCCTACGACCGGTGGTGTCACCGCATCCTTCGCTACGATTGGCGACATCAATCTCGCAGAACCAAAGTGCATGATCGGTTTTGCCGGCCCTCGTGTCGTCAAGGAAACCACTCATCAGGACCTCCCTCCCGGATTTCAAACTGCCGAGTTCATGCTCGAGCACGGCCTCGTCGACAGCATCGTCCAGCGGCGTGATCTAAAGAAGAAACTGGCTGACCTTCTCGGTTACATGATGCCTCGGTAACTCTTAGGCTCAGAGTGAATCCTTCATTCTAAGGCAGCTCTTCAGGTTTCTCATCTCTGCCCTCATCGGAGCTCTTCTGGTCGCAGACTGACTTATTTGGGAAAAACTGGGAAATGATCAGCCTATTTACGGCTTGAAAGAGGCAGACCTGAAAGATCAAGCCATCCGACTTCTTCTCAAGGATGTGGAAGTCAAAGACGGCCTCTTGGTCGTGCGACTCGGGCTTTGAGGGAGTTGACACGAGCCAAGGCCGGCGTTATCTGCTCCATAACATGGCACAGGAAACCACTTTGATTCTTTTTAAGCCCGACACAGTTGCTAAGGGAAATGTCGGCACGGTTCTCGCTCGCTACGAAGCTGAGGGATTTACCATTCGCGGAATGAAAATGATGGAACTTTCAGACGAAGTTCTCGCTGAGCACTACTCGCACATTGCCGAGATGCCTTTCTTCCCCTCGGTTCGCGGCTTCATGCAGGAGAGCCCGGTTATCGCTCTAGCACTCGCAGGGGACAATGCCATCTCCCGTGTCCGCGACCTTTTGGGACCGACAGATTCCACCACTGCTCCTGAAGGAACAATTCGCGGTGACTTTGGCGATAAGTCAGGCGACTCAAAGATGCGTAACGTCTGCCACGCATCTGATAGCCCGGAGGCCGCGGCAGCCGAAATCAAGCGCTTCTTCGGAGAAGGTGAAGTCTTTGACCGCTAAGCTCTCCGCGCTTTTTTCAAAGCCACCAGGAAAGGCCGCCCCTCCAGGCGGTCTTTTTCATTGGCCGTGATCAGCTCATAACGAGGACCTGCCTGGCCTTTTGCCCACGCCAGAACGGCCTCCGCTTCTTCAAGCCCGCCGGGGTGGCCTGGATAACAGACGCAAGTAAGGACCCCTCCCGAGGACAAAACAGTAATCGCAGCCGCCAACGCCGCGAGCGTGGAATCCTTTCGGGTGATCGTCGCGTGATCAGCACCAGGAAGATATCCAAGGTTAAACATCACCGCCTTTGCCTCACCCACATGCTCGGTCATGCGATCATGACTACAGAGATGAAGCATTAAGGTTCCGGGCGTCTCAGCGAGCCGCGCCGCCGTGGCATCGAGCGCCTTTTGCTGGATATCAATGGCATGAATACAACCAGCTTCTCCCACTAAACGGGCCAGAAAAAGAGTGTCATGCCCATTTCCGGCAGTGGCATCAATTACAGTATCACCCTCTTCGATCACCGACTCGATCAGCTCGTGGGCAAGATGGGTGGCGCGACGGTTCACGGTGTAAAACAAAAGGTAAGATAAGCCGTCTCACTGAGTTCCCTCACTGGGATACGCCTTGGGTGAGACTGCCCCGCCCAGCTTTCCAAAAGGATCAGCTCTTTCCGGTTCTCATTAAAACCAATGATCACGGAAGCATGAAGAGGAGACCTCTCATCAGGAAGGAAGCCCATTTCCTTCGAGAAAGTCTTATTCCCCCCTCTCGCAAAGGAACGGCCTACCCGGCTGTGTTCACGATCCCGCTCCGCGCTCCAACGGCGCCACACGATCACAGGAAGACCCTGCTTGAGCGACCGACGCACCTCGCTCTGAGAGTAGTCGCGGGAGCGCTTCATCTTAAAGCCCGCCTCCCTGGCAACCGCTTGATAAAGCGATGGGAGATTCGATCCCGCAGCGGTTCCGGTGTTCTGAAAATTTGCTGCGACTGCAAGCCAATCTTCATCGATATGAAGTCCGAGATAACGACCAGCCATCACGATCGTGTTCAGCCCACAGTAGGGGCGATACCCCTGTGGGACGATGGAAACTCCCCGGAGCGAAAGATCACCGCGCTCGGTATTCATCACCGCCTTTTCCAATCCCCCAAGGCGCTCCCGGGGGGACAGACTTGCAAGTGAGGGATCAAGCCAGCCTTTTGGTGGCTTGTTCGAGCGGGATATGATGAGCCGAAGTAGACGATCATTATCCCCGAGGAGAGAAAGGGTGAGATCTTCGTGACGATAGATGCGAAAACTGGCTCGAAGCATACGCGCGCGGCCACGCTCAATTTCGCGCGGCCGGGAATCGATTTTTTCGAGCTCGTTGCGAAGCATTTTCTGCTGCTCCTTCATCGTTTCAAGAAACTTCTGGTTCTTCGCATTCAGGTTCTTGAGATGCCACCTTTGCGCATCTTTCTCGTTGAAGCCATTCGGGGCACGACCTTGATAATAACCAAAATACGACCCGGCGTCAGCGAAGGTTAGCTGAATTTCCTCGAGACGATCGTCACGCCGTAAAGCTCGCACGAGTATCGCCTTAAGTCCCAGAAACCGCGGCGAGGCAAGAAGGTAGGATGAATCCGTCGTCGCCACCGAACCCTCGGCGCGCCATTCCCCGGGAAGGTTTTCGTCACCATCCCAGATTTTTGAAGAGAGGAGGATGTCTGAAACCTCCCGATCATCGAGCGGACTTTCCTCCTCCCGTACCGCATTGAGAACCTGATTCGGAATCGCGGAGAGCCCACCCACCCCGAAGCCAATCAGAAGACAAAGAAAAACCCGCATCTTCTTCAAGAAACGCGGGCTCTGAACAAGGCTCAAGTGAAAAAAGGCTGGAAGACTTATTCTCCCTCCTTTTCTTCAGTTGGAGCATCTTTGTTGATGCGCTCCAGCAAAAGACCAGTGAGATCAGTGGCATCCTTGGTGTAGACCATAATCGCGACCCCAGCACCAGAACCGGCGGAACGATCGAAAATAAAGTCATAGCCTTCTGTTTCTCCAACTTCCTGAACAATTCCCATCAGCTCCTTACGAATCTTTCCAAATTCGATCTTAGCCTGGTCATTCAAGGCCGCCTGCTTCCGCTTGACCCAGGAGCTTCGCTCTTCGAAGAGAGCACGAGCCTCGCGTTGTTTGGCAGTAGATTGACGAAAAAGATCACTCTTTTCCTCACTTGAAATATTGTTTTCTTTAGCAGCTTCCTGAAGCTTTTTCGCTTCATCATCAGCAGCCTTGATCGCCTTCATGCGCTCTGTGTCCTCCAACTTAATCTCTTCACCATACTTGGCAAAGGTTTCGTTGACCGCCTTGGTCTTGTGGAAGTCTGCCACCAGACGCTGCATATTCACCGTGGCGATCTTATCGTCCCTCTCCTCCTGCGCATGAAGAGGCAAGAAAAACAGGGCCGTAGCTACAAGAGAAAAAGTTTGGCGGAAGATATTCATGATGGGCTTAGTGGTGTTATTTCTAATCTGAAGACCTTTGGGTCAAGTGCTTAAGAATCTTTATTAAGAAGCTTCAAAACATCCTGAGTGATATCGACTTTATTCCGAATGTAGAGCATGAAAGGAACCTGCGAGGATGTGAGTCCAGCACTATCAAAGACATAATCGACATCAAGAGTTTCGGCGTGAGCCTGAACAGCCTTGGCGATGGTCGCCCGAATATCGTTCATTCGCGAGATCATGTTCTGGTTCAGAAGCCGACCACGGCGATTGATGAACTCCTGCCGCTCCCGACGAAGTGCGACGAAGGTTTGTTCACGCTCGGCAAGCTGTTTGGCAATTTCCTGACGCTTTGCTTCGGCCAGTGAAGGATCTTGGGCATTACCAGCTAGACGTCGCATCTCTTCCTCGAGAGCCTTGATTGCAGCGATTCGTTCGGCATCGTCTTTTTGAGTGTCCTCACGCTGAATCGCATCCTCGGATTCAGCGGTTTTGGTTTCATGGAACTCAGTCAGAAGAATCTTCATGTCAACGACCGCGACTTTTAAAGTCTCGGCCTTCGCTGAGATTGTAAGACCGATGACGCAAACAAGTCCGGCGATTTTGCTGGCAATAGTGGAGGGATATTTCATGGCCATTGGGGATGATCAGTTCCTGGAAGACAACTGAGTTGCTTCCCTCACCGAAGAGTCTCATTCGTTTGGCGAATTCTCCAGCATCTTTTTCAAACAACGAACTTCTTCAAGCAATTTGGGAAGTCGGGCGAGAGCGGCCATTTTTGTCTGTTCCTTGGCCATGGGACGGGCAGGAAACCCCATGTAGGCTCCAGGCTGCTTTAAACTTTTCATCGCTCCCGCACGAGCTGCAAGGACAACTTGGTCCCCAATCTCAACGTGTCCTCCCACTCCAGCTTGAGCAGCAACGGTCACGTAGTTGCCCAAGGTAGAACTTCCAGCCAACCCACTCTGGGCCACTAGAAGGCAATGCTCCCCGATCTCCACATTGTGAGCGATTTGAACGAGATTATCGATCTTGGTTCCCTTCCCGATAAGAGTCTTCCCAAAGCGAGCTCGATCGATACATACGCTGGAGCCGATCTCGACATCATCTTCGATCACCACAATTCCAACTTGAGGCACTTTTTCGTGCGCCCCATCCACCAATTCAAAACCAAAACCATCCGATCCGATCACGGTGTTGGGCTGAACGATCACCCGATCGCCAAGAGTGCAGCCTTCCCGCACTGTGACATTAGGATACAGATGACAGTTGGATCCGACCGTCACACCTCTGGAGAGCACGACACCCGCAGAAATTACCGAGCCAGCTCCCACTGACGCATCGGACTCAATCACAGCTCCGGGCGCGACTGATGCTGAGGAGTCCACCGATGCTGAAGAGTCAACATGGGCACCCGCTGAGACGCCCCGTGAGACCTCGGGACGCGCACTTAAAAAGTGGTCAACCACACGCGAAAACGCCGCGGAGGGGTTTTTTACAACAATGAGGCGACATCCCTCGGGGGCAGCCCATTCTCCTTCCGGAACAAGCACCGCCCCTGCGGAAGTTTCCACTAGCAGAGGAGCATACCTGGGATTCCCCAGAAAGCTAACTTCGGAAGAACCCGCCTGATCCAGCGAATTAACGCCCGTAAAAGATCCGCTGGCAGAAACAGAGGAATCGGCTCCGACGAGCGCGACAAGGTCGGCGAACGTGAGCACGACAATAACGAGGTGGAACTGGGATTTACTCCCCGTTAATCTCTTTGAGAATGGACTCGGTGAGATCAGTCATCTCACGAGCATGAAGCACAAAAGGAATACCTTGGGTGCTGTTTCCGGAGCTATCGAAAATGTAGTCGTAGTTCCCGGCCTTTGCACGATCACTGACCACACGCTGAAGCTCCACGAGAATTCCCCGCATTTGCTTCATCATCTTTTCATTGAGGGAGCGATTCCGGCGCTCCAGAAACTCAGAACGCTCACGCTCCTTATGAATACCGTCCTGACTGAGATCTTGTAACTCCTGGGAAAGCTCGCGCTTCTTTTTATCGCCGATCTCTCCGTCATTGAGTTGCTGACGCAATTCCTCAATAGTTTTTTCGATCTCACGAATATCGGCAAGACGAAGGTTGTTATCCTTCTGAATCCGGGCGCGCTCAATGTTGATGTCTTTTTGAATCTCCGCAGTACGTTGGTAGTCATCAAAGAGCTTCTCCATGCTCACGGTTGCGATCTTGAGACGTTGAGCCGCAGCGGAGTTCATCAAAGAGACAGATGCCAGAAGAATCAATGGGGTAAGTTTAAAAAACGATTTCATGCGCTTTGAGAGCATAAAAATGTCAACTTTTTGCAGCTACGTCAATCTCCCATCCACCTAAAAACAGAAGAAGAAACAATGAAGCCCCCTGCCTTTTATTCTTCATCTGCTTCTCCGAAAGCAGACAAGGAAGATGAAAAAACAGCGCAGCGACAAAAAAGAAGTTGGTCAGGCAGTTCATGAACGCGACACTGTGCGGGAATTAAGTTTGGTTTTTCAATGACACTGAGACACACGCACGCCAACTCTGTTCAAAAGGTTCTGGAGAACCTTTCCCACCCCATTGTTCTCGTTCCGACAATGGGCGCCCTCCACGAGGGGCACCTCGAACTCCTGCGCGCCGCACGAAAAAAGTCCGGAGACCGGGGAACCGTCGTGATTTCCATCTTTGTCAACCCCATCCAATTCGACCGTGCCAAGGATCTTTCCAGCTATCCTCGCCCTCTCGAAGACGATCTCGCCCTCTGTGAAAAAGAAGGAGTCGATCTCGCGTTTGTACCCGAGGCCAACTCACTCTATGCGCCAGACCGCTCTGTTCTGGTGACCGAATCCCTCCTAACAAGACACCTCTGCGGAGCTACTCGGCCCGGCCATTTTGATGGCGTCCTCACCATCGTCCTGAAGCTCTTCAACATCATCCGCCCTGATGCGGCAGTTTTCGGAAAAAAGGATTTTCAGCAACTCGCTCTTATCAATCGAATGGTGCGCGATTTGAACGTCCCGGTCGAAATCATTGGTCACCCTACCGTCCGCGAGTCTGACGGACTTGCTCTCTCCTCCCGCAATCGACGCCTATCTCCCGAGCACCGCTCTGATGCTCCCCGCATTCGTCGTGCCCTCTCAGCCGCCCGAGACATTTCCCAGACAGGTGAGCAAAATTCTACCGTCTACCTCAATGCGGCAAAGCATCACCTCATAAACGGCGCTCCAGAGGGCTTCAAAATCGACTACCTCCATCTTGTCGACCAAGAATCCCTGCAACCCATATCAAAGCTCACCGCTCCTGCCATCTTGGCCACCGCTTGCTTCTATGGAGAGGTCCGTCTCATCGACCACATTGAAATCTCCCCATAGCTCGAATTCGTTCGAGACAAAGTCATCCCGTCCATCGCATTTCGCGCCCGTCCGTCATGGAAGTGAATTCCTCCCCCAGCCTCGAAGGCATCGAAACCGTGACCGAAAAAGACATCGTCGGAAGAATCATCGAGTTCATCGAAAACTACGCCAAGCCCGGGCAAACCAAAACGCGCGGGAAGGAATCGTCTGAGTTTCCATTTTTTATTAATGCATATTATTTGCATTAAACAAAAACACAACTAAACTGCACGGCATGTCGGCCACCACCCCGCCGCTTGCACCTTATTTCCTCCGCGACCTTGCTGAGGGACTCCGGCAGCAGATGTTTTTCTGGGGTCAGGATGTCGTTCACCCGGGAGGCAACTTTTTAGTCAAGCAAGGCTTCGAAAGGCTTCCCTCCCGAGGACTTCAGGGAACGAGCCGCTACCGCTTGAAATGGCAAGCAGGTCACATCGAACTTTATGGTGCCTGTGCAGGCTTTTACGGACCAAACGGAGGCTTCACCTTCATCCGACATCAGCAGAGGTGCGCCGTCTGGCTTTCCGAAAAAATCACCCCCGTCCCCGGTGCCTGGCGAAAGGAGTTCATCGACCGCGATGCCACCCGAGAAGAGCTTTATCTCGCCTCCCTTCCTTTTCTCGACTGGCTGATTCACTACGAAGAGCAAGTCATCGTCAAGCTTGGCAGGGCCCACCGAACTGCCAATTTCCTCAAATATCGCAAAGTCCCCAAGGCCAAAGCATGGATTGAACCCGAAGCCGCTCTCGAATGGTTCCGCTGCTTTGAGGCAACACCCCAGCTTCTTTCGCGCCCCAAGCACTTTTCAACAGAACGCCATGCACAGCACTCTTTTCAGCTCGAGTAACCCCCCCCTTCCCCGGCTTACCCCAGTGCGCCCCATGCTCATGATGACCGGCTTTTTAGGAGCCGGTAAGACCACCCTTCTCCGCACTTTGCTCGATGACCTCTCCCGCCTGGGTCATCCTGCCGATGTCATTCTCAATGATTGTGAAAACGCGCTACTAGATCAGGAAACCCTCCGCGGTCACGCCGCTGGAATCGATGCCCTCACCGGCACTTGCGTTTGTTGTGAAGGTCTCGATGAACTCTGCGGAATGATTCTACGAGCGTCAAAAAGCCAGCATAAGGTTCTCCTCATCGAGCTCAACGGTACCGCCGATCCACTTCCGCTTCAGGAAACCTTCACTCTTCTGGAGCTCAAATTTCTCCTTCGGCCGCGCTGGCAGGTTTGTGTCATTGACGCTCGTCATTTCGGGAAACGCCGTCAGTTCCGCGAACTGGAAAAGCTCCAACTAGAAACCGCCAGTCAATACTACCTTTCCCACACTAGGGACTTAACTGCCGAAGAGCTCACTTCACTGGAAAAAGAGATCAAAGAGGTGAACTCTCTCGCAAGCCCTGCCACGTCAACCGACTTGTCGCAGGCTCTCAGTCAGGCCATTGAAAAGAACAATCGCCATGCCTTGAGGACCGGCGAAGCCACTTCACAAAAAACACCCTCGCACTTGCACAGCCGGCATCACGTGGCCCATGAATTCACCGGGTGCAATCTCATCTTCCCCAAGATCGTAAAAACCTCGCGAATCATTCCTTGGCTCGAAAGTCTCCCCGCATCCGTCGTCCGGGCGAAAGCCCTCCTGGCACTCAGCACCGACCCTAATCGACGTCACCTTTATGAACGTGTGGCGATGGAGGTTTCCCCGCATCCCATTGCAGTGCGCTCCATTGACCGCATCCCCTGTTCCGGCCTCTTTATCGGCCCGCAGATCGACCCCGCCGAAATCCTCCACTTGACTCAGAAGCACCTCCATTCCGCTTGCCATTTTCCAGAATAATTCGAGGGACTATTCATGCCGAAACCAGAGGCTTATTTTACTTTTTATTACGGTCTTTGAATAAATCTGATGAGGAGGAAGAAGGCTCCTGATATTTCTGTCATCCTTTCATCCTTTCCACCCACCTCCTCCTACGGGTATATCTGCGCCATGCCCACTACTGTTGCCGTCAATGGATTTGGCCGAATCGGCCGCCTTGTCTTCCGCGCTGCCTTTGACCATCCCGATCTCGAATTCGTCCGCATCAATGATGCTAAGGCAACGGCCAAATCCGCCGCTCACTTGCTCGAGTTTGACACCGTCCACGGCCGCTGGGGCAACACCATTTCGCACGATGGTTCCCATATCATCGTCGATGGCGAATCCCTCCCCTTCACTACAGACGACCACCCCTCCAAGACCGACTGGTCCGGCGTCGACATCGTCCTCGAATGCTCCGGCCAGTTCCGCGACACTGCCTCCCTGCAAACTTACCTCGATGCCGGAGTCAAAAAAGTCATCGTCGCCGCTCCCGTCAAAGATGACGTCCTCAACATCGTCATGGGCTGCAACGATCACCTCTACGACCCCGCCGTCAACCACGTCATCACCAACGCCAGCTGCACCACCAACTGCATTGCACCGGTCATCAAGGTCATCCACGAAACCTTCGGCATCAAGCACGGCATGCTCACCACCCTGCACAACCTCACCAACACCCAGACCATCGTTGACGCCCCCCACAAGGACCTCCGCCGTGCTCGCTCCGCCGTCAACTCCCTCATCCCCACTTCCACCGGATCGGCTACCGCCGTGACCATGATCTTCCCCGAGCTCAAAGGTCGCCTCAACGGCCTCGCGGTCCGCGTCCCGCTCCTCAACGCTTCCCTCACCGACCTCGTCTTCGAGATGGAAAAGGAAGTCACCGAAGCCGCAGTCAACGCCGCCCTCAAAGCCGCGGCCGAATCCGGCCCCCTCAATGGCATCCTCGGCTACGAAGAAAAACCCCTCGTCAGTGCTGACTACACCAATGACCCGCGCTCCGGCATCGTCGATGCCCAATCCACCATGGTCACCAACGGCACCCAACTCAAACTCTACGTCTGGTACGATAACGAATGGGGCTACTCCGTCCGTATGGCTGAGCTCACCGCAAAAATCGCCTCGCTACTCTAGAGCGCATACCACTCGATTTTTTGAGCCTTCTTAATTCTCTCAATTGAAGTGATTTAGAATTCCCCCATCTAGGATTTAGGATTTCTCCAAATGAACCAACGCGCCTACGCCATCGTCACCGCATCCTACTGGGGCTTCACCCTCACCGATGGCGCGTTGCGCATGCTGGTCCTGCTCCATTTTCACAGCATTGGAATGTCAGCCATTCAGCTGGCCTTTCTTTTTCTCCTCTACGAATTCTGCGGCATCCTCACCAATCTCCTCGGCGGCTGGTGGGCTTCCCGGCGCGGACTCAAAAAAACCCTGACTTCCGGACTCCTTCTCCAAGTCGTCGCGCTCTCGGCACTTTCCTTGGTCAACCTCACTTGGGTTCCCTGGCTAGCCATCGCCTACATCATGGCAACCCAGGCTCTCTCAGGCATCGCGAAGGACCTGACCAAAATGTCGGCCAAGTCCGCAGTTAAAGTCCTCGTTCCCAAAAACCAATCAGCCGAGACACAAGAACGAGGACTATTAAAATGGGTCGCTCTTCTCACTGGCTCCAAAAACGCACTCAAAGGCCTTGGCTTTTTTCTCGGAGGACTCCTCCTGACTCTGGCTGGCTTTCAAGGCGCCCTTTGGATCATGGCGGGCTGCCTTTTCCTCATCTTTTTACTGAGCTTCTTTGCGGTCCCCTCCGACCTCGGCACCACCAAAAACAAGCTCAAATTCACCCAGCTCTTCGCCAAATCTCCCGCAATCAATAGACTCTCCGGCGCCCGGCTTTTCCTCTTCGCCGCGCGTGATGTCTGGTTCGTCGTTGGCCTCCCCGTGTTCTTAAAATCAACGCTCGGTTGGTCTTTCGATCAAGTCGGCGGCTTCATGGCCCTCTGGGTCATGGGATACGGAATCGTGCAAGCCTCGGCACCGGCTTGGATCAAAAAAGCCGGAGCACGAGCAGCTTCGAGATCGGCTTTTCACTGGGTTGCCATTCTCACCCTCCTCGCTGCGAGCATCGCTACCCTGGTTCAGCTCGACCAATTCATCGTTATCACCATCATCACTGGACTGCTCATCTACGGCGTCGTCTTCGCGATGAATTCGGCGCTCCACTCCTATCTCATCCTCGCCTTCACTGAGGACGATGACGTCGCCGCGAACGTCGGGTTCTACTACATGGCGAACGCTGGAGGCCGCCTCCTTGGGACCCTCGCCTCCGGCCTTTCTTACTACTACGGCGGACTCACTGCTTGCCTCTGGATTAGTGCCGTCATGCTCCTCATCGCCACTTTGCTCACTGCTGACTTGAAGAATCAGTGAAGATTCTTCCAAGATAATTGGGCCTCACCACGTTCTCTTTTTGAGGGCACTCTTTGGGAAACAATAAAGAGTGGAGTTTTTCTTTCCGAACAACCAATTCCTCCCCCCAACACATTATGAGCAAAGTCAGCAACATCGCATCCCCGATCGCCAGGGAAGCACTTAGGAAGCAGCAGCAGTTGTCCACTTTAGTCAGCATCACGATGGCGCTTCTCATCATGGCTCTCATCGCCCTGATGCTCGCCATCATTTTGATGGTGATCGAAGAAAAAGAAATCCCGACTATCGTGAGTTATTCCGCGAATTCTGAGATTGCAGCAACCATCACGCGCCCGAAACAGAACACAAAAGTCTCCCGAAAGCCTTCCTCACCAAGCTCCTCGATGGCTCGCGTGATTACCTCCAATTCGGCCACTCCAACCGCCATTCCGACCCCCGAATTCGATGTCCCCGAACCTTCTTTGGATTATGGAAACGGTGACGATTTCGGCGATGGCTGGGGCGAAGAGGACTTTGGAGACGGAGGAGGATCCGCCACCTTCTTTGGCCAGGAAGTCCGCGCCGAGCGGATCGCTTACGTGATCGACTACTCCTCTTCGATGAAGTCTCAAAATAGGGAAGGCCTGATGCGGGCCGAGCTTGGGAACTCACTTTCCAAAATGAGAGAAGGCCTACAACTCGGCCTCATCTTTTTCGCCGGCCCCGCTTGGGGAGCCGGAGGAACGGTTAAGAAGGGAATCGTCACTTCTTCTTCCGGAAAGGAATACAAATGGAAGAGTAACCAAGGAGCCCACAACACTTGGGAGCACGATGGCCGAAAGGAGAAAATCAAATGGATCACCGTCTCTCCGGGACAGGTCCGAAAATACAAAAAAACGTCAAAGAAACCAAACTCGTTGGAGGGACGGTCTGGGATAATCCACTTCACATGGCCCTCGATATGGATCCACCACCACAAATGATCTACTTTATGACCGACGGAGCGGCCAGCGGCTCAAAAGTATGGGCAGAGGATGTTGGCGACCGTGCTGCCAAAATGGGCGTCACGATCAACTGTGTCGCGATGATGGTCCCGAGAGCCGTAAAGGACTTGAAAGGCCTCGCCGACCGGACTGGCGGTCAACTCACGATGGTCAATGCCGATGGTAAACATGAGATCGTTGGAAACGATCACCCACTCGTCAAAAAAAAGCCACAAAGAAGCAAACCGAAACAGGCCAAAGAGTGACATTGGCCTTGCGAGGTTGCGAAATTGCGAATGAAAGAATGTCCTCCTTCGCCCACCAATGATCCCCGGGCCATAGAACAATCGAGGAGCTTCTGGGAAATCTGATTGAACCAATCGGCGGTTCACGGATGGCGATATTTCCAATTTCCACGCGTGAGAACCTCGACCTTTACCCGAGTAAGACCCTTTGAATAAAAACCCAGCCGTTTTCCGCTTCCGATACTCACATCGATCATGCGCCCCTTGATGTAAGGTCCACGATCGGTGATTGTCAGCACCTCCGAACGTCCATTACTCAAATTGGTCACCCTCACCTTGGAACCCATTGGGAGGGTCTTGTGCGCTGCCGTGTAGCCATTGTTACGAAATGGCCTTCCGCTCGCCGTCTTGGTCCCGAAATTAGTCTCCACACTATACCAGGATGCGATCCCATAATAAGTCGCAAGAGCCCTCTTTTTAGAGAACTTAAAATCTGGCTTCGATACGGGCTTCGGCTCCACGATATTAGCGTCCGGCCCAGGCACCTCAACCGCCAATTCCGAGCAGGAAATCACCAAGATGAACGGCACCGCCAGAAGACATCGAACAAGCATCGTTTAGAGATCTACAAGCTCAGCCAAGAAGAGTCTAGAGGGAATCATTCCCACGAAAGAAGTCCCCCATATTCTCTCCTGCGGGAGAAACTGTTTCTCTTCTGCAGAACCTGCTAGAACTTCTCCAAGCTAAGCATCAAGGAGGCCCTTCCCCTTCTGGCTTTCTGTAACGTGCCATCTCCCGGATCACGGCAGGAAAAAATCCCAAGCCCATTACGTAAAAATCAAGCTGGAAAAACGCGGCACTTTGCCTTCCGAGAGGTCGTTTTTCCCACAGCATCGAAGATCGCCCTATCTTCCAAGACAGAACTGCCTCAAAAAATCGCTCTTTTTCCTAAAAATGGAGAGAGAAACTCGACTCTTAAGCAGTATCCTTCCAGCGTCCTGTCTGACAAGTCCCGCTAACAGCTTCACTAACCTTGCGCTTTATTTATTCCTCATTTTCCCATGACTCGCCTGACAACTCTCTGCCTCGCTTTTACTTTTCTTTTGACGAACGCCGGTTCTGCTGAAAACCACGCCCCCCTCTCCTTTCAGGGAGCTGCTGGCAAGCCAGGAAACGGCAAGCATATTGTCCTCATCGCCGGAGACGAGGAGTACCGTTCCGAAGAATCCTGTCCGATGTTGGCCAAGATTCTCTCCAAGCACCATGGGTTCAAAACCACTGTGCTTTTTTCCATGGATCCAGAGGGTGGTTACATCGACGTCAACGCACAGACCAACATCCCTCACACCGAGGTCATCAAGGATGCGGACCTCGTCATATTCGGACTCCGCTTTCGGAATCTGCCCGACCATCAACTCCAGCCCTTTGCGGATTACCTCAAAGCAGGAAAGCCCCTCTTTGGTTTTCGCACTTCCACGCATGCCTTTAAAACCAAAAGCAAGCTCGGTGGTATAGACTGGAACAACTTCGGACCCGATGTCCTCGGTGAAGGCTGGGCTGGTCACTATGGGCGCCACCGCGTCCAAGGCGCGCGCGGAATTCCCGAGCGCCATACGAGCAATCATCCCATTCTTCGCGGAGTGGGTCACATTTTTGCCGAGAGCGATGTCTACGGAGTCAATCGGGTCAATCGGGGAAACGCTACCGTGCTCATCGAAGGATACGTCACCGAAAACCTCCTCCCCGATTCGGCCACGATCGAAAGCAAGAAAAGGCAACCCGCAGTTTGGCTTCGTGACTACCAGGTTCCCGGAGGAAAGAAAGGCAAGGCCCTCTGCTCAACGATGGGATCTTCCTGTGATCTCGACGACGAAAACCTTCGCCGCCTTTTCATCAACAGCTCTTACTTCCTCACAGGTCTCGATGTCCCGAAGAACGCCAATGTCTCTTATATCGACCCCTTCCAGCCCAGCCAATTCGCCTTCCTGAGACAGAACGGATTCTTCCAAAAGCTCAACCTTAAGCCCACTGACTTCGGACTTGGAAAATCCCCCACCATTTCCACTTCTGCCGAAGAGATGGTCTCGACTTCCGTCGCAAAATGGAAGGCCTCCCAAGACAAGATCAAGAAATCCGCTCCTCAAATCCCGGGACCCAAGATCAATTCCACTGAAACCTCGGTCGAAGAACAGCAGAAGAAAGCCACACGACCCACCTACCTCAAACCTGCCAAAGCAAAGCCAACCTCCACCAGCCTTCCGCTTCAGCCAAAGAAGGGAGACTCCATCGTCCTCATCGGCAACTCACTCGCCGAGCGTATGATCCACTTCGGCCATCTCGAGGGCCTGGTCCATGCGAACTTTCCAAAAGCTGATCTCACCTTCCGCAACATGGGATTCCCGGGACACACTCCGGCGTTCCGCCCCGAGGCAGGAAACAAAGACCCGTGGGCCTTCCCCGGCGCCAGCAAGTTCCGTCCCGAAATCAATAAGCACTATGGCACCGGACATTACCCGAAACCAGACGACTGGCTTCGCATTCTGGAAGCTGACACCATCATCGCGTTTTTCGGTTTTAATGAATCGTTCGACGGCGAAAAAGGAATCGCCAATTTCCGCGCCGAACTCGGGGCGTTTGTCGATCACACCCTCCTGCAGGCTTACAACATGAAGTCCTCTCCCAAGCTCGTCCTCGCCACCCCCATCGCCACCGAGAATCTTCCGGAGTATCTCCTCCCTAACGCAACCGACCGTAATACCCTCCTGTCCCAATATGCCAAGGTCGTGAAGGAGGTTGCCGCCGTGAAGAAGGTCGGCGTGCTCGACCTCTTCACCCCTACTTCCCAATGGTCTGGCGAGACGATCAACGGCATCCACCTTTCGGGATCAGGATACGCCAAGCTCGCACCTGTCATCTTCGAGACTCTCTTCGGCAAAGCTCCCGAAAAATCTCCGACACCCCTCCTCTCAGAAGCCATCGAAGACAAAAACTGGTTCTGGAGAAATGACTACCGCATGCCCAACGGGGTGCACTCCTACGGTCGACGCTGGGCACCTTACGGAAACATCAACTATCCGGAAGAGATCGAAAAACTTCGTCAAATGACCGTCCTGCGCGACGCCAATATCTGGAAAATCGCCCGGGGAGAGTCCTCTTCTCTCAGAGTCGACGACTCCTCAACCCGCCCCCTGACCACCATTAAGTCCAACTACAAACCCAGTGAGAAAAATGGCGAGCTTACCTACCTAGCCGAAAAAGAAGCTGAGAAAAAAATGACGCTTCCGGAAGGATACGAGGTCTCCACATTTGCCACTGAAAAGGACTTTCCGAATCTGGCAAACCCCATGCAGATGCGCTTTGACAACCAAGGCCGTCTCTGGGTCTCCACCATGCCGAGTTATCCCCATTACCGGCCCGGCGACCCCAAACCAAACGACATGCTTCTCATTTATGAAGACACCGATGGTGATGGCCGCGCGGATAAGGAAACAGTCTGGGCCCAAAACCTTCACATTCCCATCGGTTTTGACTTCGCCAAAGATGGCGTCTACATCACCGAAGGTTCCAATCTCACCTTCCATCAGGACACCGATGGCGATGGTATTTCCGATCAGAAAACCTATCTCCTTGATGGCTTCGACCCTCACGACTCCCACCATTCCCAGTCCGCTTTCACCACCGACAACGGCGGCGGCCTTTTCATGCTCGAAGGTCGTTTCCTTCATTCCCAAATTGAGACTCCTTACGGCCCACAACGCATGACCGATGGCGGCGTTTGGCGCTGGGATCACAAATCGTGGAAACTCGAACGGGTCATGCAAACGGACATGTCAAATCCTTGGGGAATCGTTCATGACGCCTTCGGCCAAAACATCCTCAACGATGCCTCAGGTGGACAGCACCACTGGATGGCCGGCTACGGCATCAAAATGCCACACGGGGCGGAAATGCCCAAAGTCGCAGCCTTCAACTACGAGCACCGCATCCGTCCCACCTCGGGTTCCGAAATTCTTTCCTCGCGCCACTTCCCCGATGACGTCCAAGGTGACTATCTCTTCGCCAACACCATCGGATTTCTGGGGATCAAGCAAATGGCCTACCAAGAACTCCCCGATCAAATCAACGGAAAGTGGAAGCAAAACCTTCTCGAGTCTTCCGATGGGAACTTCCGCCCTGCCGACCTCGAATTCGCCTTCGATGGCTCCCTCTACTTCGTCGACTGGCACAACACTCTCATCGGCCACATGCAGCACTCGGCACGCGACCCGAACCGCCATCCAAACTACGGCCGCATCTACCGGATCACCTATCCCTCCCGCCCATTGGTTGACCCGCCAAAAATCGCCGGAGCGCCAATCAGCCAACTTTTTGAAAACCTGAAGCTCCCTGAGTTACAGTCCCGTAAACGTAGCCAGCGTGAACTCCGTTGGCGCGAAGGTTCCGAGGTCGTGCCCGCTGCCCTCGCCTTTGCCAAGGCCAATGCTGGAGACGAATTCCTTATCCTGGAAGCGCTCTGGGCTACTTGGGGTCAGCATCAGCCTTCAACCGAACTCATCAGCCAATGCCTTAAGGCAGAAGACGAGCGTGTCCGCGCAGGAGCAGTCCGCGTCGTGAGACACTCACTCCACCTCCTCAGCCACCCTGAAAAAATTCTCTTACAAGCAGCCGTCGACCCGAACTCACGCGTCCGGATCGAAGCTCTCAACGGAGCATCCTGGCTCGGCGGAAAAGCTGGTGCGGAAATCCTCCTCACCGTCGCAACCCAGCCACGCACCTCATGGATCAACAACTCCCTCAACTGCGCAATCCAACTTCAGAAAGCAGACGTTGAAGCAGCGCTTAAAGCTGGCAAATTTGAGATTGCCGATCTCGACCTCCTCCTCAACGGACGCCTGAAAACGGTGGAAGCCCCCAAGAACTACATCACCAAGTCCGTTCAAAAAGAGGCTCGCAAAAACAAAGCCCTCGGCAAGGCCCTCAAGCTCGGAAAGTTCATCGTCGAAAAAGAAGGATCCTGCGCCACCTGCCACCAGGAAGATGGCGAAGGACTCAAGGGAATCTATCCCCCCCTTGCCAAGAGTAAGTGGGTCACAGAAAGCGAAGAACGCCTCATCAAACTCACCCTCCACGGCCTTATGGGCCCCATCGAGGTCCGCGGCGTAAAATACCCGGGCACCGTTCCGATGACCCCTGTTGGGAAAATGTATAACGACAAAGAAGTCGCAGCCGCCCTCACCTACGTTCGCAACGCATGGGGCAACAAAGCCAGCATGATCACCGAAGATCAAGTGAAGGAAGTCCGCGCCGCCACCAGTGATCGCACCATCTTTTACAAACCCGAGGAACTCCTGAAGGAGCATCCAATGGAGAAGTGAAAGCAATGCTCTCCAGGATCAAACCTCTCGGTGACCACACCGTCCTGAATTGCACCGAGTCGGCTCAGGGCGAAATCCACCTCTCAGGAGATGGCCGAATCAGCTTCCCAGAGTGAGATCTCCAAGAAGGCTCACGAGGGAGTCCGGCATATCCTCATCGGAAGTTGAGTCACTACTGGCTCATGGACTTGGTCTAACCTGCAAGAATCTTTTTCGCCTTTACCCATCACTTCACATTCCCTTGCAGCTCATTCACATCGATGCGAGCTTTTAGGGATGAAGGTGCGAAAAATTCTTTTGGGAACGTGGTCGTGGAGGCGCCCCTTTTATTCATTCATCGGGATCTATCTCCTCCTTCTTTTCTGTGTTCTCCTCGGCGCCGACGCTTTAATTTTCCAGCCTCCTCGTGGCAAATTTGAAAAACCCAACGATCACTTTTCTTTAATTCCCTCTCCCAGTGACGGAACCATTTCCACCTACTACCGCGAACCCGCAGGTGGAATGCCGGTTCTTCTGTGGTCCCATGGAAACGCGGAAGACCTACGCTATCTCTACCCGCTCTTGGATGACCTCAACGCATTCGGTTTTGGGGTCTTCGCCTATGACTACCCGGGGTATGGACTGAGCTCTGGAAAACCCACCGAACGAGGATGTTTCGATGCGATTGAGAATTGCTACGAGGAACTCATCCATCGAAAGAACACCCCTGCCGGACGCATCATCGCAGTCGGCCAGTCCGTCGGCTCAGGTCCCACCTGCTGGCTCGCAGAGAAAAAGGAACTTGCCGGCGTGGTTCTTATCGCCCCATTTACGTCCACTTTCCGGACAGTGACCCGGGTCCCTCTCTTTCCCTGCGACCGCTTCGTTAACATTGACCGTATCGCGAATATCAAGCAACCCACCCTTTTCATTCACGGAACCTCCGACTTCGTCGTGCCACACTGGAATAGTCAGGAGCTTTTCGAGACTTCCGGAAGCATGGACAAAGAACTCCTCTCTCTCCAAAATGCTGGCCACAACAATTTATGGAGCTTACACAGCGACACACTCTTGCTCAAACTGGAGGATTTCTCCGCCAAAGTTTACGAACGCACCCCCTGAAAAATCATGACCGTTGAAAAAGTAAAATACGCCATTTGGGCAGCCGATCATATGCGCGCAATTAAGTTCTACCAGGAAGTCTTCGGTGCCGAGCTTCGGTTTGAGATGGAAGTTTGGAGCGAGCTGACTCTTTGCGGTTCCACCATCGGTATCCACGGTGGCGGCGAGGGCAAGCGAACCTGGACGGGGCTCACTTTTCAATGCCATGACATCCTGTCAGGGATCGAACAGATCAAAGCCCAAGGTGGAGGGCTCGTCCGCGAACCGGAAGAGGAGGACGGAATGATCCACCTTGCCTTCTGCTACGACTCAGAAGGCAATGAATTCATGCTCTCCCAGAAACGGGGATAGTTTTTTAATGCCCCACTGCATCCTGCGTCACCCCATCCGCTTGAGGTTCACGCACCCGCTCCACCAGTTCCACCACTTCCGGTGGAGGAGCTGACGTCAGACGACTCACGATAATAGTCACTGCGAAATTCAGCAACATTCCCACAAAGCCAATCCCCTCCGGTGAGATTCCGAAGAAGTAATCCTCCTTGGACCCTCCGAAGAACCGAAAATAGCAGATATAAGCCGCCGTAAAGAGAATACCTGTCGCCATTCCTGCAATCCCTCCCTGCTTGTTGACTCTCTTGGAAAAGATTCCCATCACGAGCGTTGGGAAGAACGAGGAAGCCGCCAGTCCAAACGCAAAGGCCACCGTTTGAGCAATGAATTCTCCTGGCGGATTAATGCCAAAGTATATCGCCACCAAGAGAGATCCCAGCGAAGCAATCCGGGCCCACCGAATTTCCTCCCTGTCAGTAAGACCAGGCTTCACAATTTTCTTCATGAGGTCATGAGAGATCGAGGTCGAGAGCACAAGCAAAAGGCCCGCTGCCGTTGAGAGTGCTGCGGCAATACAGCCAGCCATCAGCAGACCAATGACCCATTTCGGAAGCCCGGCCATATGCGGATTTGCCATTACCATAATATCCGAACCAAAGGTAAGCTCGTTCTCATTTCCTTTCGCAATTTGTACGGGGCCAAAGTGCTGAATTTTACCATCGCCATTTTTGTCCACCCAAGTCATCTGCTTGGTTTCCTCAAACTGGTGGAACCACTCCGGGACATCCGCATACGGCGTATCATGAAGCTCTTCGAGTAAATTCACCCGGGCAAATCCTCCGATGGTGGGAGCAGTGAGATAAATGACCGCGATAAAACTCAGCGTCCAGCAAGCCGAGCGACGCACCGCCTTAACGTTCTTCACCGTAAAGAACCGCACAATGACATGAGGCAATCCCGCAGTGCCACACATCAAGGCCGCGGTGATACAAAAGAGATCCAGTCGACTGAGTGACCCGTCGGTGTAGTTTGAAAATCCAAGCTCGGTATTAATATGATCGAGCTTATCCAAAAATGGAACCGCAGGGCCACTCGCTGTATAATCCCCGATGAATCCAAGCTGAGGAATGAAATTGTTGGTCAGCGCAATCGCGATAAAGACCGCCGGAATGGTGTAAGAAAAAGCCATCACGGTATACTGGGCCACCTGAGTGTAAGTGATGCCCTTCATCCCTCCAAGACCGGCATAGAAAAAGACAATCGCTCCCCCAATACAGACACCTTGCCAAAGCTGAATTCCAAAAAGCTGGGCAAACACCACACCTACTCCATTCATCTGCCCCATGATGTAAGTCAGACAGACAAAAATCGCGCACACCACAGCCACCGCCCGGGCACCATTGGAATAGTAACGATCTCCAATAAAATCAGGAACAGTTGCTTTTCCAAACTTTCGCAAAAAAGGAACCATCAATACGGTCAACAACACAAAGCCACCGGTCCACCCCATCAGAAAACGAGACCCATCATATCCGGTTTTGGCAATCAATCCGGCCATCGAAATGAAAGTCGCGGCGCTCATCCAGTCCGCTGCAGTCGCCATCCCGTTCGCCAGTGGTGAAACACCTCCACCAGCGGTGTAATATTCCTTTGTCGAGCCAGCTCGGCTCTGAATCGCGATCCCGATGTAAACCGCGAATGAGAGTCCGATGAAGAGGAAATTCCATGAATCTTGACTCATTCTGCGGCCTCCTCTTTGTTAAATTTCCCATCCAGACGAGCCATGATCCGGTCGTAGGCTACCAGAATCAGAATAAACGAAATGATCGATCCCTGCTGTGCCATCCAGAATCCAAACGGAGCTGTTCCCACCTTCGGAAAATTCGCATCAAGCCAATCACGCCAAAGAATCCCGCATCCCAGCGAGACGACAAACCAAACTCCAAGCAAGAGGGACAACCAGCCCAAATTCGCCTGCCAATAGTGACTGCGGGCGGTCCCGCTCCCCTGATCTCTGCTCATAAATGTTCGTTCGACGGGAAGGTCTAACAAGGCCACCCACCTCCGCAAAGGAAGAAACCCGCACCTTCGCTGCTTTTTCAATTAACGGATCGCCTATTTCGTGTCATTCCTTATTCACACACACCACCTTTCAGATAAATGAGCTCTCCAGAAATTAGATCAATCGAACGTCTCCCGACCGAAGGTGCCCTCCTCATTCCCGGTCGACTCGATGTCGCCCAGGCCGAAAAACTCCTTGAGATCGTGGGGAATCGCTCTGTGACTTGGCTGGTCGAAGAAGGCGACGCGCTTACTCCCGAGATGGAGAATTTCCTGAAAGGAAGTGGAAAAGACGGCGCGGCCTTCTCTCGAATGGACGAAGACTTAAAAAAGGTGGGCGAATCTCTGAAAAGCAAAATCAGCGAAAACGGGCTCCTCATTTTCGTTCCACCCAAAGTCGTGGTCCGTCCTGCCGTCTCTTGCCACATTCCGGGGAAAACTCTGACCGCTCTGGGAGCACTCGGATTGCCGATCGCTCCTCTCGATATTTCTATCCCCGCCGAATGCTCCCTTTCCATCGAGAATTCCGCGAAGCTTCCGTCTGCAATTTACACTTTTGGCGAAGCCATCCCAGCGGATAAAGCCTCCGGGTCTAATTTCCGTGAGTCATTGCTTAAGGCAGCTTCGGAAGCCTTCGATTCCCGCAGCTTTTTTAACGGCTCCCTCCCGGTCGCTCTTCTTGAGGGACTGAAGAAGCACGGGGCCTCCACCACTCTTTTCGATGGCACAGATGATTCTGAGCTTCCCTTCGACAAAGTCCTCGGCGCCTCCATTGCTCTCTCAAAAGAAATCAAAGCCGCCACCAAGAAGAAGCGGGTCGGAATCCTCCTCCCCCCCGGAAAAGGAGGAATGGTGGCAAACCTCGCTGTCCTCTTTGCGGGAAAGATTCCGGTCAACCTGAACTTCACCGCCTCCCGCGAAGCCGTCCAATCCTCGATCAAACAAGGTGACATCGACAAGTTCATCACCGCCGATCCTTTCGTCCGGAAGGTCCCTGATTTCCCTTGGCCACCAAACCGTGATCTCATTTTCATCGAACGACTCCTTCCAAAGATTAAAAAGCGTATCATCAAGTGGGTCATTCTCGGGAAACTTCTCCCTGCTTCCATACTGACCAAAATCCTTGGAATCGGAAAAGAAAAAGGGGACGACGAGGCCATTCTCCTCTTTACCTCTGGTTCCTCCGGAGAACCCAAGGGTGTTCCTCTCTCACACCGGAACCTCCTCGCCAACGTGACCCAGTTCGGCACCCAGCTTCAGCTCGACGACGACGCCAAGCTGTTGGGTTGCCTTCCTCTCTTCCACTCCCTTGGCTGCACGGTGACCCTGTGGTTCCCCGTCATTGAGGGGCTCGATCTCGTCACCTACCCGACCCCACTCGAAAACAAGCGCCTTGCCGAGCTCATCCACAAGCACAAGATCGACCTCCTTCTCGCCACTCCAACCTTCCTTCGAGGTTACATGCGTCGCATCGAACCCGAACAACTCGCTTCGCTCAAGATCGTCATCACCGGAGCCGAAAAGCTTCCCGACAATCTCGCCAATTCCTTTGAAGAGAAATTTGGCAAACTTCCCATGGAGGGTTACGGACTCACCGAAACCTCCCCTGGATCACACGTTAACCTCCCTCTCAATGATCCCGGAGATGGCACTCCTCTTATCCGGGCTCACCGCTTCAGCTCGGTTGGACCAAATCTTCCCGGAGTGGCAGTTAAAATCACCAACGCAGCCACCGATGAACCCGCCGAACTTCACGAATCCGGCATCATTTGGCTCAAGGGCCAGAATATCTTCCAAGGCTATCTCGACAAACCGGAACTCTCTCAGGAAGTCCTCGAGGATGGGTGGTTTAAAACCGGTGACGTCGGGCGCGTCGACGAAGACGGCCTTCTTTATATCGAGGGCCGGATGTCCCGCTTCTCCAAAATTGGGGGAGAAATGGTTCCACACGAAGTGGTCGAAGCCGCTGTTAACAAAGTTCTCGGGCTCGACGGCGAGACCGAACGTAAAATCACCATCGTCGGAATTCCGGATGACAAAAAAGGAGAAGCAATCCTTCTCCTTTCCACCATCGCCAGTGATGCCCTCGAGCAAGAGACTCTCGACATTCGCTACAAGCTTCTCGATGAAGGCCTGCCTTCACTCTGGTGTCCGAAGAAAATCCTGCCGGTCGACAACATTCCGGTTCTTGCCTCCGGCAAGCTCGACATCAAGGCATGCGATGCAATGGTGAAAGAGCTTCTGGGCATCTAGTCGCTCGTGGTCAGATTCGATCATTTTATGGCCGATGCCCTTTACGGGCCGCGCGGCTACTACACCACCCCCCGACCCATTCTTGGGAGACAGGGCGATTTTACAACCACTCCGAAGCTTACCGAAACACTTTCCAAAGCGATTGCTTCTTGGATCAAATCCCGATGGATTCACCATGGACAAAAGCTTCCCGTCATCGAGCTCGGCCCGGGCGATGGAAGCCTCGCCAAATCGATTCGTGGTCAATTTAGCCACCTAGCTCGTCGTAAGCTCAACTACCATTTCGTCGAAATCTCACCTCACCTCCGCGAGCGGCAGCTTGCCGCAGTGAAGGGGCAGGCCACTTCACACCCGACTCTCACCGAAGCCTTTCAAACGGCTGGAAATAAGGCCCTGATTCTCTCGAACGAATTTTTCGATGCGTTCCCTGTCCGAATCTTTAAAAAAGAGGTGCAAGGATTCTCAGAGCTCTACCTCGAAAACGCCAAAGAAATCTGGCAACCCACTGCACTCTTGCCCAACTCTACTTTCTTTGAGAACGATTGGCCGGCAGGACAACGCCTCGAGGTCGCCGAGTCCATTCACACTTGGATGACTGACCAACTCGCACAGCTCAACTCGGGATCCCTTCTTTCGATCGATTACGGCAACACCGCTGATAAAGTCTACCACCGGCGCCCGATGGGGACTCTTCGCGCTTACGCGCACCACCAACTCCTGGTCCCCCCTGCGACTTACCTAAACCCAGGGAAACAAGACCTCACCTTTGACGTCAATTTTTCGGACCTTTCCCAATGGGCCTCCGAATTGGGAATCACTCAACTTACCTTGGAATCTCAAGCTGCTTTCATAGCACCGCACGGACCAGGCCTGGGGCGGGAAGCCGACGGTGCCTTTCAGGTTCTTCACCAGGAAAAATCCTGAAAAAAAATTACGACTGCTGATCAGAATGAAGACTCGCATTCTAATTTTTTGAATGCCTTGGCGTAAACTGCATCGTATTTTCCCAATATGCGATTTCTCTTCTCAATCCTCTTTTTCTCGCAGCCTTTGATGGCGCTCACTGAGAAAAGCCAACAACTTATCGTGGCAGTGAGCTCCGGCTGGACTTCTTCCACCGCAAGTCTCTCTCTTTACGAAAAGAAGGATGGTCAATGGACTCTTAAAAACGGTCCTTGGAAAGTCCGCCTCGGCCGAACTGGCTCGGCATGGGGACTCGGAGTTCATCAAAACCCCACCGGAGTGCTCCTTAAAAAAGAAGGCGACAAAAAATCCCCTGCCGGCGCCTTCTGCATCGGAGGAGCCTGGGGTTATGCCGACGACATTTCGCGACACAAGAAACTCCCCTACCGAAAAGTCACCGCAATGGACCTCTGGGTCGAGGATGCTCAATCCCCTCACTACAATCAGCACCTCATCCTGAATCATACTCCAAAGACGACCTGGGAAAAGAAGCAACAGATGAAACAGGGTGATCACGCTCACTCTCTCAAACTTTTCATCGCTCACAACCCACCCCCAAAAGCAAAACCCGGAGCCGGATCAGCAGTGTTTTTCCACATTTGGCGCGGAGGGGGATCAAAACCTACGGCTGGTTGCACCACAATGAGTGAAAAGAGACTCAAGGAGCTAGTCGCGTGGATCGACCCAGCAAAGCAGCCTCTCTACGTTCTTCTTCCTCAGGCCGAATACCAAAAGTATCGCGGTCCTTGGAAACTCCCCTAATTCTTAGAGACTCGGCCAAAGCCTCGTTGTCCTCTTTGACCCGAGTTTAAGACTTCTTCGATGCGCTTCAGGATCATGTGAATGGATCCCTTCTTATTTCCGGTCAGCCTTACGGAGGCTGTTTCGCAGGTGGAGGAGGAACAACAGCTTCGTCTTCCCACCAACGGCGCGAGGGGCACGATGCGAAACTAGCTGCCCTACTCCTTTGTCACGGCATACCGCGCTACCAAAACTCTCTCGTTTGGAAGCTCCACAAAACTCAGCGCTCACCAGACACGGGTTTACTCGCCCTCAAGTTCCTTCCAAAGCTCCTCGGCAGTTTTACCGGAATTCTGATCGAGACGATCTTTCATTGGGGCTAATCCTATGGTCTTTCCAAAATCATCATCAGGTAACTTCGTCGTCCCCATCAAATTAACATCAATAACGGCATAGCTATTCCCTTCTCCACCACGGCGGGCAAAAGCAGGATGACTCCTCAGTTTTGGCTTATCATTAATGAAGCCCATCGAAATCCAAAGAGTGATCTTTCCACGGATTTTTCCAGCTGAACTCACGACAAGGCCTCCCTCAACGCGAATATTCTTATTGGCCATTTCGAGATTTTCAACCGAAGTACCACGCGGGGACCAACGAAGCAGACCACTAATATCCGAATCAAAACTCAACTCCTCGTCGACATCTTCAAAGATGATTTTTTTTAACCCTTCCACGACCGGGAAGCGCTCAAGCATAAAATCGTCTCCTTGGAATGGAAGCACTACTGAATCGAGGTTGGAATTTCCCGTTGTATAATGGGCAACCCCTTCCTTGGTTTCACGAATAGTCCCAGAAAATAATGATCCCATTTGCGTTCCCGCGATCACATTGAACGGGAAGTCCGACATCTCCAAATCCAACTGGGCCGTCTCACCCTGCTTAAGAGGAATCGATCCGGTAATCGTCATTGAACTTCCAGTGCTATAGGTGGAATCCGTAAACGTCATCACCCGCACAGGATCAAGCTTAACCTCACCATTGGAGAATCTCAGGAGAGCATTCTTGATCTCAAAGTCTTCCCAGCCAGCCAAACTTAACTGGCCACCCCCGACCGTAACCCGAAAGCCCTCGTTGGTGAAATGCCTCAGGCTTGTCTCAGCACCTCGGAGGGCCAGTCCCCCGGATTCTCCGAACTGAACATCGAGGAGATCACAATAGTAACGGTTAAAATCAAATGGGAACTCAGAGGAGGGAATATCTGCAACCAAGTCGCCCGCAGTTTCAGGAGATCGAACAACTAGAGTTCCGCTCGCTCCTCCAAAATATTGCCCACCAAGACGCGCACCCAACAAACTTCGGAAATTAATTCCACCTTCGAGTTTATTAAGACGGAGCCCGGAAAGGTGGGAGTTTTCCGGCCACACCAGAGTGATCCCGTCTGCCGCGATCGAACCAGGCAGAACCTTATGTGACCTGATATCAACTTCCGCTCCAATCCACTCCCCGACTCGAGCCTCAACTTTCTCTTCGTAGCGGTCACTATTAAACGACACAAGGGTGAAAAGACCGCCCATCAGCAGGAATAGAAACAAGCCAACCGCAATCACAGCCTTGAAGAGAATTGACTTTCTGGATGCCTCTTCCTTGGTCTTTTTTTGCTTCTGTTCGGAGCGGCGTTTCCGCCGGCGCACCCGGCGCGCGGTCGATCCATCAGATCGTGTCACTATTTTTCCCTGTTCGTCTTTTTGACGTTCGCTCTCCCGGAGCTTCCGCATCATCTCATCGAGTGGAATACTCTCCCGACCAGCTGGTGGGGGTGGCACTTGCCCCCCTTTCGGAACCTGCTCCGAACCAACTCCAGGTTGATTTGTCGCTGGAGGCACGGGCTGCTGGGGCCGAGGGACTTCCTCTTGATTTGTTGGCTGTCCCGGCGGGGGAGAGGGATTCATTTAGCGATGACGAATGGGGTTTCCAGCGGGGTCCACGATTTCAACCTGCACCATAATGAGAAGGTTTTTCTGAATCGCTCGCATTCCGTGGGATTTGAAAAAGCGCCCAAAGTAAGGGAGGTCCTTGAGAAGCGGAGTCCCATCGTTAAAGGTCTCGATGTTATCGCTCATCAGCCCTCCGATCACGATGGTATGCCCATCGGCAATTGTGACAGTGGTCTTTTCCTCGATATTACGGATGAGGGGCTTGAGAATCGCATTCTCTGTGATGACGTTATTCGTGGTGTTCGAACTAGTTTGTAGCTGCTGAGAGTTTCCATTAGCTGCCAGATTATTGACCACCGTACCACCAGAGCCCGTGATCGGAGTTCCGTAATTCACGAACCCAAGAAGTTCACGAATCTGGGGACGCACCGAAACCTCCACGTAGCGACGATCCGAACTAATTGTCGGCATCACTTCGAGCGTCACTCCAATCTGATCAGGGAGAAAGGTTGTCGGGGTCGCGGGAGTGATCGGCACTGTGGTATTGGAATCCTGAACCTGTCCGGTGCTCAAATCAATGAGGACGCCTCCTCCAACGGAATTGGGAAGCTCGGGTGGCTCATACTCGTCAGGGTAAAGAATATCCCGCACGGATTGGATGATCGCATTCTCGCCGGAGCGAGTGATGACTTCCGGCTGGGTCATGAGATCAACCCCTTTTTTCTGATTCAGGCCTCTGAGAATCATCTGATGAAGATTCTCGTCGATGACGGCTTGCAGGGAAATCGCACCAGGAGCCCGGTTCTCGGCCGCCGCTCCGGTTGGTGGGATTAAGAGCTGGGAAGAACTGGCGCCTGCGAGAGCAGAAACATTCGGAGCCGAAGTAAACCGGCTGGACGATGAGCTGAACTGTTGACGGCCAAGAACTGCATCAAGGCTACTATCGGTGAAAACCTCGGATCCACTACGGTTTCCAGAAGTCACCGGGTTCCCATTCAGCATATCTGAAAGGGTCGAGCCATTTCCAACCGAACCCCCATTGGCGTAGAGAGAACCACCGACCTGCATCGTGTTCAAAATGGTATCGTAAGCGAGCTCTTCTTGATTGGTCTGTTGAACCTCAAGGATCGTGGTGCGCACAATTACCGCAACTGGCTCATCTTGCGCAATCAAATCAACATACTGCCTGACAAGATCCAGGTTGGTCACCGTGTTTCTGACAACAAGGGTACTGGAATTGGCGTTGAAATAGGCACTGGCTCCTTCAGGAAAACTAATCCCCATCGATTTCAGCTTCTCCTTCGCGGTGAAACGCCTCACCAAGAGACTTCGACCTCCTTCATTGGGATCAGCAAAAGGATCACCGTCTCCTCCAGCATCTCCTCCGACAGCAGAACGACTGAGAAAATCGGGGGGCACGCGAAATTCTCTGCGCACCATGGTGTCATCCGTTGCTCCCGCAGGTCGGATTACCACGGCAAACTCATCAACCCGGTAGGTGGTGCGGGTCGCCTCACAGATAAATTTCAGCGCTTGCTCGAGTGGAATATTTTGAAGCTGAAGATTGATCCGGGCTTTCCGGATTTCCTGAACTAATGGGTGATCTTCATTTCCGAGCTGCGTGACAAAAGAGACACCCTTGGGAGCATCTCCCAGCACCAAATCGTCATTATCCACCGATACACTGCGGAGGTAATCAAGAGCCTCTTCAAGAGAAACATCAGAAAGATCCAGGAAAGGAATCTGGATAGAACGCAGTTTTACCAGCGGAGCTGAGACCGCGATTTCGCGACCATCGATAATCTCGTTGACCAGCGGAACATCAGGAATTTTGCGATATTGCTGACTCTCCCACTGGGCCGCTACATCCTTAAGCATGGATGCCCTGGTCTCATCGGAAGCCGCAGTTGCATAATCGGTTTTATACCAAAGGACGCGTTCCATCCCACGACGCGCGGCCTTGTTGTATGGGTCAAGGCGCAGGACATCCTCGTAGGTCATCTGAGCCCGGTCAAATTGGCCGAGATCAAGAAATCCGTGCGCTTCGTAAAGAAGCCGACGCACTTGATCCACCTCGGCGGCATGCTCTTTGGTGAGAGCTGGATTGTTCCGAATCGGGTCCTCGATTTTTTTACGCATCTCCCGCGCGGCGGCGGCACCAAGCCCATCGTTTAAAAGCTCTACTTGATCGAGCAGATCATTCGCAGCCGCATAGTCTCCAACTTTTGAAAACACTCGGGCTTGTTCAACCGCAGCTTGAGAAAATCGCTGAATGGCAGCTGCTCGAATCTCGGCAGATCCGGATCCACCTCTGGGAAGTTCGGTAATCGCACTCCGATAAGAACTTACGGCAGAGTTGAAGTCATTCTCGTTGTAGAACCGATCTCCCTTTTCCAGCAAAGCGTGCGCACTTTGGCTAGCCGCAGCTCGCTTGGCAGCTTCTTGAGATGCGAGATCACCTTGGGCACAAACCAGCCCCGAAGATGAGAAAAGGGTGGCGATGAGAAGTCGCCTGGATAAGTAATTCAATCCGCGCATGTCGTAGGAGCCCCAAGTGTAGCGAGGAAATTGCCACACCGTAAGCCGAAAATCAGGAAATATCGGACTGATTGGGCTGCTTGTTCAAGCAATCCAAGGATTTGCGATGACCCCATCATTGAATGGCCCCTCCCGAGAAGATAATTTTTCTGATGCTAGGATTCCCCCGCCCGCCTTCTCATGGTTTCATCCGAAGCCACCCCAAGATTCGGTCACTCCCCAACTTCCAATTTCCTTCTGTTTCAACCAAGGCGAGGGAGATTCTTGAAGCCCCGTGGGGCCCGGGGTTCTGTTGGACAATTTCCACCCCGTGATCTGTCACTCGACTCACAATCGCGACATGTCCGTAGCGATTCCACTGGGTGGGACCAAAAACCAAAAGATCATCGACCTTGGGCCTTTCAGATCCGCCATTCTGGTATTGCCGAAGATTCCTCCGAGGGTTGATTTTCCCGTGGGGAATAGCGGGATCATAAAAGCTCTTGGCGTGCCCCCATGTATCAGGCATCCGATGGCCCAACTGTTGATAGTAGTAGCGCTTGACGAACTCGACACATTGATATCGGAGTCCAAAGTTGTATCCGTCAGACGCCGAGTGGCGGCCTTGAGTCGTGGAAACAGCCCCATTGTAGTAGATTGCGACTCCGTTCAATTCATCAACAACATCTCCAAATGCTAGGGACGGTTGATCGGTCTCCGAGTTTGAGACCGGAGCCGGAGAAATAACTGCGGGCAAGGACCTCGGCGCACTGGATTCAGAGTCACCTTCTTTCTCATCCTGCCGGGCCCAAGGATAACCGACCACACACAAGGCACCTCCAACAAAAATAATTCCAAGCCTCTTTAGACGTCGCTTCAATGTTCAAAACTGTGGGTTTCCCCTTAGAGCGAAGCCCAGGCAACTTCTACCTTAATAATTGAAAGGTAGCTCGAGTTGCCGATGAGAACTCACTTGAGAAAGCCTGACCCGACGGCGCAAACCCCAAACTTGTGCTCTCAACATCCTCAGGCGCCAACGCGCCCAAGCCAACCGGACTGTCCAATTTAACTTGATCATATGAACAGCTTATTTGTGTTGGTATTCTACGACAACAAAAAACTGTTCAAAATATCACTTTTCCTCCGAACTGCTCGAACTCGCACGGACGACCCGATCCACAGAGTGCTTGGTAACAATGTTCCCGCGAGACCCACGGCCCTTGATCGCGATTTCGCCAAAATGGAACTCGCGCGACACATTGCGAAGCCGGAGAACAGGTTTCAAATGGACCATGACAAGGTTGGAACCACTCGCCTCCTCGGTGTCATGCACCGCGAAGTATAGAACACGACTGCCCTTGGTCCCCTTCCCCATTTCGTAGACCTTGTCACGAGTGACACCGCCGGCTCGAAAGCGCTTCGCATAAACGGGACCGTCCCGCCCTTCGCGGTAAATCATGGAGTAGATTTTTTCCTCATTCTTCCGGAAGACAGCCACGTGAACCGGTCGTTTCCCGACAAAAACTTTTTCAGCGATCTTAGTGACCCGCATTTGGGCATCCTGAGAAAAGGAAATGATGTCGTCGAGAGTGGAGCATTTCTCAATGGGATCATCTTTTTTCAAACCATAACCCGCAAAGCCGTTTTTAAGATCGAGATAGAGAGTCTCATTGGCCACCACCACCGCGGAGCGCTTCACAACTCCAAACTCGGAAATTTCAGTCTTACGCTCACGGCCCTTGCCATACTTTTTCAACAAAGCTTTATAGTAGGCGATCGTAAATCGGGTGATGTTTTTAATGTTCTTTTCCGTTTCGGCAATGCGGTCTTCGAGTGACTTGATTTCTTCATCTGCGCGAAAGGAATCGAACTTGGAAATCCGCTTGATGCGAATCTCGGTGAGGCGCGTGATATCCTCTTCAGTGATCTCGCGCTTGAAGAGTTTCTTGAAGGGAGTGAGCCCCTTATCGATAGCCTCGATGACCGCCTCCCAGGTTTCACATTCCTCGATATCGCGGTAGATCCGGTTCTCGATGAAAATTTTCTCAAGAGAACTGAAGTGCCACTTCTCCTGCAGCTCTCCAAGAAGAATCTGAAGCTCGAGCAAAAGGAGTTCCTTCGTCTGGAAGGCTGAAGCTTTAAGGATTTCGGTGACGCCAAGAAATTGAGGCCGTCCGCCATCAATGACACACGCATTGGGTGAAATGCTCACTTCACAATCCGTAAATGCATAGAGCGCGTCGCGGGTCGTCTCCGGGTCAGTACCAGCCGGTAGATGGACAAGAATATCGACCTCTTCAGCGACGTTATCCTCGATTCGGGAAATCTTGATCTTACCCTTGTCATTCGCGTTCACGATTGAGTCCATCAACGCGGTCGTCGTCACCCCATAAGGCACCGAAGTGATACGGAGGACTTTCTTTTTCTCGATTTCCACTTTGGCGCGGACACGGATTTTTCCTCCGCGGAGACCATCACGATAATCACTCACATCAACGAGCCCCCCGGTCGCAAAGTCCGGATAAAGTTCAAAGCTCTGCTTCCGCAAGGCCGCGATACAGGCTTCGATCAGCTCGCAGAAATTGTGCGGCAACATCTTACACGCGAGCCCGACCGCGATGCCTTCCACACCCTGTGCGAGAAGAAGTGGAAACTTCATTGGGAGCGTTACCGGCTCCTTGTTTCGACCGTCGTAGCTGCGCGTCCAGTTGGTCGTCTTTGGGTTAAAAGCCACCTCCAGCGCGAAGGGAGTAAGTCGGGCCTCGATGTATCGGGGCGCGGCGGCACGATCTCCCGTGAGCACGTTTCCCCAGTTTCCCTGAGTATCAATCAGCAGATCCTTCTGTCCCAGCTGCACCATGGCATCACCAATCGAGGCATCACCATGCGGGTGATACTTCATCGTGTTTCCCACAATATTTGCCACTTTGTTGTAACGCCCATCCTCCAGCTCCCGCATGGAATGGAGAATACGGCGCTGCACCGGCTTCAATCCGTCACCAAGGTGTGGAACCGCCCGCTCCATGATAACGTAGGAAGCGTAGTCGAGGAAGTAGTCCGAATACATCTCTCCCAAGGAGAGGTCATTGCGCGGCTCATCGTATTCTTCCATTGGCAGAAAAAGCTAAGGGAAGCTGAACTATCAGCTTCCCTGTGCCAACTTCAAAATTTTTGAGAATTTTGCCTTACTGCACTTCTTTCAGGCGATAAAAGCGGAGTCCGCTTGTCAAGATGTCGGGATCGTTGAAGATCAGCGTGGTTGTCCCGTCAGGATTGTCACTCTCGGTAAAACCGGCCCCGAGAACCTCCCAGGAATCGGCCTGATTCAAATCATCACTGTGCTGAATATCGAACACCCGGACTCCCAAATCCGCGACAATCAGAGAACTGTCACCTGTTGTGGGGTCGACAGTCAGGGAAATGACCCGAGGCGCAGTTACAACAGGAGGATCAACCGGCACCAGCGAACCAGGAGTCATATCCGAAGCATTAGCCCCTGAAACAATCGCCCAATCAGCCGGATCAAAAATTGGCTTGGGAGCAGGCCCTGTGCGGGTGAGTTGTGAATCGATAAAGTCATATTCCGTTCCCGCTCCATTAGTGCCTACCACTCCAAAAATATCGACGACAACCCCGGTATCCTCGTCCCCTCCGAACCTGAGTTCAAAGGTTTCGTTTCCATTGGAATTAATTGACCCACTATACTGATCGGCAGCCGCCGCGTCTTGATAGGTTTCCGCGAAAGCCGTTTCACGATTCGCAACCACGAAAGTTGTCCCAGCTTCAATCACGCCAAAGAGAGGAATCGATGAACCGGAGGTATTCCCGTTAAAATAAACAATAAGGTTCCAATTTCCAAGAGAGAGATCAACGTCAGCATCCGTCGGATTGTAGATTTCAACGAAACGTCCGGAAGGTGCGTCCGCTGGATCGGCAATTTCAGAAATATAAAGGGGGGCCACGAAGGTATCGTCATCCAACACGCTCAAAGTGAAGGTCTGGCCGCCTCCAAGAATCGCTGACCCAGTGGTCTGGAGATTCTCAAGATTGAACACAGCCTGCTCACTTGCCTCCTCTTCCATATCATCGCCAAGAGTCACCGTAACGGATCGGGTGTCCCCGCTGATCGCGCTTGCCGGGAAGGTGACGGTTTGCGTGATATAATCTCCAACTTCGGCGCTTTCGACCGTGCTTGCTGCAAGATCAAACACGACATCCACTGAGACTTCCTGCCCATCCGGATTATTAATTTTCACCTCTAACTCCACCGATCCGGAATCTTCCGCAACTGCCTCGGAAGCAATCGAAAAGCTGATCACCGGAGATGAAGACCCCAGATCACTCGAGCCAATGAAGGCATCTTCACCCAGGGAGGCTGCATTGGCGGTATCGAGATCGATGATCTCCCAAACCTCCGCAAAATTTTCAAAAGTAGAACCCCCAACGAGATCATAACCCTGCGCCGTCGTCTTCCTCAGAACACTGATGTTTGCAGAGCCATCAATAACCGAAAAAGCATCAGCGATGTTGGCGCTCAGCAGATCGCCGTTGTAAAGAACCATCGAATCATTCCCATTGAAGGTGATGATTGAACTCGTCTGATTGGCCTGATCGGCGTCAAATGGGATCACTGCGCTTCCATTGGCGAAAACATACGAGGCTCCAGCTGCCAAGGTTCCTGAGAGAGGTTCCGTCGCATTCGGAACTCCGTCGGTCTTCCAGTCTTCCGCACCACTATTGATAAAACGAGCCAAGGTGTAGGTTGAAAGATCAATTGCCGCCGCTCCGGTATTGGTAATTTCGAGGAACTTGTTATTCGACGTTCCCTCGTAATATTGAGTAATCAAAACCTGTCCATGGAGGGGCAGAAGAGTCAAAAGGGGGAGCGAAAACGGAAGATATTTCATGGTTCTAAAGGGTGTTTTAGCAGCCTTCATGCCGGGTATAGCCCGAGAATCAGATCCCGCCAACTTCTACTTTCTCACAAAGCCGTCACAAGGGCCTAAACCTCCGCAGAATCAACGTCATCACGCAGGTTATCGATAATAAACCCTTGGCGATCAGGGGTGTTTTTCCCCATGTAAAAGGTCAACATATCTTTAAGACCTCTCCCCTCTTCCATCATGACGGGATCCAGACGCATCTCTTTTCCGATCATAAACTTAAACTCTTCGGGTGAGATTTCGCCCAAACCCTTAAACCGGGTGATTTCAGGATTTCGACCGAGATCCTTCATCGCCTGCTCCCGTTCTTCCTCCGTATAGCAGTAACGGGTCTCTTTTTTGTTCCGCACCCGGAAGAGCGGGGTCTGGAGAATGTAAACGTGGCCCTCGCGGATCAGTTCGGGGAAGAACTGAAGGAAAAAGGTCAGCAGCAGCAGCCGAATATGCATGCCGTCGACATCGGCATCAGTAGCGATCACGACTCGGTTGAACCGCAGGTTTTCAATGTCATCTTCGATCCCGAGCGCTGCTTGAAGAAAGGCGAACTCTTCATTTTGATAGACAATCTTTTTGGTCAGGCCAAAGGTATTGAGAGGCTTACCGCGCAGGGAAAACACCGCCTGCGTTTCGACATCGCGACACTTCGTGATCGATCCACTCGCACTGTCCCCCTCCGTGAGAAAGACCGTTGTTTCCTCGCGCCGCTTGTGCTTGGTGTTGTAGTGGGCACGACAATCACGAAGCTTCTTGTTGTGCACCTTGACCTGCTTGGCCCGCTCCCGTGCTAACTTCTTCACACCACTCAACTCCTTGCGCTCCTTCTCAGCCGCGAGGATCCGTTTCTGAATCGCCTCCGCCGCCGCCGGATTCTTATGCAGGTAGTTATCGAGCTGCTCCTTGAGGAAATTTCCAATGAAGGTTCGGACCGTCTCCCCCTCAGGCGCGACCGTGGTCGACCCCAGCTTGGTCTTCGTCTGACTCTCAAAGACCGGCTCTTCGATACGCACCGAAATCGCGCCCATAATTCCCGCCCGGATATCAGATGGGTCGTAGCTCTTTTTGTAAAAGTCCCGCAGCACTTTCACCAAAGCCTCACGGAAAGCCGCCAGGTGTGTCCCACCCTGAGTGGTATTCTGACCATTGACGAAGGAATAGTAATCCTCTCCTCCGCCTGCAGTATGGGTGAAACTGACCTCAATATCCTTTCCCGAGAGATGGATCGGCTCGTAAAGGGCCGGCTCTTCCAACTCTTCTTTGAGCAGATCAAGGAGACCGTTCTTCGACTTGAATCTCTTCCCGTTGAAAACAAGCGCCAGGCCCGGGTTCAGATAGGAATAATAACGGCACATCTTCTCGACGAAGGGATCGCGAAATTTGGTGCGCTTGGGAAAAACAGTGCGGTCGACTTCAAAGGAAAGACGGGTTCCGTTCTCACCCGCGTCTTTCTGTGGCTTTTTCATCTCCTCGACAACCTCGCCCTTGCTGAACTCGATCGCTTTGGTCTCACCATCCCGCCAGGCCTGAATTTCGAAAAAACCACTCAAAGCGTTTACCGCCTTAATCCCCACCCCGTTCAAGCCGACAGACTTCTTGAACGCTTCACTGTCATATTTTGCGCCGGTGTTAATCTTGGCCGCGCAATCCATCAGCTTCCCCAATGGGATGCCACGTCCAAAATCCCGCACTTCCACACGGCTTTCCTCATCGATCCCAATCGTGATCTCCTTTCCGTGGCCCATCACGAATTCATCGACCGAGTTATCCAGCGCCTCTTTCAGCAAAATATAAATGCCATCGTCCGCAGAAGCACCATCGCCCAACTTGCCGATATACATCCCGGGACGGAGGCGGATGTGCTCTCTCCAGTCCAAGCTCTTGATATCATCTTCTGTATAGCTGGCAGCCATGAGTCGTGCGTCGGTGCCTTTAAGATTTCCTAGATATCAAGGTATCCGTCAAGACACAAAAAAGCACCCGTCCCATCAAGAGAGGTGCTTTTGAAAAATCCGGAGACGCTCTGTTTACCAATCGACGTTTTCGCCTCGTGTATCAATGTGAACGAAAGCAGGATAACGTCCCACTCCCCCTTTGAAGTAACCTTGGTCACGAAGTCGGCGGGCAACTCCGGCAACGCGCGAGGTCGAGGTCTTAAACTTCAAATCGAGGGCAAAGTTGCGCAAGTGCCAGGAATTGGACTTCGCACCCGGGCAGCGGCGATTGTAGCTCGGACTCCGAAATGCCGACAGCACTTCTGCCACCGGCATCCCAAGTTGCTCGCCCATGCGATCCGCCACTTTCAGCGTGCGCCCCAAATTTCTCCACGCATCCCGGTGCGGCAAGCTATTCCAAAGATAGCCCTTGGCCCGTGCATGAGCTTTGATCACCTGCTCCGGCGTCACAAACTTGAGACGGAGAGCCTGAAGGTATTCGCCATAAGCTTGGATCTCATAAGCTCCCTGCCGTTGCACCCAAGCCTGCGGAAGAAAGCTCAGATCCAAGGTCCGCGTGCGGCGGAACAAAAAACCGCTGGAAATCCCAGTGGAAGCCAAAAGACCACTGGTCACCAGAGCGGAATTCCTCAAAAAGGAACGCCGCCCTTGAATGATCAAAGAGGAATCTTGCTCAGGACTCGGCATCGCGGCGGGATCCTTCCAATTCCTTCCTCAGATTGCCAGTCATTTTATTTCGCCTTGAAACGACAACTTTGAGGCGAGGGTTTCATCGGATGTTGACTTCACCCGACTTCCCGTTAGCTTCCAAAAACTTTCGAGCAGGGCCTGTAGTTCAATGGATAGAACAATGGTTTCCGGTACCATAGATCGGGGTTCGACTCCCTGCGGGCCTGCCACTTTTCAAAGCCTCCCTCGAAAGTCCGTGATGGCGGCCAAAACCCCGACTGCTTGATTTGCCAAGGGCTCAATTCGATATTCTGCCCCACGAAAAATTCAAGTTCTTGCCTCGCGTTTCGGTTCTGTCATTCTCGCGGCAATGTTATTGCGGCTCGTCCTTGTTCTAGCAGCGATGTGGTCCGCTATCGGACACGCTTCTGAAAAACCGCACATCATTCTCGTGATGGCAGATGACCAGGGCTATCGCGATTGCGGTTTCACCGGACATCCCTACGTCAAGACTCCTCATCTCGATGACATGGCGAAGCACTCTCTCATCTTCGACCACTTCCACGCCGCCGCTCCAGTCTGCTCCCCGACCCGCGCTGCCGTCCTCACCGGGCGCACTCCCGTTCGTGTCAACGTTCCTCAACACGGCCGCTACCTCCGCCCACACGAAATCACCATTGCCGAGGCTCTCAAATCAAAGGGCTACCTCACCGCCCACTTTGGAAAGTGGCACGTCGGCTCCGTTCAAAAGGAAAGTCCCACTTCCCCGGGCGGTCAAGGTTTCGACCGCTGGATTAGCGCCCTCAACTTCTACGACCACGACCCCTATCTTTCAGACCAAGGGATCTTTGCCCAATACAAAGGCCAAGGCACCATCCTTGCGACCGACCACGCCATCGCCCACCTCAAAAAACACGCCTTATCCCAACCGACATTTACCATCCTCTGGTTTCCTTCTCCCCACGACCCTCACCGCGAAAGCTCTTCCAATCCCGAGCTCTACAAGGGGGAAAAACACGCTGGATACTATCAAGAAATCACTCTCATCGATGAACAAATTGGCCGACTCCGCCAAACCCTGCGTGATCTTGAAATCTCAGAAAACACCCTCCTTTGGTATACCTCGGACAACGGAGGCCTCGTCCACGAATACTCCGGAGGCCGGGCAAAAAAGGGTTCCGTCTATCAAGGTGGGCTTCGCGTTCCCTCCCTCATCGAATACCCCAGTCGGTTCAAGCCAGCCACTCTCACCACCCCCGCCATCTCCTCGGACATCTACCCCACACTGCTCGCCCTCACCGGGACTCAAGTCGCACACCAACCCCAGCTCGACGGCATCAATCTCCTCCCCTTTATCGAAGGTAAAAAGAGCACTCGTTCCAAACCTCTTGCCTTCTGGCATAATTTCTCCGGCGGACAGGCGACTTGGAGCGACCGTATCATCAAGCAACTCATGGAAGCCCAGCAAACCGGCGAGGGCACCCCTCTTCCCGAACGCCTCTTCAAAGACGTCAACGTATTCCCCACTCATGGTCCCGATGCCCACCTCAAAGGCCACGCCGCTCTCATCGATTGGCCTTTCAAAATCCATGCCATTGCCCGGAACAATAAAATCACCTTTGAGCTTTATCATCTCGATGATGACCCGATGGAGGCTCGCAATCTGGCCGAAAAACACCCGGCCAAACTCAGAGAACTCGCGAAGACACTCAAAGCCTGGCAGCACTCCGTCCTCCGCTCGCACGAAGGTAAAGACTATCCCAAATGACTCTCATCACGCTTCTCAAAATGCGCTCTCTCCTCGTCCTCCTGCCAGTCCTTCTGTGCTCAACTCTCTTTTCGCAGAGTTCCGAGTTCAAAAAAACACCTCTGATCCAAGATCTCTTCTCCGATGAGCGCTTCCCGAACATCGTCGTCTCCAAAAAAGGAACCCTGATCGCAACTTGGGGCAGCAAGCACATCCGTGCCCGGCGCTCCAAGGATGCGGGGCGGACCTGGGGACCCGAAATCACCATCGCCAACCCAGGCTTTCACGGAGGTGGCACCACGGTTGATGAGACCACGGGTGACATTCTCGCCTTTGTGGAATCAGGTCATCCCCCGACAGAGATTTCCCTTTACCGAAGCAGCGATGACGGCCTGACCTGGAAAAAGGAAACCCCCGTCATCCATCCCGATTCCAAAGGGCACGCTCCAGCGATGCATATGAATGAACACGGCATCACCCTGCAAAACGGAAAGCACCAAGGCCGACTCATCCGCCCCTCCCGCTACTACGGAAAAAAGAACGATCGCTCCGAATGGCCGCATCACTACACCAATGCCATCTACTCCGACGATCATGGAAAAACCTGGCAGGCATCCGAACCCTTTCCGGAGAACGGCACGGGGGAAGCCTGCATCGTCGAACTATCCGATGGCTCCCTCTACTACAACTCCCGTGTCCACTGGCAGGAACGCCCCAGAAACACCCGGCGTCGCTCCGCCCGCTCCACCGATGGTGGCCACACCTGGAAGGACTTCCGCATTGTCGACATTCTACCCGATGGCCATCAACACCGGTCCTACGGCTGCATGGGCGGGCTCACCCGACTCCCCATCAAGGGAAAAGACATTCTTATTTTCAGTAACATCGATACCCCCAATGCCACTCGGGAAAATGGCACCGTCTGGGCCAGCTTCGATGGTGGAAAAACCTGGCCGGTCAAACGCCTTATCCTCCCCGGCCCCAGCCGCTACTCCGCCCTCATCGCCGGCCGCCCCGACACCCCTTCGGAAGGCTACATCTATCTTCACGCCGAAACCAACCAAGGTTCACGGATCGCCCGTTTCACCCTTGATTGGCTCAAAAAAGGCACCCCAACCGGTGACGGATCCATTCCCGAGTGATCACCCTCTCACCTGACGAGTTCCTCCGTCGGAAACCTGAGGAAATAAATCTCCAACGGTCCCTCATAGAGAACTCCCACATGAGAATCGCCGATCGGAGCGAGACAGGAATATCCACTTCCACCTCGGGAATCATAGAGCGTGTGAAACTCCTCCGGCCAGGTCATGCCGTCGTCTTCTGAAATCTTGAGCGTCATATTGTAGCGCCCTCTTGTGGTGTTTGGATTGGAGAACATTAAGCGATCTCCCACCCGGAGAATACTTGCCATACAGACTGGCTCCTTGAGAGCCTTTCGGTCGGTCGGATGCAGTTCCCAGGTCTTTCCCAAATCCCTGGTGATTCCCACCGTCCGCGCTCCCCCCCGATTGTCACGGCAGTTGAGCATGAGCGATCCATCCTTGAGCTCCACTACTTGAGCCTCGGTGGTGTTCGATTTGATTCCCGTCCCCATCACCCAGGTTTCGCCCCGGTCCTTGCTATACATGAAACTCGAATAAGGGGTTCCTTTCTTCCGCCCGTCTGCATGTTTGTCGCGGTCTTGATACTGCATGGGGAACACTAAGGTGCCATCCTTCATTGTGATCCCGGCCCCCGGTCCGTGGAGTAAAAAATGCCATTCGGGGTTTTTGATCTGCTTTGTAAAGTTGATCAGTTGCGACCACGTCAACCCGTCATCATCACTGTAAACCATCATCACCTGTCCGGTCTCCTCCGGTGTCATTCCCTGACCCGAGCCATGCCAGGAGCGATTTCCATGACTCCAGGTCGCCCCCACCCAAATGCGATTGGTCTCACGGTCGACCAGAATCGAGGGATCTCCGACCCCGTCATATCGCCACTTCGGATCATTCCCCATATCCATGATGACCTTCATCTTCTCCCAAGTTTGCCCCCCATCCGTGCTCCGGCTCATTCCCACATCGATATCACCGGGCAAATCACGCCCACCTTCATAGCGAACATCGTAAACCGCGATCACACTCCCCTTGTTTGTTGTCGCGAGCCCCGGAATCCGAAACGCCCGCGAACCATCGTCTCCGTGCTGCCGAAGCGCGACCCCAATGCGCTGTGATCCCTCCGGAGAAATTACTTCAGGAACGGCGACCTTTTCATCACCAAATCTCACCTCCAAAACCCGGGCATCCACCCGACCGTCAAGATCGGCATCGTCATTGAGCTCGACCGACACCCAGAAAAAATTATCACCGGACACCAAATTCGCTTCACCTTCGCAAATCCACTCTCCCGCTCCTAATCTCGCTTCGCCGAATAACTTTCCGGCTCCTGCCTTTCCTTCTGCGCCGGAAAAGAGAATCCGTACCGCCTGAACCGCTTTTAGCTCACTTGTTCCTTTCAGATCCACTTTTAAAGCGTTCACCTTCTTCGCATCGCCGCGCCCTTTGGCCAGAATGTGCAAGCCCAAGACCGGATTGTCCTTTTTCCGAATCAGAGCCGGAACCACCGGTTGAATCGTAGTGACACTCTCAATGGCCATTGGCTTCACCTCTTCAATGTCCAACTCATCGATCATGATCCCGGAGTTCGGAGGTGCCGTGCAGATGAACCGTAATCCTTCTGACCCCGCTTTGAGAGGAACCTCAACCAAAGTCTTAAATCCTCCCACCTTGATCGTGCCATCCCCATTGTAAACTTCTGACCAGCTTCCCGTTCTCTGCGCTTCGATCCGAAACGAAAATGGAGCACGCGCCGTCCATCGCTCTGCCCACAATGACAGCACTGTTGCTGCAGAAGTCGTCTTTCTGAGCGACAACTCGACGACCCGCTTGTCTCCCCCCAGGAGTCGCAAGCTCTTCTCTCCAGACTTTGCGTGACCTCCATGGACGACCGCATGGCCTTCCGCTGCCCTCATCGCCCCAAGGCTCGTTTGAAGCGATTCAAAAGGACCCAGCTCCAACTTTTCGAACCCTTCTTTGGCCGAGGATAGACCTCCCGCTAAAATCAGGGATATGATCACACGCTTCATTCCTAAAACTCGCATCCTCGGGAGCTGATCACCAACCATTCACGTCAGCCACCCAAAAACACCCAAACCCTCAGAAACTTCACCTTGTCTCAAACGGGAT
>JBMHCQ010000018.1:0-331580 GCA_049889835.1 Akkermansiaceae bacterium
ACTCAACCCGCAGCTAAGCAGGACCCGCAGTTCCCCCTCCTCCGAAGGCCGCCGATCAATTTTTTTCTCAGCACCTCATTATATACAGGCCAACCGTCTTAAAAAACCGCAACCCTACCGGTGGCGTGTCTTCCCTTTCACCGATGATTCCCAAACCGTGATTCCCTTATTGACCTTCTTTGGCAGGCATTCCCCCTTCCAGCCCACAACGTCAGGGATTCAGCGATCAAGGGTTCGGGAATCGAGGAGGACTTAAATTGTGTTCACACTAACTGTTCACACCAACCCCTCCGCAGAAAAAGGAAAAGCCCTAATCCTTTTAAGATTAGGGCTTTATATGGCTCCGGCGGTTGGGTTCGAACCAACGACCTAGTGGTTAACAGCCACCCGCTCTACCGCTGAGCTACGCCGGATTATAAAATTGATGCCCCCCCTGCGAGGCGGGCGGAAAATGCAATGATCGCCCCACCATGACAAGAGAAAAAAAGACGGATTTCTGATTTTTTCACCCCTCTCCTTTCTTCCCACCCAGACACCAAGCCTGTATACCTCCCGGTAATGACTGAGACCGAGGCTTTGATCGCACTAAACCAGCTCCCGAAAATTGGTCCCGTAAAGATCAACACCCTTGTTTCGAGATTCGGTTCAGCAGTGCAAACCCTGCAGGCTTCTCAATCAGAACTCACGCAAGTGGCAGGAATCGGCCCTGAGTCTGCGGGAATTATCCATGACTGGGAGTCGCATGCCGATCCTTCCTCCGAGATCGCCCTTGCAAGAGAACGTGACATTCAAATTTTCACACGTGACGATGCAAATTATCCGCAGCGTCTACGGGAGTCCCATGATGCTCCCGTCCTACTTTACGTTTGGGGAACGCTCCATGCGCGAGACGATCATGGAATCGCCATTGTAGGATCACGGCGATGCACCCATTACGGGCGTGAATGCGCTCGGAAGTTCTCGTTTCAGCTCGCCCAAGCAGGCGTCACCGTGGTTTCAGGACTCGCCCGCGGAATTGACACTGCGGCCCATGAAGGAGCCCTTGCTTCACAGGGGCGCACCATTGCCGTTATCGGATCAGGGTTAATGCAGCTCTATCCTCCCGAAAATCTGGGACTGGCCGAAAAAATCGCCGATGGCCATGGGGCCGTGGTTTCTGAATTCCCCTTAAAGCAGGCTCCCGACAAAAGGACCTTTCCCCAGCGAAATCGAATCGTTGCCCATTGGACCGACGGAACCTTGGTGGTGGAATGTCCCTCCCGATCGGGCTCCTTGATTACCGCAAACCTTGCCAACGAGGCAGGGCGTCAGGTCTATGCCGTACCTGGGCCGATTGATCGGCCGACTTCGGGAGGCTGTCACGACCTCATCCGCGATGGAGCTACTCTAGTCACGGATGGCTCACACATCCTTGAAGATTTCCAATTGCTTTCTTTTCCCACCGAAGAACATCCAGAAGCCCCCCTCCCCAATCTCAGCGAAGAAGAAAACTCTATTCTACAAGCTCTCGGCACTAACGAAATGATGATTGACGAGCTTGTCCCTGAAACCGGCATGCCCATCCACCTTTTAACGACAGCTCTTATGAAAATGGAGCTGAAAGGTCTTCTCTCTCAGCTTCCTGGCTCGAGGTATCGCCGTAAAACGGGGTTCAGCGACTCATAAATGGGAAGTCCCCATGAGGATCAGCTGCCAAATCGATGTATTCAGCCCCAGCCTTCCTTCGTCACTTTTTTGGGCCCGTTGACGATCCGTTACGCGGGGGGGCGAGAATCCGACACGGCCATTTGCCAATGCCACTTGAGATCGACTTCGATTTCCGGATGAATGCTATGCTGGACCGGGCAACTTAGAGCCGCCTCCTGAAGAATGCAGCTTCCCGGATGGCTCTCTGGAATTGGCATGAAAATCTCAACCTTAAGATGGGAAATACGACGCGGGAGGTCGTCGGACATATGCTTTTCCACCGAAACCCGCATACCTCGAAGCTCTATCCCTTTATTCTTGGCGGCAATCCCCATTACGGTAGCCATGCAGGATCCGAGGCTAGTCGCGACGAGATCGGTAGGAGAAAATGCTGCCCCACGCCCCTTATTATCAACCGGGGCATCGGTTGAAATCTTGGAGCTGGAAGGCAAGTGTTTCGCGGCACAACGAAGCTGCCCCTCGTAATCAATTCGTATCTCCACCATTTTCGTTAACCTCTACCTCTGGGATTTTTTGCTCTTGATCGTCTTCTTTGGCCAGCACGACTCTGAATCCACAGAGAACACTCCGAATTTGAGGAGAAACAAAAGCCCGGTGCCTCAACTCCAAATGCGCCGGATCATAGCTCTTCCAATCGGCCCCACGGAGCACTCCTCGCTTTGCACCTTCCTCTCCTTTTTTAAAGGCGTCGGAGACCCACTCCTTCACATTCCCGCCGAGATCATGCAAGCCAATCGCATTTGCGGGAAAGCGCCCCACCGGTGCCGCTTCAGCAAAACCGTCATTGTATCCCTCAATCGTCTGTCTCACTTCGATACTTTCACTGTCAGCCGCAGATTGATCTGCGTAGTTTCCGACCTTTTTGGGTGGAGGCCAAACCTGAGTCCCCCATGGGTAGATTTCTTCGTTCTGGATGTCAGCCTCACGATCAATGGGCTGCTCCATTTGCTCCTCAATTCCCGCAGCTTGTGACCATTCAAGATCGGTGAGCAAGCGGTAGCGGTGCTGGGTTTGAATTCGCTCCAATCCTCTTTCCCTCTCAGTTAACCATTCGCAAAACTCTTCCGCTTCTTCCCGGGTGATTCCGACCGCCGGATGATTTGGGGATTCCGGCGAAAATTCCATCTCCCACTTCTGCTGTCTGAACACCATGAACGGTTCATAATCGGCTGCACGAGTCTGCCAGATACTAACCATGAGATCCTCTCCAAGCGGAGCAAGCCTCATTCCCAAACTGTTCTTCCAAACACGGGCATTTTCTCCAAAAACTACGGCCCCCTCGTTCTCCTTCAGCGAGACATCTACCTGTTCATGTCCCCTGTCATTGAGCTGCACATATCCGGAGTGGGGATCGTATCCCTCTAGCTCGATGGTAAAATTCACTTGGCCTGGCGGGACGACGTAGTTTGGAAGGTTCGTGTTTCCGATCAACCGACCATCAATATAAATCAACGCGCCTTCCGGAGTGGATTGAAAGCTGACGGTCGCATAGGGAATGATTTGCACCAAACAACGGAAAGGCCGTAGGCCTTGATCAAGGGCTATCTGGGGAAGACGCTCCTCCGGGAACTTGCGGTCATAACTCACCTTTATTTCCCGATTTTTGTCTAAGGTCTCATCAGAATGTGTCGCGAGAAAACCTTCCTCAAGACACTTCCCCGTCAGCCACAACACGTATTGCTTTGCTAGAGATTCGGGCACCGCCACGATCTCGATATCCCTTCCCGATTCACTGTGGGTAAAACGAATGACTTGATCCGGAATCTGCTCTTCCTCTGCAAAAACATCCCACAGTTCGCTCGTAACATGAGTTCCCGAAATGTGCCGTTCATCGAGCGGACTATATTCCAACCCCAAAGCATCCTGCCAACTTTCATCAGCGACCGGAGGTGAGAATCTGACCATCTGGACAGGAATGAAAGTCGTTTGTGATTCATCACCCATCAGCTCGACATCCACGGTGGCATCCAAGAATCCGTCTTTCCGTAGTTTCAACTGCAGCCGCTCCCCCACTCTGAGGTTACTTAACTTGAGGGAAGACGGCCCCAGAAGCTCCCCCTCAAAATCGTAAACATCAACACCGTCCAACAACAACCCGTCCTCGGTCTCGGTTTGAATCTTGGCCGTGGTGTATCGAATGGGCAGTGCCTCGCGTTTCCCTTCGATATCAAAACTTCCCCAAGAGTGCTCGATGGTCAGTTGAGCGGCGAACAAGCTCATTACAAAGAACAAGGCGCTCATCACCCATGTTGCCATGGCCACGGGTCGCCTGACCCTCTTCCCTCTCTCCAGTCGTTCGAGAGCATCTGCAAGCTGCGCCGCGGTCTTCGTTTTTCGTTTTCCGATACGGGGCTCGCAGACATCACACAATAAGCGGTTTAACTCGATCCACTTCTTACGATCCTTCTCCGGCGGTCCATCTTCCGGGAGTTCGGGGAACTGAAGCCGATCCATCCCCGTGGCCATTTCATAGAGAACCTTCCCGAGGCTGTAGACATCTGCCCCGGTCGATCCAGGTCCTTCAGGCGGGACGAATCCCTCCGTTCCAACAAAAGTTCGCTGGTCCATCGTAGCGACCAAGCCGATGTCTGCCAGCTTGGCATTGCCTTCGACGAAAATGACGTTCGAAGGCTTCACGTCTCGGTGAGTCAGATTTCGCTCATGCAGGTGATCCAGAGCCTCCGCCAGCCGTCGACCGGTAGTGATGACGAACTCAGTATCCAGAGGAACATGATTGGCTGTCACCATGTCAGTCCGCAGGGTGCGCGGTTCGTATTCCACCGGGTTAAACTCCTCGCTGAAGTAGGCATCATCGCCCAACTCCATGACGTAATAATAGAACGGTGAGGCTCCATCGCTGCGTCCCACATGAAGCACATGGACCAAGCCGGGATGATCCCGGGAAATGGGCTCAAATTTTAAAATCCCCTTGAACTCACGTTCAAAAGTCCGTTCGTCCGAAAAGTCCTCACGGTAGACGATTTTTACCGCCCGCATTGTCCCCGTCACCGCGCGGGCAAGCCATACTTCGCCGTAGGCACCGCCCCCGACCTTACGGAGGACTTCGTGATCCGGAATAATCGGATCGGGCCTAACTGTCTTCGTCATCTTTTTCGAGCTTTGCCAATTCTTTCTTTAAGACCGATCCTACCCGGTGCTTAGCAAGATAGACTTGTGCCATACTCACGCCAAGATGCTCTTGCACTTTTTTGGCATCCCATTGTTTGACCACGTAATAATCGAAAATCTGATACTGTTTCGGTGAAACCTGAGCCTTCACCTTGGTAAGAGCCATATCCGCGATGCTCTTTTTCCACTCAACATCCCACATCCGGTTCAGCAAATCCCCTTTCGGATCCTCAAAGCGATCAATAACCGCAGTCTTCCGCTCGTCATCCCAGCCCCCCCCTGGCATCGCGGTATCCTTTTTACGCTTCCGGAACTGATCATTGATCCGCCACCGCGTCATATTCATGAGCCACGTCTTGAAAGAACCTTGATTGGGGTCGTAAAGATTCTTCTTACTTTGTTTGGCGATCGATAAAATGGTCTCCTGAACTGTGTCGAAAGCCTCATCAGGCCTCAGACCGGCCTTAATCCCCACGGAGTAGATCAATTTCCAGTAAGTTTGGTAAAATTCGTCCCAGGTCCGCTGGTCTTCCCAGTTCTCCAGGCGGGCAATCAGGCTCTTTCGCGTTCGTGCATACCCCCCGGTGAGATCGACCTCACCGTCCTTATCCTTCTTCTTGGCGGCCTTTTTTACCGCTTTCTTCGCTACCTTCTTAGCCATCTGTTCTTCCGATATAACACATCCTGAGAGTTTTGTCTTTCGCCACCTCATCAAAATTTCACGCCTCCTGAAAGGTCTGGAAAGCTAAAGAACCCACGATTGTATTGCCCAGCACTTTCTCAGAACCTAGCGTCCTGCCACCTTCTTTTTGCCCTCTTTCCTCAGCTCGAATTGACCCCCGAGAGACCTCGGAAAGGTGAAACTCACATTCCCCAATCTGTTACCGCGACCATGTCTTTTTCTCAGCTGAATCCGACACAGCACGTCGCGCGGGTTCGAGAGATCCTTATGGGCCGTTACCACTTCCTTGTCGCAGTGCCTAAGGGACGCTCAAGCACCCTCGTTTGTAACGATTTTGACCATACCTTGGAGCAAGTGGAGCAGCGCTTTGAAAAACGTCTACGAAAGGAAAGCGACCCTTTCATACCCCTTCTTCAACCTTTTCTTGAAGGCTAGCTGCTGATACAATCCCCTCTTTCTCCACCCTAAAAAAATGCTCGAATTCTTAACTATTGTCGGCCTTCTTTCACTTGGGCTGGGAGGAATTCTCGGAATCGCCGGCATCTACGTTTTTATCAAACACCATAAAAACGGAGCGCTTTTCCTGGGAACAATTCTCGTCTTGCTTGGCCTTGGAATTCTATTCCTGACGTCCAAAATGAGCGCCTCGATTTAAGGCATGCAGACCCTTCGATCAGGAGCCTCCCCGCAAAATTTCATCGTTTGCCTCGCGCATCACTTTCTCTAGAATACCTCCGTGGCCCGAACTTATCTCGACGAAAACTTCCTCCTCCTCAGCGATACCGCGCAGAACCTTTTCCATAACACGGCAAAAGACCTTCCGATCATCGATTACCACACGCATCTTCCTCCCGATGAAGTTGCCCATGATAAACGCTGGGAAAATATCACCGCACTCTGGCTCGGTCACGATCACTACAAGTGGCGCGCCATGCGTGCACAGGGCATTCCAGAAAAATACATCACCGGAGAGGCCTCTCCCCGAGAAAAATTCGATGCTTGGGCGGAAACCGTTCCCAATACTTTGCGCAATCCCCTTTACGATTGGACCCACCTTGAGCTTCGACGCTGCTTTGGCATTGATACCCTCTTGAGTCCGGATACCGCCGAAGAAATATGGACCAAATGTAATGAACGCCTTCAAGACGAAGATTTTTCCGCACGGGGATTGATGCGCCGCTTTCGGGTCGACGCGGTAGGCACGACCGATGATCCGACCGATGACCTCGCTCATCATGAAGCCACCAATGCATCAGACTGTGCCACTAAAATCTACCCTACCTATCGTCCGGACAAAGCCTTCTTTGTCGATCGACCCTCCCTCCTAAACCCGTGGCTTGATCAGCTCGCAGAGGGGATCACCTCCTTCCATGATTTGCTCAATGCGCTCAAGGACCGCCATGATGACTTTCACGAAAAAGGCTGCCGCCTCACGGACCACGGCATGCGCTATGCACTGTCCAATCCCTGCAGCGAGTCCGAAGCCGACCGAATCCTTTCTAAGGCCCGGCAAGGTAAGGCCGCCAGTGGAGAAGAGACTGATGCTTTCGGTGCACTCATCATGAAACACGTCGGTATCTGGACTGCTGAAAAAGATTGGACCATGCAACTTCACCTCGGCCCGAGGCGGAACCCGAACTCCCGTCTTTTCAATCAACTCGGTCCCGATTCCGGATTTGATACCATTGGTGATTGGCCACAAGGCGAACCGGTCTTCGCATTCCTTGATTCCCTCGCTTCTGAAAACAAACTACCAAAAACCATCCTCTACAACCTGAACCCGCGCGACAACGCGGTTCTTGCCGCTGCTTGTGGTTCCTTCCAGGAAGCACCTTACCGTAGCAAAGTTCAGTTTGGCTCCGGTTGGTGGTTCAATGACACCCTCAAGGGAATGGAGGATCAAATCAACACCCTTTCTTCGATCGGGCTTCTTGCTCACTTTGTCGGCATGCTCACCGATTCACGCTCCTTCCTCTCCTTCCCTCGGCACGAATACTTCCGCCGCTTGCTCTGCAACATCATCGGACAGGATGTCGAAGATGGTAAACTCCCGAACGATCCGCAGCTCTTGCACCACCTCATCGGGAACATTTGCTACCACAACGCGGTCGCCTACTTCGGCCTTCCTCACCACAAGGAAAACCTTCTCGCATAAAACCTCTTCGCACCTCTTCGCACCTCTTCGCACCTTTTCGCATAACGCGCCAAGCGCTCCCACAAAAAAGCCCGGTCGCGGAAGCGCTCCCGGGCTTTTTGATGAATTTCAAAAGGGCTTAGTGCGCACGACAGAATTCCTCAAAGCGAGTAACTCCCTCATTGAGGACATCAAGCGTCGTGCAGTAGCTCAGGCGAAGGCCCAAATCATGGCCAAACGCAATTCCGGGGACGGCAGCCACCTTGTAGCGGGTCAGGAGCTTGTCGCAGAGATTTCCGGACTTCAGTCCCATCTCGGTGCAATTCACAAAAAAGTAGAAAGCCCCCCGTGGCTCCACCACGCTGACATTTGGGATCGCTTTCAGGCGACCCAGCATGAACTGACGCCGCACATCGTATTCCCCGCGGAGGTTATCGATGAACTCGGCATTTCCCTCGTCCTGCAGTGCAGCCAGCGCTCCATACTGGGCAAAGGTCGTGGCGTTTGAACTGGTATGGCTCTGAATCTTGGTGAGAGCTTCCGCAAGCGCCTCAGGAGCAGCGGTATAACCAATCCGCCATCCCGTCATGGAGTGGGACTTTGAAAACCCATTCACCGTGATGGTGAGATTATAGGCGTCCTCGTTGACAGAAGCGACGGAAACGTGCTCGGCCTCTCCATAGACCAGATGTTCGTAAATTTCATCGGCTAGAATTATGATGTCCTCGTAAGAGGCCACCTCAACCAGAGCCTCGATCTCATCCTTACGATAAACTGAACCCGTCGGGTTGCCTGGGGTGTTGAGAATAATCATTTTGGTCCGGGGAGACATCGCCTCCTCGAATTCGTCCGCGGTGATCTTCCACTTGTTCGACTCTTTGGTCTCAACGATGACGGGAACACCACCGGCCATTTTTACCATCTCGGGATAGCTTACCCAGTATGGTGCAGGAATGATCACCTCATCCCCTTCTTCCACAACGGAAAGTATGGCATTGAAACAAGCTTGCTTCGCACCGGAAGTGACGCAAACCTGCTTGGGCTCATAATTGACCTTGTTTTGGCTTTTAAGCTTCTCGGAAATTGCTTCACGCAGCTCAGGGATACCGGCGGCCGGAGTGTATTTGGTCTTCCCTTCAGCAAGCGCAGCGTAAGCAGCCTGTTTGATAAAATCGGGAGTATCGACGTCTGGCTCGCCTCCGGCGAGACCATAAACTTCTTCACCAGCGGCACGAAGGGCCTTGGCTTGGTTCGTGACGGAGAGAGTCAGCGAAGGGCTGACGGACTTGATGCGGCTTGAGAGACTTTCCATGGAATCGTATCATAATTTGCCCCAGAACCGGGACGAAGATAGTGGATGGAGCCAAGCGGCGTTACTTCTCCCCGGGGAGCGCGGGTTTTCTGCACAGACTGATGCTCTCTTGCAAGTGAAATGAAGCGCTCCGCAGATAAATTTACGACTTTTGCGGCGCATGGAAGTGCGCGGTGGTCCACTTCCCCTTCTTTTTGAATTCGATGAGCTCGAAACCGCACCCAATTGCCTTGGCTTCCACATCAGGCCATTGCTCGAAGAGAATCCCCGATAGAATCAGCCTTCCTCCCGGCTTCACCCATTTCTCAATGAGAGGAAGAGCCTCGATGAGCACGGTTGAAAAGAGATTGGCAGCTACAACCTGAAATCGTTTGCGATTCTTCCACTGGAAAACGTCCGCCTCAAAGAATTCGACATCAGAAACTCCATTTCGTTGAGCATTCAATTGGGAAATCTCAACCGCCTTGGTATCGAAATCAAAGGCACAGATCTCCCCTGCTCCCAGCATTTTGGCTGCGATCGCGAGCACGCCACTTCCCGTTCCCAAATCAAGAAAGGACCATCCGGCATCGAGATCTTGGGAATGATCGGCCAGGAGACGGAGGCAGGTGGAAGTCGTGGGATGATCACCGGTTCCAAATGCCATTTCCGCAGGAATGACAATAACGTCACGCCCCGGAAACTCCCTCTGCACGCTCTCCCGGTCCTCGATAGGAGAAATCACCAGCTGGTCCCGAATCAAAACTGGAGCCGTTTTGGGTGGCCCCAGAGCAGCCCAATTCTTGCTCTTCAATTCCCGGACACTTCCTCCAAACTGCTCCGCGATTCCTGAAGCTTTCTCTTCGGTCTCACAGTATACCTCGACCCTGACGGTTTTTCCCCCCTTGATTTCGGAAATCACCGAATTGGGATTCCCATGAAACCGCTCGCCCCAAGCATCAGCCCACTTTACCGCAGAAAGTTTTGTCCAAACCCACACTGAGGGGAGTTAGCACAACAAAGCTCTGAGACAAGACTAAGAAAATCAGGATGAAGGCGCTTCCCCGGGAATTCGTAAAATAATCACCACCCCAGTTTATGCCGGAGTGTTTCGTAAAACGAATGGCCGGGAAGCCGGACAAGGTTCAACGACTGAGGGTGGCGGGTGACCCGAACCTGACTCCCTTTCTCAATTCGTAAAATATCACGTCCATCCACCGAAAACAAAATCGGCTCATCGGAACGACCAGTGGGGATAAGCTCGATCACCGAATCATCACTGAGGACCAAAGACCGGTTACTGAGACTGTGCGGGCAAATCGGCGTAATAACAAAAACTCCAGAACGAGGCCCAATCAGTGGTCCTCCTGCCGCAAGCGAGTATGCCGTCGACCCGGTCGGGGTGGCAACAAGAAGACCATCAGCATTATATGTATTGAGAAGTTCGCCATCGACACGCGCCTCAAGCGAAACCAAGCGCCCGGTTTCCCCTCGCATCAATACAGCTTCGTTTAAAGCAATAAACTCGTGCTCTTTCCCGCCCTCTTCAGTCATCTCGACCTTCAATATCGAGCGATCCACAAGATGGATGTGATCCTGGGCAAGTGCTTCACTCAACTGATCAATCTCCTCATCCGTGCAGGCTGTCAGAAACCCGAGCGTTCCGATATTCACGCCCGCGATCGGAGTGGAAGTCGGAGCAATGCGATGCAGCGTCTCCAGTAAAGTGCCGTCCCCTCCCAGAGAAATAATCAAGTCGGCCTCGCATTGAAAATTCTGCACTCCCTCCTCCTTGATCAAGCCCGCAGTCTCTTGCTCCAGGACAACTTTGATCTCGAATTTCTCGAGACTGGCCCGGACACGGCGGATCGCTTCCGGAGCATCTGGCTTTAAGGGATGGGCGACAATGGCAACCTGCACGCCCTGTCTTTAGCACTTCCCTTCACTGGCCGCAAGCGAGTCGATTGACACCGTCCCTCACAGCGAGCAAGCTCTCGCCATGCCGCTCTCGCCGGAAGAAGCCTCCCGTTACTCCCGCCAAATCATCCTTCCCGAAATTGGTGAAGAGGGGCAGGAGCGACTGAAGAACGCCTCCGTCCTTTGTATCGGGACCGGCGGGCTGGGCTCTCCCGCAGTCATGTATCTCGCAGCGGCCGGAGTGGGTCAAATTGGCCTCATTGATCCCGACCATGTTGATCTTTCCAATCTCCATCGCCAAATTCTTCATGGAACTCCTGAAGTCGCTACTCCAAAGCTGGAGTCGGCCCGCTCCCGTATCCACGTCCTCAATCCTCATGTGAAAGTCATCGAGCATTCTGGAAAATTCACGGCCGACAATTCGCTTACGCTCCTCCGGGACTATGATCTCCTTATCGATGGCTCCGACAACTTCCCGACCCGTTTCGCCGCCAATGATGCAGCCGTTCTCTCTAAAACCCCCCTCGTGCACGGCGCCATCCATCAATTCGAGGGCCAGGTGAGCGTCTTTGCCCCACATCTCGGAGGGCCGTGCTATCGCTGCCTTCTTCCCGAACCACCTCCTCCCGGCGCCGTTCCGACATGAGCGGAAGCTGGAGTTCTGGGCGTGCTCCCAGGAATCATCGGTTCGCTTCAAGCGATGGAAGCGATTAAACTACTTCTCAACATCGGCTCTCCCCCACTCGGACGGCTGATTCACTTCCGCGCGCAGGACACCAGCTTTCGGGAGCTCAAAATCAAACCCGATCCCAATTGCCCGCTCTGCGGGAATGATCCCACCCTCACCGCGCCAGTGACTTACTCTGACTCCTGTGATATGAACAAAGAACTTCCTGAAATCTCTACTCTTGAACTGAAAGCCAAAATGGACGCCGGGCTCGATGGCATCCTCCTTGACGTCCGCGAACAGGATGAGTTTTTCATGGCTCACATCGATGGCTGCCAACTCCTCCCTCTCAGCGGCTGGCCCGATGCGGCAAGCAGTCTTCCCCAAGATGCGACTTACTACGTCCTCTGCGCTGCCGGCATGCGAAGCGCCCGCGCTGGCATGTGGATGCTCGAAAACGGGTTTGAGAACGTCACCAATGTGGCCGGAGGAATGAAAAACTGGCTTGCAGAACGAGCCTCAGACTAAAAATGACCGCAAGGGTCAGAGAATTGGTCAAAATCAACTTCCCTATCTTGGCAACCGTCCCTCTCGACCGCAAACATCTTATCGGCAAGCTCCAATTTCTCCCGGACCACGTCGAGCTCTGATGCCGCATGGAGGCTAAGGTCTTCTCTGGGGAAAAGGGTAAAGTCCTCACATTGACCTGCCTTAGGGCGAAACTGAAGACACTAATCTATTCAAAAAATGGTTTAAGATCCGACCGGTAATCTTTCGATTCTTCTGCTCCAAACAATTGGACGACATTCCAACTTCGGAAATGGGAACATTAACGGTGAAAACTGATGTGCTCAGTCGCGAGAAGGCCAAAAGCGAGGAGGCCAAAAAATACGGACTCATCGGTTTTTAACATCCTATTTTCCTGCTCGCAGTCCAGAAAAACTGCCTCAATCCATGAGGAACTCGAAGCTCTCTTACAAGCCCAGAACACCTCTCTTCATTCCTAGATCACCAGAACATACAACCCTGCTCAATATCCGAGAGCTCTTCGTTTCTCATCATCTGATGACGTTTTCCGTCGATTACTAATGCTTACGAACTCCCTCCTCAAGCCTTCTCAGACCCAAGCAATCGCTGGAGCATAGCCATCCCGTGTCTATGAGAAAGTTACGAGTCCCCACTGACCATCAAGGTGATCATTCGCGTGTGGGGCTGATTACGGTGCTCAAACAAGAAAATCCCTTGCCAGGTTCCCAGTGTCATCCGCCCACCGATCACAGGAATCACTTCGCTTGTTCGGGTCAGGCACATCCGGATGTGGGATGGCATGTCATCCGGCCCCTCGTAGGTGTGAATAAAATAAGGAGTATCCTCCGGGACAAGATGGTCGAAAAAATTCTCAAGATCGGTTCGGGCCGAAGGGTCTGCATTTTCCATGATCACCAGACTCGCGCTGGTGTGCTGAACAAAAACAGTGATCGTTCCGGCTTGAATCCCCGATTCAGCGACAACATCCGCTACTTGCCGGGTAAGCTCGTAGGTTCCCTTCCCTGAAGTTCGAACCGAAAAACTGGCGGGGAAAACTGCCATTCGTCTATTCTTTCTCTTCAATAACGGCATAAGCCGGATGGGCCTTCGGAGTGATCTCAGAGGTGATCAAATTCGTCCCCCGCATGTAGGTGCAAGTCACCTTTTGATCAGGAATCAAGTAGTAGAAGGCATTAATTGCGGTAGGATAAGTCGTAATGGGCCAATCTCCGAGACTGATGAGAACATCCCCCTGCTTAAGCCCGATCTGCGCCGCAGGCGACTCCGGACGTATGCCCACGATCGCCGGAATGGGATTTTTGTGATCGAGATGAAGTCCAAGCCAGCAACGGCGCAGTGATTGATGCTTCTTGTAGTCTGCAGTATTCCGAACGACTGCTTCGATGGGCAAAGCATAAGTTCCTTTTCCAAAGTCCGGACTGGGCTGATGGGCAATTGCCACCAACTTCCCAGCATCATCATAAAGAGGCTGTCCTGGCTTGGGAATGCTGCCAGAATAGTGAATCCGGAGAAATTTTAGGGGTAGAGGCTGGTCATGGAATGAGCCTTCCCAACTTACGACTCGGCAAATTCCACCTGCCTTGTTCGGATTCTTATAAACCGCTGACCCAGGTTTGAGCGAAGACGAGGAACCAAATAAAGGAGGCGTTCCTACTTCGTCCGATTTCAAAAGAGTAATCCGCGACTGCGGATCTTGTGCCAACAAGGAATAGCTCTGAACCCCTGATTTTCCGGAGCTGACATCGGCTCCAACCACTCCGACGGTGAGGTAAGTGCCAGCGTTATCAACAGGGAGAATGACTGCTTGCGTCTCACCATCTTGACCACCGAGCGCGAAGGTGACCTGCTTTTGGGCAGAAAGAGACTGAGCGGAGAAGAGAGAAAAAACCACCCCTGTGAGAACGGCTTCGAAAGAGCTGAACTTCATCATAAATAATCACTACCTTAGTGCTCTCTACTCGTTCCCTCACGAGAGCGGAAGTTTTTTCCGTTTTCGAAGTCAACTTCCTCAATTTGCTTGAAGAAATCTCCTTCATAGGAAGCAGGTTGCACATGGGAATTAGTCTCCGGACCGGAAGGAGGGAGGAACAAAAAGACGGTTAGCATCATCGTGGCATAAGCCGCCCCTGCTCCAGCAACCCATTTGATCGAGCCAAGCTCACGAAACCAGGTCCCTGCCCGCTCCCCCAAGAGGCTGAAGGAAGATTTCTTGAGAAGCTCCTGACGTTGGCGCCTCTGGAATTCCTCGAGGAAGTCCTCAAAGTATCCGTCGCGCGGAGCCTCGTAACGCTTGAGGCTCACCAAATTTTGAATTCTCTCGTCGTGGCTTTTCACAATGACCGGGATTTATTGATTGGGGGATTTTTTTTTCAGGAAGATCAATTGTTTATCTGAGATATTCTTCGAGGTGCCCTTGCATCTGCTTGTGCGCATAGAAGAGTCTCGAGCGAACTGTTCCTTCCGAAACCCCGAGGATTTTGCTGATTTCAGCATGGGGAACCCCCTGAATATCGAACATAGTGACAACTGCTCTGTGGTCTTCTGACAGCGACTGCATCGCTTCGTTCAATTTTTTTTGAAGTTCATTCACCCCGGATTGGTGTCGAGGGTTTGCACCATGACTTAAATCGACCATGGCCTCGTCATTTTGAATACCAGAACCAACCTTATCGAGACTCCAAGCCGCTCGCCTCTTCCTCTTCTTCAGGAAATTGAGCGTCATATTGGTCGCGATGGAATAGATCCAAGTGTAAAACGTGGACTTCCCGCGAAACCGCTTTAGAGAGCGATAAGCCTTGGCGAAGATATCCTGAAGCAGGTCGTGAGTATCCTCTTTATGGGAAGTCATGTGGTAAACCATGCCGTAAAGTTTGGGAGAATACTTTCGCACCAGATCATCGAAGGCACGGGTGTCCCCGTCCTGCGCGCGACGGACAAGGGCATGATCGGGATCACTCATCGTTTCTTTGGACATGTAAAGCGAACTGGAATCAAGGAGGCAGAGGGCAATTCTCCTTCGCTGATGCTCTTAGAGACACGCGAAGGAGGATCACGTTCATTCTCCACGTTCAATAACGACACCCACCCAGTCTGTATCTGGTAAAATTCGTTTTTCCAACTCCACCCGGATTCCTTTCACCGGAAAGCGATTCAAAACGTGTGCCGCGATTTCCTGCGCAAGAGTTTCGAGAAGTTTCCTCTCCCCGATCCCTGCCAATGCGGTGATCTGCTCGGCCACCTCCTTGTAATCGACTGTTCCAGAAAGCTCGTCACTTTCTGGAAATGCGAGCACTCGCATCGTCAGATGAGCGCGGATTTCCTGAGCCTCTGCCCGCTCTTCTTGAGGAACTCCGATCCGGGTGAAAAAGCGGAGACCTCGAATAATGATTTGATCCGGCATGTCCTAAGAACTCTAGATACGACTCTCCTGCCCCTCAAGCCATTCCCGGAAGGCTGTCAGGTGAGGAAAAAGGTGGGTTGGCCCGGATTTTCGAAGCCGTTCTTCCGGATCGTAGCCAGTGGTAACCGCCACCGAGGCAATTCCCCCATGATGCGCCGTTTCTATATCATGAACCATATCCCCCACGAAAGCAGTCTCGTGAGGCGACAGACCATGGGTTTCCAAAATCGAACCAATCATGTCACGTTTATCAATAACCCCGGTGTAGAGAGCTTCAAAAAAGTGTCCCATTCGTAAGCGCTCAGCCTGCTCATCAAAAACCCCCGGGTCCATGCTCGAGAGAACAAAACACCGGATTCCCTGAAGCTGGCACCATTCCATTTTCTCGCGGGCGTGAGGTAAAACGGAAACTTGCTCCGGAGACTCCCGAAAAGCGGTGCGAAACAGGCCCTCCAGTGATTCGATAGGAACCCCGGGTAGAACCTCCGCGTAGAACTCCGGGTATGGCAGCCGGAACCGGTCACGAAATTCCCGCAGATCCATCGCCGGAACATCATGACTCTTCAACACGGCATTGGTGGCATACAGGGTGGGAGGAAGGTCATTCACGAGAGTGCCAGACCAGTCAAAAAGAAGATTTTGATACATGGGATAAATACTCACCCGACTGTGAGCCGGAGTGATTGAATATGCTCTTCGCCCAATTCAGTTCTGAGTTTTTTGAGGAGCTGAGGCTTGAGCTGTTCAAGGTGGTAGCGCATCGCAGGCTGGAGGACCCTGAGAGTAAGGCAGCCTTTTCGGAGAGAAACGGGCTCGGTCTGGTTCGCAATCACTCCCCCGGCGAGCTCGCGCCAAGCTTCTTTGACACGATCCTCATCAAGCCCCCCTTTCACGCCAACCCGCTCCAAAATCTCCTCGATGTATTCCCCGGGCGTGGACACATTCCGATTCAGATCGAGTGGAACGTGCCCACCGATCCAATCACGCATGAAGTGAGCGCGCATTTTGGCCTGCCGGTCGGGCTTTCTCTGACCGGACTTTCTTTTCATCAGCAAAAGGACGCGAATTACTCGCCGTCGTCGCCAATGGCCTCAACCGGGCAACCTTCCATGGCCTCGACACACTGTTCCAGTTCCTCTTCGCCATCCGGCTGTTTAAAAACATACGAATAACCTTCGTCGTCCGAACGCTGGAAATTTTTAGGTGCGGTTTCGCGGCAAAGGTCGCAATCGATGCACTGGGAATCGACATAAAACTTGCCGCCCACGTTTTCAGGATTTTTATCTTCGAGATCAGCCATGGCTTCGGGCGAAAAATTCACCCACAGCTTGTCAGGATGCAATCTCTTTTTCTGTAAGCTTTCGCGCTTTGCAAGCCCCCTGAACCACTGTTAGCTAGTCCCCGCCTTCGATATACACAATGAAACCCGAACCTTCCACAGAACCAGAAGAGGACTTTTGGGATCTCGGAGATGATGATCTCGAGCCTTCCAACGATTCTCAGCCCACTCAAGACGAGCTGAGTGCCGATCCTACAGATGAATCCAAAGCTCAACTTGAGCAGGGGGCAGGATCTGTTGAACAGAAAGATTTCAACCATGAAGAAGCTCCTGCAGGAGACATCGAAAATCGAGAAGCCTCCCCAAAACCTCCTTCCTCGAAAACCAGAAAGGAAACTCTGGAGGATACCGGTGATGAAAATCCAGTCTCTCCCAAGCAAACCCTTGACGCCGTCAAAGAGAAAAACTCTTCGACCGTGACCGAGATTTCGATTGTTGAAAAAGCATCGTTGGTTGCGGTGGTGGCGCTACTCATTGGCGCGGCCGTTTGGGGAATTTCGACCTTTTACGACCAGGCCCCAGAAGGGACCTTGGTGGAATATGACGAAGACTTCCCCCTGAAAGGAGCTCATATTAATGTGGATACTATCGAGACCTACTGGCGGGAACCCATTCGGAAGGGGGAAGACCTTGATTTGGGCGTCCAGCTCAGTGCTCGCCTCATCCCTTGTGCACGAATCAAACTCAGTGGAAACGGAAATGCCGCGTTGGCCCTGTCCTTCCGAGACAGCGATAAGGAACTCATCGGCGATCCGTTCTCGCTCGAAGTCATCAACGGTCGATTCACTCAAAACAACTCCCATGAAATCACGGTGAACTGCACTGCTGGATTTACGGACATTTCCGATATCAACCCCTACGCAAACGGCGACTTCAAACCCTGGTCGATTCTCATCGTCGAAGGTGAGTCCGGCACCACTCCTGCTCATCTCGATAATGAGAAAAAACTCGCCGCCGTGCGTATTGAACCTCGTAGCGTCTCAAACGAGTCGAAATAAAACACCTCTCTCATGTCCGAAGATCCCACTCCCCTCGTGCCCCATGAAGGCTGGCACGTTATGCACCTCTTTTACACCATCGACCACTCCCAGTGGTCACTTCTCTCTGATTCTGAAAAGCGCGAAGCCAAGACCCGCCTCACCGAACTTGTGCAGGAAATCCGCTCACACAAAGACACCCAGCTCCTCACCTATGCGGTGGCGACACCGAAAGCCGACATCGGCTTCATGCTGCTGACTCCCGATCTTCACGATGCCACCCATTTCGAAAAACGCCTCACCCTCTCCCTCGGTGCTGATATCCTCGCCCCCACCTATTCCTACCTCTCCCAGACCGAACGTTCGGAATACACCACCACCCGCGAGCAATACGGGAAAGACACCCTCATCGCCGAAGAAGGATTGACCGAAGGCTCTCCCGAGTTTGAGGAAAAAATCGCCGAGTTTGACAAGCGAATGGAGCACTACCTCCAGCACCGCATGTATCCCGTCCTCCCTGATTGGCCTGCAATTTGCTTCTACCCCATGTCCAAGCGTCGCTCTGCTCATGATGACTACAACTGGTATTCCCTCGAATCTTCCGATCGGGCCAAGCTGATGAAGGGCCACGCCACCACGGGACGGAAATATTCAGGAAAAATTCTACAACTCATCACGGGCTCTACCGGTCTTGACGAGCACGAATGGGGAGTGACTCTTCTGGCGCACGACACCTACCAGATCAAAGCAATCGTTTACGAAATGCGCTTTGATGAAGTCTCCGCCCGTTACGGCGAGTTCGGTGATTTCTACATCGGCATGCAGCTGCCCCTTGATCAACTCTTCGAGCGTGTTTGCCTCTAAACAATGATCCGCCCTCTGCTTCTTCTCGGTGCCCTCTTCCTCACTTCGTGCGGAAGCTCCTATCACTCGGCATTCCAAAAAGCCCGGAAACAGAGTATCCCCAAACCATCAGTCGAAGGAGCCTGGAAAGGAACTTGGAAAAGTAAGGCCAACGGACATCACGGCCCGCTTTGGTGCATTGTCTCGCAGAATGAGAAGGACCAAACCCTCTGGGACTTCCGCTACCGCGCTGGCTGGGGAATTCTCCAATTTGGCGATTACCTCCATCAGGTTCCTGCAAAACTTGACCGCCACGGAAATCTTCCAATCAAAGGAAGCATGACCCTCCCCAACAACTTCGGCACCTACTCCGTCAACGGCCAGCTCACTCCCGGGCAATTCAACCTCCGCTACAAAGGAAGCGGAGATCACGGCACGATGACTCTTTCACGCCCCTAAATCTCCGCCATGAACAAGCTCGACGAAATCGTAGCCTACAAAAAACAAGAGATCGAACCCACCATCGCTCTCACCAAGAAGCTTCGTGCCTCCGCGCTGATGCGAAACGACTTCGCGGGATTCCGCGCCGCGCTCGATCGTGGAAAAGGCCAGCTCGGGCTCATCGCCGAAGTCAAAAAAGCCTCGCCTTCCGCCGGCATTATCGATCCCGAATTCGACCACATGCGCACCGCCAATCGCTACATCGATGGTGGCGCTTCCTGCATGTCGATCCTTACCGACGAGAACTTTTTCCAAGGTCACCTTTCCTACCTGACCCAAATATCAAAAATCTCGCCTATCCCGCTTCTTCGGAAGGACTTCATGATTCATGAATGCCAGATTTATGAAGCGATTGTTTCCGGCGCAGATGCCATCCTCCTCATCGCGGCCTGCCTTGATGACGACCTCATGAAGCATCTCTACGAGACCGCCAAAGACTTCCAGCTCGATGCCTTGGTGGAAGTTCACGATCTCCCGGAGATGGAGCGAGCTCTCGATCTCGGAGCCGACCTGATTGGTATTAACAACCGAAACCTCAAGGAATTCACCACTGATCTCACAACAACCGAACGTCTTGCTGAGGAGGTTCCGGACGATGTCATTCTCGTCTCCGAATCCGGCATCAAATCCCCCGCTGACGCCCAGCAGGTTCTCGAATACGGAGCAAACGCCGTCCTCATCGGAGAGACCCTCATGCGCGCCGATGACCCCACCCGCGAAGCTGAAAAGTACCTCGCAATTCAGATCGAAGTGGACGAGGAGGACTAACCTCCACCTCAGCGTCCAAACTTGGCAGGAAAGTTAGCCCTCGTGGAAAAAGTATTGTTGGGAGCGCTTTAAAGCTCTCACGGATCCGTGAAACTCACCTTTGCAGCCCGATTGACTCGTCGATGAAGTTCTACCGCTTTGAGTTTTCTTCGGAGTGATTACTTATTTTCCAGAAGCAATTTCGCTTCCTCAATCAAGCGCTGCTCATCTTGGGCTTTAAGAACATTGCGCAGTTTGCGTCCTTCAAACTTTAGTAACTCTCGCTCACCTTCCGCATTCTTACAATAAACCTCCTCCATCGGCCAGTCATCGCTGCGCTGGGTCGCAAAGGGAATATCCGAGTTTCCCTTCGCCTGTAAATTCCCCATCGGGTTTCGCCCCCAGGCGTATCGAAAATGCACGGGCTTTGATACCAGCGGACTCGCGAGCACGATTTTCCGATGATCTTTCTGCGGGCGCCCCCTTGCATCTTTTCCTTTTACAAAATGTTCCGCGGTGGCCGGGTGAAATTTACGATCCTTCCCAGCGATCGCAAAGCCCTCGACCACGCCACCATCATCAAGACCATTCACCGGCTCGTCCATTGTCAGAATGATGGAATCCCCTTCCACCTTCATTCCCGCAAGTTCGGGCGGCTTCCAGCGGATATCACTTGCCATCCCATATTCCGTCGCCAGCGCCCAACGGGCCGCCCGCTCACCTGCAGGAACTTTAAGCTGAGGATGATACCACCTCCGGCGCAAATCGTAGGTGCTCACAAAGCCCACATTCTCATCTCCAGCATTCTTAAGCTCAAGGTAGGTCTGATACTGCGCTTCACGAATAAACGGGCCTGCGTTGCCCATCATCTCCACGTAGTTTGAGAGGGTCTGCTTGGTCGCGTCCGTGCAGAGAGATAAGATCCCGAACGGTATTTCCGGATCGCCAAAAGCCTTTCTCCAAGCCGCAATCGTCTTCGGAAAAATGACGCGATACATTTTCGCGCCATCGGTTCCCTTGAAGCAATTGTTGTAGCCTTGATGAAAAATTACCCCCTTTACGGCGAGACCTTCGATCGGACCGATCATCCCCGCGAAGCAATTCCCAGGGCGATTGGCATCGAAAGCCGGACCAGGCCTCAAGTCAGTGGGCAGCTTCCGGTTCGCCGGAATTTCGCGCCCTTCCTTCCTCATCCGCTCCACCCATTGGTGGTGTTTATCGATTCGATTCTTCAAATCCTCCTTCGCATCCCAATCGTCGACCTTTTGATCCCACTCCGCTAGCAGCCCCTTCACGAGTTCATGATCGAGATCACGAAGAACCGAATCCGGAGTCCAAGTTTCCACCGTCGTCCCTCCTCTTGAGACGTCGACCACACCAATCGGAACCTGACTGGCCATGTGAACGCGGCGTGCAAAGACATAACCAATTGCGGAGAGCTCTCCCACCACCTCCGGCGAGCACACCTCCCAGTCGCCCTTTCGGAAATGACGATTGGACCAATCGCTCCATTCATGAAGCCGTGGGAAAGACAGCACTCTTTCCTTTTGAGCACTCTGGGGAACGGTCAAAATTCGGACCTCCGGGTAATTGGCTGAGACGATTTCAAGGTTTCCATTTTCCACCTTGGTGAGTGGAAACTCCATATTGCTCTGTCCGCCTATCACCCAAACATCGCCGACCAAAACATTTTCCAACTTTACGGCTCCCTCTCCACTCTTCAACAGAATCTCAATCGGCCTTGAACTAGCCTGACGCGCCGGAAACTCAACCTTCCACGAACGATTCTCTGAGGCCTTCACAACCTTCTTGTCTCCAGCAATCGAAACGACAACCTCGGCACCCGGCTTCGCCCACCCCCAGATTCCAATCGGCTTATCCCGCTGGATCACCATATTCGACTGGAAAAGATTGTGAAGCGACAAGCCCTCACTCATTGCAGGCACCTCGATCACATCTTCACGAGGCATCTTTTGAGTCTGTGAAACTGCCGTCAATGAGCCAAGAGCCCAGCAAACACCAAGTGTTTTGAATAGAAACATGAGGCTATGCTCCCACTTCTATTTTACGAATTCGATTGTTTTCTCAGAATTTCTTCATGGCCGAGGAAGTTTGACAATTTCCACCAGAAGGAGAAACTTGTCAGACAAAATGACCTTACGAATTATCCTCTCCCTAGCCCTTTCTGTTCCGGCCTTGGCCGATCAAACCGAAGGCTCCCATGATTCCCGGCCCAATGTTCTCTTCATCATGTCTGACGATCACGCGGCGCATGGCATTTCCGCCTACGGAAGCCGTCTTGCCAAGATCGCGCCCACTCCCAACATCGACCGACTTGCTAAAGAAGGAGCGCTTTTCAAAAACGCCTTTTGCACCAATGCCATCTGCTCGCCTTCCCGCGCGTGTGTCCTGACCGGGCAATATCCCCACACCAACGGCGCCTTCGACCTCGCGGGACGCGTTGGCCCTGGGAAACAGATGCTCGCAATCGAATTTGCCAACGCGGGATACGATACCGCGATGATCGGAAAATGGCATCTCAAGGATGAGCCTGCCGACTTCAACTACTACTCCGTCCTCGCCGGACAAGGGCACTACTTCAACCCCGAGTTCCGGGTGAGAGGTGACAAGAAATGGGGGCAAAACACCATCAAATACCAAGATCAGCACTCTACCGATGTCATCACCGATATCACCCTTAAGTGGCTCAGCGAAGGCTGGGACCAAGAGAAACCTTTCTTCCTCATGCACCACTACAAGGCTCCGCATGACTACTTTGAAAACGCCCTGCGCTATGAGGACTTCCTCAAGGACGTGAATGTTCCGGAACCAGAGACGCTCTGGACCCGCGGCTCCCAGTGGGGATCCATCGCGACCCGTGGAGCGGACGACGAACTCATTCCCCACATCGGCACGTCCAACGGATCACGTAACCCCCGCCGGAACTACCTCATGGATCTTCCTCCCATGTTCCCGGCCGAATTTCCGAAAGGCTTTGACCCAAAGAATCACAGCGAAGAAGAAAACACCCGTATGGCCTACAACGCCTACCTCAAGAAATTCCTCCGCTGCGTTCGCGGAATCGACGACAACCTTGCCCGCCTCTTCAAGCATCTCGAAGACACCGGACAGATGGACAACACCATCATTATCTACACCGGCGATCAAGGTTTCATGCTCGGTGAGCACGACTTCCAGGACAAACGCTGGATGTATGAAGAGTCACAGCGCATGCCTCTTCTGGTCCGCTACCCCGCCAAAATCAAAGCCGGCCTTGTCATCGACTCCTGTGTTGAGAATGTCGACTTCGCCCCCACCATGCTTGACTTCGCCAACATCAACATCCCCTCCTCCGTCCAAGGGAAGAGCTTCAAGGAGCACCTCGTCACCGGCAAGGAACCCGAAGGTTGGAAGGAGACCGCCTACTACCGCTACTGGATGCACATGGCCCACCATGACAATCCCGCCCACGTCGGAATCCGCACCAAGACTCACAAGCTCATCTACTTTTACGCCTGCAACTACGATGGCGGCTACCAAACCCCTCCGGGCTGGGAACTCTACGATCTCATCAATGATCCTCACGAGACCAAAAACCTCTACCACGATCCCACCCAGAAGGAGCTCGTAGCCAAACTGAAACAACAGCTCGCCGAGACCCGCAAACGCGTCGGCGATGACGGCTCCCACTTCCCTGCCGCCGAAAAAATCCTTCAGGAATTTTGGGACTACAGCGAAGCCGATCAGAAAAAAGCCCGCGAGATTTCCCACAAATATCTCAAGCGTCGCGAAGCCGAACTCAAAGCTGGAAAGCGCAATATTTACACCGTCAAAGGCCACGTGGAGTAGTCATTCATCACCCCCTCTAACTTCATTTTCGAGGCATGTGGCATCCCGGTCACATGCCTTTTTCTTTCTCAAAATCAAAACCCCTTTCCCGATTTCCGCTGGTTTGGTTAAAAGAAGCTCGTTAGATCACAACCCCATCTTAGGCTTCTCCTGCAAACATCATTCCATCGTCTTAATCGTCAATGAAACGACTCTTCCTCACGCGCCATGCCAAGTCCTCTTGGGACCACCCCGACCTTCGTGACATCGATCGCCCTCTCAACAAGCGAGGCCTGCGAGATGCGCCCATGATGGGGCAAGAACTCGAAAAGCGAGGACTCATCCCTGAGGCTATTTTGATCAGCCCCTCCCAGCGAACCCGGGCCACGGCTGGATTACTCGCCACTGAATTCTCGTTTGCAGAGGGTCAGATCGAAATCATTGACTCCTTTTACGGAGCGTCAGAGAGCGAAATCATTCATCGAACGAGGAAACTCCCCAACGCTCTCAATTCAGCGATGCTGATCGGGCACAACCCGACTTGGACCGCCTTGATCAACCGCCTCAGTGGTGGACACCTCGCTAAACTTCCCACCTGTGGAATCGCGATCATCGATTTCGAGTGCGACCGATGGTCTCATTTTGACGACCAGACCGGCATCCTCCGTCACTCCCTCTCTCCGAGGCAGTTTAAAGAGTAGATTGTCCTTCCCCCCGGCTTTTCCAAATTCCTCCAAGGTGTTTTCGCGACCGCATCCTGAGCTCTGGAGGCGATTAAACTTTTTTAACGACGATTCCCATTCCGTCCTCTTTGACGATTCTTACCGCATCATCCTTTGAGACGAACTCACCTTCCGCGACAACATCCAGCTCTTCTCCATCAATAATCGCCTTACCCGCTGGTCGCAGATCAGTGCCCGCGATTCCGGTCTGGCCAACACGCTGTCCAGCTTCAGGAACATCTTCGATCCCTGTTCCCGGTCCAGCAGTCGCCGGAACCATCAATTTCTTCATAAACCCAAGTTCCGGAAGATAACGCATCATCAGCATCACCACTGCGCTCCCTCCAAAGATTCCGATCGAAAGGTGAATTGCTGGACGCTCAAGAAGGCCCAGTCCCTCATTGAACCCAATACCCTCGAACTCAAAACGATCCCAAGTAAACTCCCCCGTCATCGCCGTCAGTAATGAACCAACGACCAAAAGGAGACCGAGAATCCCCGGCACGCCAAACCCGGGGATGATAAACACCTCCAGCGCAATGAGACCGATCCCCAAGGCGAAGATCGCCGCCGTTTCATAACCCGCCATGTTCCCGGCAAGGTAATTTCCAAAAAAGAAGGTCGCAAATGCGATACCTGCAACGATTCCACCAGCCCCAAATCCAGGCGTCTGTATTTCAAAATATCCAGCAGCGAGACCGATCAGAAGGAGTAGTCCCGAGATACTGGCAACCCACCACGCAAACTTCTCAAAGCCCGTGGGAGTCGCGGTTACAAGATCTGCCCCATCAAGTCCCTCTTGTTTCAAAACCTCATCAAGACTCTCCACTTCTCCCACGGCGAAGAGTGGTCCATCGTCAAGCATCTTCACAGCCTCGCTGGAATTCAGCGCAAGCAACTCCCCTTTTTTCACCAGAATGGGGCCAATCTGACGCTCTTCCTCATCGAGCACCATCATCGCTCTTACCACTTCAGGACGATGCCCCTGTTTCTCAGCGACCCAACGAACATGCGCATCAAAAAAGCTCTCGATTTTGGCCCGCATATGTTCCTCGATTTCCGCTCCTGAACCATTGACCACTGCCGCTGATCCAACGGTCGAGCCAGGTGCCATATAGATTCGCTCTGTCGAAACCGCAATCATTGCCCCCGCGCTCATTGCCATAGGGTCGATAAATGAAATGGTGGGAATCTCGAGTTTGGCAATCTCCCCCATGAGGTCATGAGTCGCAAAGGCCAGTCCACCCGGAGTGTCTAATTTGAAAATCAAAGCTTTTGCCTTCTCCTCTTGAACCCGCTCAATCGTTCGCTCCCAAAATCGGAAACTTTGATCATTCACCAAGTCATCCTCCCCCACTTCGATCAACACAACTTTCCCGGTGTAGCTTTCCTCCCCAGACTTCCCCAGCAGGCGCTTCTCGCCCCCATCTGCAAATAAGGAGCTCGACCCAAGAATTGCCAGGAGTACGTAAAAAACCGTTTTCATGGCTTGAGACTACCTCAAAAAGCCAATCACTCAATCACTCCCTCGCCTCAAAAAAGTTTCCTCCTTTCCCTTCTTCACAAAGGCTCCTTCAGCATTCACCATCCTTCCGTGGGGCGAATTCCTGAAGAAACCATTGAGCAGATCATCGAGGCGGCCGATATCGTCGATGTCATTGGCTCCTACTTCCCCCTCAAACGGGCGGGATCGCTTTTCAAAGCAAACTGTCCCTTTCACAACGAAGACACTCCTTCTTTCACCGTCAATCCTGCCTGGCAAACCTTCAAATGCTTTGGCTGCGGCGAATCAGGCGGAGCGATCGGTTTCGTGATGAAGCATGAGAACATCCCATTCGTCGATGCTGCCAAAAAACTCGCCTCCAGATATGGAGTCCCCATTATCGAGGAAGCCTCGAGCCCGGAAGACGACCGCAAACGTCGCAGCATTTCCCGGCTGAAGGAACTCAACAATCTGACCGCTCGCTTCTACCATAACCTTCTCATGAAATCGCCCGATGCCCAGCATGCGCGCGACTATATGAAATCGCGGGGCTTCACGGCCGCGACGGCCAAGAAATGGCTCATTGGTTGGGCTCCTCGAAACGCCAACCTTTACCTCGGCCATATCCGTGAAAAAAATTACCGCGGCCGGGAAATCGTCAATGCCGGCCTTGGGGGAATGAAGGACCCGAACAACCCTCGCGCCGGGCTTTATACCAAATACTGGGATCAACTTATGTTCCCCATTCATACTCAAATGGGTGATGTTGTTGGCTTTAGTGGCCGTATTCTCCAGCCGGATGACAAACGTGGGAAATACATCAACACCAGTGACACAATCCTGTTTCATAAATCCAAACTCCTCTTCGCCCTTCACCACGCGATCAAGCCGATGGGAAAAGAGAAGTTCGCTCTCATTTGTGAAGGCCAACTTGATGCCATCGCTCTTCATGAGGCGGGAATCGAAAACGCCATCGCCCCCCTCGGAACCGCTTTCACCAAAGAACACGCCCGCCTCCTCAAGCGATACACGGACAACGTCACCCTCTGCTATGATGGCGATACCGCAGGTCTAGCTGCTGCCGATAAAGCCTTCGCTCAGCTTGCGGCCTCCGGCCTCACCATCCGCCTCGTCCATCTTCCCGAGGGAGACGATCCGGATTCTTACCTCAAAGCCCACGGAGTTGAGAAATTCCGCGAACTTCTTGCTGGGGCCAAGGAATTCTTCGAGGCCAAACTCAACAAAGAACTTCCCGACATCAATATCGCCTCCCCGGCCGATCGCGCCAAACTTTTAAAAAGCCTCGCCGATCTTGTTGCCTCGATGAGTGACACCTTACTGCGGGATGCCACCATTCAATCTCTTGCCATTCGGCTGCGTCTCGGGGCTGACGAATTCCGACAACTCGTTTTCCAGTCCAAACAAGAAGCAGATCGCCTCAACAAGCGCCTCGACCGCCGAGATCAAAAACAAGAAGCGTCCGCAAAAGCTCAATCAGTGATCCCCTCCTTCATTGATCCCTCCATCGCCTACCTCTGCCACCTCGCCATGGCCTCATCCGAAGTTTGCGATGATTTGAACGAGCAAATCGAGTCCATCGACGAAGTCCTCCGGGAGACCGCAGGAGGAGAATTGCTTCGCACCATCCTCATTCGACGCCCCAACAACTCGCCAGCCGCTCGTCAGGCCTTTCTCCTCACCCTTTCCGAGCCCGATCAGCTCGCATTGGAGCAAACCTTCACCACCGACCTTCCCGTTGATCCGAGGAAAGCTGCCCAGGAAGCCTCAAGCCTCCTTCTGGCAAGTCACTTTCAGAAGAAAGAATCCTCTCTTCGGGCTCAACTCGCAGACCCGAATCTCCCTGCCAACCAGTTGATCCCCCTTCTTCAGAAAGTGAAGGAGCTTCAGGAATTCCTAAGAAATCTCGACTCCCGATTCATCCGCTAATGTCCCTTTCTCGATTTTTCCATATTTTAGGGCCTCACCGCTTCAAAAAAACTTGACCCTACCCCTATCCTCACAAACATACGCGCCTCGACACGGAAGTCCGTGTTGACCTATAATAGCTGAGGTGTGTCCTCACATCCGGCAATCCATTTCCCCACCATGGCGAAGAAAAAGACCGCAGCAAAAAAAGCCACTCCTCAAAAGAAGGCTCCCGCAAAGAAAGCCGCATCGAAAAAGGCTGCTCATAAGGCCCCTTCTAAAAAGGCCGCAAAGAAGGCGCCAGCCAAGAAAGCGACCAAGAAGGTGCCTCCTAAAAAAGCGGCCAAGAAGCCTGTGGTGAAGAAGAAAGCAGCCAAAAAGGTACCCGCTAAAAAAGCGGCACCCAAAAAAGCAGCCAAAAAGAAAAACCCAAAAGCCGCAGCAGCAAAAAAGGAGACACCCGCCACGGAAACTCCAGCAGCTGAGGAAAAGGCGCCCGCCAAAAAGAAGCCTAAGAACCGGATCGACACTCCCGAGATTCAGGAAAAGATTCGCGAACTCATCAAGCTCGCCAAGGAACAGGATTACCTCACCTACGATGACATCCACGAAATCCTTCCCAACAACATTGTCGACCCCAAGGATGTCGACGCCATCCTCGACCGACTCCGCCAGATGGAGTTCGACATCATTGATGCTTCCGAGGTTGATCGCTACAAGGATAAGAAAAAAGGCGATCTTGATGGTGAGGAGGAGAGCAAAGATCAGAAACTCGACATCCTTGACGACCCAGTCCGGATGTATCTTAAGCAAATGGGACAGGTCCCCCTTCTCACCCGCGAACAGGAGGTTGAAATTTCCAAACGTATCGAAGATGCCGAAATCGAGGTCCAGAAATACCTTCATCTTTTCGGTTTCACCGCCAGCCGCTACCTTACCCTCGCCGATAAGCTCATGCGCGGGAAAGAGCGCTTTGATCGCGTGATACTCGATAAAAAGATCGAATCCCGTGAGCGCTACATGAAAGCACTCCCGAAACTTTGCGATTCAGTCCGTAACCTTCACGAAGAGACCACCGCAGTTTGCAAAAAGCTGTCGGCAAAGACCGTGCGCGGGAAGAAAAAGCTCGAGACCACCCTCGAGAAAAACCTTCAGTCAATCGCCCGTCTTTACCAGCGTTTCTACTTTAAACAAAAAGTCATCGAGGACTTTTGCGACGCGGTAGACGAGTATCAGCAGAAATTCTGGAAATACTCCCGTAAGCGTGGCGCTGAAGCCGAGATCGCCATCCGCGAGCTTCGGCTCGAAGCCTGGCATGATGTCGAGAGCTTCGAATCAACCAACAAAGACCTTCACACGTGGATGCGCAAGGCTCGCAAAGCCAAGGACGAAATGGTCGAGGCCAACCTTCGCCTCGTGATCTCCATTGCCAAAAAATATACCAACCGTGGTCTCTCCTTCCTCGACCTCATTCAGGAAGGAAACATGGGCCTCATGAAAGCGGTTGAGAAATTCGAATACCGTCGCGGTTACAAGTTTTCAACCTACGCCACCTGGTGGATCCGTCAGGCGATCACCCGCTCGATTGCTGACCAGGCGCGGACCATCCGGATTCCAGTCCACATGATCGAGACGATCAACAAGCTTATGCGCGTGCAAAAGCAGCTGGTTCAAGAATACGGGCGCGAACCAACTCCTGACGAGATCGCCGAGGAAATCCACCTCCCCGTGGAGCGTGTCCGTGCTGTCCTAAAAATGGCCCAGCAGCCCATTTCCCTTCAGGCTCCGGTTGGTGATTCCGATGACACTTCTTTCGGTGACTTTATCGAAGATAAGGCCGCGGAAAACCCCATGGAAGAAGCTGGCTTCGCCATGCTCAAAGATAAGATTCTCGAAGTCCTCGATACCCTTACCGAGCGTGAGCGAGAGGTCCTCGAACAGCGCTTTGGTCTCAAGGACGGCTACAGCCGCACCCTCGAGGAAGTCGGCCGTCAGTTCCAGGTTACTCGTGAGCGGATTCGTCAAATCGAAGCGAAAGCACTTCGTAAGATGCGTCACCCGACCCGGATTCGGAAGCTGGAGGGCTTCATCGAGCTACCAACCTAAGGTCCCAATTTCCCCACAGACCGCTGAGCAATCAGCGGTCTTTTTTTATTCCTCAACGACCACAATCGCATTAAGCAGCGAATGATTCACGCTCGAACTCGCCCCGATCCTCAAAACTCCATCATTCACCGTGGTTGAGAACATCCGATCGTAGGAGACCCATTTGCCGGGACTAATCGCGGCGAGATCAAGATCATCAATCACCAAATCACCTTCAATTGAGATCTCAAACACCCTCTTGTTAGCCTCATCGAAAAAGGTTTCCGAGAACTGGAGATAAACGGTGTAATCTCCATGAACAACAGGGAGATCGTAGTAGCTAAAATTACTCCGGGCATCATTATAGAGATTGTCATCCTCTGTTCCAGCGACTGCATTCCCGGGAAAGTTATCAGTCCAACTTCCGCTAGGATTGTAAAAGCGATCCGAAAGGTAGCGGATCCCGTTCAGCCCTATCACTGTTCCCGAGCCTTTTCCGCAATTAATCGCATGCACGATATCGGATGGCTCCACGACCGAAATCACAATCTGGTCTGACTCGATTGCGATTCCATCAGAGGCCTCAATCTTCAGAAGATAAGTTCCTGCTCGATCGAAGCTTGCAGTCGTTTCCGCTTCATTTGCCGAAGAAAAAGTGACCTCACCCGGACCGGAGACCTTGGTCCAAGAGAACGCCAGCTCTTCCCCTCCCCCGGAAATATTCGGCTCCAAACCAACCCGACCATTCAAGCTGATCAATCGATCCTGCCCGGCATCAACCACAATATCCCCGGCACCGCCCGCGAGCGGCAAGGTTGCCAAACGAACAAAGAGAGAATCTTGCCCCTTATTGACAGGCGCCACCTCTACCGTGACAATCTCTGACTCTGCATCAAAATCAAGGGGCGGCTGTGCCTCAGAAACCTGCACCAAACCGTTCTCCCATGATTCCGGTAGAAGACTCTTACTGGTTTGGAGGGCAAACTGGATATTGCGCGCGTTGTAGCTGGTACCCAAGGCTCCATTTCCACCCTTCCACTGGCGCCAACTCACCTTGAAGGGCAATCTCTCTCCTGCCTTTTGAAACTGGAACCACTCCGTAGAGTTCCCATAATCACGAGCCAGAAAGCGCACGGTCCTCCGTAAAATCTCCCGATTATCCCGCCGATCAATATCCGAACCCGGTCCGTTATTCCATATGGGCTGACGATCAAAGATGACGATGAGATTCCCTTCTCCGAATTCGCGATGCGCCATCGCAGCCCACTCGGGATTCTCGATATTGGTGAGTTCATCGCCGGGATTCAGATTTCCGCCTCCTGAGACCCGGTTCGCAGCTTGGAGCGGGATCAAAACACGAGCCTCTCCTCGAGGATCAACCGCTACCGGAGACACGCCCTCCCCTTCAAAAACCGGCTGATCCCAAACGATTGGATGGGATAAGCCCGCACCCGCCTGATACGAGCGCGTTCCTCCGCCCAGATCAACCGTGACCTCCATGCCATACTCCGCGATCAGATTGTTCGTCACATCTCTCCCGACCGGGTTGTTGATCCCGACGATATTAAAACGTCCTCCTGATGCCGAATCGCTGTAAATCATCATTCCTCCTCCGGCATCGATCCACGCCCGCAAGCGATTCTTTTCGGTCTTAGTCCACATCTTCTGATGAAGCCCGAAGATGATGACGTCATAGCCACGGAGAAATTCTTCAGTCAGTGTCGTATGCGCATCGTAGTGGTCAAAAATAGAATACCCCTGACTTTCCACCAAGGCTTTAAAGGAAGTCAGCCCCGTGTTCCCGGGATCGTTCAGCAGCATCTGGTCGTAAGGAGCCTCTCCCCCGGATGGAACATCACCATCAGCCGAAACATCGCCGTAGATGTATGCGACCTGCTTGGCATTGAGAAAACCCGCTAAAAACAAAACCGATACAACCAGCAGCTTCATACCACCACGCTGTATTTTGCCCCTTCAAATCTCCAGTCAAATTCCCAAAACACGCTTCACTCTTCTTAAATTATTCATCAAACTCTTATCCATGCAGCCAATTCAGCTTGAAAACGCCATCGCCGAGATCGTCCAAGTCGAATCCCGCTTTGCTCCCGGAGCCTATTTTCTGGTCCGGGAAGCACTCGACTTCACGGTCGACCGCATGGCCGAAGAAAACGGAGGTGAAAAACGCCATGTCTCCGGCCCTGAGCTCCTCATTGGCTTTCGCGACTACGCTCTTCAAGAATACGGCCCCATGGCAGCAACTCTTCTCGAAGACTGGGGTCTCACCGAGTGCAAGAACATCGGAGAAATCGTCTTCCTCTTCATCGAGCATGGTGTCTTTGGAAAACAAGATTCAGACACGATCGAGGATTTCCGCAACATCTACGATTTCAAAACCGAATTCACCGCGCCCTTTCTTCCCAAAGACAAGAGTAGCGCAGCCTAGCTGAATCATCTCACCCACAAGGGAATCATCTCCTTCTCTCCGCAAGCTGGAATAGCCCTTAAAAGCGGACTTTTCTTGACTCTTTCGGTATCTCGTCTGACATCCCTCGGCGCACTCCTGACAATTTTCTGCCATGCTCACGATTAAGAAACTCCGCAAGTCCATGGGTGGTCGCATCCTCTTCGAGGATGCCGACATGGTCATCAACTGGGGCGAACGTGTCGCTCTCGTCGGTCCGAACGGAGCAGGCAAGTCGACCATCTTTAAAATCATCCTCGGCGAAGAGGAAAAGGACACCGGCTCGGTGGTCAAAGACGAGTATGGCATGATCGGCTACCTCGAGCAGGAGGCAGGAAATCCCGGAGAAGCCACCATCCTCGAAATCGCGGTGGGTATTAACGAAGAGCTCCGCCAAGCCATGGCCACCCTCCGCGAAGGAGAGAAAGACGGCAAAACCGACACCGAGGAATTTGCCGCTGCGCAGGATAAGTTCGAAGAGCTCAACGGCTTCCAACTTGAGCCCAAGGCCAAGAAAATCCTCGCCGGACTAGGCTACTCTCAGGAGGATTTTTCCCGTCCCGCCAACATGTTCTCCGGGGGCTGGGTCATGCGTGCCCACCTCGCGCGCCTTCTTGTCGAAGAGCCCGATCTTCTGATGCTTGATGAGCCCACGAACCACCTCGACCTCAACTCACTCATGTGGTTCCAGCGCTATCTTCAAAACTACCCGGGCGCTCTCCTCATTATATCTCACGATCGCTCCTTCATGGATGGCGTGATCGAAAAAGTCTACGAGATCAGCGAGCAGCAACTCATCCCTTACGAGGGGAATTACACCCGCTATCTGGAACAAAAGGACGAACGCTACGATCAACAGATGCGCTCCTTCCAAAACCAGAAAAAGGAGATCGCCAAAATTCAGTCCTTTATCGATCGCTTCCGTTCGGTCGGATCAAAAGCATCTCAAGTCCAATCCCGGATTAAGATGCTGGAAAAAATGGACCGGATTCAAAAACCTCGAAAGCCGCGCAAACTCTTCCACTTTCACTTTCCCCAGCCCCCACGCTCTACTCAGCGTGTCATCTCACTGGAGAATGTGAACAAAGCCTACGGCGACAAGGTCATCTACAAGAATCTCGACGTCCATATCGAGCGCGAGGATCGCATCGTTCTCGTCGGCCCCAACGGCGCTGGTAAATCCACGCTCATGAAAATGCTCGCGGGAGTGGAAAAAGGGGACGCCGGCAAGCGCAACGTCGGGACCACCACTAAGATTGGTTATTTTTCCCAGCATCGCGCCGCGACTCTCAATGAAAACAACACTGTTTTGCGCGAAGTCTGCGATGCCGGAGGCGGCATGCGCGATGACGAAGCGCGCGCCATTCTTGGCTCCTTCCTTTTCAAAAAAGAAGACGTCGCCAAAAAGGTTGGCGTCCTTTCCGGAGGCGAAAAATCCCGTCTGTCACTCGTTAAATTCCTCGTCGATCCCCCGAACCTCCTCTTAATGGATGAGCCAACAACCCACCTCGACCTCACCTCCATCGAAGCGCTCATTTCCGCGCTCAAGCAGTTCGAAGGAACCCTGGTTTTCATTTCCCACGATGTTCACTTCATCCGCTCCCTCGCCCAGCAGACGTGGCATATCGAAGGTGGCGAGGTGAAGAAGTTTGCCGGAGACTACGACTACTACCTCCAAAAATCCGGAGCCTTTGGCGACGACTTCTTCGACTTCGACTCCTAGCACACGAAACACGGGCATTCCGCCTGTGTCACACTCACGAGTCACAGGTGAGACGCCTGTGCTACCACCCCATGACCAAGCAACGTTTCATCGACCTCCTAGCCATGAGCCGCTTTGCCAACCTTCCCACGGTCTGGTCCAATACCATTTTCGGATTTGTGGTCGCTTCAGGCCTGACATCCCCCCCCTCTCTCCTCACCGCTGTTTGCATCACTCTTGGCCTTTCCTGCCTCTACTTGGGTGGTTGCTTTCTCAATGACTGGCAGGATGTGGAATTTGACGCCCAGCACCGATCCGGTCGCCCCATACCTTCCGGACGTTGGTCCCGGAAAACCATCGCCTCTTTCGCGCTCATTCTTCTCCTCGGAGGCGTTGCCCTCATCTTCTACGCCTCACAAGTGAGCGGTCTCTTTTCCCTTGGGATTCTTGCTTGCATCCTTCTCTACACCAAGTGGCATAAGAGCAATATCTTCAGCCTTTTCTTCATGGCCGGAGCACGGGCCTTGATCTATCCCGCCGCTGCGCTCGCTCCCCTCACCCTTGCCGAGCTCCAAGATTTTAACCTGGCTCGACTTCCAATACTCATTCTCTTCTCCCTCGCCCTCGCTAGTTACATCCTCGGCATCTCTCTGACTGCACGCTTTGAGTCCCGAAAAGACGCACCCGAGAAAACACCCATCGTGCCTCTCATCTGCCTGAGCCTCCCCGCATTTCTGATCTCTGGTATTCTCCTCCTTTTAGGACATCCTCTGGCGGCGCTGATTCCCTTGCTTTTATTCCTGGCGGTGCTCGTTCCGGTCATCAAACGCCTCCAAGGCACAGGAAACATCGGCGCTTTTGTCTCTTGCACCCTCGCGGCCATCCCGCTGGTCGACGGACTCTTTGTGATGCGCGATGGAATCGCCTCAGGAAACGTCTTTCTGATCGTGATTTGCCCCGCCCTCGCCCTCCTTGGCTATGGCCTCCAAAAAGTTGCTCCCGCGACTTAGTTCTGGCGACTCGTTTCTCAGAGCATCGCGGAGAGTAAAAGCCCGCTTTGCACACCTCTTGATCGGTGCTAGGACTTTGAGCACATGAAACACGAAACACTTTGCCTCCACGGTGGCCATCAGCCTGATTCCGATACCAACTCCCGTGCGGTCCCCGTTTACAAGTCCACTGCATTCACTTTCAACGACACCGAACATGCGGCGAATCTCTTCGCCCTCAAAGAGCTGGGAAACATATACACCCGCCTCATGAACCCCACCACTGATGTGCTTGAGAAGCGCATCTGCCTTCTCGAAGGCGCCCACGAGCTCGCCGGACTCGCCCATTCCTCCGGCACTGCGGCCATTTTCAACTCCATCATCAACCTCGCCGAGGCTGGCGACAACATCGTCTCCGCACGCAATCTCTACGGTGGAAGCTACACTCAGTTCAACGACATCCTCCCGGCCCTGGGAATCGAAGTTCGTTTCGTGGACTCCCAGGACCCGCAGCAATTCGCGAATGCGATCGATGATAAAACCCGCGCTCTCTTCTGCGAAACAGTCTCCAATCCCGCGCTCGAGGTCACTGATCTTGATGCCGTGGGAGCCATCGCCAAGGAAAATGGAATCCCATTGATTGTCGATGCCACTTGCTCGACTCCGTACCTCACCAATCCGCTGAATCACGGAGCGGACATCGTTGTCCACTCCCTCACGAAATGGCTCGGCGGTCATGGCACCGGACTGGGCGGAATCGTCATTGATTCCGGTCGCTTCAACTGGGCCGGAGGCAAGCACCCTCTCTACGATAATCCCGACGGTTCCTACCACGGCCTCCGTTGGGGGCACGACCTGCCCGACATGCTCGCACCTCTCGCCTACATCCTCCGGATGCGAACCGTGCCTCTGCGTAACCTCGGAGCCTGTATTTCACCGGACAACTCCTGGCAATTCCTTCAGGGCATCGAAACCCTTCCCCTTCGTATGGAACGCCACTGCGAGAACTCACTCGCCGTCGCAATCCACCTCAAGAACCACCCACGGGTCGAATGGGTCCGCTTCCCCGGCCTCACCGACGACCCTGAATTTGCCAAAAATGAAAAATATCTCCGCGGCAAGGGCGGCAGCGTCGTTGTCTTTGGAATCAAAGGAGGAGCAGAAGCAGGAGCAAAGTTCATCAACTCGCTCGAAATGTTTTCCCACGTGGCCAACCTGGGAGACGCCAAGTCTCTCGCCATTCACCCCGCGACCACAACTCATTCCCAACTGACCGCCGAGCAACAACTCGCAGGCGGAATCAAGCCGGAACTCGTCCGTCTTTCCGTGGGAATCGAGCACATCGATGACATCCTTGCCGACCTCGATCAGGCTCTGGAGAAATCGTAAATCGATTCAAAATCCAATCCCTACTTTGAGCGGTTAGCGATGATCTCTCGCTGACCGCATCACCTTATGAGTCTTTCCCGTAAGAAATTCCTCGTGGGGTTTTCGGCGCTCAGCGCAGGGATTTTCTTTCTTTTTCTCACTGACAGTTGCACGCCTACATACTCTCGCACCGAGTTTGATCACGCTGTTTCGAGGGCAAGCATCGATACCTTGGGTTGGGTTTCCTACAAAGGTCGCAAGAAAGGACACGATTACTTCCAAGTTCATAAAAATCTTGGAGTAGAAATCCTTCGACTTCCTACCAGCGAGAGTCCAATTACAGAGCCGTTCCCCTACTCAGTCTCCAGAGAGAAGTGGCGTCGCGAGTCCTTTATGCATCTCCAAGGCCTTGAACTGCACCAAGCGATTACTGAAAAATTTGGCACGGACCCCGGCATCAAAATCCCCTAAATCCCTCAATTCGTGATAAGCTTTCTCCGGCCAAGAATCGCACAACTCCTCGCGCCAGCGTGAGCTCGAGGCTCATTGCTAGCTGGTAAAAGCCGGCTTGGCACAAAAAACCGTTCCCAATATTGCCCTCACATGTCCTCTCTCACCATCCCGGAAAAATGTGGAGTCATCCTCCTCCCGGATACCGTGCTTTTTCCTCACGGGGCGATGCCGCTCCACATTTTCGAGCCACGCTATCGCCAGATGATCGAAGAAGCACTCGAGGGAGATTGCATGTTCTGTGTCGGCAATCTTCTGGGTTCCGACGATCATGACCCCGAAAACCACGTCGCTCACATCGGAACCATCGGGCTTATTCGAGCTTCCCGGGAATCGAAAGAAGGGACTTCTAACCTGATTCTCCACGGCGTTTTCCGCGTTCAATTCGACGAGTGGTTTCCTGACGAAAAACCCTATCCTTATGCCACAATCAGCCCCCTGACCAACACCACCCTCGATCCGTCAGAGGAGGCCGACTATCTCAAACGACTCCGGGCCGCCACCAATCTCGTTTTGGCCAAACTTCCCGACCAAGTGCGCGAGCAAGTCAATCTCACTCTCGATCGAGCAGGCGACTGCGCCACCTGTGCCGATGCTCTTTCCCAGCAATTCGTCCATGATCCCAACGACCGCCAGCGCCTTCTCGCGACCCCGGAGGTCCGTGAACGAATCGACTATCTTATCCGGTTTATGAAAAAGGCAGGAGATTCCGATCTCTCTTATTAGATCCGGAATTCTTGCCAAAGCGCCCGTTCTCCCCTATCTCGCGGGCGTCATGAAAATCGTCGTCGCTTACTCCGGTGGTCTTGATACCTCCGTCCTCCTCCTCTGGCTCAAGGAAAAGTATAATGCGGAAATCATCGCTTATTGTGCCGACGTCGGGCAAGCCGAAGAACTTGATGGATTGGAAGCCAAGGCCCTCGCGACCGGAGCTTCCAAATGCTACATCGGCGACCTCAAGGAAGAGTTCGCCGCGGACTACATTTTCCCCATGTTCCAAGCGAACGCGGTGTATGAAGGTCGCTACCTTCTTGGGACCTCCATTGCCCGGCCTTGTATCATCAAGGGAATGCTCGATGTCGCTCGTGCCGAAGGCGCAGATGCCATCGCCCACGGAGCCACCGGAAAAGGAAACGATCAAGTCCGTTTTGAGCTCGCTCTCAATGCCCTCGCTCCCGAGATCAAGATGATTGCCCCCTGGCGTGACGATTCCTTTCGCGAACAGTTCCCCGGCCGTGCCGAAATGATTCAATACTGCGCTGATAATGGAATCGACGTGCAAGCCTCCGCCTCCAAACCCTACTCCATGGACCGGAACCTCCTCCACATTTCCTTCGAAGCCGGTGCGCTTGAAGACACCTGGTATGACGGCTCCACCGAGGCGGACAAAGATATGTATGTCCTCTCCGTTTCTCCGGAGGAAGCCCCCGATCAAGCCGAATACCTCCAGTGCCTTTTCGAAAAAGGGAACATCATCGGCCTCAAAAACGACGACCTCGCCGCCATCATCTCCGAACTCGGCGATTTCGAAGTCAAAGGCGAGCAGGATGGATACACCCTCCTCACTCCCTACGGCGTGATGCGGGTTCTCAACCACCTCGGTGGGAAGCATGGCATCGGCCGGGTCGACATCGTTGAAAACCGCTTCGTCGGCATGAAATCCCGTGGCATCTACGAGACCCCCGGCGGCACCATCCTCCTCGCGGCCCACCGTGATCTCGAAACCCTCACCATCGACCGCGACGCGCAGCATCTTCGTGACGGCCTCATCCCTGATTACGCCAAGCTCGTTTACAACGGGTTCTGGTTCGCGCCCGAGCGCAACGCCCTTCAGGCCCTCGTCACCGAGACCCAAAAAACGGTCAACGGAGAAGTCCGTCTCAAGCTTTACAAAGGCAATGTCATCAACGCTGGACGCCGATCCCCGAACAGCCTCTACGACGAAGATATCGCCACCATGGAAGGCGGACAGGAAGAAGCCTACAATCAAAATGATGCCACCGGCTTCATCGCCCTCAATGGTCTTCGCCTTAAGCAGTTCGCTCGTGTGAACCACCACTGATTCCAACTTCGTTATTTTTCGACTTGCGCATTCAGGAATAAATCGTTTAACCCTTCAGGGTGAAATTCCATCTAATTTTTCTTTCCCTATCGGCGGCGGCTTTTCTCCCGGCTTCCGGAGCTCTTGTTTGGACGGGAGCTGGAGATGGAATTTCCCTCTATCAGGAAGCAAACTGGCTCGACAACAATAGCAATGTCCCGGACACCAACACGGTTAATCCGAATACTATCATTAGCGCTGACACTGGTGGAGTGATTGAAATTCTAGGAAACAATGGCTCCCCAAGCGCCTTCGGCGGCGGATTTTCGCTCGGTGACAATGATCTCCATGTTGGTGGCGGAAAGATTCTCGGCTCCACCGGGAGCTCTGGAATCAACGGAATCATCGGTCAAAACCTCATCTTTTCGGGCGGCACCATTAATGTCCAATACATCACCAATCTCAACGGAGTCGTCAGTGGCAGCTCCATTCTCCGTTACCGTGGTGGCGGAAATCCAATTAACAACAGTCTCCTCGACTTCGTGAGTACCGATTCTGTCCTGCAATTTACCAACGAAACTTTCACCGCATTCCAGACTGAGCACGAATCGAAAGTAACCTACAACGGGGCAGCCCTTATTTTCGGAGCCGACCCACTCGTTGAGGAACCCGGCGATAACGCTGTTGCCAGCGCCTTCAATGGAGCACTTGGAGTTCAGATAAACTTTGTCGATGCTGTCCCGGAGCCGGGAGCGGCTCTTCTCGCCGGACTCGGCGTTCTCCTTATTCTGCGCCGCCGGAAGTAGGAGGGCTCCTCCGTCACTTTCATCTTCTTCCAAAGCCCTCGTTCGCGGGGGTTTTTTTGTGGGATTTCCTCTCGAAAAACTCAGCCAAAAGTCGAGACTTTCCCAGTAATGAACGAGGACGAACGAGTGGAGGAAATGATGCGTGAGGTGCGTCGTCTCGAGATTCGGGCTCGCCGACTCGCCCATGAAACCTTTTCCGGTGAATATCATTCTTCCTTTAAAGGCTCGGGACTCGATTTTGATGAATTCCGGGAATATCAGGCCGGAGATGAAATCCGCTTCATTGATTGGAATGTCACCGCGCGCATGCAGGAGCCTTACATCCGGAAGTTCCGTGAGGAACGGGAACTGACCGTGATTATTGCGGTCGATATTTCCGGTTCTACTGACTTTGGCAGCCATCTGCTCTCTAAGCGAGAACGCTCGGCTGAACTCACCGCCCTTCTTGGCTTCAGCGCCCGTTACAATGGAGATAAAGTGGGTCTCCTTTTGTTCTCGGGTGATACCGAGCTCTACCTGCCACCTCGGAAAGGTGGAAAAAATGTGATCCGCTCCATCCGTGAGGTTTTGACAACCAAACCCACCCATCAGGGCACTTCGATCTCCAGGGCCTGCGACTTCCTTAACCAGACCCTCAAGCGCAAGGCCCTCGTTTTTTGTATCTCTGACTTTGTGGATTGGGGATTCGAGAAAACCTTTGGCTCCCTCGCTCGACAGCATGATGTCGTCGCTCTCTCCCTGATCGACCCCCTTGAAAAGAAGATTCCCAATATCGGTAAAGTCCAATTTAAGGATGCGGAAACCGGACTATCCACCGTCGTCAACACCGCCAACGCCAGTGCCCGTATGGGCTTGAGCAAGCTCTCACGCCGTTATCGAGAGGGTTTGGATGCTTTTTTCAAAAAACACGGGATCGACCACGCTGAAATATCGACAAGCGAGGACTACCTCGCCGACCTTCATCAACTCTTTACCCGTCGCGCCAAGCGTCAGCACTAAGGAATGCCTGAACAAGACCTCCCAAGCCTCCCCCACGATATCCAGACTCCGGAAGACTACCTTCCGGGGACTCCCCTATGGATTTGGGTCGTTCTTATCATCATTGCTCTCGCTCTTCTCATTGGCATTGTTTTTCTGATCCGCTTTCTGATTCAAAAGACGAGCCCATCAGCTCTCAGTTCCTCACAAGACCTTTTTCAGGGCGCCAATGAGCAACTCTCGAATCTTGCCCCGAAATCCGGCACCATTCCGCTCGCCCTCTTCGCCACGAGGGTTTCGCTCATCCTTCGGGACTGCCTCTCGAAGATCCTCCATGATCCCGCTCTTTACGAAACCGATGAAGAATTGGCTCTTCGTTCCGCCTCTCTGGACTCAGTCCCATTAAGCATGCGCGCCATCCTTGAAAAATTGGCCACCGCAAAGTATGCCCCCTCTCATATCAATGAAGAGCAAGCGAAAGGCTTTATCGAGCAGGCCACTGGTGCTCTTCGTGACTTCCAGAGGAGCCAAGGCCAAACCGGGGAGGAACGGGAGTCATGAATGTTCTCGAGCACTTCGTTCTGGCCCATCCGTGGTGGCTTCTCCTGCTCCTTCTGGTGCCTGTACTGATCTTTCTGGGCTACAAAAGCGGCGTGCAGAGCTGGATCATCTACCCAACCCTTCGGGTTCTTGGAACTTTAGGATACAAGCCAAAAGATCGCACCTTCCAGATCGCTCCCTTAATTGTACCTCTTCTTCTCATTCCGGCAATCATCGCAATGGCACGGCCCCAGTGGCAAAACGAACGCACCTCCCGGTCAGCGAGTGGGATCGACATCATGGTCGCCCTCGATATTTCCCAATCGATGGACACCCAGGATTTCTTCTCCAGCGACCCACGCTTCCGCCGAGCCGAGCGCCGGATCGATGTCGCTCGCCAAGTGCTCTCGAATTTCATTGCCGAACGACCAGACGACCGTATTGGGATCGTCACCTTTTCCGGGCGTCCCTACACTGTGGCTCCGCTCACCCTTGATCACGAAATCCTAAAGCTCAAGATTTCGGAAATTGTCCTCGCCAGTGGACGATCTGTCGAAGGAGGAACTGCCATTGGCAGCGCCATTAACGCCGCCAGTATCCGGCTCGACAACCAGAAGGAAACCAAAAGCAAAATCATGGTTCTCCTTACAGATGGCGCTAGCAACTCCGGAAAAATGTCCCCTCAACAGGCAGCTGAGTTAGCGGCCACTCTTGGTATTAAAATCTACACCATCGCCATCGGTTCCGAACAAGGACGGCTCCGTGGCCACAACCGCCAAGAATACGACGAAGCCTCCCTGATTCAAATCGCTCAAACCACAAAAGGCGAATTCTTCCGGGCAAAAGATATGACTGATCTCAAGGACGCTTTCAAAAGCATCGATGAACTCGAAAAAACCGAAATCAAACGGGATACCTGGATTCAGGTCAAAGAATACTACCCCTCGTTTCTAGCACCCAGTGTCATCGGGCTAAGCTTGTTCTTCCTCTTTTCCGCATTTAATCCCCCACCTGCCCCATGAGCTTCTCTAACCCGGAATGGTTTATCTGCCTCTTGGTCATCCCGATTGTGTTGACTCTGGGCATCTTAGCCTGGCGACGTCGCGACCAAGGATGGAAAGCGATTGTCGCTGACCGCCTCAAATCCCAACTGACCCGCACGCGTTCGTCCAAGCGCCTCTTCATTGCTCTGGGATTCTCAATGGCAGGCCTCCTTCTCCTCGTCACCTCGCTCGCGATGCCTGAAAATGGTGAGGAGTTCATCGAGACCCGACAGGAAGGACGCAACATCCTTCTCTGCTTCGACATTTCTCAAAGCATGCTCACCCCCGACTCGGGCTCCGGTAGTCGGCTGGCGGCAGCCCAGGGAGCGGCTCTCGAGATTGCCGAACGCTTTCCTTCCGACCGGATCGGCCTCCTCGTATTCTCCGGCGAAACCCAGCTCTCTGTTCCCCTCACCATCGACCACTCGTTTTTAAAAGAAAGCATCACCCAGCTCGACCCCATCGATATCCCCCTTGGAGGCTCCGATCTCGCACAGGCGATCAGAGACTCGACTCGCCTTCTCAAAAAGACCGGACAACGGAACAACATCATGGTCGTCCTCAGCGATGGCGAAGATCATTCTTCCGGGATCGAATCCGCCGCCGCAAATGCCGCAAGCAGTGGAGTCTTCATCTATGCACTTGGAATTGGGTCAGAAGAAGGAGACTTCATTCGCGATCCAAGAGGACAAGGTGGTTTCTTCTATGACCGCTCCGGGAACCGAGTACTCAGCCAGCTCAAAGAGGAATCGCTCCGCCGCATCGCAGATCAGACCGAAGGCATCTACACTCGGGCCGAAGGGGGCAACTTTATTGTATCTCTGGAACAAGCCGTTTCGAAGATGGACCGCTTTGAGGAAGAAGGAGGTCACCAACGCATTGCGAAACCGGTCTATCAATGGTTTCTTTTTCCTGGAATCCTTTTTCTCGTGAGCGGCTTTATCCTCCAACGTCTCCCCGTCAGAGCTCCGGCGATGGCAATACCGCTGGCATTCTGGAGTTTCTCTTCACCAGTCAGGGCTGAAGACAATGTCGATCAACTTCTCGATGAGCTCTCCCGCATCATTCAATCTTCCGAATCGGATTCATCGGAAAAAGCACTTCGCTTCCGAAAGTCAGCGGAGAATGCCACCGGTAATCGTAAGGCCCAATTCAATCTCGCCGCAGGCGCAGCTGACTACCAACAGAAAGATTGGTCAGCTGCCGCAAGTTCTTTTGGAGAGGCCCTCCTAACCGAAGACGACTCTATTCGACAAAAAGCCCACTTCGCACTCGCAAACAGCCTCTTTTACAAAGGCCGAGAGCTGAGCACTCCCGGGGAACAGATCAAAACTTGGAACGGTGCCATCTCCCATTTCGAAGAAGCCCTGAAGCTCGACGATCAAAAGTCCACCCGAGAGAACCTCGAGTTCCTCCGTAGGCTCATCAAACAAAAGGAAGAGGAACAGCAGCAAGAGAAACAACAGGAGAACAAGGATCAACAAAACAAGGATGATCAAAAGAATGAGAACGAGGATTCCGATCAACCCGAAGACCAAAAATCTGAAGACCCCTCTCAACCTCAGGATCAACCTGACCAAAACAATCCCTCTGACCCGGCCAATCAAAATCAGGAACAACAACAGCCTGATCCTCCGAAACCCGAGGACGAACAAAACAATTCAGGCTCCGAAGGAAAACCGGAGGATGGTTCCGAAACCCAGCAACAGCCCCAGAACGGAGAGCTGCCCGAAGAAGGGAATGAGCAGGAGGTCGCACAATCCCAAGCCAACGAAGCCAACCCTGAATCGACGGAAACTCCTCTCGAGCGCGCCCGGCGTATCCTCCGCGAACAAGCCGACTTTGGAGGAAAGCCTCCCAAGGCCCGGCGTCGTGCCTATCGTCGACCTGAAAAAGATTGGTAATCGCCATGCCCCGTTTTCTTCTCGTCATCACCTTTCTGACTTCCGCACTCTGCGCCCAGCAGCCCTCGATTGAGGTCCAACTGCAGAGCTCTTTTCTCGTGGAGAGAGAAGAAACTCTTCTCTCTGTTACCGTCCGGAATCTCGCAGTCAACAGTTGGCCGGAATCCCCTGTCGTCAGTCCCCTGTCGCTCCGGCAGCAGGACTACTCCAATATGATCATCAACGGGCAGGTATCCAAGAGTTTCTCTTACGCCCTCTCTGGACTCCGTCCCGGGGTTTTTCAAATCCCTCCGTTTCGCATTGGAAACATCACGAGCAATTCACTTTCGGTCACCATTCTCGACAAGAACAACCTTAAAAAAGGAAGCTTCGCAATCGATGGAAAAACATATCCCCTTTACTCCGCGACCCTGATTCAAAATGATCGTCCCTACCTCGGACAGACGCAGCCGATCGAAGCAAAAATCTACCTACCACGAGAGTTCCGGGTGGAGCGCCTGTTGTTTGCAGACTTTCAAAAAGGGAACTTTGTCGCTTGGCGCTTCGACCCGGCCGGAAACAGCTCCGGCGCGATCCGGCTCGATGGCCAGATTTTTTCTTCATTTGCCTATCGAAGCTCCATCACTCCTCTCGAAGAAGGCCCGCAAGAGTTCGGCCCCGGAAAAGTATCCCCGCTCTTAAACTACCGCGTGGCACGGCGAGGAGGTTTTTATTGGGCGAGATCCCAAGTCGAATTCAACTTCCCTGGCCTCAGTCTCGATGTGCGGCCCCTCCCTAAACCAGCTCCGACCGGCTTCAGCGGTGCTGTAGGCAACTTTTCCCTCACGTCAAAAACCGCCGCCACTGAAGTGACCGTTGGCGATTCTCTCACCGTCGAGATCGCAATCGCTGGCACCGGGAATCTTGACCAGCTTTCGGCTCCTCAGCTGATTGACAACGAAGAGGTCTTCAAAGAATTCGATACCTCCAAGAAACCGCAAGGAAGTGACCGCCGTTCATCAAGCGGGACTGTCGAATTTTCCCAGCTGATTCGTCCGCAAAAAGTCACCAGCACCGTTCCAGCTTACGAACTTCAATTCTTCGATCCCATCCTTGAACAATATCAAACCGCTCTCAGCAAACCCATCCCTCTCACCGTAAAGCCGGGTGCAGCCCCTCCTTCAGAATCGACCGGACCGCTTGCGGATTCCCCCTTATTTCTCACTCCGGGAAGCTTTGTAATCCCCGCTCAAACCAAATCCCCCCCTGTCTGGCTCTGGCAAATCATCCCCGCACTCATTGCCCTTTATCTCATCTCTCAAAAACTCTTTCCAAAATTCCGAAAAAAGCAGAAGCAGAGCTTAATTCAGAAGGAATTCAACGCCGATCTGGGCGCAGCCCTTGAGGCTTCTGATCGACCAGAACTCTATCGTCGAGCCGCCCGCCTGATCGAGCGCTGGCCGGCAAATGCGGATGATCCCGAAATCGAACGGATTATCGCAACCCGCGACGAAATCTGCTTCAGCCCCGCATCAGAATGCGAGCCAACCCTCCCTAAAGAACGCTCGGCACTTCAGGATCTTCTGCAACGCCTCGCTCCAGTCGTTCTCTTAAGCGCTCTTTTAATCCCCACGGATAGTCACGCCGAAGACTGGAAATCCGTCATCGAGGAAACGCCCACCCCGGAAGCGTTCCACAACCTTGCCCTAATCGAAAAGGCGGCAGGAAACCCTGCGGTCGCGGCTCTCTACTTATACCGCTATCAAGCCTACTCCGGTGACCCGGAGCCCCTCTCCGGGCTGCTCTCTCAAACCGGAGGCTACCGCCTTCGCGAGCCCATCGATATGGAATATCTCGCAGTGCTCCCTCGCTCCTTTTACAACCAAGTCGGCATCGCCGCACTCTGGGCTGTTGGAATTTCCATCCTCCTGGTTATCAATCGAAAGAAAGTCTGGCTGGGACTTCTTGTTCCCATCATGATCCTCGCTGGCATTCTTTGGGGGCTCGCCTGGCGATCTTACCCAGACGATATCAGCTTCAAGCCGCTCACCGAGCTTTCGGTTCTTATGGAAAGCACCAAGCTCCTCGACGCCCCCTACGAAGGAGCACCAAGCAAAGCGGAAATCCCCGCTACCAGTCCGGGCTTCATTCGTGGAACGAATGGCACTTGGGCCAATGTCGAATTCCCCGGAGGTTCTATTGGCTGGGTTCCTCGTCAGGTGATGGCCCCAATTCAGGGTCGGAATTTGTGGAATCCCCCTTCACAAAAAGACTAACCTGCTCCAGTTCCAAGGCAAGATCGACACTATTGACCGTGACACTTTCAGGCACCTGCAAAACGGTGGGAGAAAAGCTCAAAATACCCTGAATCCCGGCCTCCACAAGTTCGTTGGTCACCTCCTGGGCATGCTCCACTGGGACCGATAAAATGGCCAAGCGAATATCATGATTTTGAACGATCCGAGGCATATCCTTCACATTATGCACGGGCACGGTGATCCCCCGCGACCTCACTCCTTCCGGAGTTGAATCGAACGCGGCCACAACCTCAAAGCCTTCCTTATGAAAACCTCCATATCGCAGCAATGCCGCACCAAGATTTCCAGCCCCCACCAAAATCACTGGCTGCAAATGCTCCCGCCCTAGAATTTCCGCAATCGCACTCGTGAGTTCAGGAACGGAATACCCGAGACCACGGGTTCCGAAAGTGCCCAGATACGTAAGATCTCTGCGCAACTGTGAAGGATTCACCCCCGCCGCCTTCGCAAGAGCTGACGAAGAAATCGTCAGCGTTTCTGCTTCTTCAAGTCGACGCAAACAGCGGTGATAAATCGACAGACGATAAATCGTTTTTCCTGGAATCTGATCCTTTCCCACGACGAAACAGTCCGTTCCAGGCACAGATCTGTCAAGATGGAGCTGAATCCGTGTATAATTGTCGCGCTCCTTCTTGCCATTTGCGCCCTCAAATCTGAACGTCTTTCCCATGAAGGAACTCAAAGACGGGATCCGCTCGCTTGTGCGCATTGACTTTCAAGGCAATGTCCATAAGCAATTCAGGGGAACCGATTCCGACACGCGCTTTGTCAATGAAGTTCGGGTCCTCAAAGTTCTCGAAGAACGGGGCTGCCCCAATGTTCCCGTGCTGCTTGATTCAGATCAAGAAACCCTCACCATCGTCACCACCAACTGTGGAGCACCGGCCCCCCTTTTGACAGCTGAAAAAGCGACCGCGCTCTTTGACGAGCTCGAAGAACTCTACGGTGTTCGTCACGACGATCCCGAGCCACGGAATGTCACCTACTCCGCCAAGATGGGTCGCTTCTGCCTCATCGACTTCGAGCTCGCCGAAATCCTCCCTGCCCCTGTCTCCTCAGAACGCAAATCAGCCGTCTGGCGCGCCACTTGGCGGTCGCTCAGCGAGCAAGGAACCGGTCACGATGGAAATGACGACTCCTTCCTTGCTTTGGGAGTTTGCCCGAACGGCGCTCGCAATCTCGATGCTGCAGGCGAAGAAATCCTGGAGCCCGAGCATCTTGTTCTCGCCGTTTCCGATGGCATGGGCGGGCGGAATGCGGGCGAATTCGCCTCACGTTTTATCATGAGCAAAATCAAGCATGACGCTCCTACTCTATACAAAACCCTCGTAAAGGGTAAGGACGTTACCCCTCTGCTCGAAGATCTTGTTCGGACCACCCATCTTGGTCTCGCCCAAATGATGGAACAAGACGAAAAGCTCTCAGGAATGGGAGCGACTCTCACTCTCGCATGGGTCACTTCGGAAACCCTCTACTGGGCTCACGTTGGCGACTCCCGGCTCTATTTCCGGCAAGGTGATGATCTTCAACAAATCACCAAGGACGACAACATGCCATGGCGCATGTATCAGCGTGGCCAAATCAACGAATACCAATATCGCCATCATCCCAAACGCTCCATCCTCACCGAAGTTCTCGGAGGTCGTGGTACCAGCGCAAAAGTCTTCCCCCAGACAGGCTCTCTCCCCTTGGGGAACGGAGGGCGACTCCTTCTTTGTACCGATGGTCTGGTGGACGGATTATGGGATGTCCCCCTGGCAGACGAGTTTTCAGACGAAGGCACACTCCCCGAAATCGCGCAACACCTCATGACGCGGTCGCGCAACTCAGCCACCCGGGATGATACGACTTTTATTGTTGCGCAGCTTTCTCCAATTTAAGGGTCCAAGTCATTCTGGCACACGATCTGCTGAAATTTTTCCGATTCCCAGTAATCAGGTATTGCCAGCCTCCGCATTTCGAGCAAGGCTCCGCGAACCTATTGATTGGGAATCGTTCGCTCCCAAGCAACAAATCTAGAAAAATGGCTAAATACCGACTCGATTATATCTGGCTGGACGGCTACACGCCCGTTCCAAATCTCCGCACCAAATGCTGCATCAAAGAATTTGATGACTTTCCGACCCTCGACCAGCTCCCTGAGTGGGGTTTCGACGGGTCCTCCACCCAACAGGCTGAGGGCGGCGATTCCGATTGCATCCTCAAGCCCGTTGCTCTTTACCCGGATGGCACTCGTGAGAATGGTGTTCTCGTAATGTGTGAGGTCATGCTTCCAACCGGAGAGCCCCACCCCTCCAATAGCCGCGCCACCATCCTTGACGACGAAGGCGCATGGTTTGGTTTTGAGCAGGAATACTTTCTCGAGAAAGATGGACATATCCTTGGATTTCCAAAAGGAGGTTATCCTGAGCCTCAGGGCGGATACTACTGTGGCGTTGGCTACAAAAACGTCGGAGACATCGGACGCGCCATTGCTGACGAGCACCTCGACCTCTGCCTTTACGCAGGTATCAACCACGAAGGTATCAATGCCGAGGTGGCAATGGGCCAGTGGGAATTCCAGATTTTCGGAAAAGGTTCCAAGCGCGCAGCTGATCAAATCTGGGTCGCTCGCTTCCTTCTCCTCCGCCTCTGCGAAGAGTATGGAGTCGATGTGAACTGGCACTGTAAGCCTCTCAAGGGCGACTGGAATGGTTCCGGAATGCATGCAAACTTTTCGACTATCAAGCTTCGCGAGGAGGGCGGTAAGGATTACTTCCTCAAGCTTATGGCTCAGTTCGAGAAGAACTGCATGGAGCACATTGCTGTCTACGGGCCTGACAACGACCAGCGACTCACCGGCCTCCACGAGACCCAGTCCATCGACAAATTCTCTTGGGGTGTTGCCGACCGCGGTGCTTCCATCCGGGTGCCTCATAGCTTCGTGAAGGACGATGCCTACAAGGGCTACCTTGAAGATCGTCGTCCAAACTCGCAAGGCGACCCATACGCCATTGCTTCCCGAATTCTGAAGACCATCGAGGAAGTGGGCTAGATCTTCATCGATCTTATCCTTTCAAAAACGGTCTTCGGTTCGCCCCGGAGACCGTTTTTTTGGGCCGTGACCTCAGAGAGAACGATTTTTCGTCTCTCGCCTAGTCCAGCAAGATACCCTTGACCACCTGAGTCGTCGGCAACCTTTCCGAGCCATCCCACCAATCGACCGTTGTTGTCGTAATTAATTTCTGAGCATCCTTGGGAAATCTTTCCATCAAGGCGTTCCTCCTCCCGGGATCGAGCTCTCCAAAGACATCATCAATGAGGTAAACAGGCTCTCGGCTCCCTCGATCTCGCAGGACTTCGCCCTGCGCGAGTTTTAATGCCAACGCAAGCGTCCGTTGCTGCCCTTCACTTCCGAACTCCCGGGCGTTCCGACCCAAAATCGTGAGCTTTAAATCATCTCGATGCGGCCCAGCTAAAGTGATTCCCCGCCTCATTTCCCGTTCCTCGACCTCCGCAAAGGCGGCTGCCAGGTCTCCTTTCGCACGATCCAGATAAACAATTCCCAGCTCCTCCTTTTTTCCACTCACAGCAGCATGATTTTCAGCAGCTCGCGGAGTTAAAGTTTCGCACAGGTTTTCACGAATTTTCACCAGAGCAGCCCCATGCTCGATCAAAAGACGCGTATAAGCCTGGACCTCCGGCTCCTTGGGCGAACGAGTCTTCAGATAGCGATTCCGCGCCGCCAGAGCCTTGCGATACCGCATCCAGTGATCGCGATATTCGGGGTCAATCTGGGAAGCTAGGAAATCGAGATACTTTCTTCGACTCTCCCCTCCGCCTCGCACCAAATCGAGATCATCGTTCCCCATCCAAACCACCAACCCACTCGCCGTGAGGTAGTCTCTGCGACTCGCCGTTTCGTCGCCGTCACATTTCAAGGAAAGACCTTTACGATCACCACGCACCTGAAGGTCATGGTCGCGGGAGGTTCCGGCAATACCAAAACCTTCCGCTCCCTCACGAATCAACTGACGCACTTGTCGGGCCCTCGGCGATTGCAACCTGAGTAATAAGCAAACCGCTTCGAGCAAGGAAGTCTTTCCCTGCGCATTCTCCCCCACAAAGACATGCCCCTCCGCCGCAAAAGTAACCGCGGCATGCTCAAAACAGCGAAAATTCACCACACGGAGGCTCTCAATCACACTACCAGATTCGCCTTCTCTCGATATTTTGGCAACGCGAATTAATTTTCTGATTTTTTTGCGATTCCATCTAAGAAAAAACGCGATCAATCGTTCCCAAAACCATGAAAGTGTCATCTTCTTTGCTGGCCAAGTCATCGTCACTCCTCTAATTTTCCTGAAACCAAGAGAAACTATCTTATGAGTCTTCACGCACAGCTCTCCCCAGAAGCCCAGGCTCGCCTTGCAGCGCAGCGCCGGAATTCCACGATCAGCTCCCTTGTGATCGCCCTTTTGGTTCTGGCTCTCATCACTGTGATCCTTTTGATCATCTCTCTCGCGATGCCTAGAAAGGAAATTCCGACCATCGTCTCCTACAGCGCAGGAAGCGAAGCGGAAGAAGACCTGCAGCAACGCAAGGTGCAGACAAATACTCAGCGCAAACCCTCATCTCCTTCTTCCAGCATGGCCAAGGTCATCGCCTCGACCAATGCTTCCCCAACTGCCATCCCGGTTCCGGAAGTCGATGTTCCTGATCCAAGCACAAACTTCGGTGATGGAGATGATTTCGGTGATGGATGGGGTGATGGCGGCGACGGCGCAGGTGGTGGATTCGGAAATATTCCAGTCGCCATGAAAAAGCGTTGCTCCCTTGCAGACCGCCTCGCACGCCTCGAGGCAAATGGCGGAACCAAGGAGTGCGAGGATGCCGTTGTCAAAGCCCTTCAATATTTCAAAGGAACCCAAAACAAGGATGGTTCCTGGACCAAGGACCGCAAGGCCTCCATGACAGCCCTCGCCCTTCTCGCTTTCTTGGGTCACTGCGAAACAGCACAGTCCGAGGAATTCGGTGAAACCGTCTTTTCCGCAATTACCTATCTCACAAATTTTGCGATGAAGCACAACGGTAAGATGGCCGATGACTTCAAGAATAACCACTGGTGCTACGATCACTCGATCTGCGTTTACGCTCTCGCCGAGGCCTACACACTCTGTGTAAAGTCTTTCAATGAGAATATTCCAAATCTTGAGGACGCAGTTCTCAAGTCGGGGCAGTTCATGATCAACAGCCAACACCAAAAAGGCGGCTGGGATTACGGTTACAAAGAAGACAGCGGACGTGGCGGAGACACCTCAATCGTAGGATGGCACCTTCAGGCGCTCAAAGCCTGCAAACACACCGGACTTGAATTCAAGAATATGCGCAGGTGCTCACGTGATGCTCTGGACTACATGGAAAGCAAGCAGATGAAGTCTGGAGCAATCGGCTACTCAGCTCCGAAACTTCACGGTGACCAAGATGGCACCACCCTCGCCGCTGTGGGTGCTCTTTGTTTCCAAATGTGGGATCAGTCCTCTGCTTCTGTTCCTCGCAAGGCCTGTAAATTCATCGATAAGAACATGAAGTTCGAATGGGTCGGTCCTGACTCCGACATTTACGGCCACTACTATGCCGCACAGTGTATGATCAACTACGGTGGAGACTACTGGAAGAACTACAACAAACTCTTCCGCGATCAGGTTCTCAAGGCGCAGAAAAAAGACGGCAGTTTCAAAGACGTAGCGACAAACGGCAAAGGAAAGATCAAAGCCGTCGGAGCAACCTTCAAAGGAAATAGTGAATTAAACGTGCACTATCGCACCGCTCTCGCGACCATGATGCTTGAGGTTTACTACCGCTTCCTTCCTTCCAGCCAGAAGACCTCAGGCTAGGGCGTTTGGGAGACTCCTCTACTTTTAAAAGCTCCGTTCTTCCTAGACCGGGGCTTTTTTGTGCCCTCCGCGCTTCACCTCTCCGGGACCACCAACACGTGAAGTTTCACCCTGAGTCCCACACAAATAATCACGTGCCAAGGTTAAGACAACGCATCCCCTCCCATTCCAATCGGCATTTGAGAGAAATAACAAAGAGCCGATCCCCGAAAGGACCGACCCTTTGATTCTGCTGTTCCCCCAACAGAAATTGGGATGTTTATGAACGCTACATTCGTAATGTTCGAGAGAGAGCTCCGACCTTTTTAGAATACGCTTTCAAAAAGAAAACATTTCCGAAATCGGAATCAATGGGAATCGGCTGGATGCCATTCACTCACTGGAAGCCATCAGGAAGTCAGTTTCTGGCCATCCCACCCGGTCCCTATTTGCTGCAGGACTTCGAACAAGAACCTGATTTGCAGCAAGAGCCGTCTTTCCCACAACATGCTGAAGCTTCCTTGGAACATTTTCCGCAGCATCCGCTGGAAGAGGTGGCTGAACAGGAAGCGAGAGCAAAAGCTCCGATGGACGCAAAAATAATTAGGGTAGTTTTCATAACGCCGCGATCTTAGCGTATTCCCAAGGATTTGGCTCGAAAAAAATTACGATTTTCTATCGTCTTCCCCCACACCCCCTAAAACACCACCATCGCAAGGGCGAGCACCATGAGGATGGACCCGCAAAGCTGTTTCTTCCGGAAAAAAGGATCACTCTTTCTACCGATCAACCAGAGAAAAGCAACCGCCAGGACCCCACGCGAAGAGTAAATCACATTGGTTTGGGTTGGTTCGCCGAAGCCACTGAGAGCAAGGTTCACAAGAAGCGCCTGCAGCCCAAGAGCCAAACCTGCCCCTATTACAACCAAGTCAATCTTGGGCTTCTCCCTAAAGACCCCAAACGAATTTACTCGCCTCGCCAAAAGACCAAGCGACACCACCCCCGAAGTTCCCAGCATCAAACACAACCAACGGGCCGCGCCGATTTCACGAGCCTGCCACCCGGTTAAAAAATCATTCATCCCAAAAAAGAGACAAGCAACAACAGTCAGCCCCACCGTCCTGCGATGAGAAAGCCAACCTTCCCTACTCCCCCCTGCCACGAGGTAGACCGCAATTACCGCTAGAATCACTCCCGCGATTAATCCCAAACTCGCTGCCTCCAGTCCCACCAAAAACGAAAAGAACCCCACAATAAGAAGCTTGATCCCCAGGGCCGAGGAATGGACCGCAATATCTCCGGACTTCACCGACTGAATGGAGAACCATTGGCCGCAAAAAAAGATCAATCCGTTTCCAACCGCCCACCAATCTTTCCCATGCAACGGAAAGAGATTTTCCGGCCTAAGATACAGCAAACAAATGATCGCCGTCAGCAGGTTTGCGACGCCGACAATAAAACCCAAGCGCACTCCGGCAGCAGATCCCGACTGCACACACCAGCTCAGAAGCGGGTGAAGCGCCGCCGCAAGAAAAGGCAGCCAAAATGCCCCGGTTAGGAGAAATCCAATCACTTCGACTTGATCAACAAGAGAGGGAGCCACCAGGACTCCCTCTCTTGAAAGATGAGTTCCTATCGACCCGGTTCGGATCAATCGATGACCACGGGGGTGGTCTTATCAGCGGTCGGGAAATTTTCCGGCCAGTCGATGGTGACATCCCCTCCGGAAGCCCATTCGGCACCGCGCTGAAGAGTGGTGTAGAATCCCTGACACTTCATAGAGTAATCCGCATGCCCGAGAGTTGTGTGAAACACGCGGCCTTCACCGTAGGTGAGGGCCATCAACATGGGCTCGTCGCGATTTGTCTTATCACTTGGAGCCGTTGCGAGCACGGTCATGTTTTTGGCGGGGCCACGAAGCATATCATAAAGCTCGTCCTTGGTGTGAAGCCACTTTTCAGGCATTCCCTTGGTGATGGGGTGGCTTTCAGCACGATTGGTCACGACAAACTCATGCTGAGGCCCGTGATTTCCGCCTTTTCCTTTCGAAGTATCCGTAACCAGCTCGCCGTCCTTGAAATAAACGTAAGGCCCGCTTTTTTCATTGCGACCACCCCAGCCACCCAAGCCGATCATCTCGTTATACTCCGGCCACATCGTAAACGCGTTATCGGCAGCGTGGACAACGACGAACCCCCCGCCCCCTTTGACATAATCCACAAAGGACTGGCGAACCTCTCCCGGCCACATTTGTCCGTTGTAATTCGAAACAATGAGATCGTATTTCGCGAACTCAGGTCGCCACAAATCCCATTGTTCCTTGGGAGCTTTCTTTCCCGGGCTTGTTGAAACATCCACCGTAAAACGGCCACTGGATTCAAAGGCGTGCTTCATCACGGGAGTCGTTGATTTCCAATCGTGATTGTTTTGGCCATCGAGAATCAGGATTTTTAATGTTCCATCCGAAGGCTTTTCCGTCGTCTTTGCAAAGCCGAACCAAGCGAAGCTTGCGACTGCAAAAACAGTAAGTGCGAGTGTAATGCGATTTTTCATGTCGTCCTAACTGAGGCGCAAGACTAAAGGATTCCTTTCACGAATCAATCCGCTATCTCTCCTTTTATGCATTCAGCAGATTCTGTCGTCACCCTTTTGCAAGATCTCGTACGGATTCCTTCGGTCAATCCTGATGGCGATCCCGGGGTTTCTCCGGACGGAGAAAAAAAGATGGCCGAATACGTGGGTCGCTTTTTGGAACCCCTGGGGTTTCACGTAAGCTATGAAGATTGTGAGCCCGGCCGCCCCAATGTCATCGCGCGAGCACCCGGGAACAACGATCGCCCTCGAATTCTTCTCGGACCTCATCTCGACACCGTGAGCGTCAAGGGGATGACCGTCGACCCCTTCGCTGCCATCATTTCAGACGGAAAAATGTGGGGCCGCGGAACTTCCGACACCAAGGGCCCCATGGCCGCGATGCTTTGGGGCCTCAGAGAAAACGCCTCCCGGCTGGCAGACCTTCCAGTCGCAGTTGATTTTGTGGGGTTCGCTGGCGAAGAAGCATATCAGCCTGGGTCCCGGTGTTTCGGTAAGAAGCATGGGCCTGAATACGAGTTTGCCATCGTGGGTGAGCCCACTTCACTCGAAGCGGTTTACTGTACCAAGGGCTGCCTTTGGGCGACCCTTGAGTCGAAAGGCCAAGCGACACACGCCTCCCAGCCTCAACTCGGAGAGAATGCCATTTTGAAGCTTAACGAGATACTCGCCCTTCTCATGTCTGAGTTCCTTCCGGGCATCCAAACCTACAGTCATCCGGTTCTTGCCTCCCCAACGCTCAACATTGGCAAGATCACCGGCGGCATGAGACCCAACATCGTCCCCGATCAAGCGGAAGCGATGATCGACATCAGAACCGTCCCGGAATTGGTCGCCGAGAAGTCAGCCGAAGACCTCCTCTCGAAGTTCGTCAGCAATCAGGATATCACAATCAAAAGTGCCTCTGAATTCCCCCCGATGGAAATGACCGAGGATCACCCTTGGCTCGAACGGATTCGAAGGATTTACCCCGCTCTCAAGCTCACCGGGGCTCCTTGGTTTTCGGATGCCGCCCATCTTTCGGCGGCCGGGCTCCCCTCGATCTGCCTTGGTCCGGGCTCCATTGATCAAGCCCACACCGCAGATGAATTCATCAGACTTTCCGATCTCGAAGCAGGCGCAACTTGGTTCACAGACTTCATTGCCGGTCTCGCTTGAGCCCGATTGTCATTTCTTTCCCGAACTTTTTTCCTTCGGAAGCCCCTGATAGCCGAGACCAAAAATCAGAAGGGCCGCCACGCAGATCACCGAAAGCACTCCCCAGTAAGCCGCCCATCCGGGAGCACCCGGAGCTTCGACAAGCCAACGATGCAACCCGGCAACAACCACCACTCCAAGGACCCCCCCAAAACCGCCGGTCACAAAGGCCAAAAGCGCCTGTGCCTGCCCCTTCATTGAAGAATCCACCCGCTTGTCGATAAAGACGCGGCCAGCTTCCACAAAAAAAGTCCAGGTGACCCCATGAATCATCACCCCGATGATTAGAAAACCGATCATTGCCGTCATATCACCCAGGCCACAGAGGACATACCGGAGAACTCCCAGCAGGAGCGCCGTGAAGAGAATCGCCTTCACCCGGAATTTTGAGATAACATATCCCATGCCGATCATGGCCACCACTTCGAGAATCTGTCCGGTTGCCATGGTGGCACTGATCGCCGTGACCCCCATCTCCTTGAGCTGGATCGGCGTATGGAGATAGTATGAGGCCAAGGGAATATGGAAAAGGAAGGCCGCGAGGAAGTAAGCCGCATGATCGCGCTCCCTGAGCAATCCAAACGCACCAAACCCAAGGGCCTGCCCTAGATTTTTTGGCTTACCTCCCTGGGGTTTGACCGGAGCAAGGAAGAAGCAGCTCAGACCAGCGACCACCCGGATTCCCGCAGCCACCTTTCCAGCGGTCGGCGAAAGGTCGAGTACAAGCCAACTGACAACCACTCCCGCAATCATCCAACCAATCGTCCCCCAAACCCGATAAAAACCAAAAGATTTCTCGGGATTATCCAAGGAGCTCAGTGCAATCGTATTCACCAGCGACCAGGCCGGCATCATCACCAGCGAACTCATTCCCATAAAAATCATAAAGGCCCACCCTCCCCAACCGGCTTCGATGGCATGAAAGGAGAGAAAGAGAAACACCGATCCAACCAACATGATCCATCCGAGCACTTTTTGGGCTTCAAAACGCTGATCAACCATGGCCCCGAAAATCATTGGAGAAACCATCGAAGCAAAAAATGGCACGATGACCGCAATCTCCTTCCAGGCTCCCAAATCGTGATTGATCAAAATATTACTCAAGGCCGGAACCCAAAAGCCCGGTGCACCAGCCACCAGAAAAAAGACCACCGCCAGCCAAAACGGGTGTCCCTTCCAAGGAAATCGTGAACCAGCAGTCATTCGAACGATGAAGAAGTCTGCGCTTCTCCGTCTCCCTGGGACAGCCTTAGTTTTTCACTGTCCGTCTTTTTCTTCCCTGACAATAGCTCTGGCTTACATCGACTAAAAATCGATCGTCACCACCTCATGGCTGCCGATCTTACTTTTTCCCTTGATCATCTTAGCAAAGACTTCGCCATTTCACGTGCCTGCTCCCCTCCTCCGCCAAGCATGCGAACGAGTTCGCCAATCCGCTGCTCACCATCAACCTCGGTGAGCGACGAAAGTGAACGCCCGCCTTCGACACGCTTCTCCACGACGAAGTGCTGATGGGCGACAGCTGCCACTTGTGGGAAGTGTGTGATTGAGACCACCTGATGCCGCTCTCCAAGGCTCGCCATTTTTTCTCCCACCGCACGAGCGATCCCCCCCCCCACGTTGGCATCGATCTCATCAAAGACCATCAAGGGCGTGCTATCCTGATCGGCGAGTGCATTCTTCACCGCGAGCATCACTCTGGAAATCTCACCACTGGAGGCCACCTGCCGAAGCGGCTTGAGGGGCTCCCCCGGGTTGGGGCCGAAAAGGTAGTCTACGTTTTCAAGACCATGCGCACCCGGCTCTTCGCGAGCTGAGAGATCAACTTCGAACTCCCCCTGCTTGAACCCGAGGTCTACCAAATGGCTCCGGATTTCCTGGGCCAGTTCTGGCGCGAATTTCTTCCGCTTTGTGCTGATTTTCCGCCCCATCGTCCGGAGTTTCTTGGCTGCGGCTTCAACGGACTTCTTCAGACCGGTGAGCCATTCCTCACGATTCTCCGAACCCTCGAGACGCTGTCGGGCTTCTTCGGCGTGTTCAATGGCGTCCGCAATTGTCGGCCCGTATTTTCGTTTCAGCGTCTCGAGAAGATTGAAGCGTTCCTCGACTTCATGGACCTCGGCTGGATCCAGTTCCAGCTCGCCAAGGTAATCGGCAACACTGCGATCAAGTTCCTGCATTTGAGCCGCAACGCCTTCGACCTCATCACTCAAATCCGAGATCGCGGGATCGATTTTACGGAGTTCAGCCATCGTGCGCTGTAATTCCTCAAGCCCGGGGGAAACTTGTGCCGAAAGAAGCTCCGAGGCTTTCCCTGCAAGCTCTCCGAGTCGGCTGGCGTTGCTTGTTCGGCGATAACGCTCCTCGAGCTCGACCTCTTCGCCATCGCGAAGATTCGCGGCATCGATCTCCTCGACTTGAAAGCGCAGGAGTTCTTTTTCCTGATCCCCGATTTCACGCTGTGCACGGGCCGTTTCATATTCGTCCTGTGCTTCCCGCCAGATCGTCCACAGCTCGCGGTATTTTTGAATTTCATCGGCCGCTCCCGCGTAGGCGTCGAGCATCGCAAGCTGTCGCTCTGGAGAAAGCAAGGATTGGTGATCATGAGGACCATGCAGATCAACCAAATGAGCCCCCAACTTTTTCAACACCCCGAGCGTTGCGGCGCCATTGTTGACGAATTGTTTATTCGTCTTGCTCCCGATCACCCGGCGAATGATGAGCTCGGATCCATCACAGGGATCGAGCCCCGCATCTTCGAGAATTCCATTGATCAGAGAAACCTCGGGAAGATCAAAAATTGCCTCAACCGTGCATTGCTCCTCCCCGGTTCGAATGAGCCCTTTGTCCGCACGTTCTCCGAGGACGAGTTTAAGCGCCCCCACGATGACCGACTTACCAGCTCCGGTTTCTCCAGTGACACCGACCAGTCCGGCGCCGAGATCCCAGGTGAGCTGATTCACGAGGGCGAGGTTTCGAATCTTAAGCAGTGTCAACATTCCCTTTTGCGATGATGACCCGATTATGCAAAGCTGCCCCGCGCTTGCAACCACGAGCATCCCTCATCGCATGAATCAGCTGCTTTTTCTCGGAACTTCTACCTCGGTAGGCGTCCCGGTGATTGGATGCCGTTGTCCGACCTGTCTTTCGAACGACCCTCGCGATGATCGCTCAAGAAGCTCCATCTTCCTGCATGGGCCCTTTGGAAAAGTCCTCATCGATTCCGGACCCGACCTGCGACAACAAGCACTCCGAGAGAGGCTCACCGAGATCGACGCGATTTTTTACACCCACTGCCATCTTGATCACGTCGCGGGCTTCGATGAGCTCCGTGCCTTTTGCTGGCGACGTGAAGCCCCCCTTCCAATGTATGGCTCGCGTGAAACACTCGCTGTTCTCAAGCAAATGTTTCCCTGGGCCTTCCTCAATGAAGGACAGCAACGGGGATACGTGCGCCCGGATGCGCGGGTTTTCGATAGTCCATTCGAGTTCGACTCGCTCCAAATCACCCCGATCAAAGTCGATCACGGAAAGGTCCTCACCCATGGATTCCGCTTCGATCAGGCTGGCGCCAAGAGCGTCGCCTACCTCCCAGACGTGAAGAGGATTCCCCCGGAGTCTATAGAATTGCTCCGAGGTCTCGACATCCTGATCATCGATGCGCTCCGTGAAGAGGATCACCAAACTCACATGACCATTGAGGAAGCACTTGAAACCATCACGCTTCTCGCTCCTGAACAGGCTTACCTGACCCATATTTCCCACGAGATTTCAGTCGCTGACTTTTCGAAAAAACTGCCCCCACATGTTTTGTTTGCCTACGATGGCCTTCGGATCGAACTTTAGCCTCCCCCCTGCCATGTTTCGCTTTTTATTCTCATTTCTCCTGCTGAGTGTCCTTGCGACTGCCAACCAATTTCCACTCCGGCCCGGGCACGTTGCGGTCGTTTACAATTCAGCCATCCCAAAGTCCCGGGAACTGGCTGAAACCTATGCCCAGCTTCGTCGTATTCCGGCTGGAAACCTGATCGGTATCGATGTCCCAAAAGAGCAGGACGTAAGTCGTGAGGTCTTCGAGAGAAAGATCCGAGACCCACTGCGAGAGCAGTTTACCAAACGTCAATGGTGGACGCTCGCGAAAGACCAAAACGGAACGATTCTCCCCACCCAATCCACCATTCGTTCGATGGCGATTATGAAGGGAGTCCCCCTTCGGATTCGTCGCACTCCACCGCCAGCCAGCGAAGCGGATAACAAGGCGCAGTTTCACCAGCATAACGAGGCCGCTGTCGATTCCGAACTCGCGCTGCTGGGGGTGCAGGGCTACCCGATCGGAAGTGCGATCCCGAATCAGTATTTCAACAAAACCACCTCCTTCGTCGAAAGCCCACTCCAGTTCATCCTTCTAGTCGGAAGGATCGACGCCAAGGATTACGACACTTGCACCCGCATGATTCTTGATGCCCTCGAGACCGAAAAAGAAGGCCTCTGGGGGAGAACCTATCTGGATTTCTCCTTAAAGGTCGGAGCCTACAAGGAAGGTGATACCTGGCTGGAAAGAATCACCAAGCGGGCGCAAAAAGCGGGTTTCCCGGTCGTCACCGAGCGGACCAAAGACACCTTCACCACCAACTACCCCATGACCGATGCCGCCCTTTATTTTGGCTGGTATACGCCCCATCGAAACGGTCCCTTTTTGAATCCGAAAATGAAATTTCGAAAGGGAGCTATCGCGGTTCACCTCCACTCCCTCAGTGCCGCCCAACTTGGCAATCCCGCAGTCAACTGGTCCACAGGCCTTCTCGACCGCGGTGCCGCGGCCACGCTTGGAAACACCTGGGAGCCCTACCTGCAAATGTCCCACAATTTTGACATCTTCCATGACCGACTGCTGAAAGGATACTCCCTTGTCGAATCCGCCTACATGGCAATCAAGGTCCTCTCTTGGCAAGGAGTTGTTCTTGGTGATCCACTTTACCGTCCTTTCCTGAATTTTGCCAAGCCACCTCAAGACCTGAGCACCGATAAGGCCTATAAGGCAATCCGGCTCGCTCATCTTCAATGGAGCGATCCCGTCGAGCTGACGCCCAAACTTCGCGGTGCCGCCGCTCGCATGAATAGCGGAATAATCTACGAAGGAATGGGATTCGGACTTCTCGAGGCCAAGCAGTATGATGCCGCTTCCGCCTTCTTCCAGTCGGCCCGTAAACACTATTCTTCAAAAGCCGACCAACTCCGACAAATTCTCAATCAGGTTGGATCCAAACGGCGGCAAAACAAGCCACAGAAAGCGTTGGAAATACTTCGTAAATGGCGCCCCATTTACAAGGACATCCCCGAGGTGAAGTCCATCGATGGTCTCATCACCATTCTCGACCCGCCTCCTCCGCCTCCAACCAAACCGAAAAGGAGGTGATTCATGACTTACGCGGAGCTGCTCGATCTGACATTGGATCGTTCCATCGTACGGGAACTTGAGCCGCAGACTCACTGGGACGAGCTCGAAGTGCAATCACACTGGTTTGCCGGACATTTTCCGGATGAGTTCACTGGGAATCACGGTCAAAACGTTCGCGTCATTTCAGCTGGCGAGTGGAATCATGGCGCCGGCCCGGATTTTTTGGCAGCCACCGTTCACATCAATGGCGTAGAACACCATGGCCCCATCGAACTCGATCTCGATTCGCGGAACTGGGACCTTCATGGCCACGGCGAAAACGAGGCCTTCAATCCCGTGATCCTCCATGTCGTTCTGCAGGATTCTGACCCCACTTACTTCACCCGGACACTCGACCATCGCGAGGTTCCCCGGATTCTCATCACAGAATCTGACCTTCGGGAAGCTCTCGGGAAGCCCCGCCTCAGCCAGGCGCTGGCCCGCCCCGGCCGCTGCCTGACACCACTGGCCAAAATGCCGGATGAGCAGATTACCTCCCTCCTGGAGGAAGCTGCAGGACACCGGGCTCATTTAAAAGCCCGGCGATTCCAACGCACCGCAAATCGCCACGGCTTTGCGCAAGCTCTCTGGGAAGCATTTGCGGACACACTCGGCTTTTCGGCAAACCGCCTCCCGATGCGGCTCCTCGCCCAGCGACTCCCTGTAAAGGCGCTCTCCACCTTTTCCGCTCCCGAAGCTGAAGCGATCCTCTTTGGCACCGCCGGATTCCTCTCCCCTGACCTGCACGAATCCGCACCCTCCGACTCGCGGGAATATCTCGAATCCCTCTGGCACGACTGGTGGAAACAGCGTGCTCAGTTCGAGCTACCCGATGATCGCTCGCCGCCTTGGCAAACACATGGGAGCCGGCCCGGGAATCACCCGCAACGCCGACTGGCTGCACTCAGCCGAGCATTGTCCTCGTGGCATACCATCTCCTCCCTTTGCCAATCCTCTCGATCTTGGGGAAAGCTGCACAATCATCTGGGCTCCCTCGAGCATCACTTCTGGGCTCATCATCACACCTTGAAATCCGCGCGCACCTCCTCGGCCATCCGCCTCCTCGGTAAGAGCCGAATCATCGAGTTTTTCATCAATACACTTTATCCCATCGCAATCGAAGAAGATGAAAACGTCTGGAAAAGCTATCAAAACCTCCGCGGAAACGCCCCCCATCAGAAGCTCAAACGTTGCGCCGAACGCCTGTTTGGTTCTCGGGAAAAAGCAAAGCCTTACCTCAAGTTTGCCTGGCAACAGCAGGCACTGCTTCAAATCTACCAGGACTTTTGCCTCGAAGATCACTCGGATTGCGCAAACTGTCCTTTTCCCGAACAGCTTGCACAGTGGTCATGATCCCATCACCACTGCATTGGCTGCGGCGTAGTGCTCGGCATGCGTGAGACTGACCATAACTTGGGTGGCTCCTCGCTGTTCAGCGAATTCCTGGGCCGAGCCAGCGAGTTTCACCTCTGGTTCTCCACTGGCCCGACGCATGATCTCCATATCGAGCCAGGCAATCTCTTTTCCAATTCCGGTTCCAAACGCTTTCGAAATAGCTTCCTTGGCTGCGAATCGCGCCGCAAAGTGGACTTCAGGATTTTTTTGTCTCGAGCAATATGCACGCTCAGCCTTGGTGAAAACACGGTCGAGAAAGCGTTCGCCGAATTCATCAAGCGAGGAGCGAATCCGACTCACCTCGACGACGTCAATCCCAATGCCAATAAGGTTCATGCATCTCCCCCCGGGTAGGCTCTCATGAGTTCCCGCATTTCGATCACCGCCATTCGGAGGCCAACGGTCATCGCCCGGGAAATAATACTGTGCCCGATATTGAGCTCCACGAGATAAGGAACGGTGAAAATTTCATCGATGTTCTGAGGATGGATTCCATGCCCCGCATTCACTTGCAGGCCGAGCTCATGCCCCAGAATCGCACCTCTTCTCAAACGTTCAAGCTCCGCAAAGTGAGGCTCTCCTTCCGTGAGGGCGAAGGCTCCGGTGTGAAGCTCAATCATTTCAGCACCCAAATCAGCAGAGGTCTTGATCTGCTCCGGATCAGGATCGATGAAAAGACTGACCTTGATCCCTTCGGACTGAATACAGGAAATATTATCGCGCAGGGAATCCAAATTTCCGACTACATCCAAGCCGCCCTCCGTGGTAACTTCTTCTCTCTTTTCGGGAACGACACAAACGAAATCAGGCTTCAACTCACAAGCAAATGCCACCATTTCGGAGGTGTTCGCCATTTCCAGATTCAGAGGAAGCTCGATCTCACGGCGCACCCTCCAAGCATCATCAGGCTGCATGTGCCGCTTGTCTTCACGCACATGAATCGTGATGGAATCCGCACCGGCTTCTTGCGCCTCGCGTGCCGCTTCCAACACGCAAGGCTCGACAATCGGAGCATCAGGATTCAGGGCATAACGCGCCTGCCGAAGAGTGGCGACATGATCAATATTAACTCCGAGGAGCAAGCTCATGGGGATATTCTAATGCTTAAAGTGACGATGGCCAGTGAAGACCATCGCCAATCCGGCTTCATCAGCCGCAGCGATCACTTCCTCATCGCGGATCGAGCCACCCGGCTGAATACAAGCCGTCGCACCGGCCTGGATGGCGGCATCAAGGCCATCGGCAAACGGAAAAAGACCATCTGAAGCCAGCACGCTCCCTTTGAGGGAAAGCCCGGCCTCGCCAGCCTTCCAGACCGCAATGCGCGAGGAATCCACACGGCTCATTTGCCCCGCTCCGATTCCCAGAGTGCGATCCGTTGAACTAAATACAATGGCATTCGACTTTACGTGTCGCACCACGCGCCAGGCAAAGCGCATCGCCATCAACTCCTGCTCAGTCGGAGGACGTTTGGTGACGACTTTCGCCTCAAGATCATCAAGCCCCTTCACCTCATGATCCTTATCCATGACCATCAAGCCCCCCGGAGACGAACGAATGATTGGTGCCCGCCGGTAGGCCTCGTATCCTTCCTCGAGTTTCATGAGACGGAGGTTCTTCTTCTTCTGAAGAATCGCCCGCGCTTCCGGCGTGTAGTCCGGAGCAATGATGACATCGGTAAAAATGCCGGAAATAATTTTGGCAAGACCCTCATCGAGCGGACGATTCGTCACGATCACTCCGCCAAAGGGGGCCTGTCGATCAGTCTCAAATGCCTTTTCCCATGCGACTCGAAGGTCCCCATCGTCCTGCCCTACTCCACACGGATTGGTGTGCTTGAGAATCGCCACCGTCGGGCGACGGTAGTCCAGAATGAGATCCGCAGCAGCCTCCACATCAATGACATTGGTGTAGCTCAGTTCCTTTCCCTGCAGCTGGGTAAAGCACTCGTTGAATACACCATAAAGGCGGGCTTTCTGGTGAGGATTGTCACCGTAACGGAGGTCACGATCGAGACACAGATTCGTCGAAAAACTACCAGCCGTGCCTTGATCACATTTCCCGAGGAAATTGGAAATCGCGGTATCGTAAGTTGAGGTGCGTTGAAAAACCTTCACCGCGAGCTCTTCGCGGAGCCGGAGTGAGGTGTTCCCTTCGTGCTCCCTCATTTCCTCCAGAACGCGACCATAATCCGCGGGATCGGAAACCACTGTCACCGCCGAGTAATTCTTGGATGCACTGCGTAGCATTGAAGGCCCGCCGATATCAATCTTCTCAATCGCCTCCGCAAGAGTCACCCCTTCCTGGGCCACCGTCTCCTCAAAAGGATAGAGGTTGACCACCACGAGATCGATCTTGGGAATATCATGCTTCCGGGCCTGGGCGATGTGATCTTGGGAATCGCGACGCTGCAGCAGCCCTCCATGAACCTTTGGATGAAGCGTCTTCACCCGGCCTTCGAAGAGTTCCGGAGCTCCGGTGTATTCCGCAACATCGATCACCGGAAGACCTGCGTCACGCAAGGCTGCGGCAGTCCCACCGGTCGAGAGCAGCTCGACACCGTAGTCCTTATACAGGGATTCAGCAAATTCAACCAATCCGGATTTATCGGATACCGAGAGAAGAGCGCGGGCAATCGCCATAATTATAATCGTGTTGGAAACGGATGCCCCGCAAAAATACAAAGCCCCGCTTGCCCTTTGGGCTAATCGACCAGCGGCAAAGGAGCAAGTGGAATGTGGCGATGATACTCACATCCCACCCAAATCCGCCTCTCGCGAACAAAGCCTGCGAAGAGCGCCATCAGCAGCTCCCTCCGGCCCACACCCCGATTCATCTTGACTCGAATTTTTGAAAAAACATGGTGCTATGTTATGAAAAAATAAAAACATGTTTATTTTCATAAGTTCGGCAATGTCATGCGGTGCCCTCCAAGAGATTTTTCCGGAGAAAACCTTTTCGTCCCGAACATTGGCCAACGGCAATCGAGTTCACACCTTGGATTTCAACTCAACCCAAGGAGTCCTTTATCAAGTGCTCTACAGCAAAGACCTCACCTCTTGGGAGAGACCGTATCAACGATTTACGGAATGGAAAACCAAGTTTCATTTGGAGTCATTGAATTTGAGCCAGGGACAAGCCAAGCGGTTCAGCCCTCTCAGACAATTGTTCCGGTCAGCGTATTTTTGACACGCCCGCCTGACAATACCCCATCCTTCTTGGTGTCGTGGCACTCGCTCGATCAGGGCTATCACGAGATGATCAAAATCAAAGTCAACCAAGCCCTCCCCGCTGAATGGGACAATCACATCTTATCGCGTCATTCTCTTGAAAATTTGCAGATCAACATTGGCCTCCGGACGGCCTCTTTTGAATCCACGCACGTGAGCCCCCAACTCGGCGATCTGGACTTGGCTTTCTACAATCAGCTTGTGGAACATTTTGACGCATTCACTCAAAATTTGGGCACCAGTGCCTCTCTCTCTGTTTCCCAGGGTTCTCATGGGGGGTTTTGGCAAGTCCTAGCAGATTGGGATCATGACACCGACGGAGATGGAACTCCGGATTGGATTGAGTTCAAAACAATGCCCTCCATCAGCTTGAAGCGATTGAGAATTACGGTGAAATCATTGCAAATGAAATTCTCAGAACCGAGGCTGAGATGATTCAAACAGAATTTGAGTTTAACCAAAGAACCCAGAAAAAAAGCAATGATATCAACTACTCCCACATCAGAAATTTTAGAACGAGATTATTTCGTAAAATTGAGCATACCAAAACACCCGGGATCATTCGAGGACTCTTGATTCTTCTCGATCATACCCATAGCTACGACAAGGAATATGATTGGAGCACGGCGTCCTTTGCGGTCACTCTCCTCAAAGCAATGCTGGAGGACTACCCCAACTATGATCCCAAGAACAAATACAGCTGGGCTCCCTACTCGGAATGGCGCCAATGGAGAAAAGACCTCCGTGAAGGCAGGGCCGCGTTGGTCTTCAAGGGTGATCCCAACCGATATTCTCTGACAGGGGAAATTCTGGATCCTCAAACTCCCCGCTGGTCAGCCAGAACACCTCCAACCCGTCAGTCGATCAGCCAAGCGAGCAAAAACGCAGCCAAGAACAAGGCCAGCAATCATTCTTCCAACGATGGCCAAGCCTCATCCGGATGGGCGTTCTGGTCAGCCCTCGGGTTTTTGATTTGCGCCCTCATTTTTGCGCTTGGAGCTAAACATCAAGGCCAAGCTCAATGAGCTTATGCTCCCCTATTCTTTGCCCCATGTTTTCAACTCTCAAGAAGCGCCTCAAGCGCGCCTTCAAGCTCTGGAAATTGGAATTGATATCTTGAATTCAGAAGAATTCGTGGGATCACTCGTTGGCTGGCGAGGAGACCTTCCTTAGCAAAGTCTCCCAGCGCAAGCTTCAGCGCAAATGCAGGTGCCATAAAGATCGTCGGGCGATGAATCACACCGCCCATTGCTTTCGTGAACTCAGTATTGGTGATGCTCTCAGGTGCGACAAGGTTCACGGGACCCTCGATCTCGTGATCAAGGCAGTGAAGGATTCCACCGATTTCATCAGCAAGGTGAATCCAAGGCATCCATTGCTTCCCTGAGCCCAATTTGCCACCCAGTCCCAATTTAAAGGGGGGCAGCATTTTCTTCCACGCTCGACCATCTTTTCCCAGCACAACGCCCGTGCGAAGAAGGCAGACTTTAGCATCTACTCCTTGAGTCGCCTTTTCCCAATCGACACAGAGCTGCGCGAGGTAGTTCGAGGCTGGCGTTGTGATTTCGGGAAGCTCCTCATCGCCACGATCTCCGTAGATCCCCACAGCCGAGGAGTTCAGAAGTTGGGAAACCTTCTGATGATCAACGCTTTTGACGAGTTCTTTGGTGAGGGTGACGCGGCTTTCGTAGAAGGTTTTCTTTTTGGAAGCAGTCCACCTCTGATCAATGGCTTCACCAGCGAGATTAATCACGGCATCGATTCCCGAGAGATCGATTTCCCCGGAACCATCCCAAACCCGCCATTCGTGATCCTCGTTGGGATTTTCCCGCCGTGAAAAGCCGATGACTTGGTCGCCACGCTTTAGGAGAGCTTCTGCCAGGTGGCGCCCGATCCAGCCTGAAGCGCCAATGATTCCGATCCTTTTTGCCATAAACTTCGGGAGTCTAAACCCGTTCAAGGACTTTGCCAGCGGGAGAAACGCAAAGACCGGCAAATCCTATCGACAGCCTTTTCCATCCCCTTTAATTTTCTCTGGAATCCGATGCGGAGTGTTTTGATTTTTCTAATGGCGGGGTTGAGCGTGGGCTTTGCTCAGGAACCTCTACCTGTCGATCCCAGCCCTCGCCTCCCCCACGAGGATCAAATCACCGAAACGGACCGGGGTAACAGTGGTGATCTGCTTGGCGATCCCCCGCCCGCTCTCAAACTTCCGGACACCATCAAACTCCGGGAGAGCAAATGGCGCTTGGATTACATCGAGGACAAAGCCACTCTGCACATCACCCAAGGGGTTCGAATCGAAACCGACAGCGGGATGACGGCGATTGCTGATCGGATGAAATTCGATCTCGCAAGCCAAACGGGGCAGCTGACCGGAAACGTCAGCATCTATCAGGATGGGCTTGTCTACCGAGGCCGCTCAGCCGTCTACGATCACAAAACAGGAAAGGTCAACACCAGGGGGCTCCGCGCGGGAGTGGCTCCCCTCCTTTTGGAATCCAGCCAATTCGAATCTCAAATCATTAATGGGCAGCGCATCTTTATCGGCAGAAATGCCGGAATCACCAGCCACGATGCGGAGGACCCCCACTGGTGGCTTCGTGCCGACCAGACCACACTCTTTCCAGGTGAACGGGTGATCTTTAAAGACCTCAAACTCTACGCCGGAGAGACTCCGATTTTCTGGCTCCCTTACCTCTCCCAGCAGCTGGACGCCGAGCTGGGTTACCATTTTGTGCCCGGCGGGCGGTCCAATCTCGGACTTTTTATCAAAAACCGCTACGGAGTGATGCTCGGTGGCGAACGTGATCCGGTCACTGGGGCCAACGACTCCGCCTGGCTTCTCGCCCACTTTCAGGCTGATCTTTACAGCCGTCGTGGACTGGGCTTGGGACTGAGCCTTTTTGATACCCGGGCTGAAGAGGATGACCAGTTCGGCTGGCTCAAGTTTTCTTATATCAATGACCTCGACCCTCAAGCCAGTCGATCCGGAATCCCCCGTCCCCCGGTGAACGAGGATCGCTATCGCGTCGAACTCGCCCACCGCTTGAAAGCCTGGGAAACTCAGAACGCAGATTATTTCGTCGGGGCCAATCTCACTTGGCTCAGTGATGGTTTCTATCTGGAGGATTTCGATCCGGCACTGTTCAACGTCAACCCCAACCCCGACAACACCCTCTTTTTGAATCGACGGACCGCGAACAGCTTTGCCCAGCTCAATGCCCGCGTCCAACTGAACTCCTTTTACCAAAGCGACACCCGCCTACCTGAATTGAGCTACGATTGGTTTCGACAGCCTTTTCTGGACACGGATTTCCTCTACGAAAGTCAAACCTCCGCAGGAGTCTATCGTAAATACCTTGGCGACTTCCGCGCCGACCAACTCCGGGCCGAAGCTGCGCTCCTCCCAGCAGGAGATCCTCGTCAGGAAGACATCGCCGCACTTCTCGACTCCGCCGGCTTCACCCGGCTCCACACCTATCACGAGTTCTCCCGCCCATCTAAGATTGGCCATCTCAACGTCGTTCCGAAAATTGGCGCTGGTTACACCAATTACAGCTCCGTCGAAGGTCCGCATAACTCGATGAGCCGCACCCACCTCTTTGCGGGGGTCGACACCTCGATGAAGTTCACCAAGGCCTATCCAGATTGGATCGATGAAAAGTGGGGACTCAACGGAGTGCTCCATATCGTCGAGCCCTATGTCAACCTCTCGGCACTCTCCTCCGACTCGCTCGATTCATCTTTCGACCGGATCGATCGCCTCACCGCTTCCACCCGCCCCCGCCCGCTGGGTGTGGGACGCTTCACGGCCATCGATGACCTCGACAGCTGGACAATCATGCGCCTTGGAATGCGCAATCGTCTCGTCACCCATCGCGATGGCGGCACGCATGACTGGCTCACAATGGACACCTACTTTGACTCCTTCTTTGAAGACCCCGAATTTAATCGAAATTTCTCAAACCTCTACAACGAGGTCCGCTGGCATCCGCTGCCCTGGCTGGACCTTGAAGTGGACTTCCAAATTCCGCTCTTCAACGACTCCAACTTCACCGAAGTGGCAACTGCGGCAACCTTCATGCCGAATGAAAACATGGAGTTCTCCATTCGTCATCGTTTCCTCAACGACCATCCCATTCTCCGGGACTCCAACCGGCTGGAACTCGATTTCTACGCCCGCTTGACCGACTACTGGGGCATCGGAACCCGTCACCGCTGGGAAATCGCTGACGGCACACTGGAGCTTCAAAACTATAATCTTTACTACGACTTCGACTCCTGGGTCGGTTCGATTGGATTCTTTGTCCGTGATCATCGCATTGAGAATGAATACGGACTCATGCTCAGCTTCGGGCTCAAGGAATTTCCAAACCTCAACTTGCCAATCCGAATGGGTGCGGAATAATCAACCCATGGAAAACATTTCCCCGCAAGCTCTCCTCGATTCTCTCAATTGGCGCTACGCCACCAAAATCTTCAATCCCGAAAAATCAATCCCAGCGGAGCACATTGACGCTCTTGAAAAGGCTCTCATCTTGAGCCCGTCCTCCTTCGGTCTCCAACCTTGGCATTTTGAAATCATCACCAACGACGACCTCCGTAAGGAACTCCTCCCCCACTCCTGGAACCAAACTCAAGTGACCGATTGTTCGCACTTCGTCGTCTTCGCCGCGCGTGAAAACCTTGGTCAGGAGGAAATCGATTCCTTTCTCAAGCGCACAGCCGAGCTTCGTGATGTCGAGGTAGCTACCCTCGAGGGATATGGCCAGATGATGTCAGGCTTTGTTGGAAACATGGACTCATCTCAGAGACTCCAATGGGCTAAACTTCAGACCTATATCGCGTTGGGCCAGCTCATGACAAGCGCTGCGGTTCTTGGGATCGATGCCTGCCCGATGGAGGGAATCAACCCGGATGAATACGACCGTATCCTCGGTCTCCGCGCCAAAGGTTACCGAACCTCGGTAGCTTGCGCCCTCGGATATCGCTCCCCCAATGACAAATATGCGGAGCTGGTAAAAGTCCGTGACGCATCAGAAACTCTCCTGACCCGGCGTTCTTGAGGCACCTTCACGTCCTGCCACATACTTCAAGCGGGTCTCTTCAAAGAGCGCCCCACAAAGACGGTTAAGAAGGTCAAGTTCCTTGCGCTTGCCAGCAGCGAAGGTCTGCATGGTCAAACCATCATCTTTCAGCACAACACGAGTGCGCTTCCGAAGCTCCGCAACAGCAGCCTTCTCATCAGCGACTCCAAATTGGGCAACCAGATTGTTTTTCTGGACGACCGTCAAAAGAACGTCTTCCCGAGCGGAAATCGCAGCCCATTGCTCAACAAACTTCGGACGAGCATCAGCAGGAATTTCACCGAGCTGAAAAGGAACGTGTCGCTCGATATCAACGTTCATCTTTTTAAAAAAAATTCCCGCTCCCGTCGCCCCAATCAAAAGAAAAACAACTGAGGCGGTGACCGCTAGCATTCGAGTGCTCATGTCCGGAGGGTATCCCATTTGTCCTATCCGTGGCACGAAAAAACTTTAGCTTCTTTAAAGGCCTTGCTCCCCACTCCAAGCCCCGCCAGATTTCCCGTCATGGAATTTCCGAAGACCCACGCCACCGTAGAGACTCTCAAACCGGGGCTCGACCTTATCCTTGATCCAACTCCCGGAGCCGCTGTCATCAGTGCGCAAATCTGGGTGGCGACCGGTTCGATGCACGAATCAGCCCTCGCAGGAGCGGGAATTTCCCATCTTCTCGAGCATATGGTGTTTAAAGGAACCGATCGCTTCAGTGGTGAGGAACTCTCCCTCGAAGTCCAGGCCGCGGGCGGACAATGGAATGCCTACACCACCTACGATCGCACCGTTTATTATATCGACGGCCCGGCAGCTTCTCTCGACCTCTTTCTTTCCGCTCTCACCGAGATGGTATTCCGCCCCGCCTTCCCCGAAGGTGAGTTTGAAAAAGAAAAAGACGTCATTCGTCGCGAAATCGCAATGGGGCTGGACGATCCAGATTCAGTCGCACATGAGCATAATTTCCGCACCATTTTTTCCCGTGACCCCCGCCGACACCCCATCATCGGCCACCGGGATCTCTTCGACTCCATCTCCCACGAGCAAATGGTCACCTACCACCACGCTCGCTATCGTCCCGAGAATTGCTTCCTCGTTCTTTCCGGCGGCTTCGACGCTTCAGAAGCCCGGACCATCGTCACCCGGGAATTAGACAAAGGCCTACGCCCCTTCCGCGAATTTCCTGTTTCCATCCCGACCGAACCAGCACAGATCGGAACCCGTCATTGCTCGGAACCCTTCGATCTTCCCTCCAGCCATCTTTCCATGACCTGGAAGGTCCCCGATCTTGGCCATCCCGACACTCCCGCGCTCGAACTTCTTTCCACCGTTCTCGGAGGGGGACGCTCCACCCCACTCTATCGGATCATCCGGGAAGAACTTGGACTGGTTCACAGCATCGGCTCCTACGCCTGGATCACACCGGATGCCCCCGGACTCTTTAGCGTTCATGCCGAGGCTAAAACCGAAAATCTCCCCGAGATCGAATCCCAGATTCACGCGCAGATTCAGGCGCTGAGTTCAAGAGTCCTCGAAAAAGAGATCACGCGCGCAAGCCGACAAATGGCCTCCGCTCAGTTCAAAACCCTCGCCACAGCCTCCGGTCGGGCTTCCGATCTTGCCTCCAATTGGCACCAGACCCGGAATCTCGACTTCACCGGTGAATTCGTCGCACAACTCAATCAGGTCACAACAGAAGATCTCCATCGCGTCATCGCAACCTACCTCAGCCCGAATCGCGTCACCGTCGCCACTCTCGATCCCGAGAGCGCGAAAGTCCCAGTGTCCGAAAGCGCCTCAATCGCGCCAAAAGCCGAAATTCAGGAACACACTCTTTCAAACGGGCTTCGCGTAATCCTTCAGAATGATCCCCGGGTGCCAGTCGTGTATGGAAATCTCGCGCTCCTTGCCGGCTGCCTCTCTGAAACCCCTGAGACTGCAGGACTCAACGCCCTCCTTTCGTCACTTCTTCTCAAAGGAACTTCCAATCGCTCTGCAGCCGAGCTTGCCGAATCCCTCGAAGATCTGGGAGCCTCCCTCCGCCCTGGTGCGGGAAACAACACCCTTCTCCTTTCCTCCTACTGCCTGCGCGATGACCTTGCTCCCGTGCTTGATCTTTTGGGCGATGTTCTCACCAATTCCACTTTCCCTGCCGAAGCCCTCGAGCGGGAAAAAGCCGCCATCACCAGCCGGCTCAAAGAAGCCCTCAATGATCCCGCCTCCCGCGCTTTCCGTGAACTCCGTCACCAGATGTGGGACGGTCAGGGATACGGCATTCCAAGCTCCGGAACAGAAGAATCACTCGCAGCCCTGGACCGCGACCAGATCTTGAGCCACTACCAGAGTTCTTTCACCGCCGGCAACCTGGTGTTAGCTCTCTTCGGCGATCTTGACCCTGAAAAAGTCCTGCCCCTCTTGGAAAATTCTCTCGGTCAACTCCGCGCTGACGACGAAAAACAATACCCTCCAGCCCTCCCCACGCACTCCGGGGAGCACCACCTGACCCTCGATAAAAAACAGGCCGTTCTTGCCATCGGCTACCCCGGAATTTCAGCGAGTGATCCACGCCGTCACGCTCTTGAACTCCTTCACAGCTACTGCTCCGACATGGCCGGTCCCCTTTTCACCAATATTCGTGAAGAGCTCGGCCTCGCATACTACGTCAGCTCCTCGATGTTCCTCGGGGTGAACGCCGGTCTCTTTTCCTTTTACCTCGGCACCGCTCCGGATCAGCTCGACCTCGCCCGCACTACGCTCGAGGGCGAGATTAAGAAACTCGCAACCGAAGGGATTCCGGCCGACCGGCTTGCAAGCGTCAAAGCCAATGCGCGTGCGGCCACCGCACTTCAAAACCAAAGTCCGAAATCACGGGCCAGTCTCGCCGCTCTCGATGTCCTGCTAGGCCTCCCCGCCAAGCAACACACCGAGCAGGACGATCTCATGGATGCCGTCACGGGTGAAGAAATCCAAAAACTTGCGGCCGAACTCCTTCAGGAAGGAAAAGCCACCGTCGTCGTCGTCACCCCATAGGAAAACGACCCCCTCTTCTTCGAGGTTTTAAAAAATCGACCCTTCCCACATCCCCTTCTATCCTTTCCACATGAGCGACGAAAACTTCACAGCGCCTGATCCCCGTTTTTCCGCCTTTGTCTTCTATCAGACCCAGGCTGGAGTGATGTTTCTTGGTCAGGTTGAGAACCCGCAGACCGGTAAAACTGAGCAGGACCTCAAGAAAGCCGCTAACGTCATCGACAACTTGGAAATGCTCCGCGAGAAAACTCGAAATAACCTCAACGAATCCGAAGAGAAGCTCCTCAAAGTCGCTCTCGATAAGCTTCGTGAAACCTACCTCGCAGTCTCCGAATCATGAATACCTTCAAAATTGCCGAGATCGAAGTCGGCTCCGGCTCTCCTTTCTTCATCCTCGGTCCCTGTGGACTTGAGAACGAAGACTTCGCCTGGCGCATGGCCCGCGCGCTCAAGGAAATCACGGACCACCTCGAAGTCCCCTTCATCTTTAAAGCCTCTTACGACAAGGCCAATCGCACTTCGGTGGATTCCTATCGCGGTCCCGGTGTCGAGGAAGGCACCCGTATTCTCGCAGAAATTGGCAAGGACCTCGGCATTCCCGTCACTACGGATATCCACACGCCCGAGGAAGCGGCCATCGCCGGAGAACGAATCGACTTCCTTCAAATCCCCGCTTTTCTCTGTCGACAGACCGATCTTCTCGAAGCTGCCGCTCAAACAGGGAAACCCGTAAATGTCAAAAAAGGCCAATTCCTCGCTCCGTGGGACATCGATCCCATCATCGGAAAGCTCAAAGCCTTCGGTTGTGAGCAATTCGCGATGACTGAACGCGGCACCACCTTCGGTTACAACAACCTCGTTGCCGACATGCGCTCCCTCCCTTGGATGCGGGAAAAAGGCGTTCCGGTGATCTTCGATGCCACCCATTCTGTTCAGCGACCCGGTGGTCTGGGTGGAACGACCGGAGGCGATGGCGTCCTCGCTCCCGTTCTTGCCCGTTGTGCCGTCGCCGCTGGCGTCGATGGAGTTTTCATGGAAGTTCATGAAAAACCGGCCGAAGCCCTCTCCGATGGGCCAAACCAAATACCGCTCAACGAGATTGAAAACGTGCTAAAAAAACTCGTCGCCGTCCATCAAGCCGCCCATGCCTAGGTTCCTAGATTGAAGCTTTCCCCCCGGGGAAAAAACCCTCCTTCTCATCACCCGCCATTCCTGTCTAACCTGTCCTTATGCACTTCTTCCTCCCGCTCACCCTCATCGCTACTTCTGTGGTGCTCGGGCAGACACTCGAGGATGAACCGAGCAAGGAAGACCAAAACGCACTTTCCCGCCTCCCTATCGGCGCCACCCTGACTGAGGTTTCCATTCCGCGTTTCGATCAAAAAAAGCGCCGGGCTTCTCTCCTGACTGCAAAAATCATGGAGGTCAAAAGCGCCGCAAATTTACGTGGTAAAGACCTCGTCATCCGTCTTTTTGACAAAGATCAAAAAGTCAGCTCCACCGCCACTCTGGCCGAAGCCGATTATCTGGTGGAAAGTGAACAACTCCATGCCAAGGGAGAACTCATCATGCGTTCGATCGAAGACAAGTTTCTCGCACGCAGCCAGGGCGGAATTCTCAGCCTTAATTCCCGCCAAGGCCTTCTCCTTGGCACCTGTGAAACGATGTTTCTTAAACCTCCCAAACCTCAAGAGATTTCCATGAATCAGCTCCACCCTATCCTACCCCTGCTCAGCGGCATTCAGATTCTTGCCGCCGCTCCTCCACCGGCAGTCACCACTGAGGAACTGGTTGAGTTTGAGCGCCTGACCGCCCCGATCGCCACACCCACTTTCGACGGACCGGAACTCCTTGCCAGTGCGACCGCCGCCGAAGCCGGGATCGGCAATCGTCTCACCACCTTTCTTCAAGCCACGGGACAGACCCAAATTCTCGCTCAGAATGCCGTGGCCCCAGCTCAGGCCGACACTCCCTTCGAAGACCTTTTCAAGCCCAACAAAAACCGCATCGTCATCAAGTCAGACAAGGGCCTCTATTTTGATGGCGAGAATCAAGAGCTAGCCTACCTCGGAAAGGTGAGTCTCAAGGGACGCAGCATGACTCTCAGTTGCACCCAAGGCATGAAGGTTCTCTTCACCCAACCTAAAAAGAAGGTGAAAAAGGACGCTGCCGATGGCTCCTTGGCGAACTTCAACGGCATCGGCGAGCTCAAGCAATTCACCGCCACGGGAGATATCCGGGTCGTTGGTCGTGATCAAAAAGGCCAGCTGATCGAAGCCCGGGGAGATCGTGCGGTCTTCGATGAAAAGAAGCAGACCATCATCATCCGGGGCGACGGAATCGGTTTTCGCATTGGAGAAATCGGCCTCCGTACTCAGGACAAAAATGCTTACGTGGTCATTCGCCTCCTCGGTGGCGAAAATCTCTCCATTCAAGGTGAAGGGAATTGGGAAGGCGGAATCGCCGACAAGTTTAAGAAGAAGTAAATGAGCGCTTCATCCTCCGCCCCCTCCCTTCTCGAAGTCGAGGGGCTCCAGAAAAGCTACTCCGGTCGCAAGGTCGTTGATGAGGTTCGCCTTCGTGTCGCACCCGGCGAAATAGTCGGCCTCCTCGGCCCCAACGGGGCTGGAAAAACCACGACCTTTTATATGATCGCTGGCCTCATTCCGCCGGACCACGGACGGGTAAACTTCGATGGCAAAACCATCACCCGCCTTCCTATGCACAAGCGCGCACGCCTCGGCATGGGCTATCTTCCACAGGAAGAATCAATCTTCCGGAAGCTCAGCGTTGCCGACAATCTTCTCGCCGTTCTCGAAACGCGTAAAAACCTCTCCCGCAAAGAACGCCAGGCGAAGGCCAATGAGCTCCTCGAACGCTTCGGTATCGGGCACGTCCGGAAGTCCATCGCAATGACCCTATCCGGCGGTGAAAAACGCCGACTCTCCCTCGCCCGCTGTCTCTGCACCGAGCCGCGCCTGCTCATGCTTGACGAACCCTTTGTCGGAATCGACCCCATCGCCGTGCAGGAGATTCATAAGATTATCCGCCAACTCCGTGACGAGGACGGCCTTTCCATTCTCATCACTGATCACCAGGTGCGCGAAACCCTCGAGATCGTCGACCGCGCCTCACTCATGGTCGAAGGAAAGGTGATGATCGAAGGCACCGCCGACAAACTCATCAATGATGAGAACGCCCGACGCCTCTACTTCGGAAGTGAATTCCGATTTTAGCGGAATCGGGAAAACTCAATTTGACACCATGCGGCTGCACGCCATTTTCCCTCCATGACGTGGAATGAACAATTTGATGCACTTTTTCAAAAGAGCTCCGCTCAGTATCGGAGCGGAAATCTTGACTTCATGAGCTACTACTCTGAGGAAGACCTCGGCTTCTTAAGCTCCATCGGCTACAAACCACGGGAGCTTTTTGACTTCGTCGAAGACTTCGCCGACGAAAGCCTACCCGCACCTTCCACCGCTCTACTCATCGCTGCCGTGCGCCGGGACTTCTTCCTTGTGATGCAGGGTGGAGAAGCCAGCTCGCACGAAGTCACCCGTAATGACATCCCCTCTTTCGGCGAAGAGATCGACGGAATCGCTTACCTCCCCCGCATCATTGCCAAGGCCAAAGCCAAGCTAAAAGGGGAACTCCACCCCGATCTCATGTTTTGCTGTGGGGGCGACCGCAAATTCCTGAGTGATCACAACATTCACCCGGCCGACTTCCTGAGAAACGTCTGGGCCGCCGATGGCGATGGACAAAAGGTCGCTGACTTCGTCAAAGCATCGACAGCCTGAGCCCGGTCTGTCAGCCTGCACGCATGAAAGACTACCAGGGAGAAGAAATCCTCGTCATTCCTCGCGCACTTTTTGACGAACTTGGTTCCTTTCAAGGAATCGAGACCGATGTCGACCGCTATCTCAAAGCAATCCTCGACCCAAAGAACAACTTCTTCATGGACCGCGGGAAAGCCGAAGAAGACCCGTCATTCAAACAGATTATCCCTTACTGCCTTTTCCACCATAACGGACGCTACCTCCACTACGTCCGCGGAAAAAGCGGGGGAGAAAGCCGCCTCCACGCTCAAGGCTCGGTCGGAATTGGTGGACACATCAACCCCGTCGACGAACGGGAAGACCACCTCGGCCGTGCGACCTACCTCGCAGGAGTTGAGCGTGAAATTGAAGAGGAGCTCAACATCGTTGGCGGACACCAAAACCGCATTGTCGGCCTCCTGAATGACGACTCTAATCCCGTTGGTAAGGTCCACTTGGGAGTCGTTCACATCTTCGATCTTGAGACCGATCAAGTGAGCTCAAATGAGGAAGCCCTCGCTAAACTTGCATTCTATGATGCCGCCACCCTCAAAGGCGAAATGCTCGATCGCCTCGAAACTTGGTCCAAGAGCATCATCGAAGAGCTAGTTTAGCGGCTAACTACAATAAAACCCCGCCAACCGCTCCCGCTCCGATGACCAGGCCCCAAACCGGGATGAGCTTCTTTTTCAGGATGAAGAAGACAAGAACCACGGCAATGGCGTCTTTGAACCCCGCGATCGAACCATTGGTTGCCATTTGAATGAGAGCCAGCCCGAGAACGCCAACCACTGCAGCATTTGCTCCCTGAACCGCCTTTTGGGCCCAGGCTTTTCCACGGAATTTTCCCCACACGCTCATCGTCCCTGCGAGCAGAAGCATACCCGGAAGGAAAACGGCAATGATCCCGGCCCCGGCTCCGAGCCAGGCATTTCCAAAAAGCTCCGTCTGTCCACCAAGGAAAGAGGCAAAGGTAAAGACGGGCCCCGGCACGGCTTGCGTGGCCCCATAGCCACCAAGGAAAACCTCCTTACTCATGTAACCACCGTCAACCATCGTCTCTTGCAACATCGGAAGAACGACGTGCCCGCCCCCGAAAACCAACGCCCCAGCGCGGTAGATTCCCGCCAAGGCATGAGCATCACTTTTTCCCGAAAAGCTAAGACTCCAGAACAGAAGAGAGAAAAACACCATCATAGCGATGACACCGCCCATGCTGCGACTCTTCTTCTCCTGAACCGGCAATGCCCCGGCACTCAAAAAGAACACTCCGAGGAGAGCACAGAAGGAAATGACAACAATCGTCATCCAAGCTGCCGGACTGAGAGAAAGAACCACCAGAGCCAGAAGCGCGATCCCCCCTTTTCGAAATCCTGTCGCCAATGAACTCCTCATGCCCAACCACGCTCCGGCCACCACGGCAATAGCGACGAGTTTCATCCCGTGAATCACCCCACTGGAGAGACTTTCCACTCCTATCGCCACAAACAACATCACCAAAGCCGAAGGGAGGGTGAATCCCAACCACGCTGCAACTCCTCCGGCAAAGCCTGCTCGTTCATGCCCGACCGCCGCTCCCAGCTGACTGCTTCCCGGCCCGGGAATGAATTGGCTAAGTGCCGTGAGTTCTCCAAACCGCTCTTCACTGAGCCATTTGCGACGTTCGACATATTCCTCCCGAAAAAACCCCACATGGGCCACGGGCCCCCCGAATGAGGTCAAACCCAGTCTTAAAGCCACCACAAAACACTCCAAAGCTCCCGTCATCTGCCCTTAGAAAATCAGTCTTTCCTTCTTCGTCAACCCTTCGTATTACAAAGACTAGCCTTGAGTGTCGCCGTTTCATCCTCTACCACCCCGCATGCGTTTCGACGAGCTCGGGCTTTCCGCCCCCGTACTGCAGGCTGTTTCTGAGTCTGGATACGATAATCCAACTCCCATTCAGGCCCAAGCCATACCCAAGATTCTGGAAGGCAAGGATCTGATTGGCGCTTCCCAAACCGGAACCGGCAAAACCGCAGCCTTTGCCCTTCCCTCCCTCTCAAAGATCGAGCCTCTGGGAAAACCTCAGATCCTCGTCCTCGAGCCCACACGTGAATTGGCCGATCAGGTTGCCGAGCAATTCACTCACTACGGAAAGCACACTGGGTGCAAAGTCGCCCTTCTCTATGGAGGAGTGGGATATGGAAAACAGGATGATCAACTCGCAAATGGCGCCGATATCATCGTCGCTACTCCCGGCCGCCTGATCGATCATTTTTACCGTGCCACCGCACGCTTCAAGGACCTCAAAATCCTGATTCTTGACGAGGTCGATCGCATGCTCGACATGGGTTTTCTCCCTCAGGTTCGTAAGATCATTAACGTGTGCCCCTGGAATAACGAAGAGCAATCCCGCCAGACTCTTTTTTTCTCCGCTACCATGCCCCCAGTCATCAAGGGCTTTGCCGACTGGTGTCTGACTGATCCCGAGTCCGTGGAAATTGCGCGTGCTTCGGTCGCCTCCACTGTTTCCCACGCCTTCTATCCCGTCGCCATGACCCAGCGTGATGACCTTCTTCTGGGGCTTGTGGAGAAGACGAATTACGACTCCATGATGATTTTCACCCGCACCCGGAAGGAAGCCGACACCGTCTGTGCTCTCGTGAAAGAAAAGGTGGGTGACGTCGTCACTGCGATGCACTCAGACATCAAGCAATCCGACCGCATGAAAGCTCTCAAAGGCTTCAAAGAAGAACGCTACAAGATTCTCGTCGCCACTGATGTCGCAGCTCGTGGCATCGATATCTCCGGAGTGACCCACGTCATTAACTATCGGGTTCCTGAAAATGCCGAAGACTACGTCCACCGCATCGGCCGGACCGGACGTGCGGAAAAAGAGGGCGATGCCTTCACTATTCTCACTGCTGACGAGCTTGACTACGCGGAATCTGTCGAGCGATTCCTTGAGAAAAAGATCAAGCGCGATCAGCTCGAAGGATTCACCTATCAATACACCGCAATGCTCGATACCGCTCCCATCAAGTCTTTCAAAAAACCCAAGCGCGGTGGTGGAAGACGTCGCCGCCGCTAAATAAGAACGATGCGCACGCTTGGAATCGACCCCGCCATCCGGAACACCGGCTTCGCCATTCTGGAGGGCGATCATTCCAACGCCAAAGCGCTCGATTTCGGGGTCATTTCGATTCCCCAGAAGATTCCCCAATCGAAAGCGCTGGAAGCAATCTGTTCACACATTCGGCACCTTATCGAAAAATGGGAACCGGATGAAGTCGCTGTCGAAGGCATCATCTACGTCCAATCCTACCGCACCGCTATCACGATGGGAGCTGCACGTGCTGCCACTCTCATTGCAGCAGCGGGTTTTTCTCTTCCGATCTACGAGTATGCCCCCCGGAAAGTGAAACAGGCCGTGGTGGGAAAAGGCACCGCCGATAAAAGCCAGGTCGCCTTTATGGTCCGGGCTCTTTTAAAATTACCCGAAACTCCACCCTCGGATGCTGCCGACGCTCTGGCGATCGCCATGGCTCACCTGCAAGCCTCCGATCCCCTACGAGCAAAAGCACTTGACCGGAAACAAGTCTAGCTCTTCGCAGCGCTCCTAGTGGACACACTGCACCCATGATTCCTCACTTTTCCTCCGGGCGGAGCTCTGCTAGCGTCCCGCCCCCGATGGCACACTTTCATCCCATTCTCGGAGTTCTTTTGGCTCTCCTGATCCCAACTTCCCTGATTTCTGCGCAAACCCAGGAACAGTTGGCCCAACTGGAACCTTCTGATCTCTACTACAATGGATGGCAACTCGCCCGCGGCGCCGAAAAGCTCATCAAGGAGGAGAAATATGTCGCAGCTTACGCCAAACTTCGCCAGGCCAAAGCCATGTTCGACACGATGGCGATCAATCATGCCACCTACCGACCGGACCTTGTTAAAATGCGACAAGATTCCACGCGGGAAACCATGGATCTCATCTACCCAAAAGCCGAAGCCGAACAAAAAGCCAACCAGCAGAAAACCGAAAATTTCATCGAGGGAGAAGGTCTCGGCGACCCCCTTATTGTTCCCATTGATCCAGCCCGGGAGCAGAAGCGCACTCGGGATCTCAAAACTCTCCAAGGGCAGATCAATCAGCTCAAACGCTCGCTCGCAGGTGCAATCAATGATCGGGATGCCAATGCCGCCAAAGCCCGCAAGGCCCTCTTCGAACTTGAAGCTGAGCGAAATCGCCTCGCCTCTGCTCCTCTCAAATCAGAGCTCGATGCCATGAATGCCGAAATCGCCGGTCTGAAGCGCGAACGCGATGCCATGTCGATCGCGCTTTCGAAAACCCGCTCGGAATTAGGAAAAACCCGGCAACGTCTGGAGATTGCCCGACAAACCCTCGATGCCTCTCAAAAAGAAGTCGCCGAGCTGACCGCTGTCATTAAGCAACAGGGTAAGATCAATTCTCGTGTTGTTGAGGGGCAGCAAAAGCAGATCGACGCCCTCCGCCGCCAAATGAAGGAAAAGGACCAGATCATCGCCGAATCCAACCGACGCCTCAAACAACTTTCGACTCAGTTGGAGCAATCACGGGCCATGGTGGCTGATCTCCAAGACGAACGGGAGACTCTAATTCGCGAGAAGCAGGAAATGTCCACCCTGCTTGAACTCAACGAAGCAGATCGCATCCAGAAGCTTCTTTCCCAAAACGTCTCACTGAACAAGCAGTATCGCGATGCCCAGAAGCAACTTGATGCCGTAATTGCAAATGATGACGCCAGTCAGGAAAAACTTACCCTCGCAAAACGTGGAGTAACCCTTGCCAAAGCCAAGATCCGCGAATCCCAAAAAGAGAATGCCCGCCAAAAGCTCCGCATTCGCGATCTTGAGAACCGCCTCGAACAGGCTGAGAAAGACCTCACCATGAGTGCCGAAAACGGCGACCTATCCCAAGTTCAACGCGCCGAACTCACCATGTTGCGTGAGATTGCCAAAACCAAACGCGATCAACTCAAAGCGCAGCAGAAAAAAGCCGAACTCCTCGTCGAACAAGCTCAACGTATGGGTCTCAAAGATCCTCAATGGGCACAAGCGGTCAACCAGTTCAAAGGCACAGTAAAGCCTGTTCTCACCGCTGAAGAGGAGGCGATGATTGCCGATGTCCGCGCCGACTTCACTGCCATCAGCCGATTCAAGCCCGATAGTGCCGAGCGCATTCGTGCCAATCGCGAACTCCAACGCCGGACCGGTGATCTGAAAAAAGTGGCTTCCCGCCTCTTTGCAAAGGACAACCTAGAAGCTTCCCGCGGGATTCTTGAGATGGTGATCGAAGAAGACCCTTCCTCCTGGGATGCCATGATCAATCTGGGGATGGTCAACCTCCGTCTGAATGACCCCACCATGGCAGCGAAACAATTTGAACAAGCCATCCACTTCGCTTTCGATCGTAAGATTCCCCTCGCCCACTTTCTCCTTGGCGATGCTCATTATCGGAATCAGCGGTTTTCTGAGGCAACTGCCGAAATTAATCTCGCCCTCTCCATGGACCCAGACAATGCCGAAGCTCATGTTCTTCTAGGAAACATGGCTGGAAAATCGGGCGAAATGATGGATGCCGAAGTCCATTTTAAGCGAGCGATCGAAATTGACCCCAACATCTGGGAACCCCACTACAACCTCGCTTTCATCTGCTCCCAAAACAACCGGCAAATAGAAGGAAAAATTTACTACCAAGAAGCCCTCCGTCGCGGCGCCCCTCCCAATCTCGAACTTGAGAAGAAGCTTGAGATTAAATGATCCCTCAAAACCAGATTATCCTCCACTACGCGAGCCGCTTGAATCCGCCTCCTTCTCAACCTCGCTGAAGCTGCTACTGAAAGAACTGCCACGCGGCATGTCCAAGCGCATACAGCAGCGAACCAACTGCGGTAAGGATCACCGGGCCCAGTGTAAGTCCCAAGATCCAGTTCCGCTGGGGGATTTCGCGTTGCATCATCATTTCTCCGAGGAAAAAGGAAACAACTGAGAGAGCTGATAAAAAAACAGTCCTCCCAGACTTCCCTTCACGAGATCTGCGTAACTTGTATTCCAGATCACACCCGGATTGATTCCATCAAGCAAAAGGACACAGATCGCTAAGCCCCAGAAGGAGACAATGATCGTCAAGAAAAGGCGCCCTATATTCCGAGCCACCTTTCCCGAGACTTTAGCCGGATTTCCTCCCCCGGAAAACCTTTGCTGATTGGGCCGCAAGCCCTTGTGATAAACTCCCGAAAAGTTATCCGGATTCACCGGCTTCTTTCCTCTCGAAGGCGTCCACTTCATACCTCTCTAGATAAGGTCTTCTCATTGTGAGATACGATGAGAATCGAGCCTCTCCTTTATAACGCCTCCTTACGAAAAAGCCCCGCTCGCTTGCACGAACGGGGCTTTGAAAAAACTGAATCAGATCAGAAGCTTACTTCTTCTTTGCTTCTTCGCGCTCCTTGGCCTCGGTAACCACCTTGTCAGAGATCACCTTCGGACATGGTGCGTAGTGCTCGAACTCCATCGAGAACTGACCACGGCCTGAGGTCATGGTGCGGAGGTCACCAATGTAACCAAACATCTCGGAAAGTGGCGCCTGGGCTTTGATCCGGATGCCACCAGAAGCAGAATCCTGAGACTGAATCATTCCACGACGACGGTTGAGGTCACCAATGACATCACCGACGTGGTCTTCAGGAGTGAAAACATCGAGCTTCATGATAGGCTCAAGGATCTGGGCGCCAGCCTTTGGCACGGTTTGGCGGTAAGCTGCCTTTGCTGCGATTTCGAAAGCAACCGCGGAGGAGTCAACGGCGTGGAAACCACCGTCCTGAAGTGTCACCTTAAAGTCGAGACAGGGGTAACCGGCAAGCACCCCCTTCTCAAGAGATGTTTTGAAACCCTTCTCAACTGCTGACCAATACTCCTTTGGAACGTTTCCGCCGACAACAGTGGACTCGAACTGGAAACCTTCACCCGGCTCAAGTGGAGTGAGGGTGTAGTCGATCTTAGCAAACTGACCGGAACCACCAGACTGCTTCTTGTGCGTGTAGCTGTCGGCAGTCTCCCTTGTGATGGTCTCTCGATAAGCCACCTGTGGGGCACCAACCTCAACCTCGACCTTGTGAGTCCGCTTGAGGATATCGACCTTAATATCAAGGTGAAGCTCACCCATTCCACGAAGAATGGTCTCGCCGGAGTCCTGATCGGTCTCCACACGGAAGGAAGGATCTTCCTGAACCATCTTACCAAGAGCAACACCAAGCTTCTCAGCATTGGCCTTGTCCTTAGGAGCAACCGCGATCGAGATCACCGGATCCGGGAAGACCATTGGCTCAAGTGTCGCAGGATTATCCTTGGCACAAAGAGTGTGCCCGGTTTGAACGTTCTTAAGACCGACAAGCGCGATGATGTCACCTGCCTGAGCACTCTCGAGCTCGGTGCGGTCATCCGCGTGCATCTCCACGAGACGGCCGACACGCTCAGTCTTACCAGTGAAGGTATTGAGGATGGTATCACCCTTGTTCATCTTACCGGAGTAGATGCGGGTAAAGGTCAGGGCCCCGAATTGATCGTCCATGATCTTGAAGGCGAGGGAGCGAAGAGGTCCGTTGGGATCGCAAGTCGCGTGGTTCCCGGTGAGTTCACCTTCGTCGTTGAACTCAGGCTCAGGATCAACTTCGAGAGGGGACGGAAGGTAGTCGACAACCGCATTGAGAACGTTCTGAACGCCCTTGTTCTTGAAGGCAGAACCACAGAAAGCTGGGAAAAAATCAAGAGCGATAGTGCCCTTACGGATACACTTCTTGATGTCCTCGATACTAGGAACATTTCCTTCGAGGTAAGCCTCCATGAGATCATCGTCTTGCTCAACAGCAGTCTCGATGAGCTCGTTGTGATACTGCTCAGCCTTCTCCTTGAGATCATCAGGGATTTCCTGAATCTCGTAGTTTTCAGGAAGACCAGAGTCATCCCAAACCCAAGCTTTCATCTCGAGGATATCGACGACTCCAACGAAGGAATCCTCAAAGCCGATTGGAATGGTCATCACAAGCGGCTTGGCACCAAGGACATCCTTGGTCTGCTGGATCACGCGATAGAAATCAGCGCCGATCCGGTCGAGCTTGTTGACGAAAATGATACGAGCAACCTCGGAATCGTTGGCGTAGCGCCAGTTCGTCTCGGACTGGGGTTCAACACCACCGGAACCACAGAAAACACCAACACCGCCGTCGAGAACTTTCAGAGAACGGTAAACCTCGATGGTGAAATCAACGTGACCCGGAGTATCAATGATATTCATCCGGTGATCATCCCAGAAGCAAGTGGTGGCAGCGGACTGAATCGTGATTCCACGCTCAGCTTCCTGCTCCATGAAGTCGGTGGTGGATTCACCGTCGTGAACCTCACCGGTTTTGTGGATCTTACCTGTGAGCTTAAGGATACGCTCAGTTGTCGTGGTTTTTCCGGCATCCACGTGCGCGAAGATGCCGATGTTCCGGTATTTGGTGAGGTCTGTCATGGTGATTTTTCTCTGGAAAGGGCGCGGTTATGCCTATTCCGCACCTTTTGTCGAGTGCGGAGCGCTAATTTTTTCAACACTTTGAATGCTCTAGTCAGTGATCTTGAGCTGAATATCCTTATAAAAAACGGTGCTATCAGGATCGTGGGCCTGGAAGGCGATGGTCCCCTTCCCCAGTTTACGGCCACTCATTCCCTTATTTGGGCCTTCCCAGCCCTCGGGCTCGGTGAATTCCACGGTAGTCTTTCCGTTGATCTTGAGCGTGATTTTCTTTCCTTTCACAATGATGTGGTAATCAAACCACTCGTCGTCTTTAGTCACCGCCTCTTTGATATGCATATTGACGGATCCGCCTTTCATTTCGACGAAGGGATCCTGATCAAGATTCTCATCAACCCAGAGATTAACCACCCCGTAGAGGCTCCCGGAACGCTTCTGGTCCTTTTGGGTGGAATTTACCTGCGCCTCGTAGCCAATCGAGGGCCAGCCGTCATTCTGATACTGGGTCGCAAAATAAACTCCTGAATTCGACCCTTTGGTGGTCTTTGCCTTGAGCTTGAGCTCGAAGTTCCGAAATCCAGCCTTTCCGTCCTTCCCCACATAAAAGAGGTGCGCCCGGTCTCCGGTGACCTTGAGAGAGCCATCAGGCTCCGCCGAAAAAGCCGCGGGATTATCCTTGCTGGATTTCCATCCATTTAACGTTTTGCCATCAAAGATGGATTCAAAGCCGTTCTCAGCAAAAACGGAACCAGCGGCGCAAAGTCCGCCCAAAAGAATCGAAAATACAGTTTTCATGAGCCCTCATCATACGGGTTTGTTGGTTGAAATCTTCCGCAAGCTGTCTTTTCTTTTTCCCACCATGACTTCCGATGTAGGAAATCCCCACGAGGCCATCGAACTCAGAACCGATGCGAGCCCCTTCGAAAACCAGCCGGAAGAACACCCTCGTTTTAATCTCGTGCATAAAATGGTGCTGCAAGGTGAGTCAGAGGAACGCGTCATAAAAAGGTTGGAAGTGAATGGGGTGACGGGAAACGAAGCCAACCTTCTCTACCACCATGCTCGTAAGAATCGCATCGCGACCATCCGCAAAGAGTTTTTCAAAAAAGCCTCGACCGGTCTCGGATTGATCCTGTTCTCAATCAGCGTCTTCTGTGTCTTTTGGTTCGGTTTGGGGTTTATTTCCAACAACGTCCTTTACCTCCTTTGTGGAATCAGTGTTTTCGGAATTTGGAGACTCGGAAGTGGCATTTTAGGCTACCTCAACGCTGGGTCCCACGAAGGCTCCGTGGCTGATGAGATTTAGAAAAACCCTCTACTTTCAAACTTCTTCACCCCACAAATCATCAGCCAGAGACAGGCGCTACGAATCAAACCTTGCCGGGTTGACCTCTTTCCAGACCTTCCAGCAGGCGATGAATCCGGGGGCAAAATCTTCCGGCACGTTGACCACCCAGCGGTCGATCAACGCCATCGGGAACCATTGGCCATATTCAATTTCCACACACGGGAATTTCACCTTGCCTTGCGCAAGAGTGGCATAAAGACGGACATGTTCCCATCCTGTGTTGGCATGGGCACCAAGTTTCCCAACTTTGCGCACTTCATGGTCGAACAGGCCCAATTCCTCGCCTAATTCACGAGCAGCACAGGCCTCATATTCCTCGCCGGCATCAACGTGACCCGCCGCACTCGAATCCCACAACCCGGGACACTTGTCTTTGAGACGTGACCGCTTCTGGAGAAAAATCTCTCCCTTCTTATTCAAGGCAAAAATATGCACCGCTCGGTGCTTCAGACCATCGCGGTGAATGACATCCCGACGTTCAGAACCGATCACCTCGTCATTCTCATCGACCACAGCCAGCATCTCGTCATCTCCCTGCCCTTCTTCTTTGACAAAAGTCGGGTCAATTTTTCGGGTCAGCTCGATCCACTCTTCCAGTGAAAGCTCTTCGGCACGCGCAGTAGTCGCGAGCCCCAAATCAACGCAGATCGCCTCCCAATTAACTTTGTCGGGCAAATTTTTTCGTAATTGTTTGCGTCGCTGGGAAAAACCGCGTCGCACAAGCTCGTCGAAAAGCCTCCGGTCATGCACCGGGAGATCATCTTGCCGCGGGTCCAGTGTCATCACCGTGGAGTCAATCTGAGGCTGAGGATAGAAGCAGCTTGGTGGCACCACCTTGACTTTTTTCCCCTGCCATTCGCATTGCATCCGGAGGGTCAAAACCCCGTAATCTTTACACCGGGGATCAGCTAAAATCCGATCAATCATCTCCTTTTGAAGCATCAAAATCGCTTTCGAAAATGGCGATGGACCCTTCAAAAAATTCCGCAAAATCGCACCTCCTGCCGAGTAGGGCAAATTCCCCAGGAGCTTCAACGGGCGCTCTGCAAAAAACTGCCGGGTATCGATGCGTGCGGCATCCTCGTTAATCACGGTAACATCCTCGCGACCTCCATATCTTTCAGTCAGGAACTCCGCCAGGCGGCGATCATATTCCACGAGAATCACCTTCCCTGCTTTTCCGACCACGTGCTCGGTCAGCGCGCCCGTTCCGGGCCCGACTTCCACGACGGTATCTTCCTTCGAAATCCCTAGTTGGTCGACGATCCATCCCGCAGAATTCTGATCGACAAGAAAATTCTGGCCCAGCTTCCGGGATGGAGTCACTCCCACCTCGGCGAGGACTTCTTTCAATTCAGTGGCGGTCACAAAACTCCTTTGAATTGCCGCGGCCCCAGATGTCCACTAAAATCCCAACTAAAGCGATGACCTTTGCCACGCAAATCACTCTTTTCCGGCTCCTCTTGGTCCCGGTTTTCTGTGTTCTCGCGGTCCAGTATGCGGTAACGGTAGAGGCTGGCTTTCCCGAAGAGCACCTTCGCTGGTTCGCAATTGGTGTCTATATTCTGGCAGCCGCGCTCGATGGACTCGACGGCTGGGTCGCCCGGAATTTTCATCAAAAAAGCCTCATGGGATCGATTCTCGATCCTCTCACCGACAAAGCCCTGCTCCTCTCCGGCCTGATCACAATGACTCTCGTCGACTGGGGACAGGACTGGCATCTCCCAATGTGGTTTCTCGTCCTCGTCATCATTCGTGATACTGAAATCATCGTCGGCATCTGGATCCTCTACTTCATCAACCGTCGTGTTCCCATCAACCCGCATTGGACCGGAAAAGTCTGCACCGTCACCCAGATGATCGCCCTCGGCTGGGTCATGTTGAAGCTCTTCAACATCCCCACCGTGATTCCCACCATCATCGCCGCAGTCTTCACGGTTTGGTCCGGGATTGCCTATTTTCAAGAAGGGCTCCGTCAGCTCCGTGAGCTCGAAAGAGCATCATGAAATTCGATCACGCTTGATCTCATCTCCTGAACCCGTAGTTTCCCCCCGTGGCCTTCCTCGAGCTTCATGATTTAAAAACCCACTTCCATCAACAGGAAGGCGGGCTTTTTTCGAAAAGCACCAGCACCATCAAAGCAGTGGATGGGGTCACCCTGAAGATCGAAAAAGGCTCCATCCTCGGACTCGTCGGCGAGTCTGGATGCGGCAAATCCACCCTCTCACGCACCGTGATGCAGCTGCAACCTGCCACCAGCGGAAAGGTCATTCTCGATGGTGAGGAACTCACTGCGCTTCCTCCTCAGCAGGTCCGAACACGTCGATTGGACTTCCAAATGATTTTTCAAGACCCTTATGCCTCCCTCAACCCCCGCATGACGGTTTACTCGACACTGGCCGAAGCAATCTGCCAACGTCACCCCGGCCTCAAAGCCGATCAGAAAGAACTGGCCAAGCGAGTCACCGAGCTGATGGCGACCGTTGGACTTGATGCCCGCTACATGCGGAAATATCCCCACGAGTTTTCGGGCGGCCAGCGGCAGCGCATCGCAATCGCCCGGGCACTCGCTCCTGAGCCCAAACTCATTATTGCCGATGAACCGGTCTCCGCACTCGATGTCTCGATCCAGTCCCAGATTCTCAATCTCCTGTTGGAGCTGCGAGCCAAGCTCGACCTTACAATGATCTTCATCTCGCACGACCTTTCAGTGGTCCGCTACCTTTCGGACGAGATCGCAGTGATGTATGCTGGTAAGGTCGTCGAATATGGCGATGCCGAGCGCGTCTTCCACAAACCGGATGACGATTACACCAAAACACTCCTCTCTGCCATCCCACACATCCAGACAACTGTTTAACCCACCCTCTCTCCCATGGACCTCCTCACCTACAAAATCATCCATATTGTTAGCCTTCTTGGCCTCTTTTCAGCTCTCGGCGGCTTGGTGGCCGCGGATGTCAGTAAGCCCGCCCGCCTGCGCGTCTTCATCATCATTCACGGGATTTCTCTCCTTCTACTATTTGTCAGCGGATTCGGCCTACAGGCCAAAGGCGTGGGATATGCCTTCACTTCAACCTGGCTCATCGGCAAGCTTGTCATCTGGGCCCTGCTTGGAGCCTCGCTCGTTGTCCTGAAACGTCGCCTCCTTCCCGCCACCACCACTTGGCTCCTCACCATCGTCTTGGGAGCAGTCGCCGCTTACCTTGCCGTTCACAAACCAGGTTCTAAATTTAAAGCACCTCAAAAAGCGGAACAATCCTTGCTGCAAGAAAAGTAAGGTCTAATTATCCCGAGCGCTTCGCAACTTATCAAAAGCGATCAAACCCTGTCAGCCGAGGGCTTTCAGGGTTTCTCTATATCTTGCTCACAGACTAGTTCACGTAGTAGGCCTTCAGCATAAAGTAGCAGAGAGGTCCGGTAATTGACACGTAGAGCCAAAGCGGAAAAGTCTTCTTGGCGAGCTTGCGATGCTTTTCAAAATCGTTTGTCCAAGCGTGCACGAAGGTGAAGAGAATCATTGGAAAACTCACTGCAGCTGCGATGATGTGAGTGATTAGAATTGCAAGATACACCGTCCTGAGGATGCCAATCTCAGCGGCCTCCTTGTCATCAACAAATCCATCCGCGTTCGCATCGCCGAACTTGGTCTCCACCGTGGTGAAATGGTAAGCGACGTAGCTGAGCAAAAAGAGCACTGAGAGGATCAAAGCTCCCACCATGAAGCGACGGTGCCATTTTACCGCTCCCCGACCGATCGCCAACAAGGCTGCCAGCAAGCACGCCGCCACCAAGGTATTGAGACCCGCATGAACTTGCGGAAGCATTGCAACGCTCACTCCATCCGGGAGGGGAATTTTATAAGGTGAGCGCATGGCTCCCACGAGAAGGAAGACCAAGCCGGTCACCACCCAGACACCGACTCTCAGCCTTCCTGCGAGTTCAGTTTGGACCGGAAGTTGACGATATTCGGAAATCTCACTCATTGGCTTCGAGCTCAGCAAGAGCACCGCTAATTAAATCAGTTAAAACCCGGGGATCGAGCCCTTCATGCCATTTCTTCAAAAGGGTATCCCCTCTCCAGATCTGGATTCCCATATCATGAGACCATTTCCCCTTTGCCGCGATCTCCTCCGGAACGAGGCGCTCCCTCACATCGCCGAACCACATATCGTTGCGCATGTAGTCATGGATCGTCTCCCGGTCTGTTTTGACAAACCACCATTTGTCCCCGTCCACTTCCAAATGCTTCTCCAGCTCGAGGAGTTTTTCCTGCGTATCCGCCTCAGGATCCACCGACATGCAAACGATCTTAAAGTTCGGCTCATTCTTGAACTGCTTGTAAATCTCCAGGAGACGCTTTCCATTTCTCTCAGCGCACATCGGACACACCGCAAAAAATTGAGCCGCGATCCAAACTTTATCGTTCAAGTCCGAAATTTTCACCGCTGCCCCATCCTGCTTCACCAAATCAAGATCAGCGCCCAGAATCTTGTATTCTCCGGCCTCTTCCTTCCCTGCATTTTCCGCCGGATTGCGCTGTTCATCCTTCGTCTTACGAAGGGAATGGAGGAAAAATGACATCCCGAGGATAAGGGCCGAAATGACGGCCACACCCACGTAGATCAATTGAATTTGCTTCTTCTCAGTCATTTCTGGCCTTTCTCGTCTGGATTTGCGTAGAGATAATCGATGGATTGTTTCAATAAAGCACGGAGTCCCGCGGTGGAAATCGGAGGCGCTGTCAAATCAGCCGCGGCATGAGTCTCACTGGCCTCTGCCAAGTCAGCTTCCCAGCGAGCCACCTTTTCGAAATCCCAGCCAATAGGAACTCCCACGGAACCACGAATTTGCAAGTGCTGATCGAGCAAAATGAGCTGCGAATCGTAGACCAGCCTTCCGTCTTTCTGATGCGGATAAATTCCAAAACGAATCTTACTCTTAAGAAACGCGCGCAGAGAATCCTTGCGATCCTCCTGAGCCGGAACTCTCCAAACATCCGGTTCTGTCCCAAATTCACGCAAAACCTCTGCCACCGACTCAGGATTTTCCTCGTCACCATCCAGCACAAAGATCAGGAGTTTTGGGCGCTTACTCCCTTCCGGATACTGGCTCAAAATGTCTCGGACGGCCTCGACTGTCGGACGCGATTCCTCGGCCAGCTCTCTGGTCACGGCAAAGGTGAGGACGACACTGCCCTTCAAGTCCTCCATTGTCCTCCGCTCCCCGTCCGAAGTCAGCATGTGGACCTCATCAGCCCCCCCAATTGCGGTCAGAAAGCTGGGCCGGTCACTGTTTGAGGTCTTCTCGGCAAAGCGATTGTAGGCCCACAAAATTGTGAAGCTTCCCACCACCATCACTGCTACCAAAATGAGCGCGGTGTTTCGAAGCTTAACCGGGTCGCGGTCGGCTGGTTCCAACTTGCTGACATCCATCCGGCGCACGCTAGCCTAGCTCCACGTAAAGGCAAGACCGACGAGAACGATTGGCAAATAGAACAAAGTCCCAAAGAAGGCCTTTCGCATCGTCTGCCGATCCGCTTCCGGTCCGTAGCTCAGCGCCGGCTTCATCATCACCAGCACAATCAGAGCATGCACTCCCCCAATCCAATAGGGATAGAGCCCGCAAAAAGCCCCCACTCCTCCGAGAAAAATCATCAGGAGGGAAAAGACATTGAAAAGTCGCGCCGTTTTCACCCCCGAAACATCCCCGTTCGACCACATTTGATAACCGGCTTCTTCATACTCTTCCCGACACAGCCAGCTGATCGCGACAAAATGAGGAAGCTGCCAAAAGAAGAGCAGTGCAAAAAGAAACCACGCTCCTACGTCAATCGATGATCCCCCGGCACCGACCCAGCCGATCATCGGAGGAATCGCCCCCGGGATCGCTCCAACCAAGGTATTCGTCGAGTGCCACTTCTTCATCGGAGTGTAGACAAAGACGTAAACCCCGATCGTCGCCCCAGCCAGAATCGCAGCCACCGCATTGACCTTGGCTGCCAGATGAATACATCCAAAAGCCGCAAGCCCCCATCCGATGACAAAGGCCTTGGTGACGCCCATTCTTTTCGAAGGCAAAGGGCGGTCGGCCGTGCGCTTCATGCGGGCATCATCCTCGATTTCCATTAACTGATTGAAGGCTGCTGAACCAAAAGCTGCGGCTGCGGTTCCGATGAGTGTATGAAGCAACAACCACCACTTCCCGTCCATTCCACCTTCCCCTTTGGCAGCGAGGACAAAGCCAAATAAAGTGGTGATCAGCACAAAAATATTCAGGCGGACCTTCGTCAGGACCTGCAAATCCTTGCTAAACTTGGGAAAATCTTCGGCCATCGGGACTGAGAATGCCCTCACATTTCGCTTCCCGCAATCACGAGGCTAAAAAAACTCTCCCCATCGGAAAATTTTTCCCCATTCTAACACCCATGAGTCAACAGGACCGATACCAGCAGGAACTCGATGTCATCGAATCCGTCGCCGACAAAGGTGGCGTCTCCAAATTTCTCGCCTACGCCAAGATTTCCGGCCCGGGCTGGCTTCAAGGCGCAATCACTCTCGGTGGAGGCTCTCTTGCGGGAGCGCTTTACCTCGGAATCGTTGCAGGGAACGACCTCCTCTGGCTTCAACCTCTCGCGATGATCTGCGGAATCATCATGCTCTCTGCCATTGCCTACGTCACCCTTTCGACGGAACAACGGCCACTGCAGCTCATCAACCAGCACCTCAATCCCCTTCTCGGCTGGTCCTGGCTCGTCGCCACCATCATGGCAAACATCGTCTGGACCATGCCTCAGTTCTCTCTGGGAACTGCCGCGATCCAACAAAACCTTCTCGGAGTCTCATCTTCCGGAGGTGAGCACTGGAGCTTGTGGCCCATCATCGCCGTTCTTTTCGGCATCGGGCTTTACGTCAACCACCTCTACCAGGCCGGAGGAGGCGGAGCGAAGCTCTTCGACCGCATCATTAAGGTTATGGTGGGACTCATCGTGCTCTCCTTCTTTGCGGTGGTGATCAGCCTGTTTGCCAATGGCAGCGTGAGTTTCGCCTCCATCCTCGGAGGATTCATTCCTGACTTTTCGCTCCTCGGTTCCAGTTCGCAGACCTTTGCCTCTGATATTGCAGCCTCCTCTAACCCCGAGTTCTGGGAAAAATACATCGTAGACACCCAGAAGTCTAAAATCTTCGCCGCCTTCGGAACCGCGGTGGGCATCAACATGACTTTCCTGTTGCCCTACACTCTCTTGAAGAAAAAGTGGGGTTCCAAGCACCGGGGATTATCGATCACCGATCTTTCCATCGGTCTTTTCGTCCCCTTCTTCCTCGCCACTGCATGTGTGGTTATCGCTTCCGCTTCTTCCTTCCACGGAAAAGCCGAAGACGTGAAGCCGGAAGCCACTTATGCCACCCTTGCCAAAATGGAAAGCGTGGGAGCCCTCGTGAAAGATCTTCCCAACAAGACCGACGAGGAAAAGAAAGTTTGGAACGAGACCGTGGCCTCAGCACCAGCTCTCACTGAATCCGACTTCAAACTCGCAGCCATGCTGCACTCACGAGACGCCGGAGCCCTCGCTGTCACGCTGAAACCCTTCACAGGAGAGGTCGTTGGCCAAAAAATCTTCGGGATCGGCGTCCTTGGAATGGCGGTCTCCACCATCATTATTCTCATGCTCATCAATGGCCTCGCCTTCCAGCAGCTTTTTGAAGCGAGTCTTGGCTCCAAGAATTCCTACTTCCTCGGCTGCACCATTTCAGGTCTCGCCGGGTGCCTCTTCCCCTTCCTCTGGCAAGGTCAGAGCAAAGCCGCCCTTGCCATCCCGACCTCCGTGATCGGTGGCTCGCTCATTCCCATCGCCTACTTCACCTTCCTTCTTCTGATGAACTCGAAGAAGGTTCTCGGCGACAAGCGGCCTGAAGGCACCGCCCGTATCATCTGGAACACCCTCATGATCTTCGCCACCACCGTTGCCACCGTGGGAACTTGGTGGGCTACTTCAGGCAAGAAATTCGGGGACGTTCCAGCGGGAATGATCGGTATGGGCTTCCTCGCCGTCCTCTTCGTCGTAGGAACAGTTTCCTTCGTCGTGAAGGAGAAAAGGTAGTCCGATCGGAAAAAGCCGCAAAAGCTCTCTCAAACCTCTGTCTCTTCGGAGATAGAGGTTTTTTTGTGACTTATTCAGATTCTAAGATCGCGCCGATCCTTTTAAACCTCTGATTTTCAACAATCTGCTGAATGTGACGAAATTGTCACATTCGCGTCACATTTGAGCTGGAATCTTCGTCGCCACCCGTTCTGAATGCTCCCCTCTTATCCAACACACTATGGTAACTGCATTACAAATCCTCGGCGCCCTCGGCGTTTTCCTTTTCGGCATGAAAGTCATGTCCGAAGGGGTTCAGAAGTTCGCAGGCGCTCGCATGCGAGCCGCCCTCGCCTCCATCACCGGTAACCGGTTCAAGGGAGTCCTCACCGGACTCTTCACCACTGGTCTGGTTCAGTCCTCCTCCGCGACCACCGTGATGGTCGTCTCCTTTGTGAACGTCGGTCTCCTGACTCTGGTCGAGTCCATCGGGGTCATCATGGGAGCCAACCTCGGAACCACCCTAACCGCTTGGATCGTTGCCACGATCGGAAAGTTCAGCGTCAGTAAGATCGCCATTCCCATCATCGGAATCGGCTTCCCGGTCTTCTTCATCGCCAAAGGACGCGGTAAGGCTTTCGGTGAGTTTCTGGTCGGTTTTGGACTTTTGTTCCTCGGACTCAGCCTCTTGAAGGGTGCCGTTCCTGATGTTCGTGGCGCTCTCAAGGCCGAAGATGTCGGCACCATTGAGACCATCCAATATTGGATCAGCCTACTCAGTGGAAAAGGTTACCTTTCCTACATTCTCTTCATGATTGCCGGGGTGATTCTCACCCTGATTGTGCAGTCCTCCTCAGCAGCGATGGCGATCACGATCACCTGTGCGATCAACGGATGGTTTGGAACCAATGAAATGGACGTGTTCAAAATCTCCGCCGCGATCGTTCTCGGTGAAAACATCGGAACAACGGTCACCGCTTGGCTGGCCTCGATCGGAGCCAACACCGAAGCAAAACGAGCGGCCCGCGCCCACTTCACCTTCAATGTGATTGGAGTGGTATGGATGCTCATCCTTTTTGTTCCCTTCACCGCCATGGTCTGGAGCATCGCGCAGAATCTGCCGGAAGGCATGAAGTCTGCCAAGAAGGACTGGGGCGCGAGTGAGGTCGCCTTCGCAACCGCGATCTTCCACACCTCTTTCAACCTGATCAACATCGGGATTCTCATCTGGTTCGTGCCTCAGATTGCGAAGCTCGTTCAGAAGTGGATTCCTGCAGAAGAAGAGGCACCACGCGATAATCAACGTCTTCGCTACATCTCTCAAAAATTCGTAGACTTGGGTGAACTGAACGTCGTCGAGGCTGAAAACGCGATCCGCAAGATGTCTTCCCACACTCAGGAAATGTTCGCCGGATTCCGGAGTGCCTTTGCAAATCCAAGCACCGATATTGGAGCCGAAATCACCCGTCTCAAGAAGATGGAGGATGAGGCCGATCTCATGATGCAGGACATCACCGAATATCTCATCCAGTGTTCTGCTCGCGACCTCACGCCTGATCACGCCGGTAATATCGCCGCCATGATCCGCATCGTGGGTGAGCTCGAGGAAAGCACCGATTGCATCTATCGTCTCATCAAGCTCATCGAGCGGAAATACAACAAGGGGCATAAGTTCTCCGAGCATCAGAACAAGCGGGTCAACGAAATCGCAGATATCGTTGCACAAGCCTTCAGCGCGGTGGACAACTTCCTCCTGCAGAAGGTGCCTGCTGATGTCATCAGCGCGGTCAAGGGCCTCGAAGTCCAAACCGACAACATGCGCAAGCGCTACAACAAGGAAGCGGTCAAGCGCATGGCTGAAGGCGATATCCGGGTCGAGATGCTCTACACGGACATCAACAACCAGCTCGAAGCTCTCGCGAACAACGCTCTCAACATCATGGAGGCTAGCGATAGCGCCTCTCTTGAGCGCGAGTAAGCGGTTCCAAGCCTAAAACTTCAAACGGCTCTGATGGAATTCCATCGGAGCCGTTTTTTATTCCCCTCTTCCCTCCAGCAAGGGAAGAAGAGATTGACCTTACTGAACCTCCGCCTTGGTCTGACCAGTTCCAGTGACCCGATACTGATACGAGGTCAGCTCACGGAGCCCCATGGGCCCCCGGGCGTGAAGCTTGTCGGTCGAGATTCCGATCTCGGCCCCAAAGCCAAATTCCTCGCCATCGCTGAAGCGGGTGGAGCAATTGTGGAAGACGCAGGATGAGTCGATACTGCTCTGAAACTTCCGGGCGATCTCAGCATTTGCGGTGACAATCGTCTCGGTGTGTTGCGAGCTGAACTCGTTGATGTGGGCAATCGCTTCATCAACCCCGTCGACAATTTTGACCGCGAGAATGTAGTCGAGATACTCCGTCGACCAATCTTCCTCGGTCGCCGGCACGACAGGAATCACCGCTGCCACCTTCTCGTCGCCCCGAAGTTCGACATTTTTCGCGCCAAGCGTAGCCGCTACTCTGGGCAGAAACTCATCGGCAATCGTCGCATCCACGAGGAGAGTTTCCAAAGCGTTGCACACACTCGGCTTCTGTGTCTTGGAATCCACGACAATTTTCACCGCCATTTCCTGATCCGCTTCGGCATGAATGAAGGCATGGCAAATGCCATCGTAGTGCTTGATCACCGGCATCCGTGCGAGAGACACCACGGTCTCGATCAAGCCCTTTCCTCCACGGGGAATGATGAGATCGAGATATTTGTCCATCCCCGCCATCACACTCACACTTTCCCGGTCCGTGTATGGGATGAGCTGAATCGCTCCCTCAGGAAGCCCCGCTTTTTCCCCGCCGGACTGGAGCGCTGCCGCAATCGCGCGGTTGGAATGAATCGCCTCGGATCCTCCACGCAAAATAGTGGCATTTCCGGACTTCAAGCAAAGCACCGCGGCATCCGAAGTCACATTGGGCCGACTTTCGTAAATAATTCCAATCACCCCGATAGGCACTCGAAGCTGGGTCATCCGCAAACCATTTTCGGGCATCCATTCGTCCAAAATTTCACCCACAGGATCAGGAAGCGTCGCTACCTTTTCCACACCCGCCGCGACCGCTTCCAGCCGGGCGTCATCGAGACGGAGCCGATCCAACATCGCCGAAGTCAGCCCTCTTTTTTCTCCGGCTAAAATATCCTCTGCATTTGCAACGAGGATTTCTGCGGAAGATTCCCGAAGTCCGGTTGCCATTGCCCGAAGAATCTCGTTTTTTTCGTCCGAAGATAACAGGGCCAGAGCATGAGCCGCAGCGCGTGCTTTTTTCCCCATCGCATGGATATCCTCGTGAATCTGCTCAGAAGTCATGGAACGGGACATAACCGAGAAGGCCCAAACGCGAAACGGAAAAAGTGCGCTACAAAAAGAGTCGCGCAATCAATTTGACCGTTTCCCTATCATCACCCAAGTTCTTTGCGGAGAGTGCTGCGTGCCTGGTGGTCGCCGCGGTTTTCAAAACCGTTGAAGCCTGTTTAGGGCTTGGTGGGTTCAATTCCTTCCCTCTCCGCCACTCCCCCCCAAAAGACCCTGAAAATAAAGAACCCCCTGTAAACTCAGGGGTTAGCGAACTGAAAATGGAACACAACCCTGAGACACAAACTGACTCAGACGAAGTGGCCAATACGTTTCGCAGGCAAGGCACATACTATTTCAGGAAGAGGATTCCCGAGGATGTGGTCGCTCTCGCGCCCTTCGGCAAAGACAAGAAGGGTCGCCCAAAAACCGAGAGCAAGTTTTCGCTCAAAACCAAGGACCCCAAACAAGCGCGGAGAATTGCCGCCCGCGAAAATCAAAAATTCGAAGAGCGGGTTGCAGAAGTCCGGGGAAGTCCACCCCTTCCCGGTGAAGCAAAAGCCCCTTCAAAACCAACACACCCAATCAAGAGAAGAGAAAAGCCAGTTGGGCTTCGTCTCCTGAGCGAGCTGAACCAAGTGACGTTCATTGATCAACTCTTCATAAACTTGGAAAGAGCAGCCATCCACAACGGCCAGAGAGGGCCTTACGAGTTTGGCAGTAGGGCGGAGCGCAACGAAGCCATCGAAATTGCCGGGACCGATCTGGCAATCTCTCAGGGACTTTCGAACCGCCACAAACCACCGGAATGGAAGAAGCAATGTTACTGGGCACTTGTTGACGAGGGATTTGACCCCGATTCGAATTCGGCCATCTACAATGAGGTTTGCAAACTTTTCAAAGAGGCTCACATCGAATCACTATGGCGAACGGTAAAGTCCACCGAGGGCAACGATCACGCCCAGAGCAACCCTCGCTTTAAGGGGATTGTTTTCGATTCTCACACCCCACCAGCAGCTCCAACCAAAAGCCACACAATCGAGCGCTTATGTGAAGAGTATATCAGACATTGGGATAAGCCAGACACATCCTACACTCACCTTTCCAAGATCAAGGTTCACACCGAAGTGATTAGAGATTTCTTTGGGCCAGAGAGAGAGGTCGCAAGCATCAATGTCGAAGATGCTCGTTCCTTCACTGAATTCCTTTCCCTGATGCCAACCAACGCATCCAAAAGGTATCCAAACCTTTCTCTAAAGGAGGCCTCCAACCGCGAACAGAACAAAGAAAAATCATCCTTCCTTTCGCCCAAAACCCAATCGCTCTACCTCACAGGCGTCAAAAGCATATTCGAGTTTGCTTCGGATTCGGATTGGACCACGAACAGCCCTTTCCACAGAAAAATTGTCGCGCAGATATTGCCTAGAGTTGGCAAACGGCAACCAAAAATTCCACCCACCACAGAGGACCTCAACGCACTCATTCATTCAGATATCTTCTTGAAGAAACGAAAGCCATTCAGTGGCACTAAGCCCGCCGAGCAGGCTTACTTTTGGATACCTCTTCTTTGCATGTTTCATGGCTGTCGATCAAACGAAGCGGCTCAGTTACTGACCGAAGACATCCAAAAAGAGAGTGATATATGGTGTCTCTGCTTCAATGCCAGTCCATCCGAAACCACTGGAGGTTCAGCAAAACCCGAAGAATCAAAGGCCATGAAGAATGTCTTCAGTGAGAGGGGAACTCCACTGCACAGCCGACTAATCGATTTTGGCTTTTTGGATTTCCTAGAACACCAAAAATCATGTGGCAGCCCAACCTTGTTTCCTGAATTGAAGCCCACAAAAAAGCGGAAGGCGGGCAAGGTGGGCTCTTGGTTTGGTCGATTAAAGAAGAAGCTTTTTAAGCACATCCCTCCCGGGATAGGTCACAAAGGACTTCATTCTTTCCGCCATGGGATTCTAACCCAGCTACGAAACGCAGGAGTCCCGATAGAAATCCGAGAAGCAATTGGGGGGTGGGTTATCATTACCCAACGAAGCAGCGAGGCCGGTTATGGCGATGGTTTCAATGCGTCGGTGCTCAAGGAGGCCATCGAAAAGATCCAATACCCCGGAGTAGACTTCTCCCCAATCTTGGAAGACACCGAACACGGAGTTTGAAAACTTTTCAAATTCCCACCCCCTTACTCGCATCTCCACCATTTGAAATTTTTTTCAAATCAGGACTCAAAATAGCGTAGGGGAGGTGCAACAGATGCAACACTCAAAACCTATATTTCATGTGGGTTGGAGAGGAATTTTTGTCAGCTCATCATCAGGCAAAAAATCTTGAAATAATTCTGAACTTACCATCTCCTACAGGGGTAATCGCTCAATCAATGGTATCCAAACTCATAGCCTTTGTCATGGCACTGCTCGTCGGAAATCCGATGTGCTGCTGTGCGATGGCGAATTTGTTTGCCGATGATGTCGAGAATCCTCCCAAGTTTCATCCATGCTGTGGATTGGTGGAGCACACCGATGACAAGCAACAAGAGCCTGAAAAACCGGATTCTTGCTCGTGCTTCTTGAAAGCAGACAAAGCCTCGCCGGAGATTCAGCCGTCGCTTTGCAGACCATCCCATGATGGTTCTGACCAAGATGATCTTCCTAAAACTGAATATTCAGCGTTTCTGCCTCATTTGCCCATTGCTGTTCTCAACGTCAGTAAGTGGCCTCCGGGATCTCTTCCCGTCTTACTCTTGAGAGAGCGCCTCGCTCTGAAAAATTCCTACCTTCTTTGATTTGCAGGTCAGGCTCTAGATTGTCGTCCCAATCTTGCCCGTGATGCCCCGTTTGTCCGGCATCCCCTTTCCACAAGACACTCTCGTCAAGAGTAGAGCTGTGTCTTTCTCCTGTAATAACCAAAGAAAGTAGAATCATGAAATTTTCCATCCTAGTCGGCATCCGACTTCCCATTTTGGCGGGTCTAACTCTCGCCGCTTATTCAGCTTCGGCCAAAGTTGTCGAATACAATCTCACCGTCGGAGAAACACAGATCTCTCCTGCCGGTAAAAAACGCACTGCCCTCACACTCAATGGCGGCATCCCCGGCCCGACCCTTCGTTTTCGTGAAGGAGACACGGCTCGAATCACCGTTCATAATCACCTCGATAGCGAGGAAACATCCATCCATTGGCATGGACTCCTCGTTCCGAATGCTCAAGACGGGGTGCCCTATCTGACGACCCCACCGATCCCGGCAGGCGGCAAGCACACCTTTGAATTCCCACTGACCCACAGCGGCACATACTGGTATCACAGCCACACGGGATTACAGGAACAGCGAGGGGTTTATGGCTCCATCGTCGTGCAGCCAAAAGGCGGTGAACCTGTCCATGCCGACCGGGACTACGTCCTCGTTCTCTCCGATTGGACCAATGAAAATCCGCATCAGGTCATGCGCTCTCTCATGCGTGGCTCGGAATACTACGCCATCAAAAAGGGCAATGCTCAATCGATCCTTGGAGCAGCCCGAGCCAACAAACTCACGGACTACTTCCAACGGGAAAAGTCCCGAATGGCTCCCATGGACATTTCGGACGTCTACTACGACGCCTTCTTGATCAACGGGAAACAACGCAGCGAGCTGCCCGCCAAACCCGGCGAGATCATTCGATTGCGGCTCATCAATGCTGGAGCATCCACTTACTTCTATGCCCACTCTGCCACCGGCCCGCTCACCATCATCGCTGCCGATGGCCCGGCAGTGCAACCAACCAAGGTCAACAAACTCCTAATCGGAAATGCCGAGACGTACGATGTCACCATCAAGATCCCGGCTTCGGGACGCTATGAATTCCGAGCCACCGCCCAAGACAATTCCGGCCATGCCTCCGTCTTTTTCGGCTCCGGTCACGAGCGGAAAGTTCAGCCGCTACCTTCTCCCGATCTCTATTCTATGGATCACATGCTGGAGGCGGCCATGGAAGACATGGGAGAGATGAAAGACATGACTCACGGGCATGAAAAGGCTCGCCCTTCAGCCCCCTATGCCAGGCTTCGAGCTAGGAAATCGACTGAGCTTCCCGCAAACGCCCCCCGTCGTGACATCGAACTCCGCCTCACTGGGGACATGACCCGATACCTCTGGTCATTCAATGGAAAGACCCTTAGCGAAGAATCAACTATCCCTGTCAAACACGGAGAAGTTCTCCGCATGACCCTCATCAATGACACGATGATGCATCACCCGCTTCATCTTCATGGTCACTTTTTCCGTGTCATCAATGGTCAGGGAAAACATGCCCCGCTCAAACACACCATTGATGTTCCCCCGATGGGTCGTCGCACCATCGAGTTCCTGGCCAATGAAGAGGGAGACTGGTTCTTCCACTGCCACCTGCTCTATCACATGGATGCCGGGATGGCGCGGGTCATCTCCTACGAAAAACACCGCAATCCAGAACACGAACCTTCTCTCGATCCGAAGCTCGTCAATCCGACCTTTGCCTTCGTAGACGGGATGATTCTCAATTCTCATACCATGGGAAATGCCCGTCTCATGCGTGGCCGGGAAGACTTCGGCGTGATGTGGGACTATGGCTTTCACGATCACCGGGAATACGAAATCGATGCCTACTGGATGCACTATTTCAACCCCAACCTCTCAACCCTCCTTGGCTACCGCTTCACCAATCAGGAAGAAGCCCAAGACCGCGCCTTTGCCCAGATCAGCTACCGCTTGCCCTACCTGATTGAGTCTACCTTCTCCGTCGATTCCGAGGGAGATCTCCGCATCGGTCTCGGAAAAGAATTTCAACTCACCGACCGCTTCAGCGTCTTCGGTGATATCGAATACGACACCAACACCGATTTCGAATGGGCTGCCGGAGCCTCATACCTCCTCAACAAGGAGTTTTCCCTCACCACTTCCTATCACAACGAACACGGCTGGGGAGCGGGCCTCTCCTTCCGTTTCTAAACCCAAGCCCAAACCCAAACCAAAAAATGAAAATGAAAACAACCAAAACTATCCTCCTAATTGCCGGTTCCGTCTTGGCTCTCGTGACTGCCTCATGCAGCTCCACCAGTGCCTCGAACGATCCGCACGCAGGTCACAAGATGACAGCAACCAATACGGTCAAGCCATACACCAAGGACACTTGTATCGTCACCGACAACAAGCTCGGCTCCATGGGCGATCCCATCACCTTGGTGCATAACGGGCAAGAAGTGAAGTTCTGCTGCAAACCTTGCGTCGCCAAGTTCAAAGCCAATCCAGAGAGATTCCTCAGTAAACTCTAAGTCCGAAGAGGGGCGGACTACCAGAGCCGCCCCACTTTCAACCCATCAATCATCATGAAAACGATTCTTCCAGCACTTGCAAGCTTGGTTCTCGCCTCCTGCTCTCCCAACACTCCATCCACGCCCGCTCCGGAAAATGTGACCAAGACCGGGCAGGCGAAGCCGACCAGTCGCCCCAACTCACAGCCCAAAGCGGAGGCCCGAAAACCTCTCGTCAAAACACCGCCCAAGCTAACGGAAAAACCAAAACCAACGGTGAAGCCCTACCCGCTGGAAACATGCCTCGTGACCGATGAACCGCTCGACGAATGGGACGACATGCAGACCACGATCTACAACAACCAAGAGATGAAATTTTGCTGCAAAATGTGCCTGAAAAAATTCAACGCCAACCCTGACAAATATATCGCCATGCTTCCCTAGCAAACCTCCATAATCATTAGCCAACCACACGAAAACCATGAATATTAAATCAATATTGCCCCTGATTCCTCTCCTTCCTCTCTCCGCCTTTGGATGAGACGGATGAAAACTCACTGCACCACCAGTTGGTGGTGATTCCGTAGCCGATGGTTCCGCATTCAGCTTTGCCTTGGATTACCGTTATCGAAAAAATGACGACATCCTCAGCGGCAGCTCCAATGTTGGGAACCCCAATCAAGTTGCCACCGAATTTCATCAGTTTTCTCTGACCGGGTCGTATCGAATGAACGAAAATTGGCTCTTTACCACGCGCATTCCTTTCACGGACGCCACCCGTAGCGAGCTTGGCCAGTCCGATAAAACGATCAGCGGCCTCGGTGATGTCAGCATTGCGGCCATTTACTCCCCTTGGGCGAGCGATGGCTCCCCTTGGAGTCGTCTCACCTTCAACGCAGGGTTCATTCTCCCTACGGGCGAGGCAAGAGACAATCCACGCATCGGCGGAGTCAATCCAAGCGTTTTCCAGCTCGGGACTGGCACCACACAGCTTACCCTTGGAGCAAACTACTTTGGCGACATCAATGATGATTGGACTTATTTCACCAGTGCCAATATCACCCTGCCACTTTACGAAAGCTCAAAGGACTTCCGACCTGCTGAAACTTTCTTTTTCCGAGCTGGAGCAAGCCGGTCTATCTTAGAAGGTCTGTCTGCCAAACTCTCCCTCGACCTCTTTCATGGTGGACGGGACGAATTCCTCGGCATGGAGATCGGCGACACGGGATCAACGACCCTCAGCCTCACTCCGGCTCTCGTCTATTCCATCAACGATGATCTCAGCGCCTCAGCCTCCGTTGCGATTCCCATCTATCGCCGGGTTAACGAAACTGCTCTTGCCGTTGGATCTCTCTGGTCATTTGGCTTGAGCTACAGCTTCTAGCACCTCGTGAAGAAATTCGCCAAAACTGTCCGCATGGTCACCCTGAACCACTTCTGTCCTTGGGGCATCAAGGCCACTGACCTTCTTCGGCGCAAGGGCTTTGAAATTGAGGACCAACACCTCGGATCGAAGGAGGAAAACCTCGCTTTCAAAAAAGAAAACGAGGTCAGCGAAACTCCACAAATCTGGATCGAGGGAACGCTCATTGAGCCAATCTCTTAGCAGACCATAGAAACACGTCATACAGGACGGCTCGGAATTTAGGGGAAAGTCTACTTTGCGTGAAATGCTTCGGCATCTCCTCCATTTGAAATTTTTTTCAAATTTGGGCTCAAAATAGCGCAGGGGGGGGTGCAACAGATGCAACACTAAAAGCCTATATTTTAGGCGGGTTTGCGGCGATTTTTCTTCCCACGCAATTTGCCCTCCCTGAGTTTGAAAAGTTTTCAAACTCGGGTCCCTACATCAGTAACCCGCCTTCTTCAAGAGGTCCGAAAGACTAATCCGCAGTGCAGTAGCGACACGATAAGCCGTATACACATTCGGCGTGCGCTCCCCCCTCTCCAAAAAGCCGATATACGTGCGGTGGTGCCCCGTAAGCTCAGCAAACTTCTCTTGGGAAATCCCCAGCTCTTCCCGGAGTTCACGAACTGCCGAGCCGAGATCTTTGGCTAACTCGTGAGATTCTTCGTTTTGGGAAATCGGAGGCATCGGACTGCCCAGAAAAATCCCAAATTGCTACTTTTATATCGACATACATAAAGTAGCTTTTCTCCATGCAAGCGCACAATCCTATGACCAACCTTACCTTCCTATTCTTCTTCACAAGCCTCCTTTCATTGCCCCTCGGCGCAGAGCCACTCGAACTCACGAAAATCGTCAAGCCTCCTGAGGTTGGCGATGGCTACAAGCTTCCCATCAAAAGGCAGCGACTCGGACTCAACGAGAAAAACGGGAGGCGTTTTTACATCCCCCTTCGATTGGAAGGGAAAAGAACCGTTAAAATTACGATCTGGCATGGTCACGATAACTCCGGGGACAAGGCCCTGAAATGGCGACTCATGGACGCCACCGGAACCACGACATTCGCTCAAGCCATTGCGAAAAAAGAAAAACCTCAATCATGGACTATTCGCAATATCTCATCTTTGAAACCAGTCCTCATCATCGAAGACGCTGACACAAAGTTTACCGGGAAAAACCCCGGAAACGGATTCTCAATCGCTATCTCCCAAAAGTAGCGAAGAGGGCCTTTCCCTACACGAATCTCCTCTCCAACTCGAACCTCTGAACTAAATGCGATACCTCTTTGCAATCATTCTTCCTCCCCTAGCTGTACTTCTTTGTAAACGCCCCCTTCTCGCAGGCCTGAACCTTCTTTTCACCCTATGTTTCTGGCTTCCCGGTCTGGTTCACGCGTTGTTTGTGGTCTCAAGCTACGAACGAAGAAAAGACACGGACCGGATGATTGAAGCAATTCAGAAAAAATAGCTACATTCCCGAGGGTTCGTTCCCTCTCCACTCGCTTTACGACAACAGGGGTATCGCGCAAATTCGTGTAAAATAGCCCAATAAGGTCTGGTGTGAAAATTCCTCCCGCCATCGATTTTTAACAATTCTCTGGAATAATCGCCGTGTCGGGGTATCTCATGTCACAGATGCTGCAAATTGGCAGAATAATGAGCGTGTTGGTGTTTGGGGTTCTTTTTACCCTAAACGGCTCTGTCGTGGGTTGGTGTTCAGCATCAAAATCTCTCCTCTTGGGAACGAGTGAATGCTCCATTGAATCAATTCATGAAGAGCACCATTGCGACGTTTGTGAGCATGAGTGCCCAGCGGAACACAGCAGTTGTCCTCCTCCTTCCTGTAACCACATCCTGAGTATTCAGCTGGATGATTTCCCTTTGCCTGAACGCTTACCCACTGAGCAGAGCTATGGAGAAATTGAGGGACCAGGATCCGGTTTATCACAAGTCGTAGCAATTTCTGCCGCTCACCTTCGCCCCTTTCCAAGACGGTGGGCACGGCCTCCCCCGTCCAGACACCTCATTTGTGTCTATCGATTGTAATTGGGAACGGTTCTTTTCTTGATCCGTTATGCGAGGCGTCATGTTTCGCTCTATTTCCAATTTTTAACCCAAATACAATCAAAACAATGAAACTCTATTTATTTTTCGCCGCCATACTCGGCCTCACTCTCACCGGCTTCGCCGATGAGAAACACCACGTTGAAATCAACGCCAAGGCACGTGATGCCTTTGCTGCTCAAGCACTCCAGAAACAGAAGAAAACCGTCGTCATCTACGCACGAGGTCTCGTTTGCGAATCCTGTGCGATCGGCATTCGCAAAAAGCTGCAACGTCTCGCTTTCGTCGATACGAAAAAGCCTGACAAGGGTATTGTCATGGATCCTAAAACCCAACTGGTCACCGTCTCGCTCAACGATAAGGCGATTGATCCGGCTTCGATCAGCAAAGCGATTCGAGGTGCTGGCTATGATCCCGTTTCGCTGTATCAAGTTGTTCCCGGCCATGGAGTCGTCAAGGCTGCTTTGCCCAAGTAACTTCTGAAGAATAAAGTGATGAAAACGACCTTCTTCGGAGGGATCGCGTGGTTGACTCTGGCCCTTGTGGCCAGAGGAGACCAACCGATCTTGAGTAAAATGCCCCGATGGAGTGAGGGCTACGGCATCCAGTTTGTTTATGAATATCGCCACGAACGCGATCTTCTCCTCGGCGGGCAAAAAATCGGCCCTAGTCTTACTGAAGACGTTCACATTATGAACATTGAAGCTGTTTATACATGGGAGCGCTGGATTCGGCTCACCGCCAAACTACCCTATGTGCTTTCGGCAGAACGGCAGGTCTTTGATGGGAACGGCAACATTGTCACTCAGCACGATCAGGGCATTGGAGATCTGACTCTTGCTCTACCGCTCAAACGCTATTTCAATCTGGACGGTAGATCTGGATCGTGGACATTAGCCCCTCAGCTACGTGTTCCCACCGCTGGAAATGATTCCTATGAGATTGGAGACGGTGTGTGGGGTGCCGGGTTGTCTTTGGGATACGAAACCGAGACTACGGACTGGTTTTTCGCGTTTGGGGCAAGTGCCTGGACTTTTGAGCAAGATGAGCCGTTTCAAGCAGGCCTTAGCGTCGACTTTGGTCGAAATATTTTCGCCTTTGATTCGAGCGGGCAACTAACTTGGGAGACTGACTTCACTTGGGAAGACGATGGTTCGAGACTTCTGAGTGCTGGCCCAGCCTTGTATTGGAAATTCACCGACACCATTCATTTCAAAGCCGAGTGGAAGCACGATTTCTACGACAAGCGGGGAACTCTCGATCACGGTAATGGTGACACCATAAAAATTGGGCTCGGATTTGTGTACTGATGGCATACCCACCTCAGGAAATCCACAGCCCCTCGAATCAACTACCTGCGATTCTGGTGTGTTTCGGGTTGGCGGGCCCAGCTCTCCAAAACACGTCGTGAGAGCGCAACCCTGTCCATCCAAGGGTGCCTCTTCACTAGGAAGTTCGGGGTCAACCAAGATTGAGAATATTCTCACCAATGTTGAGTGTGTTCAATAAAAGGTTGGAAGGCACAGAAGTAGTGGGGAGCCATACTTAGTTTCAAAAACCCGTTCCAAACTGTATTCATAAAATCTCTAGATTTTTTGAATACACTGGCTAGGATGGCACCATGGAGAAAAGTCCCCTTCCGGTCGCAATACTCGTTCGGGTTTCAACGTCTCGACAAGAAACGGACCGACAGATCCACGAACTGGAAGCCTACGCGAAATCCAAAAACTATCGCGTGATTGAGATCTGCCACGAGGAAATCACCGGAGCTGCAACAAAAGACTACCGCGAAGGTCTCAGACGCGCCGAAGAATTGGCTCGTGAAGGCGAAATCAAGAAAGTGCTAGTTCATGAAGTTTCACGACTCGCCCGCAGAAACAGCGTTGCCCACTCATTCGTCGAGACACTGGAAGAGCTTGGAGTTTCTCTCTATTGGCACCAACAAAGCATTGAGACCCTCCTTCCCAACGGAAGGAGAAACCCAGCAGCCAGCATCATGTTCGCCCTCCTCGCCGAAATGGCTCGCTCTGAACGAGAAACCCTCACAGAGAGAATTCGGTCTGGCCTCGCCGAAGCCAGACGAAAAGGAAAACGACTCGGAAGGCCCAAGGGCTCCTCTCTCAACCGAGAAGCACTGCTGGCAAAGCACAAAGACATCTGCCGCCTTCTGCGGAAAGGGCAATCAATTCGGCACACAGCCAAGATCACCGGAAAAGGAATTTCCACAGTTCAACGAGTAAAGAAAGCCTTCCAAAGCCCTTAAAATCAGGGAGTTGAGAGGAAATTCTAAGAGCGAAAGGTGAAATACATTTTTAGTATAGTACTTTAAGTAGTGGACATATACTAACCGTTCGGGTTACGCTCATTCGATTTGGCCTGAGGTGCCAATCAGAACGCCGAAACCAAACAGGAGCGGCAAAAATACCGAACTCGTAGACACATTTTCCTAGCAAAAACCTAACAAAAAATCAGCTCGGCGAATCGACCAAATTGCAACCGAGCTGAATCAACGAATTGATGATGAATTCTATACGTGCACCATGGGATCTTCAAACGAAAACCAATCCGAACCCCAAAAAACGAAAACTCCCCTCAAACGCCTCCAGTGGACGCACTAAGGGGAACAAAAGTGAGACACACCAAGCTATTCCCATCTTCAGATTCCCTTCTGAAGTCGAGGCAACAAAGGCGAGGATTGATCGCCTAGAAATAAGCTTAGATCTTGGACATCTGGTAATGGGAAACGTACAATCTGAGAGATGGAGGCAACTAGCCAGTGCTCCTCCTCTAGACCATCGAGAAGAACAACACCTAAGTCTTTACGGAAAACTTCTTGGTTCCGTTCCTAATGGTGGGTTAGGTGGAAAGCCGCTGAAGATCCGGGGGAACAAAATTCGATTTCAAGCTACTGATCTGGGTCCACCTCTCCTCTCAGGCCACATTCATACTTGGAAGAAACCAGCGACTGACGGCTTGGCTCTGTATCTCATTAAGCCTTCACTGACCCTGAATCCCACCAAGGCCCAAAATCATTTGCGAGACAGGTTATGGAAAAATGAAGACCACTCTTGGGAAAACATGGTCTTCAGGGACGAAAATTTAGAAGCCGATTTTCAGCTCCTAAAGTCCCTAGACGGAAACTCCAATCTCCTGCCTTCGGAAGTCTCTCACGCTCAATCTCAGAGAGCCACAAGAAGATACCTCAGAGCAGTAATCGATGGCCTCTCATCAGAGCTGAAAAGGGCTACCCTCCCTTTCAAGGGGACCGTTCAAGACGGAATAGTTCTCCAAAAGATAGCTCCTAGAGCTGTCGAACATTACTGGGAGTTCCAATGTCAAGAAGCACCGGCACAGCTCGACCGATTAAGGCCCGCTCTTAAAGCATTCGGCAAAGGGGCATTGGCGCGAGATCATCAAGCTTTCGACGACAAACTGACTAAAAATGGACGTTCAATACACCTCCATCTCGGCAAAGGTGAAAAAATCGTAGCCTATGCAAAAACTTCGACCCGCCTTCGTTTTGAAGTTCGGCACTCTCCAAAACAGCAAAGCAACCTTTTGCCATCGGGTTTCACCTCACATTCCATCTTAGAATTCGAAGATAGTCTTCGGAAACTAGCCAAAAGAGCATCTGACAAGGTGAACGCCCTCCTTGGCTATCTTGCGGAATGGAGTGAGGAATCACCTCAAGACCGAGCCTCATCATCATCCTTTGCATCTCGGTGGTTCCAGCATCTTGGTTTCTCTAAAGAGTCCACAGACCTTTTGGAGCTACTCCGCTTACACGGAAAGATCTCCGGGGGGCAGTCTCTTCCACCTGCTGCCGAGAGGCTTTTCCGAAAAGCCAAGAGCAAGGAACTCGTTTACTCCGAATTAGGAAGTTGGTTCCCAAAAAAGTGCGATGAGGGGTGGACAGTCCCCGAAGCTCACCCTAGTAATGGGGGCCACAAGGGTGAGACACAAACTGTTCCATCAGCAGCCGCAAGCCCTTTATTTTCAATAAAATCTGTGGTGGAGGGAGAGTCCTTCCCTCTCCGCCACTTTTTCCCTCCATGATCAGCAAGGTTGACCGCTACCTGATCCGCCAGGTTCTCATGGCGACTCTCTTTGCGGTTGGAGCCCTGAGCCTCGTGCTCATCTTGGGCCGTCTTTATAAGGAAATTCACGACCTTCTTGTTGCAAAACAGGCTCCGCTTTCCTTCGTCGGGATTTTTATTCTTCAACTCCTGCCCTTTTCGCTCGTTTTTACGATCCCGTGGGGATTTCTCGCGGCGGTGTTGTTGACATTTGGGCGGCTTTCTTCCGATCAAGAAATCACCGCGCTGCGGAGTAGCGGGATGAGCTTGTTTAGGATCGCCACACCGGTCCTCGTCATAGGCGCACTCTTTTCCGCGCTCTGCCTCTGGCTGAACGCCTCTCACGCTCCTCGTGCGAAAGGAGCCATCAAGCTCATGCTCTACGAGGATCTCAAAAATGACCCGCTTCGCCTCATGGATCCCGGCGTGGTGCAATCAAAACTCAAAGGACAGAAAATCTACGTCGAAGATCGAAAAGAAGACGGAACCCTCGCCGGATTCCATGCCTACCAACTCTCGGCCACCGATCGAAACGCTCCTCCGCTCGGTTACCTTTATTCCAGAGATGTTGCTCTCTCGCTCAACAACGACGAACAGCAATTCGATCTCCAACTCAACACGGGTTACGGGGAGGTATACGACAAGAAAGGCGAGCTTCAGCAATTCTTCACCGAAAAGGCCGAACCGTGGGTTTTGACCTACCCGCTCACGAAACGTCAACTCAAGCCCAACACCCTCGCAAACTCGGAAATTGATGAACTTTTGAAAAATCCCCCTCCCGAGATCGCGCCGGAAAAGCTCCCGAATTATGCCTTCGAGCGTGATCGCCGGATTGCCTTCTCGCTCGCCCCCCTCGCGCTTGCGTTTGTGGGAATTCCACTGGGTATGAATTCGCGGCGACGCGAAACCTCCTCCGGTCTGACGATGAGTCTGGTCATCTCTTTTGCCTATTTCCTGGTTCTCATCCTCGCCGAGGAAACCCGGGCAGATAACCTCGCGCTTTCCCAAACACTCCTCTGGCTTCCCAATGTGATCGGAATTGCGCTAGGCCTCTGGTTTATGAGGCGTGCTTCTCGGCAAGGCTAAGGTGATCTTCGTTAAAGCAATTCTTGTGATTAGGACCTTAAAAACTTAATCTTTCCCAATGAAGGGAAGAGGGAGTCGTGCTTATCGCTCAGCGTTCCGTTCTTTTAAGGAGTGGTTTGCCGAAAATCGCCCCAGCATTTTTCCCGGCCGCGAGGCCCTCGAGGGATACAAGGGCGAAACCGCCAAATCAGATTTCCGAGCCGCTCTCAATGTCGCCCTCCTTGCCGTCCCTCAGGGAATGGCTTACGCCGCGATCGCTGAGATCGATATTGTCTACGGCATCATTTGCTCTGCCGTTGCAGCCGTCATCGCTCCATTCTTCGCCAGCTCACGCCACACCATCATCGGCCCTACCAATGCAACCGCCCTCATGGTTCTCAGCCTGAGTGGCTACGCTGCCGCCGAGAAGATCGGAATTCTTCCGCTCCTAGTTCTTATGGTTGGGGTCATTTGCGTCATCGGTGCCTTCTTTAAGGCGGCCGACCTTTTACAATATATCAGCCAAAGCGTGCTCGTCGGATATATCTCCGGAGCCGCCCTTCTCATCATGGCCAATCAGGCGAAACATCTCTTCGGTGTCGCCGATGAAGTGGAACAAGCAAGCCACTTTTTTGGTATCATCGATTCCCTCTTTGCCGTCACCGAATCCTTCCTCTGGCAACCTGCAGCACTCGGCCTCGCAGCCATCGGCCTCTATTACCTGCTCAACCGCCTTCTCCCTTCCCTTCCCAACTTTGCTCTCACGCTGGCTGGAATTTCCGTGATCTCGGCTCTGCTGGGAAAATCCATCGAAGGCTGGAGTGCCGCGACGCCCACCTTTGAAGCCTTCTCGCTCGCCGACCTTCACCCCAAGCTCCCTTCCGTCTCTGAGGACGGTTTGCTGTCCGATGTTTCAAAACTCCTCGGTCTTGCTTTCGCCATCGCCTTCCTTGCCACTTTGGAGAACACCGTGATGTCTAAATCGATCGCCTCACGGAGCGGACAACGTGCTCATATCAATCAAGACATGCTTGCTGTGGGAGTCGCCAATCTTGCCTGCGCTTTCACCGCAGCCATGCCCGCATCTGGCTCACTCACCCGCTCTGCGCTCAATTACGAGTCAAAGGCCAAAACCGGAGTTTCATCCTTCATCTGCGGCCTGCTTTGCCTAGGCGCGATCTTTATCCTCGCTTTCCTCACCCCAAACCCGGTGACCTACATTCCCAAGACCGCCCTCTCCGCACTGGTCGTCGCGGTTGCTGCTTCCCTGATCAAGTGGAAGAATATTCGCATCTGTCTTCGCTCAACTCCCGATGATGCCGGAGTCCTGCTGATCACCTTCCTCGCGGCTCTTCTCGCCCCCTTGAGCACTGCTATTTTCCTCGGGGTGTTTGTCTCAATATTCCTCTTTCTCCGTCGTGTCTCGAAGCCCGAACTCGTGGAATACGAAGTCTCCGACGAAGGCGAACTGAGGGAACTTGGTCAAAAACGCGCCCGTCCCATCCCCGCTATTTCCATCGTCCATGTCGAAGGAGCACTCTTCTTTGGTGCGAGCGAGCTCTTCCGCACCCAGGTTCAACGCCTCGTCGTGGATCCCAATCTCAAGGTGATCATTCTTCGGCTTAAGAACGCTTACCATCTCGATGCCACCAGCGTGATGGCCTTGCGGGATCTGATCCGCTTTGTACGCGCAAAGAACCGTCATCTCATAATCTCCGGCGCAACACGGGAGGTTTACAAGGTCCTGAAACGATCTGGTGTTCTCGACACCTTACAAAAAGGATGCTGCCGTGAAGAAGGCGAAACCAACCTCTTCTTTTACGCCCCAAGCAACCCCAACATCTCAACCCGCGATGCCCTTCTGAGAGCTCAGGAACTTCTGGGAACGAAAAAAGCCGACGTGAAGATCTTCTTCGATCCATCGCACAACGAGAAGTAGCGTCTCAAAGCGCAAACTTCACCGCCTTCACCATCATTCTTCGGACGTCGGCACGACTGACTTTCACCCGCTCCTGCCACTCCTCCCAAGTCGCACCCTCCAATCGCCGGAGGGTCTCGCGGCCGATAATGGCAGGAAGAAGAGTCGCAAAACGAATCCGCTTTCCCAAAAGGGCATCCGCATATCGCTCCGCATCGTCGAGGCCCTGATGAGCTTCCGCAATCCACCTCCCCCGCTCTGTCATCAGCACCTCAGGAGTCGCCTCTCCTTTTCCAGGCAGGTAACAACGACCATTCTCCAAATCCTCCGGCACATCGCGCAAGATATTGATCAACTGCAAGGCTCTCCCAAAATTCTCGCCCCACTCATCCATCTGCTCCCGGCCAGCATAGGAATACTCACCCAAGCCAAACCCGAGTTCGGTCCAAAAGTTTCCCACGCATCCCGCCACTTGATAGGTGTAGCTTCTCAATTCCGCATCGTCCTCCAAACGCACGACCCCCTCTTTTTTAAAACGCGTAAGGTCCCAACCCTGTCCCTCGGTGATGACTTTCACCACTTTCTTCACTGCCCCCTGCTGCCACTCCGGAAGACCAGTCAGGGCATCGAGACAATCCCCCGATCTCTTCAGCAAGAGCGCCTCTCCGTCGCTGACCCCCTTGATCTCCATAATCGATACAAGATCCTTTTTTTCTCCCGTAAAAACCGCTTCGCGCAGCGCTTCAAGCATGCCTTTCCGGGCTCCCACCAATTCCTCTCCGGCATCGGCAATTGTATCGCTGAGGCGCGCAAGGAGATACCCTACGCTGGTAGGTTCGCGAAATCCCTTCGGCAAAAACCGTAAACTCAGATAGAACGAGCGCGACACGCTCTCTAAAATCTCGTTCAGCTCCCGATCCACCCGCGTAGTTTCATCCGAAAAAAGAATCCTAAAAGCCTAAATCCATCAGATGCATCTCTATCTTCACATTCCCTTCTGCCATCGCATCTGCCCGTATTGCTCATTTTATAAGCACACTCCCGGCGGAGCGGACCTTGGTTCCTTTGTCGAAGCACTTATCTCAGAAGCTCGCTTCGCCTCGCGAAAAAAACTCTCTCCGCTTTCCACTATCTACTTTGGGGGAGGCACTCCCTCCATGCTCTCACCCACCCATCTCTCTCGCCTCTTTCAGGGACTGCGAGAAGTCTTCAACTTCCGGAAAATCGAGGAAGTCACCCTTGAGGCCAACCCTGCGACCTTCACAAGCAAGACCGCCGATTTTTACGCTGAACTGGGAGTGACCCGCGTCTCCCTTGGGATTCAGTCTTTCCACCCCACGCATCTCAAGACCCTTGGTCGGGAGCACTCGGTGGACCAAGCTCGACAGTCAGTCGCCGCTCTTCAGGAGGCCGGATCGCTTGAAGTCAACATCGACCTCATTTTCTCGATTCCGGGCCAAACTCTTGCAGATTGGAAGGCCACGCTTAAGCAAGCCATCGCGGCGAAGCCCGATCACATCTCGGCCTACAACCTCACTTATGAAGAGGATACCACCTTCTTCGAGAAATATGCAAATGGAGCATTCGTCGACAACCCCGACCTCAACGCTCGCATGTTCACCCTTGGACATCGTCTGTTGACCGCAGCGGGATACGAGCACTATGAAACGTCCAACTATGCCCGCCCTGAAAAGCGCTCGCAGCACAACGGAGGCTACTGGAAAGGGAACGACTATTTGGGTCTAGGCCCCTCGGCGGTATCCACCATCCAGCGCACCCGTTGGCAAAACGTGCCCGACACATCTGCCTATCTTCGTCAAATTGCGGCAGTGGGCCACGCGCAACATGAGATCGAGCAACTCGACGACGAAGCATGGAGACTCGAAAGACTGGCTCTTCAGCTCCGGACCAAGGAAGGTCTTCCATTGAAATACCTCACTCCGGAAAGCGACCTCAGCCACCTCAAGTCACAAGGTCTGGTCGAAGAGACCGCGACGCATCTCCGCCTGAGCGGTGAAGGCCCCCTTCTTGTCGATTCGATTGCAGCGGAGCTGGCCTAGCAGCTTGCAGAAAAAGCCGAGAAGAAAAACCACGCGAGAATTAAGTCATGGGTAAAACACGTCGAAGAAGCGGGCAGAAAAACTTACCTCAGGGGCAAAGAAGCCCGTGTCCAGAGGCTAGGTGGACACCCAGAACCGCCTTGATCTCCGCTCAAACGAGCCCATTTTTACCTCTCAAGGTTTTTTAAGAGGCTGCTCAAAAACCTTTTCACAGGCCCTCACCAAAAAATCAATTTCGTCATCATTGATCGCGAGAGGGGGCATGATCACGATAGTATCAAGAATCGGCCGAGTCAAAACCCCCTCCCGTTTCAAGCGTTCACAAACCACTTTCCCTTTCCCTTCCGCAACATCAAAACCGAGCACCAATCCAACCCGTCTCACCTCATGCACCCCAGCGATTTTTGACAACGCGGCCTCGATTTTGAGCCCCTTTTGCTCGACCCCGTCGAGCACGCCATTTCCCTCAAAGATTCGCAAACTCGCCAAGGCCGCCGCGCAGCCAAGGGCATTTGCAGTGTAGCTATGGCCGTAATAAAACGTGTTCTCAACACCTTTGAAGCCCTCATAAATCTCCTCGCGAGTCAGCGTTGCCGCCAAGGGCATCGTCCCTCCCGTCAGTCCCTTAGCGAGACATAAGAAATCTGGAATCACCTCTTCTTTCTGGCAGGCAAACATCTTTCCCGTTCTTCCAAATCCGGTCATCACCTCATCCAAGATCAAATGAATTCCTCGCTCGCTCGTCCAGCTTCGCAGTTCGGCCAACATCCCCGAGGGCCATGGCGTCATCTGATTCACCCCTTGAATCAATGGCTCGATCACAACTGCTGAGGCCGCTCTCACCACAACCTCGGGGAGATTTTTTAAATCCTCCATTCCGCTCACCCGATAAACCTCCAGCCCGGCCTCGCCATAGCCTTTGACAAATCGTGACACCCCACCCACCGAGGAAGCGCCCAAGGTGTCCCCATGATACGCCTTTTCAAACGCGATGATTCCAAACCGCTCGGCGCCGCCATTTTGTTGTGAAAACTGGAGACTCATTTTCAAGGCTACTTCCAACGCCGTCGATCCATCGTCTGAGAAAAAGCATCTCGTCAGTTCATCTGGGAAAAACGCACAAAGCTTGCCCGCCAGCTCGCTTGCCGGCGCATTGGCGAATCCAAGGTAAGAACTGTGACTCAATTCCGAGGCCTGGTTTTGAATCGCCGCCACAATATCCGGATGGCTGTGACCATGAATGTTGGTCCAGATGCTGGAATTGGCATCGAGATACCGCTTTCCCTCACTGTCAAACAGCCAAACCCCCTCTCCTTTGACGAGAACCAAAGGAACCACTGACTCCCATTCGCCCTGATCGGTGAAGGGATGCCAGGCGTGCGCCCGGTCGAGTGCAATCCAGTCACGAGTTTGATCCTTCATCGGCTCGGCCCAAAATTTTATCCACACTCGCCACCAGCTTCCACGGGCAACGTTTGCGCTGATACTTATTCCACAAGGTATGACGCAAAGCCTCCCAATCCCCGGTCGTTGGTTCACGGATTGTCTCCCAGCTTCCCCGTCTCACCGTCTTAGTCATGAGATTCCACCTTCCGGCATGAAAATTCGCCCGCCAAAACCGCTGCCCCCCTTCTTCGAGAGTCTCATGCCATTCGTGCCGCTGCATGCTGGAGTGTCTCGCCGACCCGCGGAAAATCCAATTTCAAATTCCCTCGAAAGTGAATTCAGTCTATTCTCCCTCCGTGCAACGCTCCGCCCTTGCTGATGTCGCCAAAGTTCTCGCCTTCATCATGGGATCTTTTGTGCTGGCTGCGCTCCTCTCCTCCCCTCTCTATGAGATGGGCAAGGGCTTTGCTGATGTGACCCTAAAGAAAGACACCACAGACGAGCTCAAATGGCTTGCTCAGAAGGCCCAGGACGCCGAGTTCACACGCTACTTTAAAAGAGCCCTGATGATTTCCGCGGTTCTCCTCCTCTTTCCTCTCATCTCCTCGCTGCGCCTCCGCACCGATCCCCGAAAGCTTAGAGATACACCTTGGTCGATCTACCTTCCACCGGAAGCAATTGCTCCGGCCCAAGGACAAGCTCTGCAAAAGGCCCGTGGGGGAATCTTGCAACTAGTCACAGGCTTCTTTCTTGCCTCCGGACTTTTCCTGGCAATGGCGTGGCTTCTATTTCATCTCAATTGGTTCAATTGGTCGGAAATTCCGAATCAGTCATCCTTGCTTGCAGCTGCAAAAAAAGCCGTCACACCCGCGATCTTTGCCTCGCTCATCGAAGAAATTCTTTTCCGCGGTGCGCTCCTTGCCATCTTCCTCCGCGCCTTCCGGCCATCGGTCGCAATCATCGCGCTCTCCCTTCTCTTCGCTGCCGTTCACTTCCTTCAACCTCCTTCGGGAGCGCAAGTTTCCGACCCCACTTCGATCCATGCCGGATTCGAAATGCTACGCCTGATTGCCGAACGCTTCCTTGAACCTCAGCTCGTCCTTTATGAGTTTGTCTCGCTCTTTATTGTCGGACTTATTCTGGCATACGCCCGCTACGGCACGGCTTCCCTCTGGCTCCCCATCGGACTCCACACTGGCTGGGTTTTCTCGCTCAAAATGTTTAATCGCCTGACCGAACGCCGCCCCGATCTTCCCAGTAAATTTGACGTCTACATGGGGCATAAGATCACCGAAGGAATTTTACCAATTGTCACCCTTTCAATCACTGCCGGCATTATCGCCATCTACATTCGCGGGCTTCACCCGGCAAAAACCAAGACCCCGGTGGTGGCGGCAAAAGGCCCGGCAATGACCAAAGAATGATCCGCCGTTTTCTCGATCTCCTCTTCCCCCCGCTTTGCGAACTCTGCGGCGAACTGCAGTCGCATGGTATCAACATCTGCGATTCCTGCTTTGAGAGCCTTCCACGCATCAAAGACCCGTTCTGCCGTAAATGCGGCGAGGAATTCCCCGGACAAATCGATGACGAATTTGCTTGCCCGAATTGTACCGAGATTGAACTCGCCTTTGAGTTCGCCCGCTCGCCTCTCAGCGCATCACAGGGAGCAAGAGCGCTCATTCATTCCCTGAAATATCGAAGCCGGTTTTATCTCTCCAGTGACTTAGCACGCTTTCTCCTGGAAGTCCTCGGGAATGATCCCCGACTTGCCGACCTCCCGAAAAACACGCTCCTCGTTCCCGTTCCCTTACATTGGGTTCGGCAACAAAAACGCCACGGTAACCAAGCTCTCGAGCTGGCGAAAAGTCTTGCCCGGCTCTCTGGAATCCCCCTTTGCCCCGCCCTCAAGCGAACTCGTCGCACCCAGACCCAAACCCGCCTCACACGCAAGGAGCGCCTGACCAACCTCAAAGGAGCTTTTCAAATTCGCCCCAAGATGCTGCCCGAACTGGAAAACGCCACGGTCCTTTTAATCGATGATGTCTTCACCACCGGCTCTACCTCACACGAATGCGCAAAGCTCTTGAGCGCGAAAGGGAAAGCCGCTCGGATTATCATTCTGACCCTTGTAAGAGGTTAAATTATGGAAAGGACCACTTGCGATCTCCGTAAACAACTCCAACAATCCCACCGCTATGGAACGTCGTTCATTCATCTCCACCTCCGCCGCCGCTACCGCTGGCTTCATGGGCCTTCAAAAATATCTTCATGCAAACTCTGAAGGGCGGGTTGTTGAACCATACGGCCCCCTCATTCCAGATCCCGATGGGATTCTTGACCTGCCAAAGGGGTTCAAATACAACGTTATTTCTAAAAAGGGTGGCACTATGAGTGATGGCTACAAGGTGCCCGGAATGCCTGACGGGATGGCTTGTTTTGCGGGACGTGAGGGAACTGTGATTCTTGTTCGTAATCACGAGCTTGGTGTGGGCTCTCAAAACCAAAGTCCATTTCCGGAAGCGAAATTCCCCAAGGAGCTCGACTCCAAGCTCTCCTACGATCCAGGAAAAGGCAAGCAAGCCCCCCACATCGGAGGAACTTCCAATCTCGTCTATGACCTGAAATCCGGCGAGGTGCTCCGCGAGTTCCTCTCCCTCACTGGCACAGACCGCAACTGCGCCGGGGGCGCCACTCCATGGGGGACCTGGATTACTTGTGAAGAGCCTGCTGATCTCACCAGTGATCGTGGTCGTGAGCACGGCTATTGCTTCGAAGTGAAAGCTTCCGACGACGGCAAACTCCAGAAAGCTGTTGCCCTGAAGAAGCTGGGACGCTTCCGTCACGAAGCCATCGCAGTCGACCCCAGCACCGGTATCATTTACCTCACCGAAGATATGAGCGACGGGCTGCTCTACCGCTTCGTTCCCGAAAAACCACGAGACTTCACCAAGGGGAAACTCCAAGCGCTGGCGATTGTCGGCCATAAATCCGCCGATCTTCGAAACTTCAAAGACCAACCACAAACCACCAAAGAAGGTGAGCCCATGAAAGCAGAGTGGATCACGATGTCTCGCACCGATTCCCCCGATAACGACCTTCGTTATCGGGGATTCAAAAAAGGTGCGGCCCGCTTCGCCCGTGGTGAAGGAATCCAGTGGACCGATGGCTCGATGTATATCTGCTGCACCAACGGTGGACCGGAAGCCCAGGGGCAGATTTTCAAACTGACCCCCTCTGGCAAGGCAAGTCAGCCTGATACGATCGAGCTCTTCCTCCAGCCCTCTTCCGACGAACTCCTTACCAATGGCGACAACCTTTGCGCCGCTCCCTGGGGAGATCTTTTCGTCTGCGAAGATCTCATCGCCGAGCACAAGGGGAACATTCCCCACGTTCGTGGAGTGACCCAAGATGGTAAGATTTACAACCTCGCCCGAAATGCCCTCAACTCCGGCGAATTCGCTGGTTCCTGCTTCAGCCCGGATGGTTCCACCATGTTCGTGAACATGCAGAGCATCGGCTACACCATCGCGATTACTGGACCTTGGCAAAAATCGGTGTAAGTCAGCAGTGTGAATTATCGCGAAGCGGTCGACTGGCTCTATTCCACCCAACTCTTTGGGATCAAGCTTGGGCTCGAGGCTCCGCGTCTTCTGCTTCGTGACTTCCTTGCCTATCCAGCTCACACTACCAAGGTCATCCACGTCGCAGGAACGAATGGCAAAGGTTCTACCTGCGCCATGATCGACTCGCTCGGACGGGGGCTAGCCCTTCGGACCGGACTCTTCACCTCCCCCCATCTGATCGACTACCGCGAGCGGATCCGGGTGTCCGGCGTCGAAATCACCGAGGAGCGCTGCGCTCAACTTCTGTCCGAACTTCGGGACTTGGTGGCCGACTGGGAGCCGCATCCAACCTTCTTTGAACTAACCCTTGCTCTTGCGATGCGGCACTTTCGCGAAAGCGAATGTGAACTCATTGCTCTCGAAACCGGAATGGGTGGCCGGCTCGACGCCACTACGGCGGTCCCAGCAGATGTCTGCGTTCTCACTCCCATCGCGCTCGATCACACCAAATGGCTTGGCGATACTCTGGCCGACATCGCGCGTGAAAAGGCGGGAATATCCGTCAAAGGCAAACCCCTCCTTTCTGCCGAACAAACTCCCGAAGCTCGGCTGGAAATCGAGCGTTGCGCAAACCAAGCCCAAGCTCCCCTCGAATTCATTACCGAGCCCCTTCTTGGTTACCCGATCGGACTCCCCGGGAACCATCAGCGACACAATGCCGCCCTCGCCTGCGAGGCCATGATCGCAGCGGGATACTTCCTCAGCTACGATGTCGTCCAACACAGTCTCGCCAAAGTGCAATGGCCCGGACGATTCGAACGGGTGGAACGCCAAAACGGCCCCCTCATCCTTGATGCAGCACACAATCCCCACGCTGCCAAAGCTCTCGTCGAAACCTGGAAAGAGAATTTTAAGAGAAAAAAAACACCCGTTATTTATGGGTCTGTGGAAGATAAAGACACCGATGTGGTGCTCATGATTCTCGCTGAGATTGCAGAACACTTCCATTTCGTGCCCGTGGATTCACCTCGCTCTCTGGATTTGAACACCTTAAAAAGCCTTGTCGGAGGTCGACCACATACTGTTCACAAGTCTGTGAACAATGCGCTAGTAGAAATCAAATCCCAAAGTATTCCCATTTTGCTCACAGGATCACTATTCCTATTGGGGGAAGCTAAAGGACTACTGTCCAATCAATTGACTCGATCCACTTCCCAATAGACTCTCAGTTGTTCTCAGCTTGAAACCATAAGAGGCTTCGCGTTTTATTCACAATATCCTCGCCAAAAGGCCCGGCCTGCTGGAGCAGAACCGGGCTTTGAAACTGGTCAAGAGAGACCTACTTTCCCCAAGCCTTCAGGAGAGCCTGTCCCATCTCCGAGGGAGTCTCGGCCACCACAATCCCGGCGTCGGTCATTGCCGCCTTCTTAGCCTCCGCGGTTCCTTGTCCGCCCGAAACAATTGCTCCGGCATGCCCCATGCGCCGCCCCGGAGGTGCTGTTGCTCCTGCGATGAAACCAGCAATGGGCTTCTTGCAGTTCTCCTTGGCCCACGCCGCAGCTTCTTCCTCGGCTGACCCCCCGATTTCTCCAATCATAATGATTGCTTCGGTTTCAGGATCCTCATTGAACATCTTCAGGATATCGAGATGGCTGGTGCCATTAATCGGGTCTCCGCCGATGCCGACACAAGTGCTCTGACCATAACCAAGCGAAGTCACCTGCCACACGGCCTCGTATGTGAGAGTTCCGGAACGCGATACAATTCCGACATTTCCCTTCTTGTGGATATAGCCGGGAGCGATACCGATCCGACATCCGCCGGTGGAATCCGGGCCCTCACCAGGCGTGACCACACCCGGACAGTTCGGCCCGATGAGGCGGGTCTGAGACCCCTTCATGATTTCTTTGACCCGCATCATATCCATCACGGGAATTCCCTCGGTGATGGCGACGACAAGATCGACCTCGGCCTCGACGGCTTCAAGGATGGCATCAGCCGCGAACGGCGGTGGCACAAAGATTGCGGAAGCGGTCGCTCCGGTCTCACTGACGGCTTGAGCCACGGTATCAAAAACGGGGACCTTGTGGTTACCATGCTCGAAATTCTGTCCGCCCTTCCCCGGAGTCACACCCGCAGCGAGTGCAGTGCCGTAATCGAGGCTGAGTCCGGCATGACGACCACCGAATCCTCCGGTGATTCCCTGGACAAGAACTTTAGTGTCGGCGTTAACTAAAATAGACATGTTGAAATATAAGTAAAAGATTAGACAGATGCGACGGCCTTTTTAGCGGCATCTGCAAGGTCTTCCGCGCCAGTGATGGCAAGCCCAGATGCCGAGAGAGTCTTACGACCGGCGGCGACGTTATTTCCTTCGAGACGAACAATAAGCGGAAGGGTCAACCCGGTTTCCTGAACCGCGGCAACCACCCCTTCGGCGATGACATTACAGTCCATGATTCCTCCAAAGATATTAATGAGAATGGCCTCCACCTTCGGATCACTCTGGATAATATTGAACGCTCCTTTGACCTGATCCTTCGTTGCTCCGCCACCAACATCAAGGAAGTTCGCAGGATCACCTCCGGCAAACTTAATTGCATCCATGGTTGCCATGGCCAGACCAGCTCCATTGACGAGGCAGGCGATATTTCCATCCAAACCAATGTAGTTCAAATCAAACTCCGCGGCTGCTACTTCGCGAGGATCCTCTTCTTCGACATCGCGATAAGCTTCAACTTCCGGATGGCGGTAGAGCGCGTTATCATCGAAGCCAAACTTGGCATCAAGCGCGAGAACCTCCCCTTCGGGAGTTTCGACCAGCGGGTTAATTTCCACCATGTCACAATCGAGCGAAACGAAGAGCTTGAAGAGATTTTTGAGAACCTTCCCGAAATGCTTGGCTGCGGGGCCCTGGAATCCGAGCCCGGCAGTGAGGCTACGGACCTGATGGGCCTGCAGGCCGGCAAGAGGATGGACCAGAACACGGAGAATTTTTTCCGGAGAACTTTCCGCAACTTCTTCAATATCCATTCCCCCCTCAGTCGAGGCTACGATCACCGGACGGGAGGTCTCACGATCCATCAAAACGGCCAGATAGTATTCGTGTTTTATATCCACTGCATCAGCAACCATAACCTTGCGAACGAGCTTTCCCTCTTCGCCGGTTTGCTTGGTCACCAAAGTCTCTCCGATCATCTTACCAGCGATCTCTCCGATCTCGGCCGCATTTTTGGTGAGGTGGACTCCACCCTGGAAACCGTTTTGAAAAGTTCCTTTGCCCCGTCCGCCGGCATGGACCTGCGCTTTAACCACCATCAGGTCAGAATTGATCTCGTTGGCGATCTGAAGGGCTGCTTCAGCTGTCTCAGCCATTTGACCCCGAGGACTCGGGACCTCAAAACGGTCGAAAAGCTCCTTTGCCTGATATTCGTGAATATTCATGCGATTACAGGGGTGGACGCTAACGGGAGTCCCTGCACGCGCAATGCTTTATTTCACCTCAAAACCTTCCGTGTCAGACAAATCGATCTCCCAAAAATAGCCTCAGACCTTACCACTCGGCCGGATTCAAGCCGTAGTATTCTCGAAACCGATCGTAAAGAGCGGGATATCGCTCCCGAAGTTGCTTTCCTTTCTCAAAAAAAGTCTCGGTTCCCACCGCAAAAAATTCCGCGGGATTGGTTGCGCCGTAGGGATCGAGGACGGTTTTTTTTCCGCGAGCTACGCGAGAGGCGAAGTTCTGGTAAGCCGAGCCAAAAGTTGAAGCCCATTCGCGGTAATCCGAAATATAATCCAGAACCGGAACTCCAATACTGGCTCCATTTTGCTGATCCAGCTGGTGGGAAAATTCATGAAGGACAACATTGCGCCCATCTCCGGGATCCTCCCCCCCCTTTACGATGCTTTTCCAAGAGAGAACGATACTGCCGGAATCCCAGCTTTCACCAAGACGGGTCTGAGCTGTGCCATCGGAATTTTTTCCGGTATAAGCATCCGGATAAAGAAGAACACTTTTGAGCTCGGGAAAGTAATCATGCTCCCGCCCTGCCAGAAGAAGAGCTGCTTGGGCCATGACAATGAGTTTCATCTCATCAGTCACCTCCTCAAGTCCTCCACAGGCTTCAAAATTCTTCTCCGTGGCAAGAACCTCGATGATCCCTTCGAGCTTTCGACGCACCTCGAGTGGAGCATTTTTAACGATTCGGGCTTTCTGCGAAAGAATCTCCCAGTCAATCACGCTGAGACGGGATTTTTCAAGCTCACGACGTTCGGCCATTTCCGCCAACTTCCGGAAGCGACGGAGGATCATGACGACAAAGACCACACCGCCAACCATGATCGCGAGAATTCCGATTCCGTCGTTCATTTCCGTCGGTTCCAAGTGAGGAGTTCTTCGTAGGCCACCCCCTTCCCACCAAAAAGGTCCAGAGCACTTCCCACGGTTGCATCAAGGCGCCCGCTGCTGGCCTGATTGATCAGTAATAAATCTTCCATCCCCCGCACCCCGCCTGCATAGGTGATGGGACACCCGTCCCACTGCCCAAGGACCTCAACCAGAGCCTCATCAACACCTCCGCACATTCCTTCGACATCGGCCGCATGAATCAAAAACTCATCACAGGAATCAGCGAGTTCCGAAACCACCCCAAGATTCAAATCAAGATCAGTCACCGTTTGCCAGCGATTCATCGCAACCTTCCAACCGTCGCCGACCTTCCGACAACTGAGATCAATGATGATCCGGTCCTTTCCCACGGCATCCACAAGTTCGGAAAGTCGTTCTCTTGAAAAGCGACCTCCCTGATCAAACAGCCAAGAGGTCACAATGACATGAGATGCTCCGGCATCGAGCCAATCCTCCGCATTGGAAGCATTGATCCCCCCTCCAATCTGAAGCCCACCGCGCCAGGCGGAAAGAGCTTCGCGAGCAGCCTCGGTATTACCGGGGCCCAATTGAATCACATGACCTCCCCGGAGATCGTCATCACGGAATTTTTTGGCATACCAAGCAGGTGATTTTTCAGAGACAAAATTCTCCATGGCTCCCTCATCATTAAGGGTTCCGCCAACAATCTGCTTCACCGACCCTTCGTGAAGGTCGATACAGGGACGAAATTTGGTGATCGGCACGGGCGTAGTAAACTTGTTTTCTTTGGCAAAACCAAGTTCTTCTCTTTCTTAGCTCGCTCATGACTAATCGCCCCATCTCTTTTCTCCTCTGCTCATTGCTGGTCTTTTCCTGCCAAGACAAACAGTCGGTATCCAATCCCGAAACAAGCCCACCGGAGGAAGCCGAGGTCAACCTGGCAAACATGGTTCTCATTCCCGGAGGGACCTACCGCCGTGGAACTCCGGAAAACAGCGGGGAAGCCTCGATGTATCCTGAGGAAGTTCCTGCCCACGAGGTTACCGTAGAACCCTTCTACATGGATATTCATGAGGTCACGAACGCTCAGTTTCAGGAATTCATTGAAGCGACCAACTACAGCACACAAGCGGAGAGAGGATGGACAGGCCTGGGCTACGATCAAACTGCGCCACCCGAATCCTTAAAACCTGGCGCCCTTGTTTTCTTATCTCCGGAGCAGAATGTGGAACTCTTTAAACAAGACGCTGTCTGGCAGTGGTGGCAGTTCGTTGCAGGTGCAAATTGGCGGCAACCGACCGGCCCCGGTTCTCATATTCGCGACAAAATGGATCACCCCGTGGTCTGCGTCACATGGGAAGATGCCAATGCCTACGCCAAGTGGGCGGGAAAGCGCCTGCCGACCGAAGCCGAATGGGAGCGGGCGGCACGGGGAGGACTTGAGGGCCAGACTTACGTCTGGGGAAATGAGGCGAAGCCGGACCCCGATAGCTGGCCTGCAAATATCTTCACCGGAACTTTTCCCAACGAAGACAGCGGATTGGACGGTTACAAAAGCACGGCCCCCGTAAAGAGCTATCCTCCCAACAATTACGGGCTCTTCGATATGGCTGGAAACGTTTGGGAACATTGCTCCGACCTCTACCGTCCGGATGCTTTTACCATCTTCAAAGAGACCGGAAAATCTCCAACCGTTGGCATCTCCGAGCCCATGATTGGCTATATTTTAAATGAGACGCGATGGCCTGGTGATGCCCCCGATGAGTTATCAACGCTTCACGTCAGCAAAGGTGGATCCTTCCTTTGTCATTTCTCCTACTGTATGCGATACCGACCAGCAGCTCGGCATTACTCCGAGTCACTGGCCCCCACGAACCACACGGGCTTCCGGTGCGTCGTTCCCGCCAAATGAGCTAGCTGAAGAGCTTCCAGCACATCAGCATCATGAGAAGCCCAAGGCAAATCCCCAAAGAAAGCCCGCCGATCGCTCCACGGGTCTGAAAAGGCTCTACTTTGGGCCCATGAATCCCAATCGGAAGTTCAGCATTTTCTAAAATTGAAGAAGGAAGAATCTTACGTTTCCAGTGAGAAATCTCGGATGAAAATTCTCTCCGTGCATCCTCAAGATCATCAAGAGCTTCTTGCCATTTTACCTGAGCATCAATAACCGGTTTACCGTATTCGTTGTAGTCATTAAGGTCCATGCCAGGTTTGGGATCGATATCCACTCCAGCCTTCGCTCTGAGAATGGCGGCGTACTCTGCATGGCTATCGGAAACAGCTTCGAGGTAGATGCTCAGACGAGATTCCACTCCCTCCATTCCTTTCCGACTGAGTTCAGAATTCAAAAATTCGATTCGCTCAAGAGCCAAAGCTGCCATATAATTCGCGATTTCCTCAGCCTCTTCGGGGATCTCGCGCTCGAGAGTGATGAAGAGTTCCTTGTCCTTTGTATATTCGAGAAGAATCGACTCGCGAAGCTCCTTGATTACCGCCGGCAAAGGCAAACCCCAGCGCTTATCAAGCGCTAGTGCCTCCGATTGCGCCAAACTGGTGAGAAATTCAACGGACTCCAAATCAAGCAAAACCTTCCCCGCAGTTCCATCGCGCACACTCTCCATCGCGAGGTTGCTCCCAGATCCCAAATAGTCGGGAATGACATACGCACGAAGTTTGGCCGTAGATCGATATTGCTTGGGTGCTTGTTCCCAGAGTTTTTGGCCCACAAACCACCCTCCCCCGGCTCCTCCGGCCACAAAGAGGACCAAAAGCCAAGACCACCACCAAAATCCTTTGCGTGTTTTGCGCCGCTGCATGGAGACGATTAGACCATTAAGGATACGAAATGTTCAAGCTAAACAAATTACTTCAAGGTCTGGCAAAAAGCATCTCTGGGTTTGAGAGACGAGACAAAATCCGCCATCAAATCAATCGTTTGCTGAACATCGTCATAGTGCGCCATCTCCACGACCGAATGCATGCAACGTAAGGGAAGAGAAACAAGAGCACTGGGAACTCCGTCGCGAGAGTGATAAATGCTATCCGTATCAGTTCCCGTAAAACGACTGGAGGCCTCATGCTGAAGCGGTATTTTTTTCTTCTGCGCCACATCCATCAAGCGGTCGACTACCAGAGGATGACTCGCAGTTCCGTGAGTCACTGAAGGCCCTCCTCCAAGTGTGACCGAACCATACATTTGATGATTCAATCCGGGGGTATCGGTGGCATGAGTCACGTCTGTGCACAGGCAAACATCAGGCTCAAGACGATGGGTCGCCATCTTAGCACCATATCCTCCGATTTCTTCCTGCACCGCATTGAGACAGATCACAGTGAAGGCGGGCTTGGCTTTGGACGCTGCCAGTTTCTTCATCGCCTGGGCAATAATGAAGCCACCAATCCGGTTGTCGACGGCACGACTTACGAGACGGTCTTTTCCCAATTCCGTCGGTCCATCTGCATAAACCGCAGGATGTCCGACTCGAAGTCCGAGTTTCTCAACATCCTTTTGACTTGATGCTCCCACGTCCACCCACAGTTCGTGGACTTTGGGAGCCTTTTCGTTGCCGAGTGAATCGCGACGCAAATGAATCGCCGTATTTCCAATGATCCCTTCTACGATTCCCCGGTCACCAAGAAGCCTCAGTCGCCTCCCCCGACCAGTCGCTGAATCACTTCCACCCACACGATCGAGATACAAAAACCCATCCTTGGTGATATGCTTGATCATGTAGCCAATTTCATCGGCATGGGCTTCCAACATGACGATACGATCACTCTTTCCTTTCAAGGTCGCCCAAGTTGATCCGTAGGCATCGCACGCCACCGAATCCGCGAATTTTTCAATGTATTTTGCCCAGACTTTTTGCCCGGGCATTTCAAAACCCGTGGGACTGGGAGTCTCAAGAAGCTCAAACAGGAAGGATTTTTCGGCTTTAGTCATCACCCCATTCAAGCACTCCCCGCATCACTGGCAAGGGCCTAGGTTTTAAAATCGCGGGATTGAAAGGTCATCCATCCGATCACAAAAAGGGTCACGTTAATCCCCGCCAAAATGGCATAGCTCTCATAGACTCGGGCCCAAGGAATCTCTTCCGCCATCAGATAAACCCAAGCTGCCATCCGAAAGGTGATGAAGTTCTCTTTGAAATCCATCATGAAAGGAATGTTCTGAAGAACCATATCCACAAAGAAGACACTCAAAGCCATAATCGTGGCAGCAGCAGGTTTCATCTTCATACACGAAAAGCAGAACCCCAAGGAACTGACCACGCACATACTGATTCCCATAAAACAGGCTCCAATGAACAAGCGGGTAAATCCATCTCCCCAATCAGGATACGAGGCCAGAATAAACATGTCTGGATTCCAGATGAACAATCCTCCACCCGTCCCCATCGCGATCACCGACATCGCATAGCCAGTGGCACCCACGAAAATCACGAAAGTAACGGTGTAAATAATCACCGCGGCATACTTCAGAAGTAAGACCCGGAGTCGAGACACCGGCCTCGCGAGGACCATCCGCAGGTTTCCATCCTCAGCTTCTTTCGCGACGATATCCCCGGCAACGAGCGCAAAATAAATCGATCCCAGAAAAAACATACTCCACCCCATAATCCAATAGGTTGAAGTGAGTGAGGAATAAAGCTGATCCACCGGAATCAAATTACGCGCTGCCAATTCTTCAACCTTTGGCCTCAGAACACGCATCCAAAGGATAAGCATCAAGGCTTCGAACACCAGAAAAACAACGTAGCCAATGTATGTCCTCCGGCGGGCAAAAAGTTTGCGCAGCTCTCCGCGAAGTTGACTGAGAAATAACATAAAACACTGCAGATTACCCCTTAACCCAATTCCGGCAAGGGAGCTCTTGGAAAAGAGTCATTCACACTTTATTCAGAAGATATCCCCTGTGTGAATAAGCTGTGAATTCTTCGTTCTCACAGTCGTTATCCAATAAAAAAACCCTCTCATTTGAGAGGGTTTGAGACTCTTTAAAGGATCTCGAGAGAACAATCTAGAACCAGCCCTTGTTTCCTTTGATATAAGTATTCACAAAATCCTCGTCTGATTTTGTGAGATAGAGAACTCCTTCGATCAGTCCGATCACCGACATGATGGGCGAAGCCATGCAGAGCGTGAGTACGGAAATTAAAAGCATAATAACCCCCTCCTTAGTATATCCTAAAACAAACTTATGGATGCCTAGACTCCCGAGAAGGATTCCCAGAACTCCAGCTAAGACCTTCTACTCTGCTCCCGGAAGCTGGGCACTTTTTGTCGAATTTTCTAATTCTTCACTCATTGGCTTCTTTTTCTACTCGCTTTCTCCCCCTCTTGGCAAGAAAACCCTGCCCCACAAGGGCATTTATGAAACCTCGCATCCCGATCGAGCAAACAACCACCTTCACTCGACTTCCCCTGGACCTCGTGGAGCACGATGGCCGTTACACCCTCGAAAGCGGGGGGACTCTGGTCGCAGCCCAAAACTGGGAAAACCCGGCAATCGAGCTTATGGAGATGATCTGCCAACCGTTTCGTCCGGCCAAGCAGCCCCGGTTAATTTTTCTTGGACTTGGTTTTGGCCATGCCATCAAAGCGGCCCGCCATTTTCTGCCTCAGGAAAAGGCGTCGTTCGTCATCTTCCCGGAAGCAGAGGTTCTCCCCAATTGGATCGAAAAGCACCTTCCGGAAAGCCCCATTGATGATGGTCACAATAGGGTTCACCTCGAAACCCTGAGCCCCTTCCGCCCCATTCCGGCGGAATACGCCAAGAGCCAGGCAGTCATCATGGATCACGATCATCTCCTGGCCCTCTCTCCCGGAAGCTATGACCCCACCCACCCCACAAGCCTCCACAATATTTACGATTCTTTGAAAGTTGGAGGGCTTCTTGGCATTATTGGCTCAAGATTGGATGACGCCTTAAAGAAGAGGCTCCAAAAATGCGGCTTCGAGGTCGCGCATGAATTCGTTCCACTTTCCGAGAAGTCCAAGAAAAACCGCACCATCTACCTCGCTCGAAAAGGGCACTACCGAGGAAATCGCTAAATCCCTCGCTCTCTCATCTTATGAAGCAAATCGCACTCTCTGCCCTTCTCGTCGCTTCGGCTTCCGCTGGTCAACATATCGTCAAAGAATCCGTCTTTGAAACCACTCTCACCGTTGATGCTACCTTCATCCCGACAAAAACCACCGAAGTTCAGATCGCGCCCGAGGAATGGAGTCACTTCACCGTCAAGCAATCAGTGGAACACGGCTCCCTCGTCAAAAAAGACGATGTTCTCATCACGAGCGATCGCGAAGACTATGATAAAAAGCTCGCCGAGGCACGCAAGGATGTGCGCGCTCGCAAGCTTGCTCTTGAAAAAACCCAGCGTGAATTGACCGACCTCGAACTCACCACTCCGCGCAGCCTCGAAGGAGAGCGCATCGCGTTCCAGCAAGCCAAGGAGGCTCTCGACTCCTTCACCCGCATCGGCCGTGATCTCGAGGAACGAGGCGCCGATCAAAACCTTGAGACCGCCACCATGTCGCTGGCTTACGTTGAAGAAGAGCTCAAGCAGCTTCTCAAGATGTATGAGGAAGACGGCGTCACCGAGGAGACCGAAGAAATCATCCTCAAGCGGCAACGCATCGCCCTCAAAAAAGCCCGCTTCAGCCTCGAGCGGGCGAAGCATTCCCACAAATGGGCCATGGAGAAAATCATACCTCGAAAAGCCATCGATCTCCAGCGTAAGCATGATGCCGCTCTCTTAAAATATGAAACCGCCAAGCTCACCCTTCCTCAGGCTCTGGAGCTCAAGCGCATCGCCGTTGAAAAAGCACTCAAAGCGGATAAAGAGGCCGACGAAAAGCTTGCCAAGCTCGAGAAAGACACCGCTTTCTTCACCGTAAGTGCTCCAACCAACGGCATCGTTTACTATGGCGGTATCAAAAACGGAGTGTGGTCCGGCTCCGAAGCCGAGAAGTTTCTCGCTGAAAAAGGCAGCCTTCCCGGGAAGGCCCCACTGATAACCATCATCGCTTCCGACACCACATACGCCCTGCATGCCAATGTTGGTCAGGAGCAGCGCCTTCAGCTCGCCGCAGGAAACACCGCCACAGTCACCGTTCCCGGACTCGCCGGTCAGGAGTTTTCCGCCGAGCTCAAGACAATCGCCTTCGTCCCGAATTCTGCTGGAAAGTATCCCCTCAACCTCTCGATTGAACTTCCTGAGAATTCTCCCATTGTCACCGGCATGACTGGAGAAGTGACCATCACCACCTACCGGAATGACAAAGCTCTCACTGTTCCCAATGCCGCAATTTCCAAAGAAGATGGAAAGGCAATTGTCAGAGTCGTTCTCGCCGATGGCAAGAATGAGGCTCGCGAGGTCACCACAGGCAAGTCCGCTCAAGGTCACACCGAAATCCTTTCCGGGCTCGCCTTGGACCAAGTCATCCTTATCCCAGAGGGGCAAAAGTAAATTTCCCATCCGCTCAAACTCGTGAAGCACCTTCTCCTTCTTCTTGCTCCAGCGACTCTCACTGCGGAACTGCCCCGATTAGGCCCTCTGCCTGAAGTCGCTCCCATCACCAAGGAGGAGATTGGAACCGCGATCACGCGCGGAGTTGACTACCTGATTCAAAAGCAGAATAAGGATGGTTCCTTTGGTGGTTCACGTCGCACCAAAGGCTTAAACATCTACGCCCCCGTACCTGAAGCCCACCTCGCTTTTCGCGCAGGTTCGTCCGGCCTCGCACTCGCCGGGCTGCTCGACAGTGGCGATCAGCGCCCTGAAGTTCAAACGGCCATCGCAAAAGGGGAACACTGGATGCTCAACGTTCTTCCAAAGCTCCGCCATATCGATCCCACCACGACCTACAACGTCTGGGGCCATTCCTACGGCCTTCGCGCCATCGCTGATCTCTACAAGCACCGCCAAGGCGACGAGGCAAAACGCTCCCGCCTCAAAGAACTTGCTGCCAAACAGGTTGCCATGCTCAAGAAAGTCGAAGACGTTAACGGCGGTTGGGGCTACCTCGACTTTGAAATGCACACCTCCCATTTCTCCGGAATCCCCACCTCCTTCAGCACGGCCACCGTTCTGCTCGCCATGAAGGAAGCTCAGGAAACCATGGGCATCGAACTCCCGGAAAAGCAGGTTCGGCGAGCCCTCGATTCCATCGAAAAACAACGCACCCCCGATTGGTCTTTTGTTTACTCCTTCAACCATCGCTATCGCCCTCGCTACAGCATCAACCGCCCCGCCGGGTCACTGGCTCGTTCCCAGGTCTGCATGGCAGCCATGCGTGAGTTTGGGGACGAACGCGTCACCGATGAGCTTCTCAAACATTGGCAACACCGTCTCTGCCTTCGAGAAGGATGGCTCAGCATCGGTCGAAAACGCCCTGTCCCCCACGAAACCCATTTCGCTATTTCCGGCTACTTTTACTACTACGGCTTCTACTACGCTAGCGAATGCCTCGAAATGCTTCCGCTTGATGAAAGGCAGGACTACATCCCCCATCTCGCGCGTCACCTCCTCTCCAAGCAGGAAAAAGACGGTTCTTGGTGGGATTACCCGCTCTACGACTACCATCAGGCCTATGGAACGGGTTACACTCTTACCGCACTCTCACGTCTGAAAAATTCCCTGATTAAATCTGAATAAGCATTGGATTGGTCTCGTTCTATGAAGTAGATTATCAATCTGACTAAAAAATCATGACAACAAAATTCACTCTCCTGACTTCAATGGCCGCTTCTCTCGTTCTCAGCAGCTGTGGCACGACCACTCCAAGTGTTCAAAACGGGGCTCTCGGTGGAGCCGTGATCGGTGGAATCCTCGGCCACCAGTCAGGCAATGCCCTCGAAGGAGCAGCCATTGGTGCCGCCGCAGGAGCAGCTGCCGGCCATGTTGCCGACCAGAACCGGCGATAACGATTCTCCTTTCCGATCTTTCAAAACGCGACTGCTTCACCGCATTCGCGTTTTTTCACGTCAAGATCCCCGCTTGCCTTCGACGCCTCCATTTTCCATCCTGCTCCCGTGGAAAAGGAATCCTTCCCCAGCAACTTTCAAAAGAAGATGCTCTGGCGCGCAGTCACCGGGATTGCCATTGTGATCATCGGCGCTCTTTTGGTCGGCTTGATTTGGCTGAGCAGTAACATCCTCGGATATCTGCAACCTGTTTTGGTTCCCGTCGCGGTGGCGGGAATCGTTGCCTACCTCCTCGATCCAGTTGTGCGCTGGTTACAACGCAAAGGAATGAGCCGACTCCGGGGCATCATCGTGGTTTTTTCCATTTTCCTGCTTTTCTTCGGTGGTCTCACCGCTTTTGTCGCCTCGAATCTAAGCGATCAATTCAAGGAGGTTTGGACAGAAGAACGAAAACAGAGCCTCGTATCTGTTTCTTCGGCAAGAGGTGTTCATGAAATGAAGAGCCACGATAATTTCTTTGGGTCAGCGATAAACTGGGCGCTGGCCAAAGACCGTGAACTCACCATGAAGCACCTCGAAAATGGGGGACACTTGGTAGGGCTTGAGAAAATAGAATGGCACCTTCCTCGTCAAGGCACGGAACTCATTCCTCTCTTTCACCCGAAAGATGCTCCGATGGATGATGAAGTTCGCAAACAAACCCAACTCCTGCTCGACTCAAATTGGCGCACAGAACAGACAATCGATGGAAGTGAATACGCCACCAGCCTGATCGCATTGGAAAACTTTCACCTCACCAGAATTGGCGGAATGATTTTTGGGAACATTGAAAAATTGTTCAATTGGCTCACCAGTAGTTCCGGAAAAATTCTCGGATTTTTAGGTCTTCCCATCGGTCTCATCATGGTTCCTATCTACCTCTACTACTTTTTAAAAGAAAGTGACTCCATTCAGTCCAATTGGCACGACTACGTCCCTCTGAAGGCATCAAAGTTCAAAGATGAAGTCATCGCTACCCTTGCCGAGATCAACGGTTACCTCATTTCTTTCTTTAGGGGACAGGTTCTTGTTGCGTTTATTGATGGGATTTTGGTCGGGATTGCTCTTACCATCTTCGGCCTCCCCTACGGTTTTCTGATTGGAGTCGTGATGGCGCTTTTAGGAATCATCCCCTTCATCGGGAACATTCTCTGTCTGTTACCGGCCTGTGTGATTGCCTACTTTCATGGGCATTCTGAACCATTTGGTTTATCCCAGTGGGCTTATGTCTTTGGGGTCGTCGCCATCTTCTTTGTCGTTCAGCAGATCAACTCACTCGTCACTGCGCCAAAGATTGTGGGAGACTCGGTTGGCCTTCACCCCATGACAGTCATCTTCTCAATGCTCTTCTGGTCCCTTGTTCTCGGTGGCTTTTTGGGTGCCTTGCTGGCCGTCCCACTCACCGCAGCAGTCAAAGTCATTTTCAGACGTTACGTCTGGGAGAGAACGGTGGAACCCACTCTCCCCCCTCATGCATCCGGATAGCCCAACACGCTCTTGCGCACCGCTCTCAATTCACTAATATCCCCTCCTTATGAAATCACTCGTCTTCCTTCCCATTCTGTTGTTTTCGGCCTGCAAGGCCCAAGAAAATGAGCCCAAAAAGAGAGCCGAAGAAAAGGCACCAGCTCAAGTCGAGAAATCGACCACCGTTCTCATGAAGACCTCCGAGGGCGACATCACCATCGAGCTCAATGGTGAAAAGGCACCGATCACCGTCGCCAACTTCCTCAAATATGTGGACGCCAGCTTCTACGATAATCTCGTGTTCCACCGCGTGATGGACGGTTTTATGATCCAGGGTGGAGGATTTGAACTGAAGGATGATATTCCCACAGAGAAAAAGAACAACCCACCCATCAAAAACGAAGGTCAAAATGGCCTCAAAAACGACCGCGGAACCATCGCCATGGCTCGCACCAACGTCCTCGATAGTGCGACCTCGCAGTTTTTCATCAACGTGGTTGATAACGCTGGCCTCAACTACCCCAGCAACGGGGGATATGCCGTCTTTGGAAAAGTCACACAGGGCATGGACATCGTTGACAAAATCAAAAAAGTCGAGGTTGGGGTAAAATTCATGAACAGTCGACTTCCCAATGGTGATCTCCGTCCGGGACGTCATCAGAACGTTCCCAAAAAGCCCGTCATTATCAAGTCCATCCGCCGCGTCGCGAACAAATGATCTGGCTCCTCCCCTTGCTTGGATTTCTGCTCGGATCCATCCCCTTCGGCCTCCTCATGGGGAAGCTCCGGGGCATCGATATCCGCGAGCATGGCTCCGGAAACATTGGGGCCACCAATGTCTTCCGCACCCTGGGAAAAGGGAACGGCATCGTTTGTCTTCTCCTCGATTTCCTGAAGGGGATGATCCCCGTCATTATCGCCAGCAACTTGTGCAAAGTTGACGGACAAGGGATCCCAATTACCATCGGGATCCTAAGAGAGTGGAATTTTGGACTCACCAGTGATCAACTTCTTCTCGCCCAAATCGTCCCGGTCGTTACCGCTTTTGCCGCGATCATGGGACACAATTACTCGCCCTGGATTGGCTTCAAGGGCGGTAAGGGAGTCGCCACCACCGGTGGTGCTTTCACCGCTCTGATGCCCTTTGGTATTCCAATCCTCATTTTAATCTGGGCCATTTTCACCTTCACCACGAAGTATGTCTCGGTGGGTTCGATTGCCGCCGGGGTCGCACTTCCCTTCATGGCTCTTCTGGGCTCCTGGAAGCATGGCAAACTGGCCACCGGAGAGTGGAACAAGCCCCTCTTCGTCCTCGCACTGGTCTCAGGTTTACTCGCGATCTGGAAGCACCGAGCCAATATTGCCCGACTCCGCGCCGGAACGGAAAACAAAATCGGTTCCAAAAAGAAGTCATGATGCTCACCCGCCCCCTTGTGATCGGCTCCGGGTCCTGGGGAACCGCGCTTGCTTGTTTGTTGGCTAATAATACCCCCTCGGTCACGCTCGTTGGGCGCTGTGAAAAGCTGGCTCGCGAGATCAATGCAACCTGCAAAAACCCGCGCTACCTCCCCCACACCGACCTCCCCAAAAACATCAAGGCCACTACCGGCCTCCACGAGGCTCGAAACACCGACCTCATTCTGCTGGTAGTCCCCACTTCCGCCATTCGCTCCACTTCTCAGCAGCTTGCGGAAATTGGGATCCCCCAAACAACCGTCCTTCTTTCCTGTGCCAAAGGCATCGAGCGCTCTACCGGCAAGAGAATGTCAGAGATCATCTCTGAGTTCTTCCCCGGAAATCCTGTCGCCGTTTTCTCTGGCCCGAATCACGCGGAGGAGATCGCCAAACAACTTCCCGCCGCATCCACCATCGGATGCCCCTCACCAGAAATCGCCTTGGCTCTGCGCGATCTTTTCGCCACCCCCCGCTTTCGGGCTTACACCAATGAAGACATCGCCGGAGTCGAGCTCGGAGGTGCTCTCAAAAACATTTTCGCCATTGCCGCCGGAGTCGCCAGTGGACTCAAGCTGGGCGACAACGCAATCGCCGCCCTTGCAACCCGCAGCCTCGCCGAAATGGTCAGACTCGGAACCGCCTTGGGCGGAAAACCGGAAACCTTTAGCGGGCTTTCAGGGGTCGGCGATTTGATCACCACTTTCTTTTCGAAGCATTCCCGGAATCATCGGGTCGGACTCGCTCTGGCAGCCGGAAAATCGCTTGAAGAAGCGGTCGAAGAACTGGGCATGGTGGCCGAGGGTGTTCTAAACACGCAATCGATTCATGAGTTGGCACATAAAATCAACGTCCGCACCCCTATCATTGATGTCGTCTTCGGCATGCTTTACAAAAACGTCCCTCCGGCAGTCGCGCTCAATCGCCTCTACGAGCAAGCCCCCCGCGGAGAACACGAGTAAGTATCACTTTTTGAACCGTTTCTGAAGCCCGTCAAGCAAGGCGTCGATCACTTCACGATCTGGATCTTTGGAATCGGTAAGTGGCTTTTCCTTGAGGACCTCGAGGATCAACTCCCCGGGCAGAATCAATGTGCTGATCCGCCCGGCCCGCGCGATTACCATTCCCACGATATTGCCATTCAGGTCGACCACGGGAAGCCCCGTGCTATTGACCGCGAGTTCCATGTCCGACTGCAATACGTTGGGAAAATCATCATGAACCCTGCTCCGACCACCGCTTAGAGTATCCATCTTTTTGAGGCGGGGATTCTCACGCTCCTCCTCTTGTGGATTCCCCTGTAGAACAGGAGAAATGGTCAGGGATTCCTCGCCTCGCTTGATCACGATTTCCGGTTGTTCGCCAACACGTAATCGCTTCAAGAGCGTTGATAATTCCATGAAGCCCTTCACTTCACGTCCATTGACTGAGAGAATAATATCCCCCTGCCGAATTCCAGCTGTGGCGGCTGCCGTGCCCTGAGGCACGCTTTGAACCATCACCCCATTTCCAAAATTCTGCGCGTCGAGCACGACTCCAAGGAACCCTTGATCCTCGATTCTGAGGCTTCTGGCCGCCACACTTTTCACCCCAATTCCCTGAGCCTCACCATCATGACGCACCGCAGCCAGAAATGCCCCCTCGGAGAGCTTTGAACCATCAGTCCACTGGGCAGCCGGAACCCTCAACCCCTTGATGTAAACCACAGCAAGATCATGCTCAGGAAACGCTCCAATAATCTTCACCGGAAGTGCTCCCTTCTCTTGGGAAAAGGCCGACAAGCGGGATCTTGCTGCCACTTCACTGAGCTTGGCGAGAAAAAGTTCTTCACCCAGTGAAACTGCGAACCCAATGGGCTTGCGAAAGGAATACAAGGGGAAAACCACCTTGCTGGCTTTTCCGGTGACCGCACGAATGGAACGGAAAAAATCATTCGCTTGCTCTGTCGTGATCTTTTCATCTGCGGTGGGAATTTTAGGCACCGGAAACTGCGCCTCCACCATCAACGAGAGCCCCACAAAAAACAAAATCAACCTCCTCATCTCTAGCGTCTCTTTCTACGATAAAGTTCACGGCGGCTTGCCAGAGTCACCTTGGATTGCACCCGCTCCTTTCCGCGCTGGAGTTCAAGCGCCACTTGATCTCCTCGCTCAAAGTCGATCAGGACATCACCCAGCGCGTCTATCGAAACAGCCTTGCGCCCTGCAAGGGTAACGATGAAGTCGCCATTGCGAATTCCAGCAGCTTCAGCAGGAGAATTTTGGGGAACGCCCAGCACCTTCAGCCCGACATCAGATTCCTCGAGAAGCACCCCAATCACCGGACGCTCCGGCCCCAGTTCAGAACCTCCCAATCGTCCCCACTGATCACCGCGTTTCATCTTACCCCAGGACCTCTTGAAGCCCTCGATTGCCGCGTGGTTGTTAATGCGGGTTTCTTTCGCATCGATGTGGGAATGAATCCCCACCACCCTGCCTTGCAGGTCAAAGAGAGGCCCCCCGCTATCCCCTCCAATCACGGTGCAATCGGTAGTGAAAAAATCTCCCGAGATTCCTGTCTCCCGGGTCATTACCCGGCCAAACCTTACCGGAGGGCGCCGGGTGGGATCGTATCCCTTGGGATGACCCATCGCGACAACGAGATCGCCCGTCTTAAGTGGTTCCGAATCCCCAATCTCCACATGCGGCCACGGACCCTCACCAATCAGTTGGGCCATCGCGGCATCACGATAAAAATTGGCCCCCAGCACCTTCGCTCGTGCTTCCCGACCATCAGGAAAAATCACCGTCAGCTCCCGATTACCTTCCACGACGTGGGCCGCCGTCAGAATGAGACCATCTGCGGAAACAATCACTCCGCTCCCCGAGGTGGCACGCACCGAAAGTAGCGAGACCGTCGCCGGGGTGCCCTTTGCCACCACTTCAACCACTTTTTGTTCAATCGCGCGAAGGTCACCTAGACTATTGACCTTGGGCTTGGCCGCAACCGGGAGGGCTGCCATCCCAATCAAACTGATGATGAGATTTTTCATTTAATGTCTTATCGTTGTTCAAACCTTCTTCTGTTTCAGAAAACTGCAAGAACTTGGCGAAGATTCTTTTCAGAAAAGTCCACCCTTGGACTTCGCTTTCAGCCACGTAAACTCTTCGTCCTACCTCATGGCTCCCCGCAAGAAATCCGCCAAAAAGAAATCCGCTCGAAAAAGCGGAGCAAAGAAGAATCCCCCGACCCAGCGGGAATTTGCAGCACGCGATTTCTTCTTTGCTCCCTACACTCTCATCTGCTGGCTCACGCGGGATTTTCATGGCCTGATCCGGTGGCCACTCCGCTTTGTCCTCTGTGGAGTTTTTACAGGCTTCATTGCCTTCCTCAGCGCCGCTCTCTTTTACTTCGGCCTCGCTAGCACTTACGATCTCGCCGAAGTCGAAAAAATGCCGGCCCGCACGGAAATTCTCGATTGCGATGGCGAGATTCTCCGGAACTCCAAGGGACAGGAAATCGGATACTTACACGGCAAAAATCGTCATCTCGTAAACTACGACGAAGTTTCCCCCTACTTTATCGACGCCCTCATCTGCCGGGAGGACGCCCGCTTTCGTGAGCATGGCGGCGTGGACCTCCGTGGTGTAGCCCGCTCCATTTACAGAGCTTTCACCCGGGGAAAAGGAGAAGGCGCCTCTACAATCACGATGCAACTCGCTAGGAACTCCTACACCCTCAAGAAGCCCGGCCACGGAAAGCTCAAGAGCCTTCACCGTAAAGCGCTGGAGATCGCCATTGCCTACCGAATTGAATCAAAGTTCGAAAAAAACGAAATTCTCCAGCACTACATGAATCGTATTTTTTGGGGGGGGTCCATCATGGGAATCGAATCCGCATCCCGCACCTACTTTGGCAAGAGTGCTCACCAGATCAACCTCTCTGAATCCGCTTTGCTCGCCGGAATCATCCGTGCTCCAAACGCATTCTCACCTCTTAAGGATCCCGAAGCTGCCAAAAAAGAGCGTGACACCGTCTTGGGACGAATGGTCCACTATCAACGACTCGGCCAAGAGGAAGCTGACGCTACAAAAAATTCCCCTATCAACATTCCCAGTGCTTCAGAGCGGATCATTCAAGGAAGCTACGCCCTCGATGCCATTCGTCGGGATCTTGAGGAAATTTTGGAACGCGAAAGCATCAAGGATGGAGGTCTTATTATTCGCACCACCCTCGACCCCAATATTCAGGAAGCTGCCGAGCGTTCCATGGAAAAACGGCTCCGCCGGATCGAGGCGACTCCCGGATACCAGCACCAAAAGCGCACCCAATGGAACAAACGGAGCGCCCCACAATATCTGCAAGGAGCCGCTGTCGTGATCGACAACGCTTCAGGCGGAGTTCTCGCCATTGTCGGAGGACGTGACGCCGGAGAATCTCAATTTAATCGGGCTCTCCAATCCCGGCGTCCCATCGGCTCCCTTTTCAAGCCCTTCATCTTCCTGGCCGCCCTTGAAAATGGACTGGGCATTCACGATCCAGTGAGCGACGCCCGCATCACCCCGGGCGAAATCTCGGGAGCCCCCCAAGACTGGTCACCCAATAATTCAGACGGAAAATACTATCGCTCGATCCCTGCCTCGCGAGCGCTCATTGAATCACGGAACACCTCGTCTATCCGAGTCGGCACCGTGGCCGGGATAGAAAACGTGATCGAGATGGCTCAAAGCGTAGGCCTCCAGTCCAAGCGGATTGATCCCGTCCCCTCCTCTTTTCTAGGATCATGGGGTGCTACCGTGGAAGATGTTGCCAGCGCCTACTCGATCTTTCCAAACGGCGGACGACGCTTTCGTCCTTACTACGTCACCTCGATCGAAGATCGAAGTGGACGAGTCCTCTGGAAAAATGGTCGCCTCTATCATGAAGCCGCCTCCTCGAGAGCATCCCGGGAGGTTTCCGAAATCCTCGCACAAGTGAACACCCGGGGCACCGGACGAGCCATCAGCTCACGCTATGGCTTTACCAAGCCCTCCGCTGGAAAAACTGGAACCTCCAACGATTATCACGATGGCTGGTATGCGGGATACACCTCCGCCCTCACTTGTGCGGTTTGGGTCGGTCTTGATTCACCCAAAAAAATCATCTCGGGAGGAGAAGGCGCCCGCCTCGCACTTCCGATCTGGGTCGATATTATGAAGACTGCAGATCGTCTTCCCAGTTATAAAAACAGTCGCCTCCATGCCCCGCAAGCGGAGCGCTTTAGCCCCAGTCGTCCCGCGATCCCTCAAGCAGAGGATCTCACCCCGAATATTCCTCAAGCTGTTCCTGTTCGATAGCACGCCTATGATCAAACCTTAATCATTCGAAATTCCCTCTGCCTAAAGTTTTTTCTGTCAACGCTTCGAGAATTTTGCATTTTAGCAGGTGCGAACTGACACTTTCTAACATGGCAAAATATCATATATATTTAGGTGCACTGGTTGGGCTCCCTTTCGTCTTGAACGGACAGCTCAATGTCGATTTCAGCTCAAACGGAACCCCAGTTGCAGGAAATCCGGCTGACTCCACCAACGCCACTTACCATGAAGCGGGCTTCGAATCCTACCATGCCCGGCATGAAAACGCGGGCGATTTCATCACCGCCACGTATAACCCGACCTTCAGTTCCACCGGAGCGGCCACCGTAATGATGACCCCATCGTGGTCAAACACAACGGCCAACACTGTCCAGCAGTCGATCGGTCGAAACGACACCCAGGCCGCCAGTTGGGTCGGAAACAACGTCAACCTTCTTCGCGACTGGATTGGCTGTGACTCACGAACGACACAAAGCGGAAACGGGGCCTGGGATGGCACGACCGGAACACCGACCTACTTCGAACTGACCTTCGAAGGCCTTCCTGCGGCCAACTACGAAATGATCAGCTACCACCACGACGTGGAGAACATGAACTCGGAATTCACTCTCGAAATCTCAACGGACGGCGGCACTACCTTTGATCCGCCCGTCACGGGCCGCTTGACCAACAGCCTCTCCGGTGGCAACCCTGCCGAAAACGAAGTGCTATCCGGCACTGCTCCGAACGAAGCTGGAGGCGATCCCGCCGACCTCTCTTCGACTTTGGTGTTCACCTTCACCGCGGCTTCTCAAAACGTCGTTCTTCGCTTCACTCCTCTGGCGCCGGGTGACACCGGACCTGTTCATCAAATGTTCTTTGCCCTGAATGGCTTCCAGCTCGATCAAACCGCGTCGCTCGATGATACGGATGGCGACGATCTTCCTGATTTATGGGAAGATGAGCATTTTGGAAACAATGACGGCACCGCAGATGCCGCAGAGCTCGCCTTACAGGATGGTGCAGGGAACCCCGACGGCGATGGGCTCGACAATGAAGCCGAATTCCAAAACGGAGGGGACCCCAACAATGCGGACTCCGATAATGATGAGCTTCTCGATCACGAAGAAGTCACCAATGGAACCGACCTCAACGATCCTGATTCAGACAACGACACCCTTCTCGACGGACCTGAAGTCAACGATCACATGACAGATCCCAACAACCGGGATTCAGATGGAGACTTGTTTTTTGACCAGAACGAAGTCGCCACCACTCCCCTTGGCCCCGGAACCGCTAGTGATGCGAATCTCATTCCCATCTCAGGAGATGGTCTTCTAATTGATTTTTCATCGGAAACATCAGGAGGGCAAGCCGGGATTTTCCACGATCAATCCCGCCAGATTTATCTCGCTCAGCACGAAGTCGACGGAAGCGTAAACCGCAGCGAAACTTACGATGTCCCGGCATTCGGTGGCGCAGACGTAACACTCACTGTCGATTTTCCAGACACCACCCTCAATACGGTCAAACAGCTGATCGGCCGCGGAGCCATCGGAGCTTACGAAGGTGATGACACCGACCTCGCGCGGGATTGGATCGGAGTAGATGCTCGCATTCTCAATGGAGGAAACGGCTTTGATACTCCCACCAGTGTGAGCTTCACGCTGACGGGCTTGCCAGCGGGCTCCTATCTCTACCGGTCATTTCATCATGATATCGCTGGGCAAACGGGTGACTTCTCCGTCCGATTGACCGATGCCAACAATGTCGATGTTGTCGTCGATACCCGCTCCATGTCTGCCTCCACCGAGGGAACCAATCCCGGTTCCGGGCAAACCCTCGCGAGCTTGTCTTCAACCTTCCAAGTCATTGTCTCCTCCAATGGAATCGATCCGGTTGTGATCACTTACCAAGGCACTGAAGCCGACGATGGAACTGGAAACACCAACGTCATTGAGAGCTTTGTCGGAATCAATGGATTCGACCTTATTTCTTCGCAAGACACCGACGGTGATGGACTCAGCGACGAATACGAAACCACCAATGGCCTCGACCCTTTGGTCTCCGATTCGGGGAATGACGAAGACATGGACGACCTCACCAACCTCCAGGAGTTCCAGATCGGCACCATGCCCAACAAGGCGGATACAGATGAGGATGGCGCAAACGATGGCGCGGAAGTCAACGCCGGTTCCAACCCCTTCGTGCAAGACACCGATGGTGACGAAATTCTCGATGGCGAAGAACTCGAAAACGGTTCTGATCCCACCAGCATCGATAGCGATGGAGATGGGATCCTAGACACCCTCGACCCCAATCCCATCAACCCCTCGATCCCCAGCTCCGCTGAGCGACTTGTGGCGTATTGGCCTCTCGACCAGACACCCAATGGTCTCATCACTCCGGACTTGGGGCCGAATGGTTACAATCTGGAACTCAATAATATGACCGCTGAAAACTTCGTCACCGATGAAGGCCGTCAGGTAGCTCAGTTCGACAATGATTTCCAGACCATGCTGACGCGGATTTCATCCCCGGAAGACGATCTCCCTATCACCAAACATTTGGCCTACACCATTTCCATGTGGGTGAAGATTGAAGGAGCTGCTCAAAACGATCTCCGGATTTTTTCGGAAGGATCCACCCTAAGCGACACTCCCCTTTACAATCTGGGAACCCACAACCAGGGAGCCGATGGCACCCTTGATTCCTACATCAGACCGAACGGAGGGCCCGCTCATGAATACACCTTCGGGACCCCTCTTGATAACACCTGGCGTCACATCGCCGTGACCGGAAATGATCACACGGACACCCTGCAAGTCTACATCGATGGCGTGCTGGATGAATCAAACATCACTTTCCGCAGCTTGGTCGATTCAGGAATGGACACCACTTCGCTCGGTGGAATTCTCCGTGCTAACCCGAGTCACTGGGTGACCGGCCTGATCGATGACGTCGCTCTATGGAACAAGGTTCTGAGTCCTAATGAAATCTCTGCACTAGCGGCAGGCGCCTCACCCCTTGGTGGGGACTTTGGCCTGAAGGTCCTCGATTTTGACTCCGATGTCTCCGGCGAAAATCTTACGGTCACCTGGAGAACCCAGGTTGGAAAAACCTACTCTCTTCTGGTGAACAATGATCTCGAAGCCCTTCCGGCTGGAGGTGAAATCGATGACAACATCATCGATAACGGCCCTTCTGACACCAACCCTGAAGAAGGCATCATCACCTATGAGTTCGAGAATCCTTCTCCGGAAAACCCCAAACTGTTCTTCGTAGTCACCGAAAAGTAAGGACACTCATTTAAACCAATCCCAAGAGCCTCGGGGGTATCCTCGTGGCTCTTTTCGTATACTATCCTCCTTCCGGCTCGAACGGCGTCCTCATCCTCTCTGCCCTCGGCAGAACGTTGATTTTCTCTTCGAGAAAATGGTCGGGGTGACAGGATTCGAACCTGCGACCTCTTCACCCCCAGTGAAGCGCGCTACCAAGCTGCGCTACACCCCGACGTGCCAAGCGGCGTGCAGGTTTTGCCAGAGAATCGGGAATTGGCAAGTCCTGAATTTCCTGCCATCTAATTTTACCGCCATGTCGAATCGCACTAAAGTCGCCATCGTCGGAGCCAGTGGCTACACTGGCCTCGAATTATTAAAGATTCTGTTCTGCCACCCTAAGGTCAAGGTCGTCGGCGTGACCTCACGCGCCAATGCCGGGTCTTCAATCACTTCTCTTTTTCCACGATTCGAAGGGCACCCTGGAACCGATCTCGCCTTTATGGAGCCCGATATGGAGGCCATCGCTACCACCGGAGCTGAAGTCGCATTCCTTGCCCTTCCTCACGGCGCGGCGGCTCCATTTGCGACTGAACTTTTGGAGCTGGGGCTCAAAGTGGTCGATCTCAGCGCCGACTTCCGTCTCGATAACAAGGAGGTCTACGCAGATTTTTACGACCAGCCACACCCTGCACCGCATCTCCTTGAGGAGGCGGTCTTGGGGCTTCCCGAGGTTCACGGAGAAGCCATCAAGGCTGCCCGTCTCGTCGCTTCACCAGGCTGCTATCCCACATCGATCATACTCCCGTTGATTCCTCTTTTGAGGGCTGGACTCATCGAGCCCGAGAGCATCACCGTTTCTTCAGTAAGCGGAGTGAGCGGTGCCGGCCGTAATGCCAGCATTCCCCTCATTTTTGCGGAGTGCAACGAATCGGTACGCTCCTACGGCCTGCCCAGACATCGTCACCTCTCCGAGATCGAACAGGAACTCACCAAGGCCGCGGGAGAATCAATCACGATCTCTTTCGTCCCTCACCTCATGCCCGTCACCGCAGGCATTCACTCTACGATTTTTGCAAAGCTGAAATCTGATTTTTCGGCGATCGGCGAAACTCTCGAATCTGCGTATGCGGATGCCCCATTTGTTCGATTGCGCGGTGCCGGCTCTTCCCCTGACACCAAGCACGTAACCGGAACCAACTTTCTGGATATCGGCTGGCATCACGATCCTCGAACCGATCGACTGATCATCACAAGTGCGGAAGATAATCTTGGCAAGGGAGCTGCTGGACAAGCCGTCCAGAATTTCAACCTGCTTATGGGTAATTTAGAAACAGACGGGTTGCAAAAACTCTGAGACCAACACATTCTCCTGCTCCATTCCACATGGATCTTCCCTACACACGCATCAAGGGAGGAGTCTGCGCTCCCAAAGGTTTCTCCGGCAACGCCGTTTCCTGCGGGATCAAGAATCCTTCTTCAGACCGACTCGACCTCGCACTTCTATTCTCGGATGTGCCATGTCTCTCTGCGGGTTCCTTTACCCAAAATAAAGTGAAGGCCGCTCCGGTAAGAATGACCCAGAATCACCTGCGGGCCAATCCCCTCCGTGCCATCATCACCAACAGTGGAAACGCCAATGCCTGTACCGGCCCTACTGGCATGGCTGATTCGCGAACGATGGCGAAGGAGACCGCAAAACTCCTCAAACTGAAACAGCGGGAAGTTGCGGTGGCCTCCACCGGAGTCATCGGCATTCCCCTGCCCATGAGGCGGATCGAGCCGAAATTTGGGGACCTCGTCGAAGGCCTCAAAACCAACAAAGGAGACATAATTGCGAAAGCGATTCTGACCAGTGACACTTTTCAAAAAGAGGTCGCGATTTCCTTCATGCTCAATGGTGAACGCATTCGGATCGGCGGCTGCGCCAAAGGTGCCGGAATGATCAATCCGAACATGGCCACCATGTTGTGTTATCTCACCACAGATGCCAACGTGGACCAATCCTGCCTCAATCGCGCTGTGCAGGATGCCGTGCAAAACACCTTCAATCGCATCACCATTGATGGAGATACCAGCACCAATGACACCGTGCTCGTGCTTGCAAATGGCGAGGCCAAAAACAAGGTCATCAAACGCGGAACGAAAGCCTGTCGTGATTTCAGCCACGCACTTGAGTTTGTGATGAACAAGCTCGCCAAAGCAATCGTGCGGGATGGAGAGCGTGTCACCAAATTTGTCACAGTTAAGGTCAAGGGTGCCCGCTCGAATAACAATGCCAAGAAGGTCGCGGAAGCAGTCGCCAATTCCGCGCTCGTGAAATGCTCCTGGAATGGCGAGGACCCGAATTGGGGGCGTATTATTCATGCCGTCGGTTACTCCGGCGCAAGCATGCGGGAAGAAGTGCTCGATATTTACTTCGATAAAAAAATCGCCTGTGAAGGTGGACTCCAGTCCAAGATCAATCCCGAGGTTCTTCGCTCCATTGTCTCTAAAAAAGAGTTCACCATCACCATCGATCTTAATCTGGGCACAGGCGAACACCACCTCTATACCTCCGACCTGTCACCGGAGTATGTCGACTTCAACCGGTCCGAATATGCCTACTGGAAGCAGGCAAAAAAGGACGGAGCCTTCGACACCCAATCAGAGGCTTGAGCAATGAAGGCTCTGGTCCATCGCGTGAGCCGGATTCGCTGAGGCACTATCCCCTACCACTTCGGCAGGAACTCCAGCGACTGTCTTTCCAGCCTCGACATCATCGAGCACCACACTTCCGGCACCAATCTTAGCGCCGACCCCGATTTCAACCCGCCCCAGAATCTTCGCCCCTGCGCCAATGAGGACGCCTGACCTGACGATGGGATGACGATCCCCGGTTTCCTTTCCGGTACCTCCAAGGGTGACCTCATGAAGAATGGAAACATCATCTTCCACAATTGCCGTTTCTCCGATCACAAGACTCGTCGCGTGATCGAGGAAAATTCCACATCCAATTTGGGCTGCCGGGTGAATATCCACACCGAACACCTCGCTTGCGAGGCTTTGAAAATAAAGCGCCAGGGCACAACGTTCATTTTCCCACAGTTGATGACTCACCCGATAGGTGGAGATCGCCTTGTAGCCCTTGTAAAACATCAGGGGCTGAATGAGGGCAGTACAAGCAGGATCCCGCTCATGAATCGCGAGAAGATCGTGAGCCATGCTGTTCACCAATTGGGGATGCTCGGTGAGGATCTCCAGCCAGAGAGGAAGTAACTCTTCGCGAGCCATATCCTCCCGGGCAAGCTTCCGCGAAAGCCTCGCTGCGATGGCCTCCTTGAAATCATGACGATTCAAAAACACATCATCCATGAGGCCACGAAGACGCTGTTCAGTCTCCGCGATTTTCCGGGCATCTTCCCGAATTCTCTTCCAAAGCTCGTCGAGTTTGGGATTTCCTTGCGCGCAGAGGAGGTTCTCACTCGCCCCGCTTGATTGAATATGCTCTCCTTTCATCAGTGAGGATTTCTCAAAAAATCGAATACGCCAGCCGCGCTCTTGTCCACCTGGCGAGGAAGCACGATGGCGAATCCGTTGTTCGGGCCGACGATATTGCAGAAAGCGAAGTGATACCACCTAGTTTTTTAGCTCAAATTCTTTATGAATTGAAACGCTGCGGATTCGCCACCAGTCGAAGAGGTAAAACCGGAGGCTGGAAGCTCGCGAGAACCCCTGGTCAGATCACAATGCTTGAAGTCGTGGAAGCTCTCGAGCCTGACACCCTAGGCTCGCAATCCGAACTTATCGGGGAATCTGGCACCGCAGTTCACGATACCTTTTCCGCCGCACAGGACGCCACCCGAAAGATCCTCGCCAATTCCACTCTCGAGAAATTGGCATCAGGATCCGAACCCATGTATTTTATCTAAAAAAGCGCGCTCCCCCATTAGGAAGAACGCGCTTTGGGAAGTTGATTGCGCAGCAAACTACTCCGGAAGCTCGGCAACCGGAAGGTTCATCACCTCTTCACGGTAGCTCTCGGCAAGAGGGGTCGAAAGATAGCGCTCGGTGGAAGAGCATCCGATGGTCACGATCCGCTTGCCCGCGAACTCGGGACGTGCTGCAAGCTTCAGAGCGGTCGCTACGTTTGCTCCCGTAGAAATTCCGGCAGGAAGCCCCTCTTGCTGAGCCAATTTCTGAGCCATCTCAAAGGCTTCCTCGTTAGTCACGGTGAGGGCCTCATCGATGATCTCGGTGTTGAGATTACCAGGAATGAATCCCGCCCCAATGCCTTGGATCTTGTGGGGGCCAGGAGATCCACCGCCGATGACCGGGCTGTTCTCGGGCTCAACCGCGAAAACCTTGAAATCCGGATTACGGGATTTGATCACCTCGCCAACCCCCGTAATCGTACCACCGGTGCCGACTCCGGCCACAAGGGCATCGATGTTTCCTTCGGTATCCGCCCAAATTTCCTCAGCGGTTGTCTTCCGGTGCACCTCAGGATTCGCAGGGTTGTCAAACTGCCCCGGTCCAAATGCGCTGGGGTCTTCTTCCAGAAGTTGCTTCGCCTTGGCGATTGCCCCCCCCATTCCTTTGGGTCCCGGAGTCAGAACGATTTCCGCTCCCAGGCTGCGAAGAAGAACACGACGCTCAATCGACATTGTCTCCGGCATTGTCAGGATACACTTGTATCCCTTCGCCCGAGCCACGAAGGCGAGCGCAATTCCCGTGTTTCCGGAAGTTGGCTCGATGATCGTACCACCAGGCTGGAGTTTCCCTTCAGCCTCCGCAGTCTCGATCATGGCCTTGCCAATGCGATCCTTAACGCTGAAGAGCGGGTTAAAAAATTCAGCCTTCACCAAAACCTCGGCATCTAGGCCCTCGGTCACGGAATTCAGCTTGATCAACGGAGTGTTGCCGACGGTGTCGACCATGTTGGTAGCGATGCTCATAACGACGCTAATAAAAGGTCTCCGTTCCCGATGTGCCAGCCTCAATTCCCGAGTTTCTTCTTCATTTTTGGCCCTAAAAAACCTGTCCCGGTGAATCAGGACAGGTCTTTGAAAGCCTTTTCCGGTATGCAAATCTACTTCTAATTGAATCCGAAGACGTCGCGACCGGGCCCCGTTTGATAGCCAGCGCTCTCACGCTCTAGCTCAGCCTGACACTCGACACTGAGCCGGGCGAAGGGAAGAGCCTCCAAGCGGGCCTGAGGAATCTTCTTTTTCGATTTTTCACAAATTCCATAAGTCCCCATTTCCAGACGTTGCAGGGCTTCTTCGATTTCATTCAACGCGTCCGCCTCCTTGGAAAGCATGTTCAGGGCGAAGTCGCGATCATAGGAGTCTGTTCCGGCATCAGCTTGGTGCATTCCGCTGCCATTGGCCTCGGAACCCTCGGCGAGGTTCTTGATCGTGTCCTTTTGCATCCCCTGCATCATGTCAGTGATCTGATCACGGAGATCTTTCAGCTTCTGCTGTTGCTTCTTCTGAAAAGTTGTCAGTTTGGCAACCTTATCGGGCTTCACATAAGCACGCTTGATCACTGGCGGTGCAATTTCCTCCGGCTCAGCAACTTCCTTCTTTTTAACAACGCGCTTGGCCGCTTTCTTGATGGCAGCCTTGCGAAGATCGACCGGAGGAGTAGCGGCGGCTTTTTTGGCAGCCTTCTTCACTGCTTTCTTAGCCGCTCTTTTCGCAGGGGCTTTTTTGGCAGCTTTCTTGGCGGGAGCCTTTTTGGCGGTCTTCTTTTTTACAGCTTTCTTGGCCATGATAATGGAAATAGGGTAAAATCTGGCTCTTCTAACTCGAAAAAACGAGCTTTCTTAAGAGAAGGGCGGCATTGGTTAGTCACTTTCCCCTCCCTCCGCAAGCTGATTTTCTCATCCCAAAGCAAAGAAGGTCTCAGCACACTCTTGAAATCTGCGCGAGTCTCCCTAATCTCCCGGTTCCGCCGATGGATCTTTCTTCGATACTTGAATCACTTTTAGTCGCTTCCGAAGCACCCCTGCCCTCTTCAGAACTCGCTCGCCTGGTGCGAGCTCGCGCTGCCGAGCTCTCGGACGACTCAATCACTGAAAACCCCGAGCTTCAGGCCGCCCCCGATAGCCCTGAGAGCAAGCTCGACTTTGCCGCCCTCGCGAAGACCTCCGAGGAAGAAGTCACTGCCGCGATGGCTGAGCTCAATCGCAGCTATGAAGTAAGCGGCCGATCTTTCCTCGCGGCTGAACGGGCCAAAGGGTGGAAAATCTACACTCTTCCCGATTACGCCGGCTTTGTTCGTCAGCTTTTCCCCGGCCGTAAGCCGGAGCGACTCAGTGCGCCCGCCATGGAAACCTTAGCGGTGATCGCCTATCGCCAACCAGTCACCAAATCGGCCATCGAAGCCGTTCGCGGAGTTTCCTGCGATGGTATGCTGCAGAAACTCCTCGATCGCGAACTCGTAAAAATCGAAGGGCGCGCTGACCTCCCGGGCCGCCCTCTTCTCTACGCAACGTCCGAACTTTTCCTCGAGCACTTTGGCATCACTGATATTGAGGACCTTCCCAACATCGGCGAGCTCCGCCAAGTCAAACTTCCCGATGGAAAGGAAGAAGGAGAAGCCCAGACAGAAGACGCCGAAACCCAGCTTGCGCTCAGTGCCGTGGAGAAATCATCCGAAGATGCCGAAGCCAACCCCTCCGAGGAACCCTCGTCTGATGATGAGAACTTTGACAACGCAGAAGATGCAGCGCCCGAGCCCGAAGCTTCCGAAGAAGAGTAGAACCGAATCATGCCTCTCGACGATATCCGCAAAAAGATCGACGCGCTCGATACCCAGCTACTTGCTCTTCTCAATGAGCGAGCTGATCTCGTGCACGAGGTTGGCGAAATCAAAAAAAAAGAAGGTCTGCAGATCTACGCTCCCGAGCGTGAACATGCCCTTCTCGAAGCACTCTCCAAAAAAAACAAAGGCCGACTTCCGGATCAATCGATTCACGCAATTTACCGTGAAATCATGTCGGCTGCCCTCGCACTCGAAGACGATCTAAAGATCGCTTACCTTGGGCCCGAAGGAACCTGGACTCACCAGGCCGCCATCAAAAAATTTGGCCATTCTGTTGATTACCGCTCCCAAGCCAATTTCGCGGAAGTTTTCGACCAAGTCGCGCGACGACACGTAAGCTACGGCGTTGTCCCGATTGAAAACTCCACCGAAGGTGCGGTATCGCACACCCTCGATCTTTTCGTCGAGTCCCCTCTCCGCATCTGCGCCCAAATTCTGCTCCGGATCGAAAACGGCCTCATGGCTGCCATCTCGCGCGCGGAAATCAAAACCCTCTACTCACACCCGCAGGTCTTCGGCCAGTGCCGCTCCTGGATTCTCCAGAATTTTCCCGAAGCCGATCTCGTCGAAGTTTCCTCCACGACCAAGGCCGCCCAACTCGCCAAGCAAAACGCCGCCGATGGTGCTGCGGCGCTCGGAGGAGAGCTCGCTGCTGAAATGCACGGTCTGACCATGCTCGAAACTTCTATTCAAGATCGAGCCACGAACACGACCCGTTTTCTCGTCATCGGAGAGGAAACCTGCCCTCCGACCGGGAAGGACCGCACTTCCCTGCTCTTCTCCGTTCATGACCGCCCCGGCTCCCTCGTAAAAGCGCTGCAAGCCTTCGACTCCTTTGAGATCAATATGTCCAAGATCGAATCCCGCCCCTCCAAGCAGAAGGACTGGGAATATATCTTTTACGTTGATTTGGCTGGCCACTGTGAAGACCCTGAACTCCAGAAGGCGCTCGCTACCCTGGAGACTCACTGCTCAGTCGTAAAAACCCTTGGTTCCTATCCCGACGTCGAACTCTAAGCTCCCGTGATTCCCCGCACCGGCATCCTCCTTCTCGTCTCCGGCCCATCGGGTTCGGGGAAAACAACACTTTGCCGCCGACTCGCTGGCGAAGACGAGGCGCACTACTCCATTTCCTGCACCACTCGCCCGCCCCGCTCAGGAGAGGTGAATGGGCAGGACTACCACTTCCTTGATCGTGCCGACTTCGCTGAAAAAATCGCAGCCGGGGAGTTCCTCGAACATGCCGAAGTTCACGGAAATCACTACGGAACCCTCAAATCCGAAGTCCTCGGATATCTCGCCGAGGGGCAGGATGTTGTGATGGATATCGACGTCCAAGGCGCCGATCTCGTTCGCGCTTGCGATGATTCCGGCATCAAAACTGCTCTCGTGGATTTGTTCGTCATGCCTCCCAGCGAAGAAGAACTGCGCGCCCGCCTGACCGGGCGAGGAACCGATGCCGACGAGGTCATCGCTCTGCGGATGAAGAATTCCCTCGCGGAGATGGCCCACTGGCCGAACTACACCTACCGCTTGCTTTCTTCCACCCGGGAGGAAGATTATCTCAATTTTAAATCTCTCGTCTTCGCCGAGCGGCTGAAAACCTCTCGTCTTATTTCCTCCCAATAAACCCGGGAATAGACAAAATCCCTTTCCCTCCCAACGAGCAGCATAATGAACATCGTCCTCGGCATTACCGGCTCAATCGCCGCCTACAAAGCCGCCGATCTTACCAGTCAACTTAACAAGCTCGGCCACGATGTTCACTGCGTCATGACCAAAGCCGCCACCGAGTTCATTACGCCCCTCACCCTGCAGGTTCTCTCGCGACATCCCGTCCTCATCTCGCTGGAGGATGAAAAAGACTCCTGGAAGCCCGGACATATTGAGCTTGCCGATACCGCGGATCTTTTCCTTGTCGCACCTGCTTGTGCGGACACCCTCGGGCAATTTGCCAACGGCATCGCTCACGATCCCCTCTCTTCAATTTACCTTGCCCTTCCTCCGGGCACGCCGAAACTCATCGCGCCCGCGATGAACGGAAAAATGTGGCAGCATCCCGCCACGCAGCGGAATCTCAACCAACTCAAGGAGGACGGGATTTTATTCATTGATCCCGGCGAAGGCGACCTTGCATGCGGGTATCAAGGAGTGGGACGTCTTGCCGAAATCGAAGATATTCTCTCTGCCGTCTCTAAGATCAGCTGAATGAAGATTCTTATCACTGCCGGGCCCACCCGTGAGCCAATCGATCCTGTACGTTACCTCACGAATCGCTCGACCGGCAAAATGGGCTACGCCCTCGCTACCGCCGCCGTAAAACGCGGCCATCAAGTGACCTTGGTCTCAGGTCCAACCGCTCTCGACCTTCCGGACGGAACCGACTTCCTTCCCGTTGAATCGGCAGAAGACATGTATCAGGCCGTGGCGAACCAGATTGGAAGACAGGACATTGCGATCTTTGCTGCCGCCGTGGCCGACTACACTCCGACAACAATTGCTGATCAGAAGATGAAAAAATCCAATGACGGCCTCACACTCGAGCTGAAGCGGACGAGAGACATTCTCGGCTCGGCCCGCTCGGAGATGAAGTTTGAAGGAGCCCTTGTCGGCTTCGCCGCCGAGACGGAAAACCTCGAGGCCAATGCCCGTGGAAAGCTGGAGCGCAAAGGTTGCGATCTCATCGTGGGAAATGATGTCTCCCGAAAGGACATCGGTTTTGACTCCTCCGAGAACGAGCTCTTACTGGTTTACCCCAATCACACCAAGACTCTACCGAAAGATCGTAAGGATCACTTGGCCTATCACTTGCTCGAACTTATCGAAGACCTCGCTCCCGAGATAAAATAAACGTGGCATCTCCCCTCGCCTTGTCCATTCTTCCTGCGTGACGGAACTCGAAACTGCGATCCACGCCGCGCACGAAGCCGGCAAACTCCTTCGCGCGAACTTTCATCAAGACAAGCACGTTGATGAGGCTCTCGCTCACGATCTCAAACTCGCTCTTGATAAGGAGTCTCAAGAGCTCATCACTGAGATTATTCTCAAAGAATATCCCGGCCATGCCATCTATGGGGAAGAAGGTCTTGCCGGTGATCAAACTTCGGAACATCAATGGATTGTTGACCCCATTGATGGCACGGTAAACTTTTTCTACGGTATTCCCCACTTCTGCATTTCCATCGCAAAACGCGTTCATCAAGAACTCGTTCTCGGTGTCATTTACGACCCCATGGTCAATGAACTCTGGACCGTAGAAAAAGGCTCGGGGCCCCTTCTCAACGGAAATCCGGTCTCGGTGAGCAGCCGCGAAAAACTCGAGGAATCCATTCTCTTTGTTGGCTGTGGAAAAGATGAACACGCTCTCAACACCGGCTTGGAACGCTTCCGTAGAGGATCACTTCGAGCCCGAAAAATGCGGATGATGGGATCAGCCGCACTCGGAATGGCCTATATCGCCTGTGGCAGACTCGACGCCTACGTCGAAGCCCGCATCTCTCTCTGGGACATTGCCGCCGGGGCTCTTATGATCGAAGCTACTGGTGGCAAAGTCGACCTCAAGCCCCATCCAGAAAAGCCGGATGTTTATTCCATCGTCGCGACCAACGGAAAAATCCCCATTGAAGAAATTTTATGAAGCCTCCTTTCAAAACCGGGATTGGATACGACGTCCACCAGTTCGCCGAGGACCGCCCCTGTATTCTCGGAGGTGTGGAAATTCCCCATACGCACGGGCTGATGGGCCACTCCGATGCCGATGTCCTAAGCCATGCCATTGCCGATGCCATCCTCGGTGCTCTTGGCCTGCCCGATATCGGTCACTATTTTCCTCCAGGTGACCCTTCCTGCAAGGACATTTGTTCGCTCAAAATCCTCGAAAAATGCCGGGAGCTCTGCGAAGCCGAAGGCTATCTTCTGGCGAACATCGATTCCACCATGATCGCTGAAGCCCCCAAGGTTCTTCCCCATGCCGATGCGATGAAAACAAAGATCGCCGAAGCATTGGGGGTAACTCCCGCCCAAATCGGAATCAAAGCCACCACTAACGAAACGATGGGATTCGTCGGGCGGAAGGAAGGGATCGCCGCTCTCGCGTCTGCCCTCGTCTACCAATCATGAAGTCAAGCCTCTACGACGCATGGCTTACCAAACTCCGTAAGCGGTCCGCGCCCAGTGGAACAGTCAGCCAATGGGCGCTCCTTTTGACTCAAAAACAAGGGGGTGACCCTGATATCTGGGCCGAGCACCTCCGCGCTATTTTGGAAGAAGAAGAAAAGGCAACCCTCGAGCTTATTCTCGATCTCGATATCATCAGCGCTCCAAGAAAGAACAATCTCCTTCAAGACGAGCAAATGCCACTCTGGTAATCTTCCCTCATGAATCTCGGGGATCATTGGATCAAAACTTTTAGAGGATTCCTTTCCGCACTAGAAGAAGGTGACCCCGCTCACGACCTTCAACACATCGAACGGGTCGTTCTGAACACGCGCGCCCTTGCCGAAACCGAAGGCCTTCCCCTGGAAGTGCTTCTTCCCGCCGCCTACCTCCACGATTGCGTCCACATCGCCAAGGATTCCCCGGAGCGCTCACAAGCATCCCGCCTCGCTGCCGATCGCGCGATCGAATTCCTCCGCGAAAAAAACTACCCCGCTGAGCACTTCAGAGCGATTCATCACGCCATCGAAGCGCATAGTTTTTCCGCTGGGATCTCCCCTCGCACCATCGAGGCCAAAGTCCTGCAAGACGCTGATCGTATCGATGCCCTGGGAGCAGTTGGTCTCAGCCGCTGCCTGATGCTCGGAGGCCACCTCGGGTCTCAGCTCTATCATCGCGATGACCCCTTCTGCCAAAACCGCCCCGCCGAAGACGCCAAATACTGCGTCGACCACTTCTTTGCAAAGCTCCTGAGTCTCAAGGACACCATGCAAACTGAAGCCGGAAGGCAACTCGCTGAAGAACGAACCAATGTTCTGCATTCCTTTCTCGATCAATTAAAGAGAGAGATTTCGTAAGGAAAACCACCAACCGAACTTCTTGGCTTCCCGCCGGCCCTGATTCTCGCCACCATTCCATTGTGAGAATAGCATTCTTGATCCTGCTTCTCCTTGGCCCGTTTTATTCCCACGCGGTGACATTAACACCGAGCAATGGGTTCTTCGACAAGGGCCACTTCAAAGCACTCCACCCGAGCCCTTCATCCGTCGAAGAGCAGCTGTGGATAGGCTCCCAATTCAAAACTCTTCAACCCACAAAACCTCGTGGAACTGCTCGTTGGTACCTCTTTCTCGAGGAACCGGGTTACCTCGAACTCACTTTACGAGGCAAGGGACGCTGGAAGGTCTCCATTTCAAAGACATCCACCGACCTCCTCCCCAACCAACCCACCACCTTGCTGGTTCCTGCCGGTCAACAAACCCTCCACCTTTCTCACATTTCGGTTCCTGAAGTCTCATCCCTTTCAGAAATCAATATCTCGAAAGCTCCTCCCAAAACCCGGCTTCTCCGCGCCCGTTGGCGCCCCGCCGCAGCGCACAATCGCTATCAATCGAGCCGTGCAAAGAATCCCACCATCTGGGTGTTCGAATCCCAAAACGCTGGCCAAGGGGCTCACTACTCCCCCATGACCACCAACTTTGGCTACTTCGGAGCGCCTTTTAACGCCGAGGGCCGGGCGGCAGGCGGAGTCAATTTTTCAATGTGGGCCGCCAACCAGAAATCAAAATCCCTTCCACCGATTTCCCAGATGCCCCACCTCCTTGCCACCGGAAATCCTGAGGCAGAATTCAGCGGCTTTGGGCACGAAGGCAGTGGTGTCAAAATCCGCGGATGGGAACCCTACGCCCACCATCCAAAATCCGTCATTCAAGCACTCCGCATGGAAGTTGATGACACCTTCGAAACTTACCACGGATACCTCTTCAACGAAAAAACTCAAAACTGGCAACTCTTTGCCGTCGGAAGACGTGCCCTCAAAAAAAACAAGCCACCCCAGCTCAAGGCCACTTCCTTCTGCGAAATTCCTGGGCCGCCCCACATCGAACGCACCGGCGATATCGTCCGAAAAATCCGCCGTCGTGGTTGGTTTTATGGGAATGATAAGAATTGGCATCAAGCCGATTCCTCCCAGTTCACCAGTCGAAAGGAACGCATCAACAAACTCCACACCGTAGACAAAAATGGATGGTTCCTCCTTGGGACCGGAGGATTTGATTTCATTCACCCGACTCCGATCGTGACTACGCCCAAAACGCACGACACGCCAATTTATCTTCAGCCGGATAAAACAGCTCAACTTTTCAATCTTCCCGTCTCTTTCAAGACGCGACAAGCTCAAACCAAAAGCACCTCCGGTAAAATCTCTTACACTTTGGCCCCCGTCAAAGAAGCCACTGCAACGCTCTACTACGGCGAAGTTGACTGCCTCACCTTTGCGCCTCGCAAACTCCACCGCACCGAGAAAAAGGGCCTCAGCTCCGAGCTCTTCAAAGGACACCGAACCTGGAAATATCAAACTTCCAAAAAGAACTTTTCAGGTGGTTCCATCTCCTTCCAAGTTGAACATCTTAGACCGAACACCACCTACTACGCTCGTGTCCTCATTTCCCATCCGAATGGGAAAAGCTGGGATTTTGAATCCATCAGCTTCACCACTCAAAAATAGCTTCTTCATGAAATTCGTTCCCCTTTTCCTTCTCTGTTTTTCCTCAATCTTCGCCAAGCAAGGCCCCAATATTCTCTGGCTTTCCGCCGAAGACATCAATGCCCACTTTGGCTGCTACGGCGACCCTCATGCGGTCACACCGAACCTCGATCAACTGGCCTCCGAAGGAGTTCGCTACACCCATGCTTTCACCGCGGCCGGAGTCTGTGCTCCCTGCCGCTCCACCATTATCACGGGAATGTATCAGACCACCATCGGCACCATGCACATGCGCAGCAGCGCCTCCATGCCGAAATCGATCAAAGCCTTCCCTAACTATCTCCGCGAGGCGGGATACTACTGCACGAATAACTCCAAAAAGGACTACCAATTCCGTGAATCCAAAAAGACCTGGGACGAAAGCAGCCGAAACGCTCACTGGAAAAACCGCAGCAATTCCGGACAGCCCTTCTTCGCCGTCTTCAATTTCACCGGTTGTCACGAAAGCGGGATCGAGAATGACTCCAAATATCGCTCTGTCACCAAATCCCTCTCCCCTGGGGAGCGCCAGGATCCCGCCAAACTCACTACCCTGCCCCCCTACTACCCGGACACTCCGGTCGTGCGCGAGGACTGGAAGCGGAACTACGAACTCATCACCGCGATGGACTCCTGGGCCGGTAACCATATCCAAGCCCTCAAGGATGCTGGTCAGTATGAAAACACCATCATTGTTTTTTGGGCTGATCACGGAGTCGGCCTTCCGCGGGCCAAGCGCTGGCTCTACGATTCCGGCACCCGCGTTCCTCTGATCATCCGCATTCCGGAGAAGTTCCGCACCAACGGCCAAGGCACACCTGGCTCGGTCGATGACCAACTTATCAGTTCGCTCGATTTTGGAATCACTGCCTTAAATCTTGCAGGGCAACCCGCTCCCGGAATCACGCAGGGCCGTGCCTTTCTGGGGAAAAACCTCTCACCACCGCGCGACTACATCTACGGTGCACGCGATCGCATGGACGAACGCTACGACATCATCCGCTCCGTCCGCAATAAACGCTACCGCTACATCCGGAACTACGAGCCGCTCAAACCCTACTTCCAATACATGAACACCCCCGAAAAGGGAGCGACCATGAAGGAGCTTCGCCGCATTGCTCAAAGCGGGGCCATGCCTCCGGCAATGAAATTATTCATGGCAAATCGTAAACCAGTCGAAGAATTCTACGACCTCCAAAACGACCCTCACGAAATCAACAATCTCGCCAGTGATCCAAGCTTCAAAGCCCAGCTCGAGCGCTTCCGCAAAGTCCATCAAGAGTGGATCAAAGAAACCCGCGATCTCGGGCTCATCCCCGAGCCCGAAATGGAACTGCGGGAGAAGAAAGCAGGCTCTCGCTACTCCATTCTTGCCAAGACCAAGGACAAAACCCTTCCCGAGCGACTCGGGAAAATGGCCTTCCTCGCTTCCGAAGGAACACTAGCCCTCCCTCAACTTCTCAAGGGACTTGAAGATCCCGATGCCGCTGTCCGCTACTGGGCCGCTACCGGAATTGGGAACATCGGCCTTTCAAAAAAAGAAGCCATTACCCGCTGCCTCAACACACTTGAAAAAGACGACTCCACCGTCGTCCGCATTGCCTCCGCCCGTGCTCTTCTGCGGATGAAGGCCCATGAAAAACAAGCACTCGCCACCCTTTCCCAAGCCCTCGAATCTCCCGAACAATGGTCTCGCCTCCATGCCGCCATCGCGCTCGATGAAGCCGAAGAACAAGCGCGCCCCGCCCTTCCGGCTCTTCAAAAAGCCCTCAAAGACCAGCCCAACAAATACATCATCCGCGTCACCAACAAAGCCGTGAATGACCTCATGGGAACACAACACAAAGTTCCGTAAAGCCTCGCCGGGATTCGTTTCCTCTAAAGCGGCAAGTGGTCGTAGCTCCGGCCGCTCTTTCCTTCACGCCAGTGCATGTAAGCCCGATTGACGACGGAATAGCCTCCCGGGGTCGGATAGTTTCCGGTAAAATACCAATCTCCTGATGGACCCTCGATGGACTCGTGGAGTTTGTCGACTGTGAGATAGATCACTTCGACTTCGCCATGCCAATCAATGTCCTCGGGATAAACGATGCTGGCGATCTCTTTGGAGATCTCATGGTCCGTGAAAGGAGCGTAGAGCTTTTTGACGGCATTCTGACGCTCTGCTTCCGGCTTCTCCATCTCTGTAATACAGTCCTGATAAACTTCTTCGATGAGGGTATTGAGCCCTCTCTTTTCGAGCAGATTGATGGTGGCCTGAAAGGCAATAAATTTTCCCATTTCAGACATATCGATCCCGTAGCAATCAGGATAGCGGATTTGCGGAGCGGTCGAACAAATGACGATCTTACTCGGCTTGGTTCGCGCGAGAATTTTAAGAATCGATTGTCTCAGCGTGGTGCCCCGCACAATCGAGTCGTCCAGCACGACGAGGCTGTCCCCCTCATTGACCACGCCATAGGAAATATCGTATACGTGCGAGACGAGCTGGTTCCGGCCGCTTTCCTGGGAAATAAAAGTACGCAGCTTGATGTCCTTGTGAGCGATTTTCTCTCCCACCGGCCAGTTTCGCATAATGAGATGATCGAGTTTTTCCTCGTCCAAGCCGCCATTTTCAAGAGCAGCCATGATATCAGCTCGCACCTGCTTCCGGCGATAAAGCCGCAGGCCGTCCATCAGGCCGTAGTAGGCCGTCTCGGCGGTGTTTGGGACAAAGGAGAAGACGGCCTTGTCAAAGTCATCACCGATGGATGCAACGATCTGCTCAACGAGTGCCGCGCCCATTGCCTTACGCTCCTTGTAGATGATAGGATCATTCCCTCTTGAAAAATAAATCTTCTCAAAGGAACAGGGTTTGAACTCGGCTTCCTCGGCAAACCGTTCGCTACTCGTTTCCCCGTTATTCTTGATCGTCATCACCGTGCCAGGAGCGAGAGCCTGAACATCCTCCTGTTCTGCTTCAAAGACGGTCATGAGCGGCACCCGCTCTGAGGCGAAGGCGATGAACTCATCAGTCTCGATATAGTGGCAGGGGCGGATTCCATTGGGATCGCGCATGACAAAAAGGTCACCATTCCCCACTACTCCGGAAATGCAGTAACCACCGTCCCAGCCTTTGGCGGACTCGGAAACAATGTGCCCCGTATCAAGCCGTTCGGAAATCAGCGCGGCGGTCTGATCGCCCGGGATCCCCTCATCCCGGAGTTCGTGGTAGATCGCGGTATGGGCTTCATCGAGATGAAAGCCGATTTCCTCGAGCACGGTTTGCGTATCGGTCCCAAGGACCGGATGCTGCCCCCGATCCATCATCCGCTGGTTCAGCTCGGGGGTGTTCGTCATGTTAAAGTTTCCCTGCACCATGAGCGTGCGGGTCGGCCAGTTGCTCCGACGCAGGTAGGGGTGGCACGAACCAGAACTGAACTCCCCAGACGTTCCGTAGCGCAGGTGCCCCATGTAAACATCACCCGCAAAATCAAATTTCTTGCGGAGATCGTCAGGATCATGGGGGTTAATTATTCCCTTTCGGGACATCTTTTCCAAGCGCTTCAGTTCATTGCGAAAGAGCTTGGCCAATGAATCTTTCTTGGAATCGCGCCGCCGAAAAATGTAGGGCTGCCCAGCAGCCATGCCGATCTTGGCGCATCCGATCCCTACCCCATCCTGACCCCGATTGTGTTGCTTTTCCATAAGCAGGAAGAGCTTGTTGAAGCCCCACAGGGCCGTGCCATATTTATCCTCGTAATAGGCCAGAGGCTTCTTGAGGCGCACCACCGCGATGCCGCACTCGTGTTTCAAGGGATCACTCATGGTTGGGTAGAATGGGGTGAATCAGGAAACTGTGACGCTAATGCCATCGCCTTCGCGAACCTCGCCTAGAATCGTGCCACCAGACCCGACGGCACATGCGGCATCCGCCTGATCCGGCGGAACGATCGCGACCCAACCCACTCCCATGTTGAAGGTATGGAAACGGTCTTCGGGATCGGTGTGGGCGAGAAGCTTTTGCACGGGATCATTTTGCCAATAAGGAATGGTCAGGTCTCCTCCCTTCCCCTGAAATAGGCGCTCCAAATTTTCCGGAAGCCCTCCCCCTGTGATGTGAGCGTAGGCGCGGACATTGATTTTGGCATCCTTCAGACCATTCGTGACATCGTGATAAAGGCGGGTTGGGGCCAGCATCGCTCGCATTTCTTCCTCGGAAAATTCGTTCCCACAATCCTTGAGAAGTCGCCGCACCAGACTCCAACCATTGGCATGGAAGCCGTCGGAAGGGTAGCCGATGAAGACATCCCCGTTTTCGACCTTTGTGGGATCGATCAGATCTCTCTTTTCCACCGCCCCGATGCAAAAGCCGGACAGTTCCACCACATCCGGAGGCACGATTCCCGGCATTTCCGCCGTCTCCCCCCCTGCCAGAATGCACCCGCAGTCTTCGAGGTAGTCACACATTCCCGAGATCAATTTCTTGATCCGCTCAGGATGGAGTTTTTCGATTCCAATGTAGTCGAGAAACATCAGCGGATCACCTCCAGTGGTGATGATATCGTTGACCGACATCGCAATGAGGTCCTTCCCCGCTTCCTCTTCCATCCCGTGTTCAAGCAGAAGCTCCAGCTTGGTTCCTACGCCATCGCAACCCGTCACAACCACCGGCTGCTCGTAACCACTTAGGTCAAAAGCTGCCGCAAAGAGGCCGAAGGAGTTGAAAAGTTGTCGCTGCTTTTGGGTTCGTGCGACATCAGCTTTGATATCGGTAACCAGCGCGGCCGCGGCCCGGGTATCAACACCCGCTTCTTGGTAAGTAACCTTGCTCGCCATGTGAGAGACAGTGTTTTATCCGCCCCCCCGCCCTCGTCACGCCTTTTCCCACCGATTTTCAAGATTCGTGAATAAGTTGGCCCTTGGTGGCGCTGAACCGTTAGAAAATCAGCATGCAAATATTAGTGCTCTTTATCTTAGCAGCCTTGCCCGCTTATGGCTGGCAAGGCGAGGTGAATGTCCCCCAGAAATCCACCCTTAAAAAAATCGAACCTACAAAGCTTTCTTATGAGCTCTCCTGGGATGGCAAGCTCAAGGCCGGAACCATGACTATTCTTTTCGGCAAGAAAGACCCCAAGTATCCCAAGCATTTCATTGCCCAAGGCTATGGGGGTAGCACGGGTTGGGCTCATGCTCTTTTCCCCTTCCAGTTTAATTACATCAGCTTTTTGAACAGGAAGACTCTCCGCCCGATTATGTTTGTCGGGAACGAAGTCAAAGGAAAGCGCTCCGCGAAGCAGCAGTATCGCTTCACCTCGTCCAAAGTATCAGGATGGGAAGAGAAAAAGCGCGATGAAAAAACCACGAAAACTGACGACACGTTCAGCTATCCCAACACACTCGATCTCTTCAGCGGGCTTCTTCAAATCCGAAGCATGCCTCTGAGAAACGGAGATACGGTGGTGATGCCCTTTCATCCGGTGGCCTCTCCCTACCTCGCCAGGATTAAGGTCCTCGGTCGTGATAACTACGGGAATCGCAAGGCCATCCAACTTAGCGTATCGCTGGAGAAGATCGACGAAAATCTGAAGCTTAAGGAATACAAGAAACTCAAATCCGCGACCCTCTGGCTGAGTGATGACGCATGGCGGATCCCTCTCGAAGTCCGTGCAAAGGTTTATGTCGGAAGCGTTCGCATGATTCTGAAAAAGCAAGAGCACCTCTAGAAGGCATTCTCCACCAGATTCACCTCCGGGACTTCGCTGTCCTGGAGGATGATTTCCACGACATCGAAGCGCCAGGAAATGATCTTTCGAAAGTCGACCTCATCGTGGCGATGCTCGTTGGCCAAAAGCCGAAGCCATTCGTTGGCACCACGCTCAATGAGAGTCTGTTTGTCACGATCCACCGCTTCCAAAGGACGCCCAAACCCCTTCCGGGTTCTGGTTTTCACTTCCACAAAAACCAACTGCTTCAGATCCCGCCCACCTCTCATCACGAGATCAACCTCGCCTCCCCGGGGCGCTCGGAAATTCCGGTAGAGAATCTTCCATCCACGACACTGCAGGAACCGACCGGCAATCCTCTCGCCAAGATTGCCCACCTCCATGTGGCCCATTCTACGCCCCCGGACCTTCAGGCTTGTTTTCTGGCGCAAAAGGGGACTGCAACGAGCGATTCCTGATCGCACCATTGCCATCACACTGAGATCTCTCCACCGCCCCAAAAAGCTCATCGAAAAGGAATCAAAGCAAGTCCGGCACTGTATTCCAAGACTCAAAGCCTTGGTTTGACGATCGAAATTTAGGCTTTGGTTCGGGTGTGGCATCACGATGATGGCACCTTTCCAACGCAATGTTCATTGACGCTCATAATCATCTTCAAGACCCACGGTTTAAGGGATTTCGGGACCAGATTGTGGATGACATGAAGGCGGCCGGAATTGTCAGTTGTCTCGTCAATGGGACCTCCGAGTCTGACTGGGATGAGGTCAAAGCACTCGCTCAAAGATTTCCTGATTTCGTCCGACCAGCCTATGGTCTGCATCCTTGGCGAGTTGCCGAACGCTCCTCCGATTGGGTTTCGCGACTGAGATCCCTCCTGTTGGATGATCCTCAGGCCTCAATCGGAGAATGCGGCCTAGATCGCTGGATCCGCAACCCTCATTTCCCCGCTCAGCTTACCGTCTTTCGCTCCCAGCTTGAGCTTGCCCGTGAACTCGACCGCCCGGTCACCGTTCATTGCCTGAAAGCGTGGGCCCCACTCATGGAACTCCTGCGTGAAATGCCCACCCACCCTCGGATTTTACTCCATTCCTTTAACGGCTCCTTGGAGATTGCAAGAGAACTCGCTACCATGGGGGCTTACTTTTCCTTCTCAGGCTATTTCTTGCACGAACGCAAAAAGTCCCAACTTGAAATTTTCCGTCAACTTCCCCTTGAACGCGTGCTGGTGGAAACTGATGCACCGGACATGCTGCCCCCTGATTCCGTCATTCATTTCTCTCTGGGGAAGCGCAATCACCCCGCAAATCTCGCCGGAATTTCAAAAAGGCTGTTAGAAGAAACACAACTCACTCATCAACAACTCATTAAAAACACTCAAGCCTTCTTCGAATTCTCTTAATAAATCGTTAGTTTTTTGGGGAAATTCGCGTAAATACGGATATGAAATTGCGCATTGCTGCAACTGTTACCTTGTTCTTGTCTGTCTCCTTTCTGGCCGCCCAAAATGGCGACAATAAGAAACACAAGAGTATGGATGACATTGTCCCTAAGGACATCATCCCTCCTGCTCCAGTTCTCGACGTTAAAGATGCTCTCAAGAGCTTCACCGTTGCAGAGGGTTTCGAGATCGAAGCCGTCGCTGCCGAGCCTTTTATCGACAAGCCGGTTGCGGTTAATTTCGATAACCGGGGCCGCATGTGGGTGACTGAAATGCGGGGCTACATGACCGACATCGATGGCACTGAGGAAGACAAGCCCATGGGACGCATCGCCATTCTCGAGGACACCACTGGCGATGGCCAGATTGACAAACGAACCACCTTTCTCGATAACCTCCTCCTTCCACGCGCCCTGGCCTTTGTCCCCGGTGGCATTCTCTACGGAGATCAGAACAAGCTCTTCTTTGTCGGCCGGGATGGTGATAAGCCAAGGGGTGAACCCATCGTTGTTGATGAAACCTACGCGAAAGGGGCCAACGTTGAGCACAAGCCAAACATGATGATGACGGGCATCGATAACTGGTTCTACAACGCCAAATCAGCGCATCGGTACAAATGGACCGACGGCAAGCTCATCAAGGACGAAACTTCTTTCCGCGGCCAGTGGGGAATAACACGAGATGACTTTGGTCGCCTGTTCTTCAATTCCAACTCCACTCTTCTCATCGGCGATCGCGTTCTTCCCAACCTCACTCTCGGCAATGATGCCGTAAAAATCAAAACAAGCATTGCGACCCGTATTGGAAGCAACGCCGTGCACCCAGGTCGGATTACCCCAGGTCTCAATCGCGCCTACATCTCCAGCCTCAATGGCTACAGGTCCAACACCATCGACCCAAAAGATTTCAAACTCATCAATGCCACCGCCGCCTGCGGCCCCGTGATCTACCGCGGCAACCAATTCCCTCCCGAATGGAAGGGCCGGGCCTTCGTTTGTGAGTCAGGAGCCCAACTCGTGAAAGTCATCGACGTTGAAGCAAGGAACGGTGAGCTTTCCGGGTCCCACCCTCTGGGTGAACAAGAGTTTCTCACCTCGACCGATGAGCGCTTCCGCCCGGTGAATGCCTACACCGCTCCCGATGGTTCTCTTTACATCGTCGATTTTTACCACGGTATCATCCAGCACAAGACTTACATGACGACCTATCTCCGCCGTCAGACACTCTCCCGCTCGCTGGAAGGACCAGGACTGGGGCATGGTCGCATCTATCGAATAAAAGCAAAGACAAGGCCCCTCGAGACGATGGCAGATCTCTCCACGCTAGAAGCCGTTCAGCTTGTCGAGGTTCTCCAATCCGAAAACGGAATTCAGCGCGACCTCGCTCAAAAGGAGCTCATCGATCGGAAGGCAACCGAGGCGACTCCTAGGCTGCGAAAGGCCATCGCGAATGGAAACAAGTTTGCAAAAATCCACGCCGTCTGGACACTCGAGGGTCTCGGGACATTAGAAGCCGGGGACCTGAAACCCTTCATAGCGAGCGACGATGAGGAACTCGTTTCAACCGCACTTTACGCCGCCGACTCGCTTCTTCCATCCGAACGGGCGAAGCTCGTGAGTGCTGTCATCACCCACAAAGACACCAAAATGACGCGCCCCTACAAAGCGCGCGTTCTGGCCAGCATCAAGACGGACGAAGCCCAACAGGCACTTGGTGACCTCCTCAAAAAATCAGGAAAGGAAGCCTTCGTCCGGGAAGCGGCCATTGCCGGACTCGCAGACACCGCTCCCCTGTTCATCTCCACCAACGAAGGTTCCTACAAGGACAAGCAATTCAATGAGTGGCTCAAAAAAACCTCCTCCGACCCTAAGAAAAAAGTCGATCCTGTTTCTCTCTTGAAAGGAGAACACCTCGCGTCCCATACCCGGGGTAAGGAGCTCTACCTCGGACGCGCTGCTTGCATCGGCTGTCATGGCTCCGATGGAGCCGGCCTTCCGAACCTCGGTCCCACCCTTGATCAGTCGGATTGGGTCACAGGCGATTCCGAGCGTCTCACCAAGGTCCTCCTTCATGGCCTTCAGGGGCCAATTACCATCAATGGGAAAACATTTACTCCTCAGGCCTTCATGCCTGGGTTGGCGCAAAACCCTTCCATAAGCGACCAGGATTTGGCCGATATTATCACTTACATTCGGAGTGACTGGGGAAACCGGGCTAGACGGGTCAAAAAAGAGGAGGTCGCCAAAATTCGTGCCACTACTTCAGAGCGCAAAGGCCAGATGTATAGCGAAGGCGACTTCAAAAAATAAGCGACCAGCTGAAGAGGAACTGCGCATCAAAACCCACTTTCGAAGTGGGCTTTTTCAATTTCTCCCTGGGAGGATAGCCCTCTTCTGTGATCAACCCGGCGAACAATGAATGGAAAGGAGGGGGCTCACCTCAAGGGACTCCGGAATTAAATTCACGCAATCCAATGTTCATCCCCTTCCTAAAATTCCCATCCGCTCTCAGGTGCAGCGGTTGACTTTGGTTTCACCAATATCCTGTTACTGAAACACCCCACTCCCCTGAGGCGCAGAACCTTGGGCGCCCTGTTCTAAGGAAATCGCCTAATCTCTCAAGTGGGCAAGCTCACGAGTAACGATGATTAAAGTCTCGCGAACACCGGGAGCATAACCGCCGCTCTCATGGAGCACCGCGAGGGTCGTTCCCTCTTCTTCGATGATATCGACATCTCCATCTCTGGAACTCAGAGTAATCGAATGCTGCTCACCAAAGCCGAGCTGGGAAACCTTCTCTCGGAGCACTTGCATTGCACGAGCTTCGTCGAGACCGACTACCGCAAGCTTACGCACCCCAGGAAGATGGAGCGCATGCTGAAGCATCTCATTGGCATTCAACTCGTGCGTGACTCCGAAAACTGCTCGTAAAACCAACTGCGGCGTTCCCGCATGAGCAACTGAAGAAGCTGTTTCAGCTGCGGCCGCCAGCGGACTCAGTCCCGCTGGAGCTGCTCCTGGTATGGAAGAAATTTCTTGAGGCTCGTTCCGATAAAGAACTTCAGGCCCATCCATTGCGAGGAAGCCGGTGGGCTCAGGTGGTGGGGAAACTGGCGCAAATACTTCCCCGTTTATCCCGTTCTGGATCGGATCTTCCCGAACCGGAAGCTCTGGAGCTGCGGCAGACTCTTCTTGATCTGGGAGAAAACCCTCGGTAGGGCCGCCAAAAACAGGCTCAAAAGGATCGGCCGCAGTCACCTGCTCAAATGGGCAAGCGAAACCATCGCCAGCTCCCCCCTTCTGTTCGGTAACAGCCTCTTCATAGCCCTTGGTAGAACCAGAAAAGCGACGCTCAGGAAGCTGGGCAGGACGATCGGAGGTAGACTCTGCCAAGCGAAAAGGAGAGTCATTCCCGACTCCCGCAAAAGGAGACGGCCCAACCCAAGGTTGCGCTGGAGGCCCGGGCTCTGCTATTTGAAAAGGGCTGGGCGCGCCAGCTCCATTTTCAGGAGCAGGGGTTGGCACTGAGGCAGCCGCAAAGGGATTGTTGGGGTCAGCTTGCATGTCTGGAGGCTTTGTCGCAGTCACCAAAATAGGCGCCTCAAACAACGATAACAATCTTTAGTTGGTCCGATCAACAGCAACCCATCTCCTTGTTTCATTCAAAAAACTACACGTTTGAGGCCAATCTTTTGAGCTTCCGTCGAACAGAGACCTTTGCTGCCGCTGAAATACGATCCACAAAAAGTGTTCCGTTCAGATGATCAACTTCATGCTGAATCGCTCTGGCGAGTAAGCCATCGGTTTCAACCTCAATCACTTTGCCATCCAACATTTCCAATTGAGCTTTTAAAGAAATCGGCCGCTTCACCTCGGCGGTAATTCCCTCGATACTCAAACAGCCTTCGGTCGACGACTCCTTGTCTTTCCCCAGCTCCAGCTTGGGGTTGATGAACACGAGAGGCATCAGGTCCTCAAGAGCAGTCTCTTCCCCATTGACCTTTAGAAAATTGATACATTCCGGGTCATGAGAAACATCGACAACTGCCATCTGCAGGTCGCGATCAATCTGAGGCGCGGCCAATCCTACCCCTTGCGCATCCCTCATGGTCTCAATCATGTCATGGGCCAAGGTCTTTATTTCCTCGGTTACTTGGGCGACACGACGACATTTCTTCCGGAGGATTGGATTTCCGTATTGTGTAATGGGCAGGATCATTGCGTGGAATCAGGGGCTGAATTTTCAGTTTCGGCGGATTTGGTGACGCGGTAGATGACCTCGTCTTTCCCGTAGCCGGCTTGCACTGCGGCACTATGGGCTTCAAGAATTTTCCCCCAAGGACAATCCCGATCCGCACGAAGCACGAGTTTTAAGCCCGGGCGTTGCCCGCGATTGGCGATGAGAGTTTCCTTGAGAAACCCATCGATCACATTGAGCCCATCGATTTCGGCATTCCCCTCCGGATCAAGGGACAACACCGTGCGGGCGACAGTAACGGTATTGACCTTCATCGAGTTGGCAGTGGGTAAGGTGACCTTCATTTCCGAACGAGGTACCTTGGTGTCCATTTTACTCTGAGTGACAATAAGAAAGAAAAGAAGGCACACTAAGATGTCGATCAAGGCCACGATGGGCACATTGACCGGCTTTTTGGTCGGACGATAAAACTCCACGGCGACTTACTTGGAATCCCGGAAAAAAACATGTTGATGGCAGGCCGAAACAACGCGACCAAGAAGAACCTCCAAACGCACAGAAAGAGTCTCGATTTTCCGACTGAAAACACTCTGCGCGATCACCGAGGGAATGGCGATTGCAAGCCCCACGATTGTCGTGCTCAAAGCAGTCGCAATTCCCTTTTGAATCTGTTCATTGGCATCAAGATCAGCAAAAACAGTGACCAGTCCACTTGCCGTTCCCAAAAGGCCCAACAAGGGTGCAATAGTAATGATCACCTCGAGCACCGGAAGCCCGGAGTTCATTCTCACAATCTCCTCGCGCGCCGATGACTGGACCGCTTCCTGAACCTCACCCTGCGTCCTCCCCGCGTTTTTCAAAGCTACCGCACAAAGGCGGGCAAGCGAGTTTTCCCCCCGAGCGAACTCCTCCTGAAGATCAGTCAGTGTTCCGCTTTCAAGATGCTCTTCGAATCGCGCAACCTCCAGCTCGAGTCTCTCCGGCAGAACCTCCTTCCGGGTTAAGGTAATGACTTTAAGAACAATCACGGTAACTGCTGCTATCGAGCATAGCGCGAGAAAGAACATGAAGATTCCGCCACCTTGGAAAAATTGCCAGGTGGAGGAGAGTGCTTCGGTAAATTTCATGTGGGTGTTTAGTAGTTGAAGGTGACCGTCAGCTCAAGAGCTTCCCCGTTGAGTTCTCCACGAAGGTCCTTGGGCATGGCAGGAATTTTTGCGGCTTGCACAGATTGCAAGACGAGCCCCCACTGGATTCCGGATGTTCCCCGCATATCCGTCCGGCGCTGCCCACTCACATTGCCTTGTTCATCAAGGTGAAAACTCAGAGTGATAAATCCCGGGGCCAAGTGAGAGCGAAATTGAAAATTACGGGCCTGCCACTCGCGTTCAATCTCTTTAAAAACTGTAGCCTCATATCGCCCGAGAGCAGTATTTTCAACGTTCAGGGAACCCTTGCCCAAGGCATTCAAGGTGCCACGGATTCGGGTCTTAGTTTGTTTGCTGCGATATCCTCCGCTCCCCCCTCCCTGTGTCTTGGCCACCTGCGGCTTGGCGTTCTCTTTGTTTTTATCCGGAGTAAGCCCTCGATCATCAACCGGATCTGGCTCACTTTTTTCCACAACGTTTTCCGGCATCGCATCCTCGATTTTTCTCTCTTCGCCATCCGTAGCTTCGTAGTCTTTAGGTGTGTCGACTTTGTTGGCCATCACTTCTGGCTGAGTTGGAGGCACTTCTTCTTGGGTCACGGCATCCCGCCCCAGCCCCAAGGAACCTTCTCCCGGAAAGTCCATCTTTGCGCCCTTCTCTTCTCCTTCGGAAAAGTCCGAAGTCGTGGTTTTGATGTCTCCTTGAACCTCATTTTTCCCGCCAAGGGCCACTTGATCTTCACTTCCCTCTCGAGCTTGAACATCGCTGGTCGCCACTGAATTATTTTCTCCTTCGAACTCAGCCTCTTCCGCTTTTTCAGCCACCTCAGTAGCTTCGGTCTGAGCAAACTTCTGCCTTTTTTCCGGTCGAGCCTTGATCGCCTGTGCTTCTTCAAGCTCTGATATCTCGGGCTCTTCAAAAAACACCGTCAGCTCCGTCACTTCGGATTGCCTCAAGTCTGAATCAGTCCGTTCGACCCCACCGAGAACCTTTCCAGCGAGAAGTTCGAAAACCAACAGGATCACAAAAATCACAAAGATCGCCACATGTATCCAGATCGCGACCAACAAGGCAATCAACAGCTCCCGGGAATATGACACTCTGGCAGTCATCACAGATTACCCCTCCTCTTCGGTGTAAAATCCTCGGTGAACCCAGACACTCTGCACCAAGCCAAGCAGGAACATGCAAATCACGACAAAGGTTCCCGAGTAACTCACTAACGGAAGAGGAATTCCAGTAATGGGAGTCAAAAGCACACACATCCCCACATTCTCGAAAACGTGCGCAAAGATCAAACCAACCACGCCCCCAACAATGAGGCGACCAGCAAGATCCCGACTGTAAAAGGCGATAAACAAACACTGAATCAGGAGAAGAGCAAAGGCCGTCACCAGAAGCAGGCTCCCTCGAAACCCCTGCTCCTCTGCAATCACAGCGAAAATGTAATCGTTATGCGCAGTCGTCCACGGAATATAGCGTCTCGCATGAATGGAACCATCCTCTTCACCAGCGCCCCATCCAAGTCCTTTCCACCCTGCTTTTCCAACAGCGGTTGAAACCCAGTAGGGACCATAGTTGTTCCCTTTGTCATTGGGAACGCGCCCCTGCTCAAGAGATTCCAGATACATTTCGATCCGCTCGGTACCCCGCTCGGATACGGTGGGAAGGACAATAAAATTAACGATCGGAAGAATCCCAATTGCAATTGCAGAGAGAAAAATCAGGTAACGCCAGGGAACACCACCCACGAGCAAAGCTACCACTGCGACAGGAACCCACACCAAAGCCGAGCCCATATCGCCCAAGCTCACGACCATTAAAAACGGAACTCCGGTCAAAACCCCAATGATGCAAACACGGACAAACGGTGACCCCAGCCATCGATGAATTTTAGGAAGGTCTTGCGAAAGGGTTGCCATCGCGATGATTCCAGCTGCGATTGCCAGTTGGGTCGGTTGAAATTTGATCCCGGCAAAACTCAGTCGGTGCGCCGAGTCTCCTTGCTTCATCGCCATCACCATCAAAATGATCCCGGCAATATACATCGGAGGCCCCAGCCAGCGAACCCAACGATAGTCGATTAGAGCAGTTCCAAAGTAAACGACCGTACCTATCAGAATCCACTTCTTGTGCATTCCGGCGTAGCGCTCCCCCCCCGTTAAGAACTCAGTCCCAGGAAGGTGCCGGGCCGCGCTTTCGATCGCAAACACTCCGAAAATCAGGAGGCCATACATCACAATGATGAGCATCCAGTTCATGCCAAGGATTTTTCGGAAAAGCGGAGTCACGGAAGATCTATTTCATAGTTTAGTTTTAATCCCCAATGAGTCGAGCAGCAGGGTCAAAAATCTCTTCTCTGTCCATCTCATCCTAACCGACCTTCCCTACCACCAAAAAAACCGTGACTCAGAGAGCCACGGTTGAAAAGGGTCGGGAGAGAACTCCTTTAATTTTGAGCAACTTGTGCCCGGGCTGCCTGATTTGCCTTGGCCGCACTGGCACTCTGCTCCTTGGCCCATGCTTTGTAAGCCTTTTGGCTGACCACTTCCATCGTTCCACGCATGTCTGCGTGCTGCTCCCCACAAAGTTGACCACAAACCACGAAGGTCTCTAATTTCTTGACCGGCTTAAACCACATTGGGATGTCCCGCCCGGGAAGCGCATCTTGTTGGATTCGCATCGGAATGATGGAATAGTTGTGGATAACGTCTGTTGACGTGACCTGAAGAATAGCATTCCGATCGACCGGAAGCTTCAATGACCCTACCACGTAGTCGTCCCAGCCGTTAGGATCATCAGGATCGATACAGGGATCCCCCACTGATTTGACCAAATGACGATCAATTCGACCAAATTTCCCATCTTCACCTGGGTAGTGGTAGTTAAAGGCAAACTGATAACCGATAACACGCACGCGCACCGGATCAGTCTTTTGCACCTCGTCAAACTGATCGGTCCGCTCCCACCAAAGCGGAAATGCGAAACCGAGAAGAAGAACAGCCTCGATAATCACTACTCCAATCTCAAGATGAGACGAAACATGATTAGTAACACCATAATAGTTAGCTTTCGGGCTTTTGGAGGCACGGAACTTCCAAAGACAGACGAAAAAGAAAATCGTCCAACCTACGAAGAGAACTGCCATGAACCAGTGAACGATATCGATCAAGTGATCGACATTACCACCGTGCTCGGAATAGTTCTCGGGGATACCGAGCCACTTGGACCAATTGAGAGGAAGAAACATGGAATTGGGAGAGAAATATTTTAGGAATCTTGAGTGGGTGGCACATAGTCATCCACATATTGGGGATCCAGCATCGTCTTTTCACGACGAGCCATGCGAATCATGAAAAACAAAACACCGCAGGCGAGCGGGACGATCGTCATTAACATCACGGCAATCGCCCATCCCCCTGCATTTCCGCCACCATGCTCGAAAGCACTGGCGCAGGTCGAACATGCGAGAATGGAAGAGTCAAAAATCATAGTGAATTTATGTTGAGAGGTTCTTGGCCTTGCGATAAAAACTGCGCGCGTAAAACAGCAACGCAACCGCTGAAATCAAAAAGACTGCTCCGAAAATTTGAAGCCCTTGGGAGGAATTCGCTTCGAGAAACAGAGCCCAGACTCCAATCGCCGCACAGGCAATGGATGCAAGGGTGATGAAAATAAGATGGAATCCGCGCAGTGACATTCTGTAGAGTAGGGAGTGAATTCTAAATCCATTTATTGAGCGGCCGCCTGAGTCGTCTCCTTGAAGGCCTCCATTTCATCTTTACGCTCCTCATGAGCAATCTGGCGATGAGGCCTGGTGGCAGGCTTGGAAGGGTCGTAAAAGCCATCGGAAATCTTGTCGTTCCCGTAGCGGATAGGATCGCTCTTGCTCCAGCCGATAAGCCACATGCAGAAAAAAGCCATAAGAAGAGCCAAACCGTAAAAGAAATAGATCAGCGGCCGTTCATGGTTCAAGTGCATGAAAATAATCATCACGAGTGATGACTTGAAAGCTGCAATAGCGAGACCGAGATACGCATCTGCAGAATCAAAACCATGCTTTCCGATATCAAGGAAAGGCACAGTCGCAACCGCAACCGTAACGACAGTAAAAACGAAAAGGAGCGCCCCCACCAGAAAGTAGAGCCTTTGTGCCTTCTTAATTGCTTCAGGAGAATCAGCCATTTTAAAAAAGTGATTTGAGGAGGTGTAAATTGTCTGGACTACATCAAGTAAAGGATCGGAAAGAGGAAGATCCAAACCAAGTCAACAAAGTGCCAGAAGAGCCCCCCGACCTCGACACGATTCGCGAGCCAGTCAGGGTTGCTTTCATACATTTTACGACCAAAGAAAAGGTAGTAGCCTAGCACGATCATACCACCGATCACATGAAGTCCATGAAGTCCCGTAATGGTGAAATAGATTGCGTAGTAGGTATTCCACTTGGGAGTGAAAGTTGATTCAAAGCCAATCTTCTCTCGCGGAATGACGATATGAGGAAAGGCCGCTTTGGAACGACTCCCCTCGACGTGAGAAGGGCCAGTGAAACCCTCAACCCACTTGGTAAGCTCGCCCATCCGCAGGCTCTTGTCTTTGGTCTTCTGATAAATATCAGTGTGATCAGCCTCGTGGTAGGCGACCATCTGATCCCAATTGACGCGATAGAGCTCTGAATCAGTAGGGACATATTCAGGGTCCTTCTCAAGAAGATTCTCCCGGTGTCCACGGAGCCACTCTTGATGGGAGTCCCACATCCTCTTGATCCCTTCATTCTCAAGAACCCAGCTGGCAGCAATTGCGGATTCTGGTGTGATCCCCTCTTCAATCGCGCGCTGTGCAGTGAAGCGAAAATCAATGCCATCCACAGCCATGGGCAATGAACTGGCTGCGGCATCGAGCTGCCCCTTGATGACTGTATCATCACGCAGTTTGATTGACCCGGCATCTGTAGTCACGACTGCATCGGGGTCGAAGTAGAAGAGCACTGAAGGCTCCACCGTGTAAGTAACACTGATTCCAGCCTGCACAAGATGCCCCTCAATTTTTTGACTAGTTTCGTCCCGGAGATCCTTCCACGCCTGAGTCTCGACAACTTTCCAACCGGGATCCTGATTGGATTCGCGAATGGTTGACCAGTCATCCTTCAAGAAAGCCGTTCGAATTTCAGCATCGTGAGTCTTGCCATCGATAAAATGATCTTCTGCAAGATCAAGATGACCGGTGTTCAACGCAGACCCCTTCTTAAGAACAGTCACCAACTCGCCAGACTCAGGATCCTTCACCTGATAGTCCTCTTTGAGAGAAAACCGATCTTCTCCCCCTGCCTGCTCTATGAGGTCAGCGACATACTGATCGTGCACAGGACGAGTGAGCGTGAAGGTGACTTCGCTGGCGTTAATCGCAACAATGTTTTGGGCAAAGTAACCCTCCTCACCCCCTTCTGCTGGGACAACCTTGCCGCCCTCATATTTCGCATAGTCGGCGTGACCTTCCAAAATTGCAAAATCGTTGACCGGACTTTCATTGTTGAGAATCCGAACTCCCTGGTGATTAAATTTCGCGTTATATTCGAAGGCCTTTAAGACCATGAACAAGAACGCACAGATGATGGTAATTCCCATGTAGACTTGGAACTTTTTCCATTGTCGCATCTTCAGTGCAGCCCAAGCAAAAACCACGGTCACCGAAGATCCGATGAGGATAAAAGTATTGAGTAATCCAGGCAGGATGGGAAGAGTCCGCTCCGGCCAAGGGTAATCAGCGTAGAGACGGAGAAAAAGATAGCCCGAGAAAAGCCCCCCGAAAAGGGTCACCTCGGATGCAAGGAAGAGCCAGATACCGACCTTCGAGTTATTAAGACCGGTGTCCTTGCGGGTGTTGACGACAAATGGGATTTCCATGGATCAGAAAAAGGTTCGCAGTTTATGCTTTGGGTTCCTCGGTCTCAGAGTCGGAAGCGGATTCACGCTTGGGCTCCTCCCATTGTGGGTAAAAGTCCTTATCGTGATCCGGACGGCTATATTCGTAGGGTCCACGATAGATCGAGGGATCGAAAGTGAAGTTTCCGTGGCCCGGAGGCGTCGGTGTTGCCCACTCAAGCGTAGTCGCATCCCACGGATTATCGTTCTCAATTTTCTTACCCCAGAAGTAAGAGACGAACATGTTTACAAGGAATGGAATCTGGAAGATTGCGAGAGCAATCGCAGAAGCGGTCATTACCTCATTCCAGGAAATCTGGTCTGCTACGGTCATCCCGAAGACATTAGTGCCCTCTTCGCCGAGCTTATCGAGGTATGCATCTCCCCCGTTATACCAGCGGCGGTGGAATCCGGACATTCCCTGGGTGAGCATTGGAAAGAAAAGGAAGTTCATACACACAAGGGATGGCCAGAAGTGCAAATGCCCCAGGAAGTTACTCATGAACCGCCCGGTCATCTTCGGATACCAGTGATAAACACCAGCAAAGAGACCGAAGAGAATTCCGGGAGCAACCACGTAATGGAAGTGGCCAATCACGTAGTAAGTGTCATGGAGGTGAAGGTCAGCGAGGTTAAAGGCCAATGGAAGTCCAGTAAGACCGCCAATTCCGAACATCGGAATGAAGGCCGCGGCCCAGATCATTGGCATCGTAAATCGGATGGACCCTCCCCAGAGCGAGATCAGCATCGAGGTCAAGAGAATCACCGACGGCACTGAGATCAACACCGTCGTTGTCTGGAAGAATGTCGAAATAACAGGCCCCATCCCCGTAAGATACATATGGTGCGCCCACACGATAAACGAAAGGAAACCAAGAACGATAACCGCCCAAACCATCGGCTTGTATCCCCAGAGGGGCTTACGAGTGTGACAAGGGATAATCTCGGCAACACAGGCAATCGCCGGGAGAAGAAGAACATAAACCTCGGGGTGTCCCAGGAACCAGAAGAGGTGCTGGAAAAGAAGAGGAGAACCAGAGCCAGAAAGATCCATGACACCGTCATTCTTCGAGAAAAGGCCAGTTGGCATGAAGAAAGAAGAGCCCATGACACGATCCATCAACTGCATAATTCCTGCCGCTTCAAGAGGAGGGAACGCCAGAAGAAGAAGGAAACCGGTCACCAGCATCGCCCATACGAAGAAGGGAAGACGCATCCAAGTAAGACCTTTCGCTCGGAGCTGAATGATTGTGGTGATGAAGTTCACCGATCCAAGAAGAGACGAGGTGATGAGGAGAACGAGACCAATGAGCCACTGGGTCTGACCAGCAAGGAGTTGGTTCACGATCTGGGAGTCCGCGTAACCTGCGAGCGGGGAGTAATTCGTCCATCCCGACTTTGCCGCACCAGATTCCATGAAGAAACTCATACACATCACGATTCCTCCAAGCAGGTAAACCCAGAAGCTCGCCATGTTGAGCTTTGGAAACGCCATATCAGGAGCACCAATTTGAAGAGGGGTGACATAGTTACCAAAGGCCGCAAAACCGAGTGGCACAACGCCCAGGAAAACCATGATCGTACCGTGCATCGCACCGAACATGTTATATGTCTCCCCAGTGACTTTACCGTCGACAAGCCAACGCGCTTTCCACTCTTCGGTAAAGATCCAGCTCATGTAGCCAGGAAGAGGCTCATGGGGATAGGCAATGCTCCAACGCATCACGATCATCAGGAAGAAACCGAAGAGCAAAAATGCCCCGGCCGCGAGTCCATACTGGATTCCGATCGTCTTATGGTCGGTTGAGAAAAGATACTTTTGCCACCAAGGAGGATTGTGGTGGTGATCATCGTGGGAGTCAGCGCTCATGAGAGTTCGTTAGTTCTGATCTGAAATGTTACGTTAAAAGCTGGTAGCCTACTCGACGGATTCATCGGAAATAGGCTCGAAGAGTTCCTGGTCGAAAAGAGTATTTGGATCGATTGTCGCTCCTTCGAGCATCTTGGAATGCTTCGCTTTGAGGAGAGGCACATCAACTTGCCCATCTTGTCGGTCGGCGACGGCAAAAGCTGAAGCAGCCTGCTCAAAGCTCACTGCGGAAGCAGTATTTCCAAATGAATTGCGAAGGTAAGTGAGAAGGAAGGCCAGTTCCTTTTCTCCTCCGAGTCCCTCTCGCATTGAGGGCATGTTACCACTGTATGATTTTCCTGCTACTGAGATTTCACCTTTCAGACCATTGAGAATAATTTGGGAAAGAGTCTCCGTGTCACCCGCTACCCATTCGGAGGCTGCAAGGGGTGGAATAGCAGCGCTTCCGGCACCATCGGCACCGTGACAACCGATACATTTGCTGTAAACCTTGGCCCCTTCTCGCATTGCCAAAGTCTGAAAATCAATCGGAGGAGGTGGCGGCACAACACCATTTGGGTTGTCTTGCCGAGTATATCCTTCCGGGAAAAGCTCGTAATTAAAGAGCCCGGATTTTCCGAGGACAGAACCCCCAACTAGCAGAACGAGGCCACAGACGAGCATCATCCACAAACTAACTGGTTCCATTCCATTCTCACGGAGGGATTTTTCGCGGCTCACAGCAGCACCCTCATCGCTGAGAGACGCATGAGCTTCGGCGACATTGATGTTGTCGTCGAGATCAGGACGGAGATCGTTGGAAGATGAATCGGCCATGGCTTACTTTTCTTCGACTTTGCTAAAATTATATTCCTTGGGAATGGGCTGAGAGAGCGTGTCCTTCTTGAGTGAGAGGAGATAACTCACCAAGGCACGAGCACGGTCAGTTGGAGCAAGGTAAACCAGATCCCCTTCGCCATTCTTCGCTTTGATCATGGCAGCGCGGACCGCTGATCCCTCGAGCTCCGTGAAAAGACCCTTTTTGGAGGGACATGCCGAATTTTCTTCAAGGTCATCATTTCCTTCCCGAAAACCATCAACACCCCTTGGATTATAGAGATGATGGTAAAGCCAACTTTCTGGAGAGAGCCCAGGCGCTGCGAGGTGTTTCAGCGTGGATGGTTGTTCCAAGCGGCGTCCGAGGTTTGAAAGATCAGGACCGACCCGCATCAACCCAGTATGGGCAAATTTTTCACCATCAAAATCTGTTGGAAGAGTCTCGCGGCGAGTGTCACGCTCCCGCCCTTCCTCGATGTTCTTGGGCAGGCCCGCCCAGTCCGCACGCCAGGTATCTTTCCCAAAGGTTGTAGGGCGAATAAGCTGGGAGTGACAGTAGTAGCAGCCCTCCTGTCCATAGATCAAGGAGCCCTCATCAACACGACCGGCACGCCCGAAAATATAGGTCTCCTCACTTTCCTCAATCTTCACGGGCTCAAGACCGCGCATCATGGAAAATGGGATGACAATCGCAAACAACCAAGGAAGGCCGAAAGTGGCAAGAAGTCCGAAAATAAATGCTTTAAATTTCATGATTTAAGCGGTCGCTGAACCGTAGTTATCGATTTCACCCTCAGGGCCGTGCGGGCTTTCAGCATGACCGTGATTCAAAAGGGTCGGATGCGAGGAGCGACGTCCCAGACGAGCCCACATCAGAAACAGGTGAAGGCAGAAGAAAAGATTGGACAAAAGAAGAAATCCCCAAGCAAGAGTCACCCCCCAGCCGTAGGCAACCGAGAACCGAGCTCCCTGAAGGAAGTCATGATTGGCATTTTCAATCGCCTGTCCCTGCATCAACCCACCAAAAATCGCGCAGGCGGCAATCGTTGAAACGCCGTAAAGAGACAAATAGAAGTGCCAGTTGATGAAACGACGGGAGAGCCACTCACGTCGGGTAACCCGAGGAACGATGAAGTAGACCGCCCCGAAAGCACAGAGTGAAAACACCCCGTAAATCCCGAGGATATCCAGCCCATAACTCGTGTAACTAAATTGAATGAGCTCCAGTCCAAAGCCATGAACACCAAAGGACAAAAGCCCAAAGGCAAGAAACGCCAACACTCCTGCCACCGTGAATCGAAGAGCTGGACTTGCTCCAACAATGTTTCCGTGGCCGCTCACAGTCTTTAGGATATTCACTCCAACCGCAATTGCCGGGATGAAAATTAGGACCATCGCTCCCGCTCCAACGTAGGGAAGAAACTGCGGAATAGGCGCTCCTGCGAGCTTCTGCATTCCCGCCCATGGCGCAACCACCGCGAGAGACCAGAACCCAAAGAGCGCGATGTTATAACTGTAGACAGGACGCCCGGTCACCTTGGGAGCAAGGAAATAGGCACTTCCAAGAGCCACCGGAAGAAAGAAAAGTAGGAAGAGCGTTCCTTTATACCACGAGGCAATGCCGGCAGCCATGAGGGGATTCCCGACCTCGGAGAACGAGAAGATAAAAAGATTGGAGGTGAGGAAAATCCATGGAAACCACATGAGGGCGGCAAGAATATACCATTGGCTCACATAAACATGTCCCGCATCGCGCACCTGAAATTGAATGAGTGACCAGATCGTGATGACCAAATAGAGGGCCAGCATAAAGGGCCAGAGAGCTGACGGGAATTCGAGCCAGGGGACACCAGTCCCCTGACCTGCCAAAATACATCCAACCCCGATCAAGACACCAAGGTTCCAAAGGTGACCTGCAACCAGAATCGTTCCGGAAGAAGTGCACTCCTTTCGGGAAAGCCGGGACATCAGCCAAATCACCATCCCAAAAGCAGCTTGGAAGCCCCAACCATAAATCAAAGCATTGATGTGTGCGGCATCAACTTTCCCCGCATCGAAGAGCGACCAACCGTCGAGGAATGTCGGATTGTGTTTTTTCGCGGAAGCAATGAGGCCAAACAATGCTGCAACGGCCAGCCAGACTGCACCACTGGCAAAGAAAAACATCACCGGATGCCGCATGGAGCGATCGATGGCCGAACGCAATTGAATGTCTTGGCCTTCGGAAGCAGTCGTAGAAGAAGTCTCTGACATGTTAAAATGGAATTATTTGGATTCTACCCCGGGAAGAGGCATTGCCCCAGCCGTTGGGGTAGCGGATAAGGTTTTCGAAGCCTCGGAAATCGCTTTGGACAGCTTTTCCTCATCGATTGCCGCCGACTGGGCCTCCTCATAGGCAGCTTTTGTATCCAGACGAGCCGCTGAAGCCTCTTGGTATGCCGTATCGACAGCCCGGTGGGTCAAAGGACGAAGAATGACGCATGCGATCCCGAAACACCCTACAAGAAGAAGGGCGATCCAGAAGGCGGTAAAGCGCTTGAGCGGATTGTCGCGATTATGATCCATGGCTTAGTTTGAAAGGTTGGCTGACTCGAGAATACGAGGGTCGCGGTGAGGATAAAGAGCAGCAGAATTGAGGTTACGCAGGAAGAAAAAGAGGAATCCGGAACCGACAATCACAAAAGCCAGAATGTCGCCGAAAAATGAACCGTTAATCCAGAGTTGAGCATGATGATTCACCACCAACTCAACGGAAGGCCCCCGCTCGGGAATGATCATGTGGTAGATATCGACCAAGTGGATCACGAGAATGTAGATCGTGATAAAGATCAGAAACTTGGTATTCTTTTTCACATCAGAGCGAAGAAGCATCAGGAAGGGAGCCCCGAAGTGGAAGAAAACGAGGAACAAGCTCACCCAGTACCAGTTCTCGGTGTTGCGAAGGATAAAATACCGGGTCTCTTCCGTGATATTGGCATACCAGATGAGGAAAAACTGGGAAAAGGAAACGTAGGCCCAAAAAACTGTAAAGGCGAACATGAGTTTACCCATCACGTGATGGTGCTCTGGTGTGACCACATTTTTGAGGTAACCCATCCTTTGGAGAATCACTGAGGTCAGGATCAAAACGGCCATCCCACTCAGAGCGGAGCCCGCCAGAATCGTCACCCCAAACATCGTGGAGAACCACGAGAAATCAAGAGCCATTACCCAATCGAGAGCGAGGAAAGTCATTGAGACCCCGAAAATAATCATTCCCCAAGATGAGCGAGACCGAGCTTTAAAAAGATTGTCCGTGCCCGGATTGGAATCGGTATCCTGCGCAATCGAAAGCTTGCGCAGCATCCAAATTACGGCACCAAGACCAATGAAGTAGAAAAAGAAACGAGCCAACCAGAAGCCGGGGTTCAAATAGAAGGTCTTGGCTGCCAGAAGATGATCATGTGTGTTGGGACTCAGCATGAGGGCATCCTTTGCCGAGTAGTCTGGATGCGCATTCGTAGCAGTCTTAAACGAGGTCATCCATTCCCACAAATACTGTTGAACCTGCGGAAAAAGCAGGGGGATCGAGAAAAGAAAGAGAAACGGAAAAACAAAGCCAAGATTCTCCATCAAACGACGAACCGAAGTCCCCCACCCCGAATTCGAGAGGTTATGGAGAAGAGTGTAAAAACACCCGCCGAAGGTAATCGTCAGGAAGAAGAAAAGCGCAAACAACCAGGAAAAAGCGAACGAGCCATGAGCAACTGATGATTCATGCGCCTCAGTGCTTGGATCTTCCACCTGGCCACCGAAGTAAAGGTAAAGAATCCCTCCAATCAGCCCGATGATTCCGATCCCGCCGGTCATCATCTTCAGCTTTGCAATCTTCCCTGAGTCGAGGTGCTCTCCCCCGTTCGGAATGTCTTTCGATGTTACGAAATGTGCCATGTCGTGATCCGTTGAAAATTATTTGGCAGCCTGAAGGGCGCGGAGATAAGCCACGATCGCCCAGCGATCGCGAACAGGAATGTTGTGTTTGTAGCCACCCATATTGCCTTTTCCGTTTGAAATGACTTCGAAGAGATAACCATCGGGATGACTGGACTGCGGAAAATTGTGGATGCTTGCGACCGCGACTGGAACCGCTGCTTCACTGAGATACTTGGCGACCACACCTTTACCGTCTCCAGAATCACCGTGGCAAATGGCGCAATGCACACCATACATGTCTTTTCCCCGATTGAGCAGCGCGACTGAATCCGCCTCGCCTTCCAAACCAAGCCCTTCGGGCATTCCGTTCCCGTAGCTCCCGTCAAGGGCGCCGGTGGAGTAGTAATCATGACGGCCAGCCGAGAAATCAACGCTAAAGACACCGTTATCACCTGAGTGAGGCACCGTTCCAGCAATTGGCTTACGGGAACCAAGTCCGTCTTCAAAGAACATGGTAGGCTTCTGTGCCTTGATCTTATCCTGCTCATCCATGTCGGGGAAGATCCGGACCGGAGGCTGTGAAAACTTATCGCCACGGAATCCAAAGATGCCAACAACGAGCAGAATAATTGCGAGATAACCTAGGAAGAAGTATTTCATGTCTTACTCGGAGTCGTCCTCCACGAGTTCGATGTTAGTGCCCCCGATTTCAGCCAGGAGTGCCTTGGTCTCCTCGGCGGAGAATCTGGCGTCACGAGCCTCGATGGCGATGAAGAATTTATCATCGGTTGCGCCCTTGAATTGTTCACTGGCGAAAAGAGGATGATTCCAGCGGGGAAGCCCCATCAGGCCAAGAAGACCGAAGAGCGTGGTAAAACCGGAAAAAAGAATTGTCAGCTCAAACATGACCGGGAAAAAGGCGGGCGTTGTGAAGATGTTTGCTGGCTTCCCCTGCACCACCGTTGGGTAAAGGTAAACTTGGGTGGAATACGCGAGGATAAAGGCAGTGCAAAATCCGGTGAGACCACCGAAGAAGACGAAGTAAGGAAGAATCGAACGCTTCATTCCCATTGCATGATCAAGACCGTGGATCGGATAAGGTGAGAAGCAATCCCACTTCTTGAACCCAGCATCACGAACCTTTTCCGCAGCTTTGTAAAGCTGGGAGGCATTCTTAAATTCGGCGAGATAGCCGTAAACTCTGGAAACTCGAGTGCTCATGCGTCTTCGCTCTTGGAGTTAGAATTGGAGTTGTTGGAAGCCTCTTCAGAGGGGGCCTCTTGGGAAGTTTCCTGGAGTTCATATTGATAGGCGGCGATCTTCTCAACCCCGTCATCAGGATGCGCTTCCTTATCCTCATCATGCGGGTCACTCTCGAGAAGAGTCCACTTCACCTCGGCAATGTTGATGCAAGGAAGAAAGCGAAGGAACAGAAGGAAAAGGGCAAGGAACATGCCGATTGTTCCAACAAAGGTCAGGACGTCGACTGCACTTGGGCTATAGCTCTTCCAGTCCCCCGGCAACCACATCCGGGCCAAGGTGGTGACGATGATCACAAAACGCTCAAACCACATTCCCACGTTCACGCACATCGCAACGGCCATCACGACCCAGAGATTTTCGCGCATACTCTTGAACCAGAAGATCTGGGGAGAAAGCACGTTGAGCGACATCATGGCAGCGTAGGCCCACCAGTAAATTCCTGAACCTCGATAGAGGAAGGCCGCTCCCTCAAACTTCGCGCCCGAGTAGAACGCGATGAAGAGCTCCATCAGGTAAGCATATCCAACGATCGTTCCGGTCAGGAGAATGATCTTTGCCATGTTGTCGATGTGCTTCATCGTGATCATGTCCTGCAAGCCGTAGATGAAGCGAGCAGGAATCATAATTGTAAGCACCATCGCAAAACCGCCAAAAATCGCACCGGCTACAAAATAAGGCGGGAAAATCGTGGTGTGCCATCCAGGGACAACCGAGGTCGCGAAGTCAAATGAAACCACGGAGTGCACCGAAAGAACAAGCGGAGTGGAGAGAGCCGCGAGAAGGAGGTAAGCCATCTCATAGTGGCTCCACTGTCGATTCCCACCACGCCATCCGAGGGCAAAGAAACCGTAGGCCATTTTCTTAAAACCGCTCTTACAGCGGTCACGGATCGTGGCCAGATCGGGAACCATTCCAAGGTACCAGAAAATGAGCGAAACCGTAAAGTAGGTCGAGACCGCGAAGACGTCCCAGAGAAGAGGTGACTTAAAGTTTTGCCAGATTGCATTGGCATTGGGAACAGGAGCAAGGAACCAAGCCATCCAAACTCGCCCCACGTGGAAGGCGGGGAAAATTCCAGCGCACATCACCGCGAAAATAGTCATAGCTTCCGCCGCCCGGTTAATGGAAGTTCGCCAGTTTTGCCGGGTCAGGAAAAGAATCGCTGAAATGAGCGTTCCGGCATGCCCGATCCCGATCCAGAAAACGAAGTTCACGATCGGCCACCCCCACATCACGCGGTTCGTGTTTCCCCAGACCCCCACACCAGTTACCACGAGGTAAGTAAGCCCACCAACAACACCGACAAGGGCGATGAGTGCACTGGGGATGAAAAGAAGCCACCAAAGGAAGGGCTGCGGTTTCTCGATGACGCCGCAAATTCGATCCGTGATCCAGCCGTAGGAACGACCTTGCAGGATAAGCTTTTCGCGCTCCAACACGGGGATTTTCACCGTGTTGGCATCGGCTTGATTCGGTGTGGCCGAGTCAGACATAAGTTCAGTCGGAAAGAATTAGTGAATGTTGATGGTGGCCTGACCAAGGAATGCGGCATCAGGCATCTTGGTGTTCGGGTTTTTCACACGAGCGAGGTAGCTGGTGCGTGGACGAGTGCCGACGTAATTGAGGAGGTCGTAGTTCCGACCGGATCCCATGATCCTGTTGTGCTTGTCACCTTGGATTCGGATCACCGAATCGAGCTGATTGCCTTTGGCGCGCACCACCTTGGAATGATCATCGAGAAGATTTCCGAAGGAAATCGCCTCCGTTGGGCAGGCATCCTGACAGGCCACCCTGACCGAATCAGTGGAGACGCGAAGATCCTTCTCGCGATCAACGGTGACTTCAGTAGAAGGACGCCCGGAAGCGAGGGTTTTCTGCTTCTGAGCCTGCTTCTGCTTGATCTTAGCAGACTCAAGACGCTGAACACAATAGGTGCACTTTTCCATCACCCCGCGCATGCGGACTGTAACATTCGGATTACGCTGGAGAGATGGTGCCTCACCCACCTGCTTTTCACCGAGTGGTCCTTTGTAGAGGTTCCCCTTGATGAGCGGGTTACGCTTGTTGTAGTCGAAGAAATTGAAGCGACGCGCCTTGTAGGGACAGTTATTTGCACAATAACGCGTCCCAATGCACCGGTTATAAGCCATGGAGTTAAGCCCCTCTTCAGTATGGACGGTGGCGTTGACCGGACAAACAGTTTCACAGGGTGCCATTTCGCACTGCACACAGGCGACAGGCTGGGGAACCATTTCCGGGTTCTGCTGCACCCATGCGGCAGTTGATTGATACTCCCCGGACTCTTTGTCTTTGACCTTATGACCTTGGCCATCCATTTGAATTTCCTGCGAAGCAAAGTAGCGATCCATGCGGATCCAATGCATTTCGCGCCCCATGGCGACCTGGTCTTTTCCAACAACAGGGATATTGTTTTCAGCCTGGCAAGCAATCAAACAGGCGTTACAGCCGGTGCAGGTGTTAAGATCAATGGCCATCCCCCACTGGTGAATTTCATCGGCAAGGAGGGTTTTGTCTTTCGCGAGCTCACCTTCAGTGCCGATTCCACCAACGGAGTCGTAAAGAGAAATGTTTGGCGGGGCGTGGGAATCCATACCCTGCTTTTTGACCTTCTCTATCTGAGTGCCGTAAGATTTACCGCTCGTCTCAGCAGTCGAAATTTCACGAGCAATCGCGCGTCCATACATCGAATGGTGCTCTTGGGTCAGAGCGATTTTGTAGTAGTCACTAGTGAGCTTAAGTTGTGCACCAGTGGCAAAGTAAGGAGTCGCGGAGCTGCGGATTGAGTAGACATTAAATCCGGTGTTAAGACCAACATGACCGACAACCGGCTGAGAGTCATCCAGAGCAACCGCGCTTGCACGGCTATCATCAGCAGCCTGCCCGTATCCGACAGGAAGAGTCAGCGCATTGTCGGCATGACCGAATGCAATGAGAACCGGAATGGTGAGAGTCTTGCCATTCACCGTGATGGTGACGAATGGTGCCTTTGCATGCTCCCCTTCCCCTTTGCCGTTGTCTTTTCCGGTGTGAGCAGCATTGGCTCGTTTAAAAGGCTCGGTGAGACCAAGGAAAGACTCCTTGGGTTCAACCTCGATGAGACGGTCATACACTCCGAGTGCTTGGGCAGTGAGCGGAGAAATCTGAGCTGCGTTATCCCAAGTGAGCTTGGTGACAGGGTCGGGAGACTCTTGGAGCCAAGCATTGTCGATAAATCGGCCATCGAGAACAGATGCGTCAGTCGCAAAAACAACTTCGAGGCTTTCAGAGGTCGGAGCAGTTCCGACTTCAACAACGATCGCTTCAGATGAGACACTAGCGGCGGTATAGGAAGTTCCGGCGACAAAGCCATTCCGAAGAGCATCAGACCAAGCATTGTCATCCGATTTTCCGGAAATCGCAGCGAAGGTCTTTTTGACCTCGCCAAGAGCGGGTGAGAAGTCAGCGGCAGGAAATTCTCCACCATTGAGAACGACAAGAAGCTCAAGCTCCGAAAGCGCATCGTATTCCATGTAAACCATGGGCTGAACGAGCGAAACCACACCGGAAGATGAACGGGCATCACCCCAGCTTTCAAGATAGTGACGTGCGGGGATATGCCAATCAGAAGCCCATGCCGTCGCATTGGTGCGGAGACCGAAGTGCACGATAACTTTGGCCCTTTCCGCAAGAGCGCCGAAGCCATCGAAATCAAAGGCTGGGTCAGAGGGGGTGAGGAAAACGATGTTTTCAACCGTTCCACTCTCAACCTTGGCGGCGAGGCCGGTGAGGGAACCGTATTGCGCAAGCTCCGTAGAGACTTGCTTTGCACCGGCAGAAGAGAGTTTCGCGTTGATGGCAGCCGCAATTTGCTGAACAGCTTTGGATTGGCGAGTTCCAGCGACGACAAGAGATCTCGAACCTTCAGCTTTAAGATCATTGGCACACTCCGCAATCCACTGGTCATAAAGACCCGCATCTCCGCCGGGGAAAAAATCTGCTTTGTCCTGGTCACTCGCGCCACCGGAAACCTTCACACCAATGGCATTGGCGATATCAGCGGCAACAAGAGCAACACGACTTGGAGCAACACGTAGACGGTGATCAGCCATGCCTCCGGTGATACTGAACTGAGTCTCCACCTGATAAAGGCGGTTCATCTTCTTGTCATCGATCTCCGCCTCGTAGTCAGCATCACCACCCATGCGGCGCTTGGAGAACTCACGGCTGTTACCGATTGGATCGGTGCCAAGGAAATCAGCATCGAGAGAAAGGACGCGGTCGGCCTTTGAAAAATCGACGACGGTCGACAGCCCAGCAATCTGACCTTCACCATCAAGCGCTTCGTAGGAGAAGAGCATCGCTCCCTTGCTTGCTAATTCGCCAGCGAGACGATTTCGGGTTGGAGAATCGTCAGAACCGAAAACGAGAGCGGTTTTGGAAAGATCAAGACCTTTGAGCCCCTCTGCCAGGGCCGCTTGATCGCTCACTGCCCCCCCCTTGAGAATCTTCTGAGAGCGCGAAGGAGAATAGAGATCAAGAATGGAAGCCTGAACAAGCGCATCCGTTCCACAAGAATCAGGATGCTCCGTGAGTGGCTCGAGCTTGGTTGGGCGCGCCTCAAAAGTCGTCACCAAAAGCGGCACCGCACCACCCACCCGCGGCATTGAAGTTGCGTAGAAAAGAGGCTTACCTGGAATAATCCACTCAGGAGCCTCCTTATAGGGGACAATATAACTCTCCGGGCGGCGACAGGAAGCCAAACCGAGACCAGCAAGAGCAGTCGAAGCTCCCATCAACTTGGTAAAGTTACGCCGGGAAATCCCCTGCTCCTCCTCGGTCAGGGTATCGCCATTGGGAAACTCACGATAGAGCTCATGGCGAAAGGACTCAAAACCCTCCTTTTCTCCAAGACTCCGATAGGAAGTCACAGCATCTCCATGTTCAGGAGGCTGCGGGTGGTTCAAGACACGCTTGCTCATTTAAAAGACGGGATCAAAGTTAACGGTGACAAGTCGCACAGGACTCTTTAGGTGAAATGCCCCAGTGGGCCTTGAGGAATTTGCCAAATTTTTCAGGATCGGTAATACGCTCACCCTTCTCATCTTCGACAATATTCTCCTGAAGATACTCCTCCGCATCGTAGTCGAGATTGAAAACCTCTTCGAGAGGACGAAGATGCTTTTCGGGTGCGCGGTGACAATCAAGACACCATCCCATGGAGTGGGACTCGGCATGATGGACTTTTTCCATCTTGTGCACATCGCCGTGACAGCTCTGGCAAGAAATTCCGCGGTTCAAGTGCGCGGAGTGATTAAAGTAGACATAGTCTGGGGCCTTGTGAACGCGAACCCATTCGATAGGCTTCCCTTCAATCTGTTTCCCATCCTCCATGATCGGCAGGTGATTGCTATCGACCGCCATCGCAGCACGGAGGGCCGCGAGCTTGGGAGAACCCTTCTTCACAGACTTGTGACAATTCCAACAGGTGTTGGCAGTTGGCACGTTGGCGTGCCCCGAGTGCTCGGTAAAACTGTGACAGTAACGACAATCCATCCCCAACTGGTTCACGTGCAAGTTGTGATCATAATGGATGGGCTGGGTGGGCTGATATCCAACCCGTTGAGCCTTGGGTGTCCCATAGTAGGTGAAGCCCGCTACCAAACCGGCACCGACGGCTCCAAGACACACTGCAATTTTCAGTGGGAGGAGATTAGTCCAACGAGGAAAGACATTGGCCATGCGCAACGGACTTTTAGGAGCTTGTGAAATTTTTCACAAGCCCTATTTGTGAAAAAAATCACAAGCTCCATAAAACACTCATTTACAGATTTTTAACAACCATTCTAGCAGCATGATTTTCCCGCAAAAAATACCACGAATGAGAAAGCCCTCATTTGGAGAGGGAGAATATCAGCCCTCACTAAATATTCCCGCTTTTTAGAGCCCCCCTCATTTCCAAGAGTACGCAAGTGATTTCTCACTGCATTTGAAACTTGGCAGACTCATAAGCTACCACTCTCCTCCTTACTCAGGGTGAAGATGTGTCGGAACAATGACAACCTCCATCCCAGCCTCGCGGGCTCCCAAGATACCTGCACGGGCATCTTCAAAGACGACGCAATCTTGTGGAGCCACATCGAGACGCTTGGCAGTCTCGAGGAAAATATCGGGAGCTGGCTTACCCAAAACCACATCATCCGCAGTCACAACCTCATCAAATAGATCGGAAACACCGAGGATTTGAAGGGTTTTCTCAACGACCAGTCGTGTTCCCCCGCTCGCAATGGCCATTGGGACTTTTCCGGCATTCGCACGAGCGAACTCGATGACATCATCGACGAATTCCACTTGATCAAGACACTCGAGGAAATGACGCCGTTTCGCGAGCGCAACCGCATCAGGATCTAAATTTGTCCCCTGCTCTCCATTGAGAATCTCCACGATATCACGCGTTGGACGACCACCCATGGCGTAAAAAACATCTTCTGGGAAAACATTCGGCGCTCCCTGATCCGCAAGCGCCTTGCACCAACTTTGGAAATGAGCCGGCATGGAATCAACGAGCGTCCCATCAAGATCGAAAATAAGAGCTTTGTAACCAGGCTTGGGAAAGATAATCGCCGAATTGCGCATATGCGGACAGGCCAATGCTTAAAACCGAGGAGTGATGCAAGCGGGAATCGATAGGAAATAACTTGGTCCTTTGACCACCTCCCATGAAAACCTCCTACGCAGTCCACGATTCATCCTGATAAACCCCTGCAGGAACGACCGCAGCCCCCCCCGGGGGAGCAGCGAACGACACCTTTCCAACCACTTCAACCGTTTCTTCAAAGACCAAGGGGCCGGTAATCGCCACTTCGCGAGCACCAATCAGCGAGGGCACACCAAGCGATGACAGAGAATCCACCAGCTTGTAATCACCAGAAAGCCGCACCGTTGGAGGAACCCCCTTCCGCGAGGGAGCAAGCGTAATTCGCCCATCGTTCCGCAGCTCGTAGGCATCAGACCGCAAGGCCAGAAGATCACTGGTCGACTTCACCGGAGCGAAGCGCGAGCGCGGCACATTCACCGCAAGGGAACCTTCAAAGCACTCGATAGCTGCCCCCATCGCCGCCTCAAGCTGAATGACCTGGGCACTGGCCGAATCACGAGGATCGACCGTTTTAAGATTCTGAATCACTGGTAAAGGAAGCACCCCTCCATTTTCTGCGAGCACATGCCGAAGAGACTCGAGATTCAACCACACATTATTGGTGTTGAAAAACTGATGACGGTCAATGTCTTGAAAATACTCTAAATCTGAAGCGGGACATTGGGCGACTTCTCGCAAGACGAGGCGCCCATCTTGATCGCGACGCGCAAGATGCCCCCCCTTTTTATCGGCCCCGGTACGCCGGGTTACCTCCATCATGAACGGCGCTCCACTTTCTGAGAAATACGCAAGCAAAGTGGGATCAAGAACAGCCCCGAGGTTATCGCTATTTGAGAGGAAGGCAAACTTCACCCCTGCCTCCAAAAGCCGCTCCAACCAGCCGCTCGCGAGCAAAGAGGGATAAACATCAGCATGCCCCGGAGGGCACCATTCCAACTCAGGCTTTTGCGGATGAGAGGCCGGCGAAAAATCATCACACCTCAGCTTGGGCGCCCAACTCTGCATCAGCTCGAGGTCCGCCGGATCGCCCAGTTGCGGAGCCGTGACGCGCAGATGATTCTGAGTATCCTCACGACTTGCCTCACTGTTCATGAGTAGAAATTTAACCTCACTTCCAGTCTCACGCCGTAATGAGAGGACCTGACGCGCCATGAGATCGAGAAAATTCACTCCGGGACGCACCTCAAGAAGGCTCTTGACCTTGTCCAAACCCATGCTGGTTCCGAGTCCCCCATTTAACTTGATGATCACGGTCTTCTCCACAAGCGCAGGATCAAATTCCACCTTCTGGGATAGGGAACCGAAGTCCAATACACCGAGCGCAGGCGAAATCGAAGATTCCGAGATCTCAGAACTCCCTCCATTCACCACCAAACCATAAGCTCTTTCGAAGCACCTGATGGCAATCTCGGAAACCCCACGAGTCTGCATTTTCGCACGAATGGATTCGAACTCCGAAGGCATGGTGCGACCTTGCAGCGGGAAAACAGCCCCGCCAAGACTTTGCTTCAAAACTATCTTTTGGCACAAGATCTGCTATCCGCTTGCAATTCGCGCCGTAAGCAGTAATTGTGCCATAAGAAAAGAATGGCAAACGTCGGTCTCAATCAATCCCTCTCGCAGCAACAAACTCTCGCACCGCAGATGCGCCAGAGTCTTGAGATTTTGCAGGCTAACACGCTCGAACTCACTCAGCTGATCACTCAGGCGATGGAAATCAACCCAGTGCTCGAGGAAGTCATTGATCACGAGTCGCTTGATGAAATCAATGAGCACGAAATCTTGGATCGCGAGGAATTCGATGACTGGCAGGAGAGCTACGATGACGATCTCCGCGATCTCGCTATCATGGAACGCCGGAACCAGGGCTCGAGCGTGGAAGATGACGAACGCCGCGAACATTTTTATAACTCCATTGTCGCGCCTGAGACCTTACAGGAACACCTTGCCTCGCAAATCAGGGAGAGTGGCGCCAACGAGGAGAAACAATCCGACGCACTCGTCATCGTGGGAAATCTTACGGATCACGGCTTTTTGGATGCGTCGCTGGATGAGCTTCTCCTTTCCATCCAGATTCCACTCGATCGGCTAGAAAAAGCGACTGCCTTTGTGCAAACTCTTGATCCTCCCGGAGTGGGCGCAGCGGACCTTCGGGAATCACTTCTCCTTCAGCTTTGGCGGCTCAATCTCGCCGGCAGTCTGGAGGCTCGAATCGTTGATCAACATCTGGATAATCTTGCGCGCAATCACTTTCCGCAGATTGCAAAGGATCTTCACGTGAACCTTGAAGCAGTGACCGAAGCCGCGGAACACATTCGTTCTCTCGAGCCCTCCCCTGGGTCCCGCTTCCTCGCCGGAGGAAACCCCTATGTGCAACCGGATGTCATTATTACACATGCAGCCGATGAGGACAATGACACCGAGTGGTCTGCTTCGCTCACCGGAAACTACCTTCCCCGTATCCGTATCAACGATCAATACAAGGAACTCCTCGCGAACTCCACTGGCGACAAAAAAACGCAAAACTACCTTCGTAACAACATCCGCGACGGCCGCGTGATCATCCGTGCGATCGACCAACGGCAAGAAACCATTCTCGCCATTGCACGTGAGATCATCGCTCGTCAGGAGCCCTTTCTTGAAAACGGCACCCAGTGTTTAAAACCGATGACGATGAACGATATCGCGGAAGTCATTGGTGTCCACCCCACGACTATCTCCAGGGCAGTGGCCGGAAAATATGTCGATACCCCCCACGGCATGATGGAGATGCGAAAATTCTTCGCCTCCGGCTACGCTACCAGTGACGGCACGAATATCTCGAACGAAGCCGTGCGCGAAGCACTCCAAGATTTGATCGCCAAGGAGGAGCCGTCTAAACCCCTCTCAGACTCGAAACTCGAGAAGCTTCTTAAGGAACAAGGAATCAAGGTCGCCCGCCGCACCGTCGCCAAATATCGCGAGCAGCTCAACATCCTCCCTTCCCACCTTCGCAAGAAGTATTAAATTAGGAGTTGGGAGTTCTCCCGATTGAGTTATTGATTTTCCAAGATGACGAACGAGGAACTCAAGGACGCACTCAAAAAAATCAAATATCCCGGGTTTTCACGGGATATTATGTCTTTTGGCTTGGTCAAAGACGCCAAAATTACGGATGGCTTGGCAACCGTCTCCCTTCAAATCGCCACCAAGGACCCTAAAGTTCCCCAGACGATCTTTCAAGACTGTCACGCTGTGCTCGACCCAATTCTCGGAGCCTCGAATGTCAAAATCAACATCGATGTTCAGGATACTGGTAGCGAAGAAGCCTCCTCCAAAAACCCTCCAGGCGTTAAGCGCATCATCGCCGTCGGCTCCGGAAAAGGTGGCGTTGGCAAATCCACCGTTTCCTCGAATCTTGCCATCGCGCTTTCTCGACAGGGGCTGAAAGTCGGGCTTCTCGACTGCGATCTCTATGGCCCTTCCGTCCCCCTCATGTTTGGAGTAACTCAGGCCCACCCTCAAGCCAATGAGCAGGAACAGATTCTTCCGATCGAGGCACATGGCTTGAAGCTGATGTCCATGGGCTTCCTTCTCAGCGACCAGTCCCCCGTCATCGTCCGTGGACCGATGGCGACCCGCTACACCCAGCAATTTCTTCAGCAAGTTGCCTGGGGCGAACTCGATATCCTCATCCTCGATCTTCCGCCCGGCACAGGAGATATCCAACTTACCCTCGTTCAAACGGTGGCTCTCGATGGCGCGATCATCGTCACCACACCACAGGAAGTCGCCATGATCGATGCCCGCAAGGCGGTCTCGATGTTTGCCAAAGTCAACGTTCCCATTCTTGGCCTCATTGAAAATATGTCGTGGTTCGAGTGCGATCACGGCAAACGCTACCATCTCTTCGGCCAAGGCGGTGCGCAACGCGAGTGCGACCGCATCCAGGTCCCACTTCTCGGTCAGATTCCGCTCGAGCCAGTCATCGGTCAACGCTGCGACGGGGGCGAACCCGTAGCCACCCTCAACCCCGGTGAATCAAAATCCTCCGCGGCTTTCCACAAGGCCGCGGAAGCTCTGCTTCAACACGTCCGGGGGGAATAAACGGAGCATTGCTTTTGACCATCAGAATGATTGTCTTGTGGTATGTCTGAGGCATCGCTTTCCAACCCTTCTCCCATTCCGCCCGGATCTCACCCCGGCCCCCAAGCACGTGCGCCCAAGTCCAAGCTCGCGATATCCATCCTTGTGTGCGGGGTCCTCGCCGTCATCGCAACCTTGGCCGGGTTGGCGAATTCAGCAATGTTGAAAGCCAAGCAAAACGCGGATCACGCCAAAATTGTTTCTGAACTGAAGATTGTTGGGCTCGATCTGGACGAATTCTCCGCCACCGATGGACGCTACCCGGACTCCGAGGAGTTCTTTTTGGTCACCGAACTTCCCGCAGTTTCCCGGGAGATGAAGGAAAATTGGGTTTATTTTCCAATGGCCAATCCGGAAGAGAATGTCCCACTTCTTATCAGTCCTTCAACCCACAATAAATCCGCCGTTCTCTTCACGGATATCCAAGTAAAATCCCTGAGTGATGACGAGGTCGTTCATCTTCTCCAAACTTCGGATGCAGAGCCCTTCGAAATCGAGAAAACGATTCGCACAAAATTTTGACCCCATGAACCCCTACCACCGCACGGCTGAAAAGGTCATCCCTCCTCCCAAAACCTTCGGCGGTATTGCCCGAAGACTTGGTCCCGGCTTTATCCTCTCTGCCTCTATTGTGGGATCTGGTGAGCTGATTGCCACCACTCTCTTCGGAGCAAAGGTGGGCTTCCTCTGCCTCTGGGTTATCCTCTTTTCCTGCCTCGTCAAAGTGGCCGTCCAACTCGAATTCGGTCGCTATACCATCGCCTCGGGCAGAACCTCGATGCAGATTCTGAATGATCTCCCGGGTCCCCGGTTTGGAGGGAAAACAAAAGCCGGGTGGGCCGTTTGGAGCTGGTTCATCATTCAAATGCTCAAGACCTTGCAGGTCGGCGGAGTGGTCGGCGGAGTCGCGCTCGCCTTGCATGCTCTCTACCCGCTTGAACCTATCATCTGGGCGGGTGTCGCTGCCGGAGCAGCCATGGCGATCATTTTCCGCGGCATTTATTCTCCGATCGAAAAATGGTCCATCATCATGATCGCGCTCTTCACAATCTTCACCGTGGCCTCGCTCATCGCAGTGCAATGGACTCCCTTCGCCATTGATCTTCCCGAGCTTCTTTCGGGGTTCAGTCTCACAGTTCCGCAAGGAGCCATGCTTCTCGCTATCGGAGCCTTCGCCATCACCGGAGTCGGCGGTGATGAGATCCTCGCCTACAACTACTGGCTTATCGAGAAGGGCTATGCCAGATTTACGGGCCCCGAACCTGAAGAACAGAAGGATGACCGCGAAGCCTGGCTCGCTCGCGCCCAGGGCTGGATCAAGGTGATGCAGATTGACGCCTTACTTTCGATGGCTTGCTACACCCTGATGACCGCGCTCTTTTACCTTCTCGGCGCTGCCGTCCTCCATGGACAAAGCCTTGTCCCGGAGGGAAATGAACTTATTGAAACGCTTGGGCGGATGTATACCGATACCCTTGGACCTTGGGCTCGGACTGCCTTTTTGCTGGGCGCGTTCATCGTGCTTTTCTCCACCCTCCTCGCCTCACTCGCGGCGTGGAGTCGCTTGTTCTCAGATGCCTTTGGGCGCTTTGGCTGGATCAATTTCGAGCAGGAAACTGATCGCAAAAAATCCATCGCCTTCCTCAGCGTCGCCTTTCCCGTGATCTGGACCACGCTTTACTTCTTCGTCGGCAAACCAGGATTCATGGTCATTATTGGAGGATCGCTGACGACACTGATTCTCTTCATCGTCGTCTTTGCCACCCTCATCATGCGCTACCGGTGGCTTCCCCACGAACTTCGCCCGGAGAAAACCTTCGACTGCGTCCTCTGGCTGAGTGCCATCGCGATCGCGGGAGCAGGAATCTATTCCGCGATTAAATTCGCTCTATAGATCACTCCTTATTCTTCTCCCAGACTCTCTTCACGATCGCCTTTTTTAAAGCAAGCGGCTCAATCTCTCCGGAATGGCGGAAGAGAATCTTACCCCCAGGCCCGACGAGAAAGGTGTAGGGCATTCCCCCGTCCCACTCGGGGTCGACGGCCTTTGCGAGATCTTCAGTATCACCTTCAAAGATGAGATTGTTGGTCTTCCGCCCTTCTTCATCAAGAAGAGGCTTCGTTTTCGAAGACAAGCCGCACTGCTGACGCTTGAGAAACTTGGTCACCTTCTGGATATCATCGGGATGATCGAGACTGACAGGAATGAACTCGAACTCCTGCCAGGAATACTGCCGGTAGATTGCAGCCAAATCGGGGAATTCATTCACGCAAGGACCGCAGCTTGTGGACCAGATGTTAAACAAACGCATTCCTTCACGGCCCTCGTTTTTCACCAGCTTGGCGATCGCGTCCGCTTTCGCGACTTCCACGGTCACAGGCTGTACTTTCCACTTCGCATCCTCCTGAGCGACCTTCGCGGCCTTCTCCCTCCACTTTGTGGAGCACCCGACCGGGCGCGTCTTCTTCACTGCAATTTCTTTTCCGGCCAAAATCGCTTCGATGGCATCCCGTGCCTCATTCTTCTCCACTGGCCCCACGCGACGGCGACCATTGTCCATGCGCCCGTCATAGCGAAGCTTCATCTCGGAATCGAAAATGAAGACGTGAGGCGTAGCGACTGCACCATAGGCTTTCGCGGTCTCCTGCGTGTCACCATCGTAAAGGTAGGGCAGATTAAATTTACTGTCTGCGGCGATGAGCTTCATGTCCTCGAAACCATCGTCATAAACGGTCCATCCCAACTCGGGCGGATGAAGACCTTCGGGGGAGTTGCTGTTGATCGCAACAAACTTCACGCTCTTGCCCTTGAAGTGATCCACCAGCGCAACCATGCGACCATGCGAGGTGATCGCATCCGGGCAGTGATTGGTGGTGAAAATCACAGCTAAAGCCTTGGCTCCCGTAAAATCCTTCAGCGAGTAGCTCTTATCATCCACTCCCTTGAGGCTAAAATCAGGAGCTTTCGTTCCGAGCGTGATCGTCGTCGGCTTATAAGCAGAAGCGCAAACAGCGGAACCCAGAAAGAATGCAGCAAAAAGTTTCATCGCCCATGACTTACGCTCTTTCTCTCTCCAAGCAATCAGGAAAATTTCTAAAAAAGAGTGCAAATCTCCTCAATTTTGGTGTTGCCAGTCATGGGGATCGCTCCTAGCTTTCGCCCACTTCAAACGAAGTCGCTCGGCTAGCTCAGGGGTAGAGCACCACATTGACATTGTGGGGGTCGCTGGTTCAAATCCAGCGTCGAGCACCATCTCTTTCCGAAAGGCCGTGAATTTATCCCGCGGCCTTTCTTTTTGAGAAGGTCCTCTTTGCCAAGCTGAATTTTCGAGCTTAGAGTCAGGGGCGTGGCTGCTCCGATCATCTCCCTGCTCACCCTTCTCGATGACGAGAATACGCAGGTCCGCGCCGGGGTTCAAAAAGCCTTATTAGCCTATGAGGGTGATGCTGCTCCCGAAATCGCAGCCGCCGGAATTCGCCTCAAAAAAACGCAGGCGCGGCTTCTCTCGAAACATCTTCACCCCGGCCGCCGCGAGACCCTGCGCCGGGAGTGGGCTGTTCCCAAAGCGCGACTCAACGTCGTCGACGGCGATTGGGATTCGCTCGAAGACATTTTACGGCTGATCTCTGATTTCCTTCACGATGGGATCACGATGAGACAATCCCTTTCCGACGAGCTCGATCAGCTCGCCGAGCAAGCGGATAAATTCGCCGATACTCCGATGACGCTTGCTCATTATTTGTTCGCCACCCAGAAGTTCTCGGGAAACAGCCTCAGACCATTTCACGTCCTCAATTCCGATCTCGCTTGGTGCATTCAGGAAGGAGAAAGTAATCCACTTGGACTTTCCCTGATCTACATGCTTGTCGGGCATCGTCTGCAGCTTCCGGTTTTTGGCTGCAACTATCCCGGACATTTCCTCGCACTCATCGATCACCAAAACGAGCCAACTCTTATCGATACCTTTCACAACGGCCGCCCCACTCCTATTCGAAAACTCCTCAAGGAACACCCTGAGATTTCCGCCGATGCCAATAAAGCATTGCGACAACCGTGCACCTTACTTGAGATGCTGCGCCGCTTGCTTGCCAATCTCCACTTCGCTTTTTCAAAAGTGGAGCGCACCGAGGATGCCGACTTGATCAACGAGCTCATCCTCACTCTCGACTGATGAAGATCGAGGAAGTTGCACTCCGCTTTCAAGGCTTCCAACTCCATCGGCTAATTCTATCCCCCGATGATTCAGCCCGGGGAACACTCATTTTCTTTCATGGTCAAGGGGACTTCATTGATCGTTACCCTCCCATTATTGAAGCCTTTGTTGCGGAAGGCTGGAAGTGTATCCTCACCGATCTGCCCGGGCATGGGCAGTCAGAGGGAGCACGAGGGCATGTCCCCGGATTCCCGTTCGTGGACGCGATGGTTAACGCCATTCCAATCGCAGGCAAAGTTGCGATTGCCGGACACTCGATGGGTGGCCTGCTGGCCTTGCGAGAGTTTCTTAAGAAGCCTGATCTTTATCGATTCGGCTGGTTTAGTTCCCCCCTTCTCCATCCAGCTCACCAAGCCTCTCCCCTAATGAAGACCATTCTACCAGTAGTCGCGGGAGTGTTTCCGTGGATCACGCGAAGCACCGGGGTAAGAGCCGAAGACTGCACGCAAGGAGAACGGAACGATCAAGCAGAAGCAAAAACACTTTATCACGCCAAAATTTCGCTCGGATGGGCGCGCGATCTATTCGAAGCCGCTAAAATTCTCGAGACTCAGTGGCTGAATCTTTCCACTGAAGCGCCCGTTCTCTTTACCCAAGGAAGCGCTGACCCGGTCTGCCCTGCACCTTTTCTACGCTCCCAACTCGGCAAGCAAGAGGCGCCCAATCTGCACTATCACGAAATCAAGGACGCCCTCCACGAGCCCTTTACCGGAGCAACAGCCGAGGAGTTCCAATCCATCCTACGCAAAGAAATTCGACAGCATCTGTTGATCACTTAACCGGTCTCACGAAGACCCGAGGAGATCGCATTGATTGTCAATTGAAGAGCCAGGAAGTCGCTATCAAACTTCCCTTCTTCCCTCTCAAGTGGACTTCCAGCATCGCGCCAGCGTTTCAAAAGATCGATCTGCTGATGATGAAGCGCATCGAGCGGGACATCACGGAGGGCCAGAGTCTTCATCATTCGGGGACGACGATCATCGAAGCTACGACCGAAGAGTTCGTGAATGAAACTTCGAGTCTTCTCATATTCCCCAAGGATCTGCCCCAAAAGAGCTTCGGAAAGTTCCTGATCCGGACAAAGTGCGGCATACTTTATCATCATCTCCGGGTTCGCAGAAGCAAGAGAAGATTCGATGTTGGTAAAGACATACTGCAGGAAGTCGAAATCGGGTAAGCTCTCTTTAATCCGGGCAAAATGATCCGCGCCGATAGCCTCAAGCCCACTGCCAACCCCAAACCAACCAGGAAGGTAGAAACGGGCCTGAGTCCATGAAAACACCCACGGGATGGCGCGGAGGTCTTTAAGCGAGGCTTTTTTGCCGCTGCGTCGGGATGGCCGTGAGCCAAAAACACCGGTTTCAAGCGCATCAATCGGAGTAGCCGTCCGATAGAACTCCATGAACCGATCGGCTTCTAGAAGTCTCCGGTAGGCCTTGTCGGACTCTCGGGAAAGAGCATCAAGCGCCTCGCGGCAGGAATCAACCGTTCTGTTTCTGGTTCCCAGACCTACGGAGCGGGTCACTCCAGCCACCAAGAGCTCGAGGTGAAAATGAGCGTTCCCTTCATGACCATACTTCCGGGGCAGAACCTCTCCTTGCTCGGTGATGCGAACCGGCCCTCCAAGAGAACCTTCCGGCAGAGCGCGGAGAAACCACCGTGTCGGACCTGCCCCACGGCCAATCGTACCGCCTCGTCCATGAAAAAACTGCGGAATCACACCAGCTTCCTTACACGAAGCAGTCATCGACTCCTGCCCTTTGAAAATCCCCCACTGAGAAGCGAAGACGCCGGCATCCTTGTTCGAGTCCGAATAACCCACCATCGCCGGCTGACGGCCAGAAGGATGTGGTCCAATGACTGCAAGATAATCGGAAAGAATCTCCGAAGCAGACGCAAGGTCCTCTCCAGTTTCAAAAAGCGGACTCACGGGAAGGCGCGAGCGCCAAAGTCCATTGTGATGGCGCTTTGCGAGTCCGGCTTCGCGAGCAAGAACCTGCATCAACAAGAGATCGGAAACAGAGCGCGTCATGGAAATGATGAGCTGGCCAAGACCGTCCTGACCCTTCTTTCTGAGATGGGTGGCCAACAGGCGCAGGTAGGCAAGAATACCATCGGCCTGCTCCCCTGCCTCTTCGTAGCGAGAGAGAAAAGGGCGAGGATTTTTCAATTCTTCGACCAGAAAGGCCCGGCGCTTTTCCTCCGACCAATTTGGAAAGTTCTCACCATCTTCAATTCCAATCGACTGAAAAAGCTGAGCCGCTGCGGCATCATGTGATTCCGAATTATTCCGGATATCCAGCTTGGCGAGATGAAGGCCGAAGATTTCACCCCGACGCATAAGTGGGAAGATCCATTCGTGCGCCGTCTTTTCCGCGCCCACTTCTGTCAGAGTCTCGTGTGCGAGTGCCAGATCAGAGAGATACCCTTCCTTGGTGGCGTATTTTCCCTGCTCAAATTTATCACGCAGGAGATAAAGAAAGGCGCGCCAGGGCTCGAGTTGATAGCGTTCCTGAGTGGACTCCCCCTGCTTCCCGAGAAGAGAAACAAGCTCAGCATTCGCCTCAAGAAGTCGTGAAGGGACCTTGGCGAACGGTGGAGCAAGAGTCAGCTTATCGGCTGATCTAGCCAGCGAGCGACGTTGCAGAGAAATCGCATGACGATGCAGCGAAGCCAGTGTATTCTGGGTGACCTCTGGCGTGACGAAAGGATGGCCATCGCGGTCGCCCCCGATCCAGGTGGCAAATTTGAGGGTCGGGTATGCGCGCTCTTCGCGCAACTTGGCAAGGTCCCACCCGGCATCCTCCCAAGCGAGCTCCAGAGAACGATCGAGGCGATTCACCACCTCCGGGAAAATTTCACTCAAATACGGGAGCGCGTTGCGAAGCTCTTCTTCGATCTGAGGGCGCTTGACGAAAATCTCGCCGGTATACCAAAGCGTTTCGAGTTCTGCTCCGATCGTGTCGGAGATACGACGCCCGTAGTGCGGATCACGGCGGGCGTTCTCGTAAGTACGCAACTCTTCATAAATGGCCTTGTGACGTTGGCGGACGGATGGACGCTTGGCCTCGGTCGGGTGAGCCGTCAGAACGGGTTCAACCTGCACCTTCTTGAGCGCTGCGATGGCATCATCCTGGGTGAGGCCTTCTTTGATAAAAGTTTCGATCACTGAAGGCCAGAGCCCCTTGATCGCAGCCGCACTGTGCTTGGAGCGACGATAGCTCCGGAATTGCCAAGAGACACGCTCTTCCACGATATTGAGAAGCTCGAAGCAGATCGAGAGCAGTTGTGCTCCCTTTCGTTCATTTCCAGCCGGAATTGACCCAGGAAAGGTATCTTTAGCCTTCCAGGGCACCAATGCGCGGAGATTTTCATCAAGCGGTAGGGCGTCAGCAAGCATCTCGGTCGTCTCCGCGAGAGTTTCATCGAGTTCACGGAAACCTTGGGCGAAATAGTCGGCATTCTTGATCGTGTCGGACATTCGGAGTCAGCATGTGCAGATTTCACGCCAGTGGCAAGAATCGCCGGATTTTTGAGTTCAGCTTTTTGGCGAAGGCTCTAGAATACCGACATGCGCAGTCTCTTTATCTCCTTGTTCTCTCTCTCTTTTCTCTCCGCTGAATCGATTCCAATCTTAATTGGATCGGGCTCAAGCGGGATTTTCCGCTCCGATCTTAATCTTGAGACGGGAGAACTGACGGAAGCCCGCCTTGTCGGAAAAGGGGGATCCGGTTGGTTGAAATTACGCAACGATAAGAAAGTCGTCGTCTCTACCGCGCACACCGACGGCAAGGGCGGCGTCGCCTCATGGAAGGTGACCGCCGATGGCGTCGAGCCCATCAACCGGGCCACTTATGATGGCAAGGGACTGTGCCAAGTCGCCTTCGACCACACTAATCAGATGATCATGGGAGCCGACTATGGTGGCGGAAAGCTCGCCGCCTGGACGATCGATGCCGACGGGAAAATCGGCGAAAACACCTCCCTCTTTAAACACGAGATCACCGAGAAGCTTGAAGCGCCCCAGAACCAATCCCGCGTCCACGCCGCATGGCCGGGACCGGAGAACAAGTTTGCCTACATTCCCGATCTCGGAATCAATCAAGTGAAGATCTACAAAATGTCCCCGAAGGACGGCAAACTTACCCCAGCGGGCACCACAGTTTGCCCTCCGGGTGCCGGACCACGACACATGAAATTTTCCAAGGACGGAAAGCACGCATACGTTTTGAACGAACTCTCAGTTTCCGTGACGACCTTCAAGAGGAATGGCGACGGCAGCCTGACCGAAGTGCAGACCATCAGCACCCTTCCCACCACGGTGAACAAGAAGGAAGACAAGATCAGCTGCTCTGAAATCTTGGTCTCAAAGGATGGAAAATTCGTCTACACCGGAAACCGGGATCTCAACGGCAAAGAGCGGGACAGCGTTTCGGTGCTCGCCGTGCAGGAAGATGGCACGTTAAAGCATCTCCAGACCGTTCCTTCCGGCGTCTGGATTGTCCGGAACATCGCCCTGAGTCCCCGAGGAGATTACCTCCTTTGTTCCGGTCAGAAGTCAAACGAAGTCACCACGATCAAGGTAGACACTCAGACTGGCAAAATGACTCCCACCGGCCACGCCATCTCCGTGAAAGCCGCGATGTGCGTGGTCTTTCCGTAGCGACAGCCTTGGATTAGTCTGATCAGATCCCCCGAATCACCTTTGTTCCTTTTTCTGCATCCTCCGCGATGCCCAAATGTTGTGTACTCTGGGGTTTGAAGGCCACGCCCCGGCCCACCACCCGCCACTTGGCAAATGCGAGAGTCCGGGCCTACGAAAAAGGCAGAGCCTGCACAGCTCTGCCTTCAAATTTTAATCTCGGGAACCAAACGCTAGTTCTTGGCGACGGCTTTTTCCTTTACTTTAGCGTCCTGGAATTTCTTGAGGAGCTTATCACAGGAAGATTTGGTCTTAACGACCTGCCCATCCACTACGACTTCAGCAACACAACCAATAAGTCCGTCGATGCGGCGACCGCCGCGATCTACTGGGCCGCCACCTCATCCGCCACCGGATTTGGAACGACGATACTTTTCCAGACTGATCTCATCAGTTCTGGTCGTGTCCTCGTATTTGGCAAAGAGGGTTTCGATATCAAAGCTCGACTCATGCTTCCGCTCAACTGCGGCTCCGTTCTCAGAATCTTTGCTGTAGTAGATCGTGTAGCGGACTTCGATGTCTTTGATCTCCTCCTTTGATCGGTTGGCCACCGTGATCTCGTAGGCAACTGGAGTCGTGGTGGTTTTCACAGTCTCACCGCGCTGAGTCACGCCCTCACCTTTCCAAGCGACCATATCAATGGCAACCGATGATCCGACCTTCAGCGCAGTTTCTTGCGCCCGGACGTATTTTTGATCATCAGCTGAGAGCATCTCGAGCTTGAATTTGGTGGTTCTGCGAGCTCCCTTCCGGCGAACTTCGACAGTATCGGTTTTTGAACTGTAGCCGACGAGGACCCCTTCAAAGGTCTTTGACTTGTCTGCACTGGAGAAAGTCCGCAGCTCCGAGGAGGACGCGGTCATCACCAGAAGACCCATCGCGCATAGAGTCAGTAGTATTTTCATTGGATTAAGAGATAAGATCACACACGCAATTGTGCAATTCCTAAATTAAAGCGCGGTCGCGCTATGATTTTGTCTTCCCACGGAGCATTGCTTCGATAAACCCATCAATTTCTCCGTCCATCACCGCCTGAATATTTCCGGTTTCATGACCGGTTCGGAGGTCTTTCACCATCTGGTACGGCTGGAAAACGTAGGAGCGAATCTGACTCCCCCACCCGATTTCGCCTTTTTCAGAGTATTCCCGGTCCGCTTCGGCCTTCTGTTTGTCCTCCTCAATCTGATAAAGCTTCGCCCGGAGGAGTTCCCAGGCGAGCTCGCGATTTCGAAGTTGGGAGCGCTCCTGGGTCGACCGAATCACGATCCCAGTGGGAAGATGTTTGAGAATCACCGCAGTCTCGACCTTGTTGACGTTCTGACCACCTTTTCCACCTGACCGGGCCGTACTGATCTCGACCTCCGAGTCCGGGACCTCGATCTGAATGGTGTCATCAATCTCAGGTGTAACATCGAGCGATGCAAAGGATGTATGTCGTTTACCCGCACTGTCAAATGGAGAAATCCGAACAAGGCGATGCACCCCCCGCTCAGCCTTGAGATAACCGTAGGCGAATTCGCCATCGACTTTCAGTGAGGCAGAGGAAATTCCCGCACCATCACCTTCCTGGTAGTCGGTTGTCGTCACCTTGAAACCCCGATTTTCAGCCCAGCGCTGATACATCCGGAGAAGCATCCCAGCCCAATCGCAAGCCTCGGTCCCTCCCGCCCCGGCTTGAATGGTGACGTAAGCATTATTGGCATCAGCGTTTCCATCAAGAAGGGTCAGGACTTCAAACCGGTCGATTTCTGCAAGTATTGCCTGATATCCGACATTCGCCTCCTTTGCCGAATCGAGATCATCAAACTCGCGCGCTAGCTCGATACTGGCAGCAAGGTTCTCATGATCCGTCTCAATCGCTAGAAAAGGGAGGAGACGGCTTTTGAGAACCTTGGTCTCCGCGAGCACCCCCCGGGCTTTTTCCTGATCATTCCAGAATTCGGGATCAGCGGCCTGAGCTTCCAGTCGATCGACCTTCTCTTGAAGGGCGGGAACGTCAAAGATACCTCCTGAGTTCCGAAACCCGCTCATCAAGAGCACGGGTATCGACCGCCAGGAGGTCAGCGATGGATTCGTTAGCCATGTGGCAAGAGGACGTAGGGAGCAGTCCCGTTCCGGTCAATTGAATATTGAATTTCCGGCTCTTCCAAACGACAGTCTCGTGGGATTTTATGGAACGCTCCAAAGGAACTATCATCCGACTGACCAAGCTCACCGAGAGCTCACTCATCGTGCATTGGCTCACCGAGGATGCAGGACTTCTCAAAACAGTCGCAAAAGGCGCTCGACGGGCAAAAAGCGGCTTCGCAGGGCGATTAGACCTTTTTCTTGAAGCAGAATTTGAATGGAGCAAGAGTAGCCGCTCGGAACTTCAGACGCTGCGTGAGGTCAATGTCAGTGATTTTCGAGTTTCGTTGAGAAAAAGTTACCGCGATTCTGTTGTCGCAGCTTATTTTGGCCAGCTTCTGGAACTCGTGCTTGAACCCAACCATCCGGTGCCCGAAATGTGGGATCTTCTCCAACGCGGCCTCTCTTATTTACAAGACCGGGGAGCAGATCGACGGGGGCTCCTTCATTTCGAGAAAGAGATCAGCCGTCTTCTCGGGCTTGGCCAACCAGCCCAAACTTCTCTTATTCAACTCTATGGGCGTCTTCCAAGCTCCCGCGATCACTGTCTTGATCTTCTTTCGCAAAATTGATTAAACGGCTTTTGAAATCCCTCCGGTTCAACATAATGGCCACCCATCACTATGGATTCCGAAACACCCTACCTTTTCAAGATGCTCGATAATCAAGTGCCAGAATTGCTTGAGGATGGAAAAGTCGAGGAAGCTCAAACCACCGCCAAAACAACCGCCGGAGAGGCAGGCGCCAGCAGCAGTGAAAATCCAAAATCCAAGTATGAGCTCGCGCTTTCCCGTGAGGTTGAAGCTGATCAGCATCGGCAACTCGAGGAGCATGATAAGGCCATAACTGGCTACGAGGAAGCTCTTGATCTTATCGGCTCTGACCCCGATCACACAGAAGTTGTGGGCCGGATCTGCGCCAGCCTCGCATTCATCCACGACCTCCAAGGTCATAACATCAATGCGAAGTCACTCTACGAGCGCGCTATCGCCTGCTTTGAGAGACTCACCCCTCCCGCTGTCTTTGATGTTGCAGATCTCAGTAACAACCTCGCTTTCATCTACGAAGCCGAGGATAATTTCGACAAGGCCGAAACCCTCTTTCTCAAAGCACTCCGTATAGCGCACGAGGAGTTCGGTGAAAACCACAAGCAAACCGCGGCACTCTATAACAACGTTGGCGCCCTTTACTTCAAGGCAGAGCACGATGAACAGGCTCGGGCGATGCACATGATGGCACTCGACGCCCGCGTCGAGGTCTTTGGGCACCATCATCTGGAAACTGCCCAGTCCCACGGTAACCTCGCCCTCGTCCTCGTGAAGAGCAATGATCTTGATGCTGCCAAGCGTCACTTCGAGCGTGCGCTTGATGCTTACGAAGGGAACCTCGCGGAGGGCCGGAACGATTACGAAATCGTCGCTGCCAACTATCGTGATGTCCTTGAATCTGTGGGCGATGACAAGGCAGTCACTGCACTTGACGAACGGATCTCTTCCAAGCTGCCCTAATCTCAAAACCTTCCAAACCCTCATCCCTAAAAAAGCCCCGGTCTTCTTTCGAAAACCGGGGTCTTTTCTTGAAATTGGTAGCTACGGGTGGATTTGAACCACCGACCCAAGGCTTATGAATCCTTTGCTCTACCCCTGAGCTACGCAGCCATTTTAAAGAGGAGTTGTGCCTCAGCACGGGCGGGATTTATTATCATACCCCAATTCTGTCCATTAAAAAAGGGGCTTCCGGAAAAATTTCCGAAAACCCCTTTTGAAAAAAGCGATCAATTAACCACCGAGAAGCGCAAGAGCGTCAGCGGCACGGTTTGAGTAGCCCCACTCATTATCATACCAGGAGCAGACCTTAACCATGTTTCCTTCAATGACGGTCGTGAGACCGGCGTCGTAGACGGAACTGTGTGGATCACCCACGATGTCCTGAAGGACGAGAGGATCCTCAGAATACTTAAGGACACCCTTGAGAGGACCATCAGCAGCTTCCTTGAAGGCTGCATTGACCTCTTCAGCTGTCACATCAGAGTCAAGCTCAGCGACGAGATCAGTCAGAGAACCGGTAGGAGTGGGAACACGGAAGGCGCCACCGTTCAGCTTGCCGTTCAGCTCCGGAATGACGAGCCCAATGGCACGGGCCGCACCAGTCGAAGAAGGAACGATATTCACGGCTGCGGCACGAGCGCGCCGAAGGTCACCGTGAGGAGTGTCAAGAAGACGCTGATCACCGGTATAAGAGTGAATGGTGGACATGAAACCACGCTTAAGACCCCACTTGTCATTCAACACCTTCGCAAGAGGCGCGAGGCAGTTGGTGGTGCAGGATGCATTCGAGACGATATTGTGCTTCTCGGCATCGTAAAGATTGTCATTAATACCGAGGCACATAGTGAGATCGGGATCGCTGGCAGGAGCGGAAATAAGGACTTTCTTCGCACCTGCGTCGATGTGCTTCTGAGCACCGGCACGGTCGGTAAAGAAACCCGTGGACTCGAGGACAACGTCCACATTCCACTCGGCCCATGGGAGGGCTGCAGGGTCACGCTCGGCAGTTGCGTGGATCTTGTGTCCATCGACGATGAGGTAATCGTCATCGAAAGTCACTTCGCGCTCATATTGACCTTGGGAAGAGTCATACTTCAAAAGGTGAGCGAGAGTTTTGTTGTCGGTGAGGTCATTAATGGCGACGACTTTCTTGAGTTCGTCATCACTCATCGAGCGGAGGACCATACGTCCGATCCGGCCGAAACCGTTAATTGCATAATTTGCCATGGGTCTATCCTAGCGTTTTAGTGTTTAAAATACCTGCCGGAGGGGCGAAGGCGGGCGCATTATGCAAGGAAGTCCCCATCCGTCAAGGAATGGTGCGCGGGGTGGACCGCAGCCAGTGCGCCCCCCTTCCCTTTCCCCATTTCCCTTCAAAAATCATGCAATATATTGAATCTCTTCCTGGTAGAGCCATGGAAGGGTGGCCTTTGATGCCCTCGCTTTGTGGCTTCCTGATCGCCTGGACGGTTTTCGGGGCTCACGCGCCCGGCAAGATACTTCCTGTCGTGGGTGGCAAGAAAATGGAAGACGTGCCCCCCCGATCACGTTGAAGGAAAAAATCGACCCGAAGCTTAAGAAATCGCTCCTCTGAACGATGCCCCGAAGCCTGAAGAACAAGGAGATTTAGGTGACCTTCGATGATGGTCTGGAGTAGAGCAACACTCCTAACTCTCTTGTGGTAATCCAACATCACCCGCAGAATAGAATCCCGCACCCGTGAGAGATAACACGACAATCCAATTCCTGTTAGACCGTGGCCCAAAACCGATCGCATCCTTCCATGGTTGATTCAAATAAACTTCGAAAAACTTGCAACCCGCTTGGAATCAAGACGTTTCACCATCGCGAGACTCAACGTAACCATCGCCTGGAAATCCGCAAAATCAATGATGGCATTATGCGAATGAATGTATCGTGACGGCGTACCAAGCACCACCGAAGGAATCCCTTCATTCGCGATATTAAACGAACCGGCATCTGTTCCGCCACTGGTGCGCACGGTGACTTGATGAGGAATCCCCTCGTCCTTAGCCGTTTGAATCGCAAATCGGGCCAGATTGGGATTCATGATTGCGCTAGGGTCGTGAAGGCGGATTTGCACCCCTTTTCCCAAAGCTCCCTGACTCTCCGACTCAGGCATTCCCGGCGTATCATCCGCAGGCGGACCTTCGAGAACGATCGCCACGTCTGGTTTGGTCAGATCGGCCAAGGCTTTCGCTCCCCGCAGCCCTACTTCCTCTTGCACCGTTCCAGCTACGATCAATTCACACGGAATTTCTCCCGCTTCCTTTCCCACCTGAATCGCACCAGCCATTCCGACGCGATTATCGAACGCCTTCGTCATAAACCAGCCTTCTTGCTTCATCGGCTGCCACGAACTGATCGGCGCAATCGGATCTCCCAGCGCGACTCCCCAATCTTCAGCCTCTTTTCGCGATCTTGCCGAGATATCGACAAACATCGCATCCGGCTTCTGCACCTTCGCGCGCTCCGACTCAGGAAGAAAATGCGGTGGCTTAGAGCAAATCACACCCGTAATCTTCTCCCCGGCCAAGGTCTTCACCTCCACCCGCTGGGAAAGCAAGGTGTGCCCCCACCATCCACCGACAGCCACCATCTTTAAAAAGCCATTCGGAAGAATCGTCTGCACCCGGAAGCCCACTTCGTCCATATGTCCGGCGACCATCACTTTCGGTCCGGAACCCTGACGGCAGAATACGGAACCAAGCTTGTCACAGCCCAATTCACCCTCACCAGCAAGTTCCCTGATGAAAATCTGGCGCACCTCATCCTCGTGTCCCGGCACGCTATGGGCTTGGGTTAATTCCTCCAATAATCTCAACCCTTCACTTTTCATGCACGATCTCTAACAACCCAGTCTTGAAACTTAAAACCTAAAACTTAAAACACCTCCAAAACCATGGCTACTGTCTCCGATCTTCGCATTGTCAAAAACAGCGCGCTCCCCTCTCCCGACTTCTTGATGAGCGAAGTCGCTCCCTCAGCCGAAGAGGCCGCGCTCGTTGCCTCGTCCCGGCGGGAGATTCAGAAATCCCTCTTCGCCTCCGATTCCCGCTTCCTTCTCATCGTCGGCCCATGCTCCATCCATGACGCTCGGGCCTGCCGCGAATACGCCGAAAAACTCGCCACCCTCGCTGAAGAGGTGCGGGACAAAATCCTCCTGGTCATGCGTGTCTACTTTGAAAAGCCCCGCACCACCGTCGGTTGGAAGGGGCTCATCATGGATCCCGATCTCGATGGCTCAGACAACATTCCGAAGGGGCTCGAAAACGCCCGCCGTTTTCTAAAGGAAACTCTCTCTTTCGGCCTCCCTACCGCTACCGAGCTTCTCGATCCCATCACTCCTCAATACATCGCCGACCTCATCTCCTGGTCTGCCATTGGCGCTCGCACTAGTGAAAGCCAAACCCACCGGCAAATGGCCTCCGGTCTCTCGATGCCCCTCGGGTTTAAAAACACCACCTCTGGAGACCTGATCGCCGCGATCAATGCCATTCAGGCCGCCAGTCTCCCGCAAACCTTCCTTGGTGTGTCCTCCGAAGGCGTCGCCTCCGCCGTCTCCACCGCGGGAAATCCCGACTGCCACCTCATCCTCCGGGGAGGCGACCAAGGCCCGAACTTCGACGCCGACTCCATCAAGGCCGCTCGCGAGACTCTCGCCAAGCACGACCTTCCCGCCTCTCTCATGATCGATGCCTCTCACGCCAACTGCGGCAAGGACTGCACTCAAATGGCGGCCGTTTTCGGGGAAATCGTCCGCCAACGGGCCGGAGGTGACACCTCTATCATCGGAGCCATGCTGGAAAGCCACCTCGTCGCTGGAAACCAAAAATTCCCCCAGCCCCTTGACCAACTCACCTATGGGCAATCCATCACCGATCAGTGCATCGACTGGAGAACGACCGAGCGCCTTGTGAAAGAAGCTGCCACTGAGCTCTAGGTCGAATAAGCCCGAAACGTATTAGCCCGAAACCTATTAGCCCGAAACCTATTAGCCCGAGCAGCCGCACTCTTTTGCGCTTTCAGGTCTTTCGAGCCATGGAATCTTCTGGTGCAAAATTTTTCAATCCAGCCCCCTTGTTCCATAGTGAAACAGTCTGCTAATACTCTCGCACAGCATCGCGAAAAGTCTGTTTTGGAAGCGTCACACTTTCCCCTTCCCTCTTTCGGTCAAACGGTCACACTTTCCCTTCATGAAATATCTCCTCCTTTTCCTTGCACTCCTCCTGCCTCTTCAGGCCAAAGATGCCGCCGAAGGCGAATGGCTTAAAAGCGATGGCACCGCCCGCATCAAACTCTGGGTCGATCAGAAAAATGAACTGCAAGGAATCATTACCTGGGTGAAGGACAAGAAGCGCACTCACGACACCAACAATCCCGACCCAAAACTCCGCAAACGGCGGCTACGCGGTCTCAGGTTCCTCTCGGGATTCAAAAAGGAGGGCGATAAGTTCACCGGTGGAAAAGTTTATGACTCAAAGTCCGGTAAAACTTACAGCGGCAAAATTTGGACTGAAGGAAATGACAAGCTCACGATGCGCGCTTACAAGGGAATTTCTCTTCTCGGTAAAAGCGCCGAGTGGACGCGCTATCAAAAGAAGTAGCGTGCCTAGCTCCCATCGCTGAGTTGAATCTTCCCTCCTCGAAAAGGCCTCCCCCCCCCCGCTCGATCTGCGATGATTCTCAAAAAGTCCCGCTGCTAGCAGAGCAAGGGCACAAAAAACGGCGATTGCCTGAACAGTCACCGTCTCAAAAATCTGAGTCGCTCGTTACGAGGTCACCCGCATAGGCATGAGCACGTAGAGGAAGGAATCCTCGATCCGCAGAACTCCGGGGCTCATTTCATCGATAAGATCGAGGTGAACCTCCTCGTCATCAAGGGCACGCAGAGGCGCTTGAAGGAACTCGGGGTTGAAGGCGATAGCAAACTCTTTGCCGTCATACTTCACTTGCACGGACTCGTTGGCTTCCCCGATATCCGGGCTATTGGCAGCGACACCGAGCTCGTTGGCTCCGAAGGTGAGCTTCACTGAGTTCGACTTATCAGAAGAGAGTAAAGAGACACGACGCACCGTCTCGAGAAGAGCTTCGCGACCCACGGTTAGACGCTCCTTGGATTCTCCGGGAATGACCTGACGGTAATTCGGGTAGTTTCCTTCGATGAGCTTGCTCACAATCATGCTGCTTCCCACCTCGAAGCAAACTTGGTTATCACTGAGACGCAGGGTAATATCCCCTTCACCGCTGAGGTGACGCTGGAGTTCGGAGACGGCCTTAGTCGGGACAATGAAGTCTGTTTCGTGGCTGGCTGGGAACTCAAGCTCGGAATCAACCATCGCGAGGCGGCGGCCATCAGTGGCAACCAGAGTCAGTTTCCCTTCTTTAAAGGAGGTGAAAATTCCATTGAGCACATAGCGTGTCTCATCAGTGGAAATGGCATACGAAGTCTTCTTGAGGCCATCGAGCAGCACGCTCTGTGGAATTGTGTATTCCTTAGCATCAGGAAAGTCAGCCAAAGGGGGAAACTCGGTGTCCGGAAGACCAATGATTTTAAAGAAAGAAGGGCCACTGCTGATGCTCGCAACATTCTTGGAATCAACAGACACATCAATTTCTGCAGCCGGAAGCTCGCGAATAATACTGGCGAGTCGCTTGACTGGAAGCGTGGTCGATCCTGATTTGGACACCTCAGCTTCCGCAGTCCCACTGACGCCAACATCGAGGTCAGTGGTCGTCAGACGCAGCCCGGACTCGGATGCCTCAATGAGGACGTTTGAGAGGATTGGGAGCGTCGTGCGACTGCTCACCACCTGCTGCACCTGCTGCAGCCCATCAAGAAAGGCCTCTTTCGTGATCCGAAACTTCATAGTAAAAGACCCGAACGGGCCGTGAGAAAACTGCCCCCACGGCCCGTTCTTTGCAAGTAATTAGTTAAGAAATGAAAAAGACTTCTATCTTTGAAGTTGCGAAATGAGCTTTTCCACTACCGCCTTAACCTCCGGATTCGTCTCGAGCTCCTGCTCAACGCGCTTGCAAGCGTGAATGACTGTTCCGTGATCTCGGCGACCAAATGCCTCTCCGATCTCTACCAGCGAAAGGCTGGTAAGCTGCCGAGCCATTGCCATCGCAATCTGTCGTGGAAAGGCAATACTAGCGGGCCGACGGCGACTACTCATATCGGCAAGGCTGAGATCATAGTAATCACACACGGCCTTCTGAATCGCATCGACGGTGATCTGGCGGGAATTTTCATCACGGACGAGGTCGCGAAGAAGTTCGTCCGCTTTGGCAATCGTCATCTTCTCTGAAGAGAGATAGCTGAAGCTTGCGACCCGGGTGAGTGCTCCTTCGAGACGTCGGACGTTACTTTGAATGAGGTTGGCAATGTGGAAAATAACCTCGTCATCGAGCCCAACATTCCACTGGTCCATCTTCCGTTTCAGAATTGCGACCCGTGTTTCGAAACCCGGAGGCTGGAGCTCCACAGTGAGACCGCTTTCGAAACGACTCATCAGGCGAGGCTCAAGCTGCTGAATCTCAGGGGCAGGACGGTCGCAGGTAAAGACCAACTGGGTCTGTGAATTCATCAACGCACTAAAGGTGTGAAAGAACTCATCCTGGGTTCGCTCTTTTCCGGCAATGAACTGAATATCATCCACCAACATCACGTCAGCGGTACGGTAGGATTTCCGGAAACTGTCGAGACTCCCCTTCCGGACGGCCTCAATGAATTCATTAGCGAATTGCTCGGCGGTCAGGAACACCACCTTCGCTTTCGGATCACTGACCAAAAGCTGCTGGGCAATCGCCGACATGAGGTGCGTCTTTCCCAATCCAGCACGGCCGTGGATGAAGAGAGGATTAAAACTCCGGCCCTCGCGCGAGGCGACGGCGGAACATGCGGCGTGGGCAAACTGGCTGTTATCTCCCACCACAAAGCTCTCAAAATCAAATTCAGGATTAATTCCCATCCGCTTCAATTTTCGCTGAAGGGAAGCTGGAAGTTGCTCATCATCCGCTTTAACGACTTTAATCTGCTCACTTCCAGTTTTCCCGCGAGCAACTTGTTTTACCGGCTGAGCGGCAGCATCTCCCAAAACCGTGATCACCGGTGCCGCATGAATGGCTGCGCCCTCTGCAAACGCCGCGCGGACCTCATCGAGGTAATTCGTCTCGATCCAAATCTGTTGCATATCGGATTTGACCCCGATGACAGCCGGGCCACGAGGATCATCCTCGATCAATTCCGCGTTCTGAAACCAGCGGCTAAATGCATCGCCACTGAGATACTCGCTCAACTTCGCCTTAACGGCAGTCCAGATATCCTGGTTGTTGTTCTCATCATGATTTTTTTCCCCCTCTGGTTTGTTTTTCATTTGGTGCTTCTGAATCAAAAATATGGATTATTAGTTATGAGCATCGGCTTTTTAAAAAAGCCCTGCGCTGGGGTGGACCAGCCGAAAACAGAATGAGCACAAGAAAACGCTTCGAAAAAAGAAAATGGTCAGAAAAAATCACTCCCAAAAATTCACGACATTTCCACAAGTGTTCCACGGGTTTTTTTAGAAATTTTGGGAGCGAGAAGTTCTTTAAGTGAGCTAAATCACTCCGCTTTTCGGCCCTCGATCGAGGCTCCGAAAACCCCGCCAACGAAGGTCAAAGCAGTACCAATTGGCCACATCCAAGAGGAGTTGAAGAGGTCCTGCAATCCCCCATCATCCTTGAGTTGGTAACTTGGTAGACGACTGAGAATTTCATAAATATTGTCCCAACCCACACTCTTTAATAAAATCCACAAGTCGGTGCGAATAAACATTGTGATCAGGAATGACATTGATGCGCCGATGAGGATCCCCCTGAAACTTCCTTTTCCAAGCAGAGCACAGAGGAACATTCCAAGCAGAGGCCCCATCGTGTAGGTGGTCATTCCGAAAGCGAGGGGCAAAATAGAAATACCCATCGTATCTTGGACAAATCTCATCAACAGGGTGAATCCGGTTAAGGCCACTCCCCAAACGACGACCCAGATTCGAGATTCTTTGACGAGACGTTCCTGACTGACTTTGAGCTCTCCCTTTTCCGGATGGTGAATCAGGGAAATGGTCGTCTGGCTGAGCGCCGCCAAAATAGAATCGAGACTCGAGATGGCCGCAGCAAAAACCCCTGCAAGAATTAACCCCGAGAGCCCCGCTGGAAGTTGATCAACAATCCAGATCGGAAATACAAGATCCCCTTTCACAGGCGCACCGCCTTCCGCGAGAGACGCAGGCTTTCCGTCTTTTTGGAAGTTGAGAGCCTCAGCCACAATTCCGTCCTGAGGATTATTCAAATAGAAGACAAAAAGCGCCGCTCCCACCAAAAGCATGAGGTAGGTCAGGATCTGCCCGATCGAGCTAACAATAATCGCCTTTCTCGCATCGCTTGCATTTTTACAGCAAAACATCCGCTGGGCATTGAGTTGATCGACTCCAAATGCCGTCAAATTCTGAAAAGGAACGGCAATGATCGCGACCCAAAAAGTGAAATTGAAGGCCGGCCCCCAGCCAAAGTCTCCATTCCAAGTCCTCGTCTTTCCTGCTTCATCGGCCTGAGCCCAGAACTGGGCCCATCCGCCATCAAGAGAAGTCACCACCCAGAACAGCGCCAGTAATCCCCCCAGGGTAAAAAGGCAGAATTGCATGACATCTGTCCAGATGACCGTGCGCATCCCTCCCATCAAGGTCCAAGCGATGGCAAACACACCGATCACCAAAATACATGCCTCAAAATTCCACCCCGTCACCACCATCAATGGCAACGCAGCCACCAAGACCCGGACGCTCTGACCTAGAATCGAGCCCATGGTAAAAAAGACGGTCGCCAGGGTCTTGAGCTGCGGCTTGATCCGGCGCCCCATATAATCATACGGACTATAGATCTCGTCCTCGTAAAAAACCTTCACAAAGACCATCCCCACAATCACCCGGCCGATGATCGAGCCAATCCCCCAAAGCATGTAGGTAAAATCTCCTTGGGCCGCCATTACCCCTCCGGGCACCCCGATGAAAGTGACGCCGCTGATCTCAGTGGCAATGATCGAACCGGAGACCGCCCACCAAGGGAGACTTTTCCCACCGGCAAAGAAGTCCTTTATGGTCGCTTGCTTCCCCCCCATGTGATGACCAATCACGGTCGTCAGAATCAGGTAACCAAACAGCACCGCGATATCGAGAGTCGTAAAGGCATCCGGCATGACGTAACGGTGACTGATCGACTCTGAGCTGTCGATATTCCTCTTCTCTGACACATTAAACTTGTGAGCCCTACCCGATCTTTCTAGTTTCCAGAAACCGCTCAAGGAGGAGACTATTTCCGACCACAAAACTTCAATCGTTGGTATCATTCCGGCCCGCTGGGCCTCCTCCCGCTTCCCCGGAAAGCCGCTTCATCCACTTCTTGGGAAGCCCTTGCTTCAGCATGTGATCGAGCGTGCCCGCCAATGCACCGAGCTTGATGAGCTGGTAGTCGCAACCGATGACGACCGCATCATCGCGCTCTGCGACTCTCTGGATACCAAGGTCTCGCGGACCCGCGTCGATCACCCTTCCGGCACGGATCGTATTGCCGAAGCTGCGGCGGAATTCCCCGAAGCCACCCATGTTTTAAATATTCAGGGTGACGAACCCCTCCTCGATCCGGCCTTGGTAGATACTCTGGCCCGCACTCTCCGGGAAGAACCCGATCTCCCCATGATCACCGCAGCCAGCCCGGTAGAGGATTCCTCACTTGTCTCCGATTCGAACATCGTTAAAGTCACCCTCTCCTCAAAAGGTAATGCTCTCTACTTCTCACGCTGGCCCATTCCTTACCGGCGTGAGAAAACACCCACTCTCCCCTCCTACCGCCATCTGGGAATCTACGGCTACCGCGTCGATTTCCTCAAACATTTCATCTCACTTCCCCCTTCTGCTCTTGAACAAAGCGAAGGACTGGAGCAGCTCCGCGCTCTTGAGGATGGTGCCACCATTCGCGTTCACCTGACCGATCACGAAGCGATCGGCCTTGATTCTCCCGACCAAATCCCACTCATCGAATCTCTGCTCTCATCCTCTCAGTCATGAAATATATCTTTGTCACCGGAGGCGTTGTCTCATCACTTGGAAAAGGACTCGCCGCCGCCTCCATCGGCACCCTCCTCGAGCATCGCGGTCTGAAGGTCCTCCTGCAGAAGTTCGACCCCTACCTCAATGTCGACCCCGGAACGATGTCTCCCTACCAACACGGCGAAGTCTACGTTCTCGATGATGGAGCCGAGACCGATCTCGACCTAGGGCACTACGAGCGTTTTACCAAAACCCCGCTTTCACAGATCAACTCCCTCAGCTCCGGTCAGGTCTTTGAAAATGTCATCAGAAAGGAACGCCGCGGTGACTACCTCGGAAAAACTGTCCAGTTCATCCCCCACGTCACCGATGAAATCAAGGATCGCCTGAATCAAGCCACCGAGAAAAACCCCGATGTCGATGTCATCATCACCGAAATTGGCGGAACGGTTGGCGACATTGAAGGCCATCTCTTTCTCGAAGCCCTCCGACAGTTCTCTCTCGAAGTCGGCCGGGAAAATGTCTGCTTTATCCACGTCACCCTCCTTCCGCTCGTCCGTGCAGCAGGAGAAATTAAGACGAAACCCACGCAACAATCCGTCGCCAAGCTCCGTGAGATCGGAATTCAGCCCGACATTATCATCTGCCGCACCGAGCATGACCTCGATGAGGACAACAAGGCCAAGATCGCAATGTTCTGCAATGTCCCGGCCCGTAACGTGGTCGCTTTCCGCGATGTCGAGAACACCATCTACGAATGCCCGCTTGATCTCCGGAAAGATAAGATCGACCGCTTGGTCGCCGATGCTCTGAGCCTCAGCTCGGAAACTCCGGACTTGAGCGCCTGGCAGGATTTTGTCGACCGCATCGTCAATCCCTCCTCCAACGTCACCATCGGAGTGGTCGGAAAATATATCGAACTCCAGGATGCTTACAAATCCATCTATGAGTCCCTCACGATCTCCGGAGCAGCGCACCGGACATGGGTCAATATCTTCCGGATCGACGCTGAAGATCTCGAGGATGATGAGAATGAAAAACTCCTCTCCGGCCTTGATGGTATTCTCGTTCCCGGAGGATTCGGGGACCGGGGCGTCGAAGGAAAAATCCGCGCTGTACGATATGCCCGGGAGAATAAGATCCCCTATTTTGGCATTTGCCTCGGCATGCAAATCGCCACCATCGAATTCGCCCGCAATGTCTGCGGGCTCGAAGGTGCCAGCTCAACTGAGTTCACCTCGGAGAGCACCCACCCCGTCATTTGCCTTCAGGAAGAACAAGAAGGAATTACCGACTTGGGTGGTTCCATGCGACTCGGCTCTTGTGAATCCACTCTTGAACCAGACACGAAGTCCCATGCCCTATATGGGGAAACCGACACCATCCATGAACGACACCGCCATCGTTACGAATTTAATTCCGCCTACCGAGAGCAGCTCGAAAAAGGAGGCCTGATCGTCGCTTCCGTTTCCAAAAAAGAAGGCCTCGTCGAGATTATCGAACTCCCCGATCACCCTTACTTTGTCGCCGCACAGTTTCATCCGGAATTCAAGTCCAAGCCCAACCAACCCCATCCCCTCTTCTCTGGCTTCGTCGAGGCCTGCCTCCCCGAGTCATGAGCGCCGAATGCCTCATCTTGGGGCTGCAAGGCCTGGAGCTCACTGCCGAGGAATCTGCCCTTCTCGAGGATCTCCAACCAGCCGGCTACATCCTCTTTTCCCGGAATCTCGAATCTCCCGAGCAGATTCGTGAGCTCACCGATTCCCTCCGCGGTCTTCACCTCACCACCCCTTTCATCTCCATCGACCAAGAAGGAGGCCGCGTCTGGCGCACCCGGGAATTCAGCGCAGCCCCACCCGATGCCGCAACCCTCAACCGGAAGGCAAATGCAAAACAAATCTCCTGGTTCGGAGCACTTACCGGTCAGCTCCTGGAACTTCTCGGGATCAACCTAAACTTCGCTCCGGTTCTCGACCTCGATCACTTTCCGGACAAAAATAACGGTCTTCGCGGGCGTTGCTGGGGAGCGGATTCCCAGACCGTGATTAACAACGCCGGAGTCTTCAATCGCTGGATGCGTAAACAAGGTGTCCTTTCCTGCGGAAAACACTTCCCGACCAATGGTCTCGCCCTCGCTGATCCTCATCACGAACTCCCGGTCGCGGATATCTCCCTCGAGGATTTGCTCAAAGAAGACCTCCTCCCCTACACGGCCCTCATGCCGGAGCTCGACGCCATCATGGCCTGTCATCTGAACTTCCCCCAGCTCGACGAGGAATTCCCGGCGTCTCTCTCCCCCCGTATTCTCACCCGCCTCCTTCGCGATCAGCTCGGCTACGAAGGCCTCATTCTCACCGACGACCTCGATATGGGAGCCATCGTGAATCACTACGGGCGCGGGAATGACCTGCGACTCGCAATGGAAGCCGGGGCCGACATCCCCATGGTCTGCCACCAGATGGACACCCTTTCGGAAGCGGTCAGAGAGCTCAAAAAACTCCCTGCCGGCCGGCTCGATGATTCCCTGAGACGAATCGAAAGAGTCCGCGAAAAGATCAAGCCCCCTCCCATTTTCACCACGGACCGCTGGACCGAGATCAACGAAAAGCTCACCGACCTCACTCGTGATATCATCGGAACCGACCGCTTCCACCCCGAACGCCCCGCCCAAAGCCCGGTCGATGAATATTGACCATCTCAAAACTCTCACCTGATTCCAAAACTGAGGTGGCGACACTTTGCAACCGCAGCGTAGCTCCGAGGCTCATGCTTCGCCTTGATTCCAAAACTGAGGTGGCGACACTCCGTTGCCACCTCAGTCTTTTCGCTCAAACACTTACCAAAGAAGTGTTTGCTCGGGAAGCTCCTCAGGAGGAACTTCTTCAGCAGGTTTCCCATGAACGATGTAGGAACGCTCCCATTGGGCACGGGTGATATAAATAATCCTGACCGAGCCTTCGGCGGGGATCATTTCCTTCACTCTGCGGACGTGGGTTTCTTGTCAAGCATGGGTGACTCACGGTCGGATGTAGACACTGTATTGCATCATCAGGAATCCGTCATCCAAAAGACATTTTCGGAAGTGCGTGTAGCGTTTTCTCTCGTCCTTAGTCTTGGTCGGGAGATCAAATGCTACCATGAGCCAGCCCATTTTGAATGTTGTGGTATCCACGGCTTTTGAGCATTCGACCAATTTCGGAGTTTTAAGCCTGCGCACTTCTCTTTAAATTGCCCGGGATGACGCGTCCCCTCCTGCCCCTGCTTCTCATCGCTCCGTCTCTGGCTCAGATTTCGGAAACGGCGAGCCTGAAGGATAAACGTTACAGCGAAGAACTTGCTGACGCTTACGAGCGCATTGACCCCTCCAAGGATGGTTGGGCAACAGAAAAACTCGGCGAAGAATTTTCGGCGCGCTTGAAGGTGATCGCCAAAGATCTACTGAAAGCAGAGTTTCCTGAAGGAACTCTGACCACCCCCCTTCGACCAACCAATTTAAAGCTGGTTCACAACGGCGAATTTTCGGTGAGTCGAAGCCCTGCTCTCCCAGAGGAATTTGCCCCTTTCAAGCCACCCGTTTTGGATGGCTTCAAGACCAAGGTCAAAGTCACCCGCATCAACGGCTTAAGCTGCCAAGCTTTGATTACCTTTAAAAAGCCGGGCCATCAGATCAATGCGGTCTGGAACTGCACTTGGCAGGACGATCTTCAGCTCAAGTCCCTTCAGGTCATCGACTACGAAGAGGTCTCTTCACCCGTTCTCCTCAAGGATGTCACCGAATCAGTCCTCGGCGACACCGAGGTGTATCACGATCACCTTTTAAGAAGCACCGATCACTGGCGGCTTCGACTTCCGCGCGACTTCGGACTCGATGCCGCTGCCAACCATGGTCTTGCCATCGGTGACGTGAATGGAGACGGTCTCGAAGATCTCTACCTCTGCCAGCAAGGCGGACTTCCGAACCGGCTTTTCCTCCAAAATCCCGACGGATCCCTCCGTGATTTCAGCGAGGAGAGTCAAACGAACTATCTGGACTACTGTGCGGCGGCACTGCTCGTGGATCTCGATAACGACGGCGACAAGGACCTCGTCATTTCACAGGATTTTAAAATCCTCTTCCTCGATAACCTCGACGGGAAGGGTCACTTCGAATTGGCCTTTGGCAGCTCCACCAAGGCACAAAGCTTCTCCCTCAGTGCCGCGGACTTTGACCAAGACGGCAAGCTGGATGTATACATTTGTGGATATAACCCCTCCTTCTCCGCTGCCCGCGCTGGCGCCCTCGGCGAGCCCGTCCCTTTCCACGACGCGAACAACGGCGGCGAAAACATGCTTTGGCGCAACCTCGGAAACTGGCAGTTCGAGGATGTCGCCTCGAAGGTTCACCTCGATCAAGTGACCACCCGCTTTTCCTTCGCGGCCTCTTGGCAGGACTACGATCTCGATGGCGATCTCGATCTTTACGTCGCAAATGATTTTGGGCGCAACTGTCTCTTTCAAAACCAAGGCAAAGCGGAAGATGGGCTTCCACGCTTCCGCAATGTGGCGGGACGCCTCAACATCGAGGACACCTCCGCCGGCATGTCCACGAATTGGGGTGACTTCAACCGCGACGGGCACCCCGATCTTTACGTCAGCAACATGTTCTCAAGCGCGGGAAACCGAATCACTTTTCAGGAGCAATTCAAGACCACGACCGACAACAAGGTCCGTAGTTCTTATCAACGTATGGCGCGCGGCAACACTCTCTTTACCGCCGATGGAAAAGGCGGATTCAAAGACGTCAGCCTCGACACCCGCATCACCATGGCCCGCTGGTGCTGGGGCTCGACTTTCATCGATCTCAATAATGATGGTTGGCTCGACATCCTGGCCGCCAATGGATTCATCACCGCCGAAGACACCGGGGATTTGTGAAGTGTTTACTGGCGGCAGGTCGTGTCGCAATCCCCTCTCGAAGCCTCCCCTAATGGAGGACAACTCAACTCATACCGCCAAGGATGGAAGGCTCTCAATCGCCTGCTTCACGAGAACAAATCCTTCAGTGGCCGTGAAACGAATAACGCATTCCTCAATTGTGGTGCATCCAACCAAGTGCGCTTTGCCGACGTCTCCTCTGCGATTGGATGGGACTTTGCAGACGACGCGCGCGCGATCGCTCCCGTCGACTGGGATCAGGATGGAGATCTCGACATCTGGGTCACCAACCGCACTGCGCCCCGGATTCGGCTTTTGGAAAACAGAGCCACCAAAACATCCTCCTGGGTCTCCTTCCTCCTCGAAGGAAACGGAACCACCGTCAACCGCGATGGCATCGGAGCGCGTGTCACCCTCATGCTCGAAGGTGACGAAAGACCACTCACCCGCAGCCTTCATGCCGGCCACTCTTTTCTCTCCCAACAAACCCGTCACCTTCACTTTGGCCTCGGGAAGACCGCCAGAATCAAGACGGTTGAAGTCCAATGGCCCGGGGGGCTCAAGGAAACGTTTTCCAATGTCCAAATCGGCACCTATCAACGCCTTAAACAAGGCTCTGGAAAAGCCACCCCCATTCCGGCTCGTGATCCCATCAAGCTCAAGCCAAGTGATCAGAATCCGCCTCCCCCGGACCCGATCGCCCGGATCATCCCTCCCGCAGGTCATATTTTACCCCCTCTCGACTCGATGACCTGGGACGCGACCACTTTGATTCAACTCTGGAGCCCGGCCTGCCCTCATTGTCTTAAGGAACTTCCCCATTGGAAGGATCGTCCGAATATGATCCTCCTCTCGACCGAGGATGACGCGAACTCAAAATCCGCTTGCAAAGCACTCTTCGAAGAACACCGCATCACCCAACCCCTGTATCTGGCTTCCCCTTCCACAATGCAGGCTCTGGACGCTTTCCAGTCCTCCATTGTCGATCTCTGGGTTCCCCTTCCCGTTCCAAGTTCTTTTCTGGTGACTGCGGAAAATGAAGTGCTCGCCATCTACCGAGGCCCCGTTTCCGAAGCCACCCTGGAACGTGATCGGAGGCTTTCTTTTCAGAAGGATCGTCGTGTAGCGGCCACCCCATTTTCCGGAATTTGGATTGCGGACCAACCAGTCGCAAGCCCTCTCCGCACCGCCAACCAGCTCACGAGTCGGGGGGCGACTCCGGAAGCCATATCCTACCTGCAAACGGCTCTCAAAAATCCACCGGAGAACCTCCCCAAAACTCAACTCGCCGATGCCCACCTTCAACTGGGCCAGCTTCTCGGCCAATCGGGGCGGAGCCGGGAAGCGGTCGCACCTCTCAAGACCGCATTGAAGCTCATTCCGCATGATGTCCGGGTCGTTCTCCTGCTTGCGACCGCTTATCAAGAACAGAGAGCATTCGAATCCGCGCTCAAAGTCAACACCTTCGGCTATCAACAGCACCCGGCAAACCAAGACCTCATCCAACAACGAATCATCCTGCAAAGAGAACTGAAAAAATGGGCCTCATTGGTAACGACCTATCAGGACATGCTCGAGCGCAACCCGAACCAACCGGAGCTGAAAATCCAAATCGCTTTTGCCCAATGTGAACTGGGACAGCCGGACAAAGCGCTCGCTCTCTTAAAATCCTCCCTTGGGGCACACCCACGCTTCCTTGAGTCTGCGTCTCAGCTCTCCCGCATTCTTTCAACCCATCCTGACCCAAGAGTCCGAAGCGCTGACGAGGCCCTTCTGCTCGCGGAACGCCTCTGTAAAATGACGAAGGAGCAAAACCCGTCCTATATGATCACCAAAGCCATCGCACTGGCAAACCTGGAACAATTCGAGGCCTCTCAAAGGATCATCGCCAAGCTTTTTAAACAACTTCCCGAAAGACATCCTCTTTTGCGTGAAGCCCGAGCCGTGGAATCCTCGGTAAAACAAGGAAAGCCACTCCGCCACCCCGCTTGGCCCAAAATGTCAGACTGATTTCCCTCTTGCCGAGATTTCTGAGTTTGTCATGCTTTAGCCTCAAATCCACACAATTTGAGCAACACTCGAACAACTATGAAACTTCATTACGCTCTTCTGAGAGCTTCATTCCTTGGGTTACTTTTTGGTAGCCTTGGAACCTTGCAAGCTCAGTTTAACTCCGGAATCGCCGGCTACTGGCCTCTCGATTCCGATCTCCTCGACGCCTCCGGCAACGGTGGCGATGGGACCTACGTCGGAAATGCCGCTCTCACCTTCACTTCGGAGGGAGCAGGAACGACGTCTCAATTTGGCGAAGCGATTTCCCTTGATTCGGTGAATGCCGAATACGTCAATATCGACGGAGCCGGAAACGTGGGCTTCCAAGGTGAAACTTTCTACGATTTCGTGGGAAGTGATTTCACCGTTTCAGCTTGGTTTACGGTAGGTACAGGTGGATTCACCACCAGTTGGCAAGCTCTCGTCGCCAAGGGAGAAGGTTCCGGCTGGCGGATCGCTCGTAATTCTGCAAACCCTAGTCTGGACTATGCAGGTGGGCTTGGAAATACCGGAGCCAATGGCTTAAGTGATATCACCGCGGGACTTCACCACGTGGTTGCAATCACCGACATGGACCAAGGCACCAGCCTTTACGTTGATGGTGTCCTCGAAGCTTTCGTCCCCGGGGCACCCCTGCTGGAAGACCGCTTGAACTTCATGACCATCGGGAACAATCCCGACCAACTCGGCCGTTCCTGGAATGGCACGATCGATGATGTTCTTATCTTTAATCGTGCTCTTACTCCTGCGGAAGCCAGAGTGATCTACAACGGAAGCACCGGAGTAAGCGGGCAACAAATCATCGACTCGACCGACAGTGATAATGACGGCATCCCAGACTTCTACGAGGATGCTGTCGGAATGGACTCTTCCATCGATGACTCTGCCGGAGATCTCGACTCGGACAACCTTTCCAACATCGATGAATACAATGGTGGCCTTGACCCGAATGACAACGATTCGGACGACGACGGCCTCCTGGACGGCGACGAAGCCGACAACAACGCAAATCCTCTTATCGCTGACACCGACGGGGATGGACTGAGCGATGGAGACGAAGTCAACGTCCACCTCACCCTCGCCGACAATGCCGATAGCGATGGAGACCAAGCGAACGATCTCGACGAAGTCACCGCCGGAACGGACCCGAATGACAATACCAGCATCCCAAGCAGCTGGCGCATTGGATTAACCGGGTATTGGCCTTTTGATGACAGCCTGAACGACACTTCCGGGACTGACGCTCACGGAACATTCAAGACAATTGGGGTAAATCCCGCAGAATACGGCACCGCAAAATTCGGGAATGGCATCGTGCTTGATGATGGCGACGAGGAATATGTCGAAATTGATTCGGTTCCGGCTAACACCTTCGCTTTCACCGGAGGAACGTTTTCGATCTCCACTTGGGCCTCTGTGGGCGCCTTTACCCAGAACTGGCAGGCGCTGATCGCAAAAGGCGAAGGCTCAGCATGGCGTCTTGCCCGGAACGGCGGATCAAACGATATCGGCTTCTCACCTGGCGAGTGGAAAGACGGTGCAGATGAACTCTTCGGTGATACTGATTTCTCTGATGGTGAGCTCCATCACATCGTGGCCATCTCTGATGGTCAGGGTCTGGCTTCCATTTGGGTAGACGGCGTCAAAAAGAACGAATCCACCGCAGCTCCGGTGATTGGTGACAGCGGTCTCAACCTGCTGATTGGTGCCAATCCCGGCTCAGACACCAAACGGAGCTGGAACGGCACGATTGATGATCTTGCGATCTGGAGTCGCTCTCTTACCGCTTCTGAGATCAGTCAGATTTACAGCGGAGGTGAAGGTCGCTCCCTCCAATCTCTCATTGATGATCCCGACACCGACGGTGATGGGCTTCCTGATGGCTGGGAAATCGCAAACGGCACTGATCGTCTTGTGGCAGACGCAGATGAAGATCCAGATTTGGATACGCGCACCAATGCTCAGGAGTTCGCCGACGGAACACTGGCGAACAATCCCGATACGGATGGCGATGATCTCACTGACGGACAAGAGGCGACTCTCATGAGTGATCCTCTTGATCCAGACTCGGATAACGATACCCTCCCCGATGGAGAAGAGGTGAACACTCACATGACCAGCCCGATTCTTGCGGACTCGGACTCCGATGGATTCAATGATGCGCTTGAGCTCTCGGCCTCGACAGACCCGAACGATATTGACGATTTCCCCGGTCTCGATCTTGGCCTGATCGGCTACTGGCCACTTGATGTTGATTTCGAAGACGATACCGCAAACGGTGGCAATGGCACCTACTTCGCACTCGACAATGGTGATCCGGAATTCGTCGAAGGACAGTTCGGCACTGCCATTGATCTGGAGCATTCTAACAATGAATACGTCATCATCGATGGTGCAGGAGCTGGGCCTCCACCGAACTACTCCCAAGAGGGTGGGAGCATCTCAGTCTCTGTTTGGACCAAGGTGGATACCTTTGTCGAAAACTGGCAAGGCCTTGTCGCCCAAGGTGAAGGAAGCTCCTGGCGTGTGGCAAACCGGAACACCGTGGGTGAACTTGCCTACGCGGGAGGTGGACCAGAACCTGCCGGGCCTCCTTCGATTGCAGACGGAGTCTTCCACCACATTGTCTGTGTTTCCGAAGCTGGTGTCGGAGTCCGACTTTATGTCGATGGCAATCTGATCCAGTCCAGCAACAGCGCACCTGCTCTCGTTGATAACTTCGCCAACATCACGATCGGGTCGAACCCCGATGTGACAAACCGCTCCTGGAACGGAGTGATCGATGAAGTCGCCATCTGGAGCCGGGCCCTTTCTGACACGGAAATCACCGGACTGAGCACCGCAACTCAATCCCTCGGCGTTCAGCTTGGACTCGGAACCCCTCCGGGACCACCGACGATCACCACACATGGTCTCGACGGCACCGGTGCCTACGTCTTGAATGCGGTCAATCTCATCGCCTCAAAAAGCTACCGCCTTGAGCGCAGCACCGACCTGCAGACTTGGTTTGAAATTGAGGATGGGCGCACGGGCTCGGAGGAAAACTTCTTCACCGACACCGCACCTCTGACTGAAAAGGCCTTCTATCGGGTCATTGAACAGGAGTAACCCTGCTCCTTCACCTTCTCCACCCCGTTTCTTTTTCGCAAGAAACGGGGTGTTTTTTTGTCGTGCCCGCGGATGAATCTGCCACAGTCCGTCTCGGAATGGATCCGCAGCAACTTCAACAGAAAATTGCCGAATCAGGTCAGTGGGTAAACGCTCTCAAAGAAGAGATCGGGCGTGTGCTTGTGGGACAGGAGAATCTCGTGAACAAGCTCCTGATTGGTCTCCTAAGCAATGGCCATATTCTCTTGGAAGGTGTTCCGGGATTGGCGAAAACTCTTTCAATTCGTGCCTTGGCTGGTGCACTTCAGGCTCAATTTGCCCGGGTCCAGTTCACTCCCGACCTCCTCCCTGCCGATTTGATCGGCACCATGATCTACAACCCAGATCAACAGTCCTTTGCCCCAAAGCTCGGTCCAATCTTTGCCAATCTGGTGCTTGCGGATGAAATCAACCGGGCTCCCGCCAAGGTCCAGGCTGCTCTTCTTGAGGCGATGCAGGAGCGACAAGTCACCATCGGAGACCAGAGTTACAAACTCCCCGATCCTTTTCTGGTGCTTGCGACGCAAAACCCGATCGATCAAGAAGGAACTTACCAGCTTCCAGAGGCCCAGCTCGATCGTTTTCTCCTGAAGGTCACGGTCGATTACCCGGGACGGGATGAAGAACTTCATATTCTCGATCGTATGGCCTCAACCGCGGCCAATGAAGCCACCAAGCCCGTTGTTGATCCTACCACCGTGGCCACTTCCCGCGCTCTGGTCGATCAAGTTTATATCGATCCAGCTGTTCGGGGTTACATTGTCGATCTGGTTCAAGCCACCCGGAATGCCGGGCAATATGAAGGCAACTTGAAGAGCCTCATTCAAGCTGGAGCCTCTCCTCGTGCGACCATTAACTTTGCCCTCGCCGGCCGTGCCAAAGCCTTTCTTGAGCAAAGGGCTTTCGTCACCCCGGCTGACATCAAGAATCTCGCCCCTGAGATTCTGCGTCATCGGATCCTCCTGTCTTACGAGGCTGAAGCCGAAGGCGTTACCTCCGATGAGGTCATTCTCCGCCTCATGGCTCGTGTTCCGGTCCCTTAAAAGGACGGATTACCAAGGAGGAAGCTTGACCAAGCGCGCTGGAAGGGCAGTCTTTATCAACGGGGAGGTTATTTCCATAAAATTACACCTTCGCAACATAGCTCTACCTAACTGAACTTCTATGACACACACCCACCCACCCTACTCATTGGCGGCAGCTCTTTTGATCGGAATGACCGCTTCCACATATGGCGCAGGCTTCCAGCTTGCCGAACGTTCCGGTGTCGGCCTCGGCCGTGCCTACTCCGGTGAAGCTGCGATCGCGGATGACGCCTCCATCATCGCCTCAAACCCTGCCGGAATGAGCCTCCTCGATGACATGTCCTTCGCCTTCGGTGCGAACGTGATCATTCCCAGTATCGATGCCGCAGGAGTCGCTCCTGATGGCGCCGGTGGATTCATTCCCAATGGCGACGGTAACATCGCATCAGATGCCCTTGTTCCCTACATGTTTCTCACCAAAAAAATCAATGACCAGTGGACCGCTGGCTTTGGTTCATACACCACTTATGGATTGAAAAGCGACTACTCCGCCGACTTTGCATCCAAATCAGGAACCGACTTTAGTGAACTTTTCTCCTTCAACCTGAATCCCACTCTCTCCTATCGGCTCGACAACAAGTGGTCTCTCGGAGCAGGCATCAACCTTCTTTATGCCAAAGGCAACATTAACTCCAAGACCTTCCCCGGAACCGGAGCGCCTGCCGCTCTGAGTGGAACGAACCTTTTCGACCTCGAAGGCGACGATTGGGGATTTGGCTACAATCTTGGAATTCTCTATGAGCTCAACGAGAGAACCCGCGTAGGCTTGCACTACCGCTCCGCAGTAGACCTCAGCCTCACTGGCACTTCTGATGTTGGAGCGGTTCTCGGTGGTCCTTCGGTTTTGGACACCACTCTCGATGTGGAGCTTCCAGACACCTTCGAGTTTTCGGCCTATCACGAGCTCAACGACCAGTGGGCCATCCATGGTGACGTTCTTTGGACTGGCTGGAGCAAGTTTAAGGAACTCGCTCCCAAGACGGGTAACGCCGTTGTCGATGGCGCTGTTTATGTGGAAGAAAACTGGAAGAACACCTTCCGTTTTTCCGCCGGAACCACCTACAAGTTCAGCGACCGCCTCACTCTGCGTGCTGGTGTAGCTTACGATGAAAGCCCCGTCACCGATGCCAGCCGAACCCTTCGCATCCCCGATGCCGACCGGATTTGGGCATCCCTTGGCTTCACCTACCAGATCAACGACACCTACAACCTCGACTTCGGATACACTCACATCTTCGCCGATGATGCTTTTGTGAATTTCGAAGCGGCCGGTGGAAACGAAGGTGCGTTCCGTGGAAACCTTTCCGGAACAGTCGATCTCTTCGCCATCGGAGTCAGCGGTTCCTTTTAGGGTCGAACAAGCGATTTCTTCCAAAGCACGACTCCGTCAACCTACGGAGCCGTGCTTTTTCTTTTTTCCTCTTCGGGATCCGATAAGCTCTCCTCATGGCCGCAGGAGGAAAACGTCGCAATGTCACTAGTATCACCGTCCAGGAATTCCTGGAGCGGCACGGGGAAGACTTGAGCCTCACCATCGCGCATCCGCTTGTCGGCATGGAAAAGAAGATCGAAAAGCCTGCTCTCAACCGACCGGGACTCGCGCTTTCCGGCTTTTTTACCTATTTTGCCAGAAAGCGCATCCAGGTCTTGGGAAATGCGGAAATTTCCTACCTCAAAAGACTGACTCCCGAGCTGCGCCTCCAACGCTTTACCGAACTCTGTGAGCAAGATTTCCCCTGCTTTGTGATCTCACGCGGTCACGAACTTCCGCAAGAACTCACTGCGGTCGCCCGTGATCGTAATATCGCGGTCATTCGCACGGAACAGGCCACGATGAAATTCCTGAATGATGCGACCTTTAAATTGGAGCGCGATTTTGCCCCCCGCACCACACTCCATGGCTGCATGGTTGACTATCGGGGAATTGGAATCTTGATCATGGGAAAAAGCGGGTCTGGAAAAAGTGAAACTTCGATCGGCCTTCTCGAAAAAGGAGCCGCTTTGGTCGCTGACGATTCCGTTCAAATCTCCCAGATGGGAGGAGAGCTCTCGACACGCGCAAAAGACTTTGCACGAGGTTACCTTGAGATGCGCGGGATTGGCATAATCAACGTCGCAAACCTCTACGGACTCTCTGCGATCCGCCCCCAAAAGCGCTTGGACCTTGTTGTTGAACTCAAGCCTGCGACCGATCTCAACAAAGTCGATCGCCTCGGAATGAAGCAAAAAAAGTATAAAATCCTCGATACCGAGGTTCCCCTTATCGAAATCCCGGTCGCTCCCGGACGAGATACCGCCCGCCTAGTCGGCGTTGCGGCTCTCAACTTCCAACTCCAACGCCTTGGCTATGATATGGCCGACGAGTTCAACAAGCGCCTCCAAGAACAACTCCTAGGGCAAAAACCACTCGCTTGATGGAAATTGCCATTACAAATCCGCCCAAAGAAATGTCTTTTCCCTGATGCCGTCCCCCTCCACACTCCTTCCGCATCAAGCACTCTTTTCATGGCCCAGAAAAATTTCACCATCACCAACAAACTTGGCATCCACGCTCGTCCCGCCGCACAGTTCGTCAAAATCGCGAACAATTTTCCCTGCGAGATCCGGGTGGAGAAGGATGACGACGAAGTGGATGGAAAAAGTATTCTCGGCCTTATGATGCTGGCAGCGGGACATGGCTCCGTCATTTCCGTCACTGCTGAAGGCGAACAAGCTGATGAGGCCCTCACCGCACTTGGCGAACTGATCGCTCGCGACTTCGAAGAGGCTGTCACCACCTAAGACCCGAACACCTCCCGTTCTCAAGATGCGGGAAAAGAAACCCGCAGATGTCTTCCGCTTCTCCCAGCCCCGCTCCGGAACAAGTGTTCCATGGGACTCCAGTGTCACGGGGCATCGCTATCGGGCCCATTTCTGTAGCAGCCCGCGGATTTTCCGCTCCCTCGGTCTACCCAATTTCTAAGGGAGACATAACATCCGAGCAAAATCGCTTTGAAGTTGCGGTCGGCAAGACCAAAGAACAACTGCAGGAACTCCAGCAGCGGATTGAATCTGTCTCAGGGCGCGAGGAAAGCCTCGTCTTCGAAGCACACAGTATGGTTCTTGAAGACTCCAGCCTTACTCAGCAAGTGCATCAGGCCATCGGAGAGCGCAAACAGAATGCAGAATTTTGCTTCTACGCTGTCATGCAGACCTTTCTGGAAGCGATGCGACGGGTTTCAGACCCTTATTTGCGCGAGCGAACGGTTGATATTGAAGATGTCTGCCAGCGTGTTCTGCGAAACTTCTCTGCAGAAGCCGGTCCTGCCGAACCAGACCATGCCCATATTCATGTGGCTTTCAGCCTAACCCCCTCGGACACCGCGTCCATGGATCGGGAAAAGCTTCTCGGTTTTGTCACTGAAGCCGGGAGCGTCAATTCCCACACCGCGATCTTGGCACGAGCTCTCGGTATTCCTGCCATTGTTGGGCTCGACGGAGCAGTTCTCGAAAGCACGACACTTTCTCCCGCTATTCTCGATGGTTACACCGGAAAGTTCATCATCCATCCCTCGCCGGAAACGATCAGTCACTATCAAGCTTTGGCTGAAAAACGGCGGAAAGCACGCAAAGCGCTCGAAGCCCTTCGCGATCAAAAGAGCACGACGATTGATGGACGCCACATTACACTCTCGGCGAACATTGAATTCACCCACGAACTTGACCTTGTCCATGAACATCGGGCGGAAGGGGTGGGGCTTTTTCGCACCGAGTTTTTTCTTCTTGAATCCTCATCAAAAAACCTCCCTGACGAAGAGGCCCAGCTTGCCGTTTACAAGGAACTTGCAACCGGAGTCTCACCCCACCAAGGAATCATCAGAACTCTCGATGCCGGCGGTGATAAACTCTCAGCCGAACCATTGACCGAACCCGAACCCAATCCATTCCTCGGCTGGCGAGGTGTCCGTGTTTCCCTCGATCGACAGGAAATTTTCAAACAACAACTTCGGGCGATTCTACGAGCAAGCGCACATGGACATCTGGGAATGATGTTCCCTTTCATTTCCGGGATGAGCGAAGTCCGGGGCTGCCGTGCACTGGTCAAAGAATGCATGGAAGAACTCCGGGAAGAAGGAGTGAACTTCGACGAAAAAATCGAAATCGGCGCGATGATCGAGATCCCCTCCGCAGCGCTTGTCGCTCGAGAGATGGCTCGCGAAGTCGATTTCTTCTCGATCGGAACCAATGACCTGATCCAATACTCGGTTGCGGTTGACCGCATTAACCACCATGTAGCGAAGCTTTATCGCTCATCACATCCATCAGTCGTTCGACTGATCAAGATGACAACTGATGCCTCTTTGGAAGCCGGTATTTGGACGGGAATCTGCGGGGAAATGGCAGCGGACTTGAGCCTGACTCCCCTTCTTCTTGGCTTGGGTGTCGACGAATTATCGGTCGGGCCGCATGATCTTGCTCCTGTTCGCAAGGCTCTTATCTCTCTTGATTCACAAGAATGTCAGGCTCTCGCCGAACAAGCCCTCCAGATGTCGACCAGCCGAGAAATTTACGAGCTCTCAGAAGCCAAAGCCAAGGTTGCTTATCCTGAGCTCTTCGACGAACTAGAATAAACCATGCTCAGAAAAAAGCACCGGTACCCGTGGGCAGCCGGTGCTTCAATGAGAAACCTTCTTTCTTAAAGAACTTTCGTCTTGCCCGGCATAGCACAGGGGTAAACCCCATCAGGCCCGGGCTTCGGTCCGGGATCAACATCCCAACCATAAGTCTTAGGCATGATCGAACGGCCATTCGCCAAAGCATCATCATACTTAATCTCTTTTCCCGAGTAAGTCGCCATCCGCCCAAGAATTGCCGTCATCGTTGAAGCGGCAGTGTAGTAAGCGTTATTAATCGGCTTATCTTCTCGGATATGACGGTAGAGCTCGTCGTGCTCAGTTTGATAAGGATCGTTGTTTTTCCCACGGAAGCGCCAAACCGTCTTTCCTTTGGAATCTAAAATCCGCCCAGGCATGGCCCGCCCGTTTTGGCAGCCGATGACTTCGGTCACTCGGTTGAGAGTGCCCTTCTGGTGACGACACTGTGAATTCATGACGCTGCCATCGGCAAAGGTAAACTCAACGTAGTGGTGATCATAAATCTCGCCGAATTGTTCTCCGACTCGCACCTGACGACCACCCATTCCCTGGGCCTTCACCGGGTGTCCACCCTTGAACCAGTTCATGACATCAATGTTGTGAACGTGCTGCTCAACGATGTGATCACCACAAAGCCAGTTAAAGTAATACCAATTCCGCATCTGATATTCCATCTCACTCATCCCTTCCTTTCGATCGCGGACCCAGACTCCTCCACTATTCCAATAAACTTGAGCAGAAGTGATGTCGCCAACGATCCCGGTTTTAAGCTGGGCAAGAGTTTCAATGTAATTGTTTTGATAATGCCGCTGGAGTCCGCACACGACCTTTAGATTCTTTTCATCGGCCTTTTTGGCTGCTGCAAGAACCCGACGGATTCCGGGAGCATCAGTCGCCACCGGTTTTTCCATAAAAACGTGCTTTCCTTGCTCCACCGCATACTCGAAGTGTTCCGGCCGAAATCCCGGGGTACTGGTCAGTAGGACGACATCGGCAGCATCAATGGCAGCGCGGTATCCATCAAAACCGTCAAAAATCCGCGAATCCGGGACATCGACCTTATCCTTAAATTGGTTCTTAAAACCCGTTACGGCACGTTGGGCATTATCGCGAAAGGCATCCGCCACCGCGACCAACTTCGTTCCCTCGACCTTCAACGACTGGGCGGTGGCGCCCCGTCCCCGACCACCCGTTCCAATGGTTGCAATTTTGATCTCATCGCTTCCTCCAGCTTGGGCAAGGCCGGCGAGAGGAAGAGTGGCGGCAAAAGCGGATCCGGTCTTCAAAAGGGACCGACGGTTGGGATTCTCTAAATCTGACATAATTTGGGAAAACATACCTACGCACTTCGCAGCTCGGTTTTGTCAGGATTTTCAACGTAAAAGCTGATCTTCGTAAACTACAGTCAGCCCAGCCTGATTCAGCACCGTAGCTCCAAATTCCAAATCTTCGAGGTGCATAGCTAAAAGCGGGTATCCCTGGTGCTGAACGGTTAAAGAAAAGGCGTAGTCGAGATTCGTCTCCGCATCATGAAGAGTCTTCAGACACTTGTTGAGATCAGCTCCCGCGTTTCTCATCCGCACAACAAGCAGCTCGGAGAGCGTGTAGGCCATTCCCTGCTCTAGCAAAAGCTCTTCACCCGAACCAGGATCATCCAGCACCAAGCGGGCGATCGTCGCATCGCGGGAGTCTTGCACTGAGAGTCCTACGACCTCAATATTCCTTGTGCTCAAGAGATTCGAAAGAACACTCATCGCGCCAACTCGATTGGGAAGCATCACCGAAAATTGCCGCACGAAGCGGCGTCGCTCTACTTGTTCATCGGTGGGAACCATGAGAGGAAAATGTTAACAAATTTCATGGCCTTGATCAATCCACTTGTCAGCCGTGAAAAAAACCGCTTTTGAACCCTCGTGACTGACGACTTTTTACACCGATTCGGGGGAATTGGAAGACTCTACGGAATTGCGACGCTCGAGGCATTTTCAAATAGCCACGTCATGATCGTGGGACTCGGTGGGGTAGGTTCGTGGGCGGTCGAAGCACTCGCCCGCTCAGGAATCGGACATCTTTCGTTAGTCGATCTCGACGACCTCTGTCAGACCAACATCAACCGTCAAATCCACGCTCTCACCAACACCGTGGGGCAGTCTAAGGCGACCGCACTAGCGACCCGCCTGCGGGAAATCAATCCCGCTATTGGAATAACGATCCACCAATGCTTTTACTCGGAGAAGAACGCAGACGAACTCCTGCTCAGGAATCAACCTGATGCCGTGATCGATGCCATCGATTCCGTTCGTCCCAAATGCCATTTGCTCGCGACCTGCCGGCAGCACGAAATTCCCGTGATCGCCAGTGGAGCTGCCGGAGGTCGTTTCGATGCCACCCAAATCCGCCTCGACGATCTCTCCAAAACCCATGGAGACTCTCTCTTGCAGGTTGTTCGCCGTATACTGCGATCCGACTATCGCTTCCCCGCTGCTGCTAAAAAGTCATCCAAATTTAGGATCCCGGCAATTTTTTCCCCCGAACAGCCCAAATTTCCCCAATGCGACGGAACAACCTCGACCAATCGTCCGACCAAGATCCACGGAAAAATCAAGTGTGATTCGGGTTATGGTGCAGCCACACACCTCACGGCGACCTTCGGCAACCTCGCATCAGGCTGGATTTTGACTGTTCTCGCTGAAAAAAACCAAAAAAGTGATAATTCCTGAAATCCTTTCTTTCCATACCCAGAGGGATGTAATACACATTTCCTCGAACATGTGAGACACTTTTCTCTCCGCTACCCTATTGAACTTATGCACTCAATTCTCAAATTCCATAAATACATCCCGCTGATTCTGACAGGCGGCCTTTTGCCAGCAGCAGAGGTTACCGTTTTCGAAGAAGATTTTGAAGGCGCCGGTGACTTTTTCGTTCCTGGAAACGCAGCCGTTACATCAACTGCACTTGTCCCAGACCCAGAAGCGGGAGGAAGTCGCGGAACCGTCCTCGAAGTCTCCTTGAGCGGAGTCGGACAATGGGGCGGAATGAATGCCGCTGACGGTCTCTTTGACCTTGTCTCTCTCGGAATTGCTCCGGGAACTGACAGCTACACCTTTACCGCAGACGTTTATATTCCCTCCACTACCATTCTGGACGGGAATGCACGTGACCGCGCAGGGGTCATCCTTCGTTTCATTGACGCTGACGAAACTGACGGTCTTCAGCCGCAGGAAAAGTTTGAAGTCGCGAGCAACTTTATCATGAGTCAAAATCCACCGCTGGATACTTGGCAAACAGTCACCCTGACAGGTCAGATTCCCGAAACTTACTTCGGGGGAAGGGCAACCACCCATGTCCGTCCCATCGTCTCGGTGCGCGATGAAAACCCAGATCAAACCGATACGGAAACGTATGAGACCGCGGTGTATTTTGACAACGTCAAGTTTGTTGCGGAGACTTCGGGCGAAGACCCCAATCTTTCTGGGGCTCAAAATTCAAAGTTTGGCATCATCAGCCCTGGAGGTGACGTAACCCAGACTTATGAAATTTCCAACACCGGTCTCGCTAACGATCTCGTGATCTCTTCTGCCACCGTCACCGGCGCGGCTGCTGATCAATACACCATTAATACGACGTTCCCTCTGTCCATTGGGCCAACTTCCTCAGGACAGATCGAAGTCACTTTCAATTCCGACAACGAGCCAGGCGCTTACGCTGGAAAACTGGAACTCGCAACCAATGACGTTTCCGATCCCACTTACATCTTGGATCTATCCACCATCATCTATGAAGCTGGTGGCTCAGAGCTGATTATCAATGGTGGTTTTGAAACTGGGAACACTCTCGGGTTTTCTGCCGCCCAACCATTTGAGGCCGTGGCAGGAACCGCTGAAATTCCTGCCAAGTCTGGGGATTACTACGCTGCTTATACCCTCGGGGCGGGTGCTCGCTGGGGCTCCTTTGAGCTCAACCAGCCATCCCTCCCCGCCGTTGAAGGAGCACCGAATCAAATCGCAATTTCTCCTGCGATGATCGGCCAGCCCTACACCTTCCGTTGCTGGTACTACTTCCCCGAGGGTGGAACTCTTGGAGACGAAGATCAAGTGACCATGATAGTGCGTTGGAATGGAGATACTTACAACGATGTCGGGCCTTGGGACACTTACAACGCTGCCATTGGCCGTGGGGAATGGATTGAGTTTATCGAAGAAGGCATTGTGCCTGACACTGCAATTCAGCATGCCAGTCGGGGAGAAGTTCCCGGGCAAGCCGATCCAACCGTGTCAGCACGATTGATCTTCAGTGTTCAGGACCTTGGCGAGGCAGATGGAGGCACCGCAACAGACGGAACCGCTCAAGTCTTTGTCGATGACATGAGTTTTGTGATCGAAGTCCCCATCGTGGAAGAGCCCGTCTATCCTGTCATCGAAGTCTTCACCCGCTCGAATGCCGACGGTTCGTCTGCCCTGACATGGACTTCCAAACCTGATCAGACCTACCGGATTGAATTCTCGGAAGACTTGGAGAATTGGATCGAGCTCGAGGAAGAGTATCCCGCACTCGCTGATTCGGAGACGACCTCTTGGACCGATACCAGCTCTGCTGGTGTTGCCAAGCGCTTCTACCGCGTGATCCTCAACGAGGTTCCCGAGCCTGGGGAGTAAAGAATCACACTTTTAAGAACAAACAAACTTCAGACGGTCTGCACTCCGGTGCAGACCGTTTTTTGTGCCTCGCTTGAAACCGATTCAATCTTGCGTAGCACGCAATCAGTCCTATGATAGCCGCATGGAACACGTCAATCCCTACGCAAGCCCTTACTCTGTGGCAGAAGCTCCTGCCGATGCGCGGACTTCATTCTATCAGAAAACCTACATGCACCTCGCGGGAGCGATCGGCGCATTTATTGTTCTGGAAGCTCTCCTTTTCTCCATTCCCGGGATCGAACAAAAAGTATTTGGTCTGCTCGGAACCAGCCACTTTAGCTGGCTTATCGTGATTGGTGCTTTCATGGCCGTTTCTTGGGTCGCTGAAAAATGGGCCAGCTCCGGCGCCAGTCTGACAACTCAATACCTAGGGCTGGGTCTCTACGTCGTTGCCGAAGCCCTCATTTTCCTCCCTCTTCTTCTTCTTGCCGCCAATATGGTGGGTGGACAAGGAATGATCGGGCAAGCTGGAGTCATTACTGGTTTCCTTTTCCTCGGCCTGACCGTGGTCGCGTTCACCACCAAGAAGGATTTTTCCTTCCTCGGCGGAATTCTCAAGGTCGGTGGAATCGTTGCTCTGGGATTGATCGCAGCTTCCTTTTTCTTTGGCGGCTTAAGCCTTGGCCTGTGGTTCTCGGGAGCGATGGTGCTCTTCGCCGGCATCTCGATTCTCTATCAAACCAGTAACATTATTCACCACTACCGCCCGGATCAGCACGTTGCAGCCTCCCTGGGCCTTTTTGCCAGCGTCGCGCTTCTTTTCTGGTATGTCCTGCGGATTCTGATGTCTTTCTCAAACTCCGACTAAACCCTCACTTGATTCTTGATCACAAAAAAGGCAGCTCATCGCGAGCTGCCTTTTTTTAACGAAAAACTAAAAAACAGAGACCTTAGTTCACGCCCTTTTTGGACATTTTAGTTCCTTTGGTCGTACCCTGACGTGCTTTAAAGCGAGGGTTGGTCTTGTTAATAACGTAAAGAGTGCCCTTGCGCTTGACGACTTGACAATCAGCGTGGCGGCGTTTGGCGGAAGCGAGGGAAGAAAGAACTTTCATAAAACCTGCGGTTGAGGGCGGGAGACTATTCACAGATTCCGGCCTGTAAAGCCCTTTCGTGACAAAAGCTAAGAATTATTCCGTGCCCAAATCCCCTCCCCGTGCTTCACTCCGGCACCAGAAACACTGATGTCGGAGTCCTATTTCCAAGAAACCGCCGCCGCACCGGACACTCCCGCTGATCTCACCCTGCGCCCGCCGGGGTTTGAAGACTTTCATGGCCAGGAAAAGGTCACCGAACGCCTGATGCTGATGGTCGAAGCCGCAAAACGACGCAATGACGTTTTAGAGCACGTTCTTCTCTCCGGCCCTCCGGGACTTGGAAAGACAACCCTTGCCAATATCGTCGCCACCGCAGTGGGTTCCACCCTCCATACAACTTCCGGGCCCCAAATTGAAAAAGCCGCCGACCTTGCCGGGATCCTGACCAACCTCCAACGGGGTGATCTCCTCTTCATCGACGAAATTCATCGGCTTCATCCTGCGATCGAAGAATACCTCTATCCCGCGATGGAAGACTATCGACTGGATATCATCATTGATTCCGGCCCCTCCGCCCGCTCGATTCAGCTGGAACTTCCCAAATTTACTCTCGTCGGTGCCACCACGCGCTCAGGAATGCTCACTTCGCCACTGCGTTCCCGTTTTGGCCTTCTCAACCGCCTTGATTATTACACCCACGAACAGCTCGCTTTCATTATTCAACGCTCCGCGGCTATTCTCGACCTTCCTATTGATGAATCTGGCTCACTGGAAATCGCACGACGCTCACGAGGCACCCCTCGTATCGCGAACAACCTACTTCGCTGGGTTCGTGACTTCGCCCAAGTCAAATCCGATGGTTCCATCACTGCGCTTGTGGCAACGGAAGCCCTCGCCATGATCGACATCGATCAGGATGGTCTCGATGAAATGGACAAACGAATCCTCGAAGCGATGATTTTCAAGTTCTCCGGAGGCCCCGTTGGTCTGTCCTCCCTTGCCGTTGCAGTCGGCGAGGATGCATCTACTCTGGAGGAAGTCCATGAGCCTTTCCTCATCATGCAAGGCTACGTTAAACGGACTCCAAGAGGTCGGGTCGCGCTTCCCGCAGCTTACGAAAAAATCGGTGCTCCACTTCCCCCGGAATCCTCAGGCCAGCAATCCCTTCTTTAAATGAGTCTCCACGAACAATTACTGGAAAAAGCCAAAGCTTCGGGATTGCGACGTACCAAAGCACTGGAGGCGATTTTGGAATGCCTCGCGACCCATGATCGCCCCATGACGCTCTCTGATCTCACTTCGTGTGGTCACCTCGCGGAGACTTGTGATCAGACAACCGTGTTCCGTCTGCTCCAACGCCTGATCGAAAAAGGAATGGTTCGCCGACTCGGCTTTCACGAACGCGCGGCCTACTTTGTCCTCCTTCGGTCCGCTGTTCAAGGAGATCACCCCAGTTGCCAGCAGGACTACCTGATTTGCACCGAATGCGGAAGTATTGAGGCGATTCAAGCCCCCTGCCCTGTTCACCAACTCGAAGAAGAAATACGAAAAGAAACCGGCTACCAGAACCTCCATCACGAACTCGAATTCTTTGGAATCTGCCCGAAATGCAGCCAATCCTCTGAAAACTGAATTACTGATCTGGTGAGGTAATTCTCAAATCCGCCGATATCACGAAGCACGCTTCCCTGATGAAGAAGCCCTTCCCTGCTCCATCGCTGTGCTGCCCCAGCAATTTTCCTCCCGCCACTCATCACATCCCAGCAGACGGGCTTCTTAAAGCACGCCCCTGACTCCTCCTCCATCCCACATCCTGTGAGTTCTGCCTGAATTCCCTTATCCTTGAGGCACTTGATCAGGGCCTCATGAATCAGACGATAGCTCTCCGCCCTAGGCTATTGCTTTGCGAGATCGGGAGGGATCGCAAGAGTGTAAGTCCGATCAATACGGTGGTCGGCCATGCCCCCGCCCGTCCAGCGGCGCACAAGATTGACTCCGTTTCCAAACTTATCCCGTGTCTCCGCCTCCGTTTGAAAATACCCGTAGCTGACCCAATCCCCTTTCCACTCATAGAACCGCAAGACCGGCTTCCCCAGCTTTAGAGGCCCTCGATCAATTCGCATATTCTCCGGGCCCGAACGCGGGACAGACTCATCCCAAACCGTCAATTCCTCAAAAAGCATACCCTCACCACACTCCCGCTTGCGGATCAAGCAAGCCAAAGTATTCTCTCATCATGTCCTTTGAAGCCAAACCGCATGCCGCACTGCTGATCGTCGGCCACGGCTCCACGGAGAATCCGGATTCCTCGACTCCTTACTTCGATCACGCCCGCGAAATCCGCGAACGTGGCGTCTTTGGCGAAGTCCACTGTTGTTTTTGGAAAGAAGAGCCCTCCATGCGGGAAGCTCTTTACATGATCGATGCCGATGAAGTTTATGTCGTCCCCGATTTCATTTCTGAAGGATACTTCACCCAGGAAGTCATTCCTCGTGAGCTGGAGCTCGACGGCCGTATCACTCAAGTCCACGGTAAAACCCTCCACTACTGTGACCCTGTTGGAATCCACCCTTCAATGACTTCGCTCATTCTGCAACGCACTGCCGAAGTTGCGCCTGGTGTCCCTCAAGAAGATTCCACTCTTTTCATCGTTGGCCATGGCACGGGTCTCAATAAAAACTCGACCAAAGCAATCCGCGATCAAGTCGAACTCATCAAAACTCTCCCCAAAAACAAGTTTGCCGCCGTTCACGATACCTACATGGAGGAGCCTCCCTTCATCGCCGACTGGGCGAAGATGACCGAGACCCAAAACGCCGTTGTCGTTCCCTTCTTCATCGCCGATGGCCTCCACAGCTACCAAGACATCCCCATGATGCTCGGCTTTGAAAAAGAAGAAGGCCTCGCCGCCAGTCAAAAAGAAGTCTTCCGAAACAACCCCTATCAACTCCAGGAAAAGACCCTCTACTACTCCGCAGCTATCGGCACCGAACCTCTGATGGCCGATGTCATCCTCGACCTCGTATCCTCTTTTGACTCCGACCACCGCTAAAGCTCATGTCACTTAACGCCGCCCTTCAAGAAGCACTCGAACAAGGAGTCAATCAAATCGGTCAGCTTCGAATCGCAAGAGACCTTTCCGAGGCTCCCTTTGTTCTCTACCATCGTGAGGACGAAGCAAAGATTCTCTCATCCGACTTCTCCGATCTCGATGAATTTCAGCATCCTGACGCCGCTCGTGACCTCGGGCTCTATACGCCAGAAGGCGAATATCGCTTCACCAAAGGCGAGCTCTCCCTCAAACCCGGCTGGATCTTTTTTCTCAATACCATCGATGAGCTTCGTCGTGCCATCGACCTCTTCTACCCCGCCTCTCTTGGCCTCTGGCAGGCCGAAAAAAACGGCTCCATCCGAATTCAGCACCTCCGCGACAAGCTCGACCGCCAAACGGGCATGTATCGCCATTCCCGAAACGTCTCCGATGAGGGAGCTCAGCATCTCGTTGCAACCCTTTGCGGCCCGAAGAACAAGTGCGTGAAGAAGATTCTCTGGCAGATCGATGCCGAAACGCCCTTAGCCGAAAACGAAGCCTCAAAATTCAATGGCATCCTGAAAGGTGGGAATGAGTCAAACACCATCCCTCTCGTCTGCCAGGAAGCATGTAACTTTTTTGTGGCCCAATGCCGAAAGCAGTCGAAAAAAGAATTCGACGCAAAGTAGCTCAAGCATCTTACCTCAGTCTCTCGCTAAAACACAGGCGAGACGCCTGTGCTACTTCTCACCAAAAAACCTTTCCCTTTCCCTGCTCGCCCTCAAAACTGGCGGCATATGGCAGATTCTCCAGCACTCGTCGTTCTCGCCGCAGGAATGGGCTCCCGATACGGTGGCCTCAAACAAATGGACCCGATGGGGCCCAACGGAGAAACGGTCCTCGACTACTCCGTCTTCGACGCTATCCGCGCGGGTTTCTCCAAAGTCATCTTTGTGATTCGCGAGGACTTCGCCGACGCTTTTCGTGAAAACGTCGGTGCCAAGTTTGCCAGCCAGATCGAAGTCACCTATGCGTTTCAAAGGCTCGACGACCTCCCCGAGGGATTCTCCATCCCTGAAGGCCGTGAAAAACCTTGGGGAACTACTCACGCCATCCGAGCCGCCCGTCATGAGATCGACCGCCCTTTCGCCGTCATCAACGCCGATGATTTCTACGGTCGCGATGCCTACCTCCAAGCAGCCTCCTTCCTCACCAGCAATACACCAGAAGATGGAAAGGCCCACTACGCTTTGGTTGGCTATCAGCTTATCAAGACCCTTTCCGATCACGGCTCCGTGAACCGAGGCATTTGCCAAACTTCAGATGGCCTCCTTCAGGGCGTAGAAGAAGTCGTCAACATCGCCCGCAAAGACGAAAACGAAATCGAAGGCCGCTCGCTCGAAGACCAAGCGGTCCTTGTCGATGAAAACGTGATCGTCTCGATGAACCTTTGGGGCTTCCCTGTCAGTTTCCTGAATAAAATCGAGATCCACTTCACCGAATTCCTTCACAATCACGGCTCCGCGATGAAAAGCGAATGCTACATCCCGACTGTCGTTGATGATCTAGTAGCCCAAGGCTCAGCTGATTGCCATGTCCTCGAAACCTCATCCTCGTGGTTCGGCGTGACCTACCCTGAGGACAAACCGCACGTCGTCTCCAGCATCCAAGAACTCGTCGACTCCGGGGAATACCCCACGCCCTTGGTTTAAAACAGCATCCCTTGAGGTGCTTCCTCGATGTCGGGAATCGGTGAAACCGGTGGACGGTCCTTCACCTTTTCCTCACGAACTCCAAGGGTAGCAATCTCATACACCACGCGCGTACGCCCCTTCCCGCATGGAGCGTCGGTTTTGACAATCCGAGTGCCAAGCACCTTCTCCATCATCCGGACCTCCATGCGCATCGCGCTCGGATAGACCTCATAAATCGCAGCCAGCGGACTATGAAATTCCTCAATCCTGAATCCCGTTTCCGGGTCATAGTGGCAGCGATTGAACCAGCCTTCGCGGTCTCTCAGGTCGGTTAGCCGTGTCGCTTTTTCCACCATCGACTTCCCCTTCGTCACCCTAAACTGCCACTTTTCCTGGAGCTTCTTGAAGTGATTGAAGAGCAGTTTTTCAGGAGCAGATTCACCGTAAACTTCTTTGACACTTTCCAGAATCGAAAGGCTTAACTCCGAACCCGCTGACGGAAAAAGTGGATCGCACTTTTCGGTCAATCGATAGAGCTTTTCCGGGCGCCCTACCTCCTTCTTTTCACGTGGCACACGCCACTCTTCCAAGTAACCCATCTTGGTGAGTTTCTGACAATGCTGCTTAACTCCCATGTAGCTCTTTCCAAGCTCACGGGCCAAATCAGACACGGGCATGCCGTCAGATCGCTTCAATGATGCCAGAATATCGGCATACGAAGCTCTCATTGTGTCCTGATAGGCTTGATGAAACATACTTTATGGTCGTGAATAGCTTACCTGAAATAATTATCTAAGGAAGCCTAAATAAGTGATTCAAAGCCCTCCATCACTCAGATTGAATCCTCCTCTTCAGCGGCCATACCTTTGTTCACTTCGATGTTCACCCCGCCGTTCTCAATATGGGGCCATCCACTCCATCCCCGGGAGGTTTCTTAAAATCGCGAAAACCAATAAGCTCCAAAAACAGAACCATAACCAGCGGTCATGGTAGAGGGGTCCCGGTATTGAAACATACTTTTCCTTGAGGGCCATCCAACTCAGGAATGGGAGTCCAACCAAAACTACCCCTACGAACCAAGCGTGCTGTCTCATGGCTAATCCCAAATTAAAATGCACCAGCGCTTCCGCTGACCGCGTTCCTCCGCACCCAGGGCAGTGTAGTCCAGTAGCCGCATAAAAGGGGCATTGGGGAAGCACCCCTTGCATGCCAGGAAAAAAAAACCGGAAGAGGACAAGTGCAAGAACCCCTAATGGAACAATCAAGATGAACGGTGGCATCTTGCTTCTCTCTCGCTTACCCATGGCACAGGCTTTCGCTTTTCGGGCCTTTTTTCGAGCAGGAGTGCCTACAGTCCCAGCCTAGTATTCCCCTGTCTCAATTCTTTGCTGATTTTTCTCAGCTTCCTCCATCGCATCCCGAAATTCCCCACTTGAGAAAGCTGCTACAATCACAACGACGAAGAAAAGCTGAATGACAATTCCAATATAGCCGCAAATCAAACCAGCAATTGCGAGACCCCGCCCGCCCCGAGCGGGCTGCATTCCCGGCCTGGTCTTCCTCATCGCCATATGGCCACAAATCACCGCAGGAATTCCAAAAAGCCCGTGAATATAACAACTAATGAGAGCCAAAATCCCGCACACGAGACTTGCGATCGCCAGGCCGCTTGTTGGGAGCACGGCAGGCACCCCCATAGGAGCAACACCCACTGGGTTTGATTGCGGAGAAGTATAAGGAGAGTCTGCAACGGCAGCCCCGGTTCCCGCCAGCTCGGAGACTTCCGAGAGCGGCAGCCACTTCTCCATCCCTTCTTTCCACACGAGATCAGTCGCCGCAATCTCGCCCGTCGCGGCACGAGCCTTGGCCGTTGCCTCATCGACCGGACCATACTGCTGCCCCTCTTTTCCGTAATACCACTCGCTCATCAACCCAATCTTCTACATTCCCATGATTTGATAGCCACCATCCACATAGATGACTTGCCCAGTAATGGAAGCCGATCCCTCGCTAGCAAGAAAAACCCCGGTCGATCCCAGCTCTTCCGGCGTGCAGGACCGGCCCAGCGGGGCATGCTCTTCATAGTGCTTGATCATCGATCCAAATCCAGAAATCCCACGAGCAGCGAGAGTCTGCACCGGCCCGGCACTGATGCAGTTGACGCGGATCTTCTTCTCGCCAAGGTCTGCCGCAAGATAGCGAGTCGAGGCCTCGAGGCTGGCCTTGGCCACTCCCATTACATTGTAGTGGGGAACGACTTTTTCCGCGCCATAGTAACTCATCGCCACGATACTTCCACCCTCGGTCATAAAAGGAGCAGCCCGTTGAGCCAGAGCGACCAGAGAGTAGGCTGAGATATCATGTGCAATTGCGTAAGCATCACGAGTCGTGCTCAAGAAGTCCCCTTCCAAAGCTTCCTTCGGCGCGAAAGCTACCGAATGAAGCACCAAATCAATCGTGTCGGTATGCTTTTTGACATTCTCGAAGAAGGCATCGATTTCCGCGTCACTCGTAACGTCACAAGGATAAAGAGGAACGTCATCTCCGAAGGTCTCGGCGAGTTGCTCGACGTTCCCCTTCAGGCGGTCGCCCTGGTAATTAAAAATCAAAGTGGCTCCGGCTTCCGCCCAAGCTTGGGCAATGGCCCATGCAATGCTACGCTTGTTTGCGACACCGAAAACGACTGCGGTTTTACCGCTTAATGGCTGATCACTCATCTCAAAAAGTTTCCCCCAACAACCCTGATTTGACAATGCGAAAGACCATCCCCCGCCCAAGCGTTTTGAAACGATACACCACTAGCCGATCCAAGACTGCTCGACCAAGCTCTTCAATCGATCCGGGAAAGTTGCCGAGGTTTTGGCAATGAACCCTTTGGCATGGGCAAAATGCACATCTGGCTCGTCCGAAACGCGGGTGTATTCGAGACGCTTATCATCATTGTAACGCGACAAACCATATCCCGGCCCCCGACGATCAGGGTAGACCATTCCTACGCAGTCTTCGGCGGCTTCATGGCCCATGACGTATCGCCCCATCGCCGATGACGCCTCGTCAATTTCCTGCACCCCCCTCGCCAAAAAGAGCACCTTTTTACCATTCGCCAGCGTCCACCATTCAGCATGCTTGGCCACCAGATCAAGGCGCTCCTTCATCGAGGTAAGGTAGCGATACAAATCCTCTCCCACCATTTTCATCACCTCCCAAATCGGCTCACCCGCTCGATGTTCTGTGGCATTTGCGAAGCGCCTTAACAAGGTGATGTCCACCGGTGAATTGAGCTTTGCCAGTGTCTCACGTTCCACTCCCAACCATTTTCCGGTATCAACAGGTCCTCGGGTATCGAACCATTCCGCCACCTCCAACCAGTCGCAAAATTTTTGCGCGTCTTCGTAAAGCTCGAAATATTTCAACACTAAACTCAGAGCACAAAGCGGTTCGGAATCACGGGGAAATTGATGATGATCAAAATTCATCCTCGTAACATCCCACTCTCCGCCCACATCAACAACGCAGACATCGGGCGAAGAGAGATCCTCTTCGGTCGGATCACGCCTTACGATTGGCGCAGCGTGTTTTGCTAAGAGAAGGGCGCATGCCATAAAATCATCCTTATGCGCACCTCCCGGATGGGTTACAATTTCACGAATCATCAATGAGCGGTAACCCAGGTCTCATCAACTGGCAACTCCTACAACAATTCCTACCAAGAGTGCTTCGCCTCTTCATCGGGCAAAACCTTCCTGCAGAAAATCGAATCCGGTTCGTTCTTCAAAAGGTTTCGGGCAGGAAACCCCATGTTCAAACCCATAAAAAAGTCCCCGCCCGAATGCCACTATGGTATCACCTTGCCCATAGAAAAAGAGAACACATTCGCGATCGAGAAGAACCCGGTCACATAAACCGGGCTCGAACGCTTCGAATCATTGTCCCTGGTCAAAAAAATCATACCCTGACTTCACAACAGTTGCTTGCATCTGTTGAAATTCATCGGAGGTTCCTCCCATCAAGATTTCTGTCATCATTCCGGCTCACAATGAGGAAAAGTTTCTTCCCGGTGGCTTGACCGCGATCGAAAAAGCCCGGGAGCACAGCCCCTGCGAGGTCGAAATCCTTGTCGTGCTGAACCGCTGCACGGATCGCACCGCTGAGATCGCCGAGAGAGCCGGATGTCGGCTGGTCTCTGAAGACACCAAGAACCTCTCCCGCATTCGCAATGCCGGACTCGCAGCCGCTCAGGGCGATGTCGTCATCACCGTCGATGCCGACAGCAGATTCCATCCGCGCACTTTCAAGGATGTCGCCACAAAACTTGAAAGCGGAAGATATGTCGGAGGCGGAGCCCTTGTCCTCCCGGAACGCTGGTCACCAGGGATCATCGCCACCGGGGCCATCCTCGCACTCTACCTTGCGAAGCACAAAGTCTCCTTCGGAACTTTCTGGACCACTCGTGATGCCTGCGAAGCCATCGGAGGGTTCAATCCGGATTTCGTCACCATAGAAGATGTCGACTTCGCGATCCGCCTCCGACAACTTGGCATCCATCGCGACCAAAAATTCGGCACCCTTCTCCGTTCCCCTCTCACCACCTCGTGTCGAAAATTTGACCAACAGGGCGATTGGCATATTTTCAATGACCTCGATTTCCTCAACCGTGCCATGACCGGCCATGACCAAGATGCCGGGGACTACTGGTATGAACCGGGAAGATGACTTTTAGTCTGGAAGCTCAAATCCCGCCTCCCTTGCAGCTTCGATCAACGCATTCGGCACCTCCCCATTTTCAAGCTTTTTGGTGTTCCTCAAAATCCGTTCAAACGCCTGCTTTCTGAGCCCCTCGTTCTGAATTCCGGAAACCCATTCCACCGCCTGCACGTAGTTTCTTTGACCGACTGCTGAGTTCGCAGCCAACGATTCCGCAGTATCTCGTGCTTGGGTATCAGGTTGGCTTTGCAGCCACACCTGGGCCTCTTCCAAATTCTGCTGACGCCACGCTCCGAAAATCCTACTGTAGCGATCCTGCTCTCCATCCCCATCCACTAATTCCTGGCCAAGATACCATTCTGCGGCCTTCGCCGGATCACGTTCCAGCCACTCCGATGCCACCATTACCACGAAACGATCCCGGTTCTGTGATGGCTCTTGCGATTCTGTCCAAATCCGTGCTTCGTCCGGCGATTGCCGGGTCAACTTGCGCAACACCTCACGCTGCCCATTGAAATCACCGGGCTTAGTGATATCGAGAAGCCTCTTCAGTTTCCCCGCATCATTCTCGCGCTCCGCAAGCGATTCCACAATATTGTCGCGCAACGACCCTTTGACATCTTTATTGTCAATCTGGGCCAAGATTCCCCAAACTTCCTCCCCCCTCTCATCAATGTAGTTTTCCAAAAAGAACTTATAAAAATCGCCTCCTGCCATGAGGCGATGAGGCCCGTCCAAGACTGCAAAATCTCCTCCGCTCTCGGCGAGCTGATCAATCTTTCTGAGACTGGCTTCCATCCAACGACGAGCTCCTTCCGGATCGGCTTGAGTCCAAGCCTGGATTCCAACCTCGGCGAAATCGTCTTTACCATCCCTTTCAACCACTTCGTTCTCCATCACCATCAATCCACTCAGAGCCCCGGGACCATCGAGTTCGCACCACCTCATAAATGCCAGTCGCGCCACCATCTTCGAAAACGGATTCAGCCTAGCCTCCTCTTTCGTCTGCGCATCCATCAACTCGAGGAGTTCCTGAGCCTCTGAAGCCGTCAAAGTTCCGACAACCGCCCCCTGCCGCATCATTTCCAGATAATTGACACCTCGATTATTCTTCGACTCCGAGATCTTCTCGCAGTAACTTAAAAGCTCCTCCAATCTACCACTTCCAGTTCCCCCCTCTTTGGTCCCGTTTGAATTTTTCCGGTGGCCTAATCTTCGGGAATCGCTTTCAGAATCTCTGCTTGTAACAACCAGCCGGGAACGTCCCTCCTCAATCCGCGTATTTTCATCCGAAGGAGACTCTTGCACTAGAGCGAACATCGCAGCCGCCCCGATCCCGAGCCCCCCCACAAAAATCAAAACTCCGCTTTTCATGCTTGCGAGATCAACATTTGAAAAAGTATTCCTCAAGCTCCCTTTCCCTTGCATCACCTGCAAATCTTAATAACTTCTTTCGGGTCGCCGGAGTGGTGGAATTGGTAGACACGCTGGATTTAGGATCCAGTGCCTTTGGGCGTGCAGGTTCGACCCCTGTCTCCGGTATTTCTCCCAAAATTTCGTTTTCTCGCTTCCTCCCCAAGGAAAGGTCGGCAGAATCGACTCCCTTCACAAACGAGGTTTCAAGGTGATGCGGGAACTAAAAGGAAAACTGACCGCTCACGCCCTTGTTCTTTTTTACCACGAACGATAAATTCAGCTCGTTATACCGGTATTAAAAGGGACTTTTCGGAACCTGCCCTGTGACTCTCTATTCCATCGCCATTGTTTTCCTCCTTAGCCTGTTCCTGCGGTCTCCGGGCTTTGCCGAAGAACCCATCGACTTCTCCCGCGATATTCGCCCGATTCTTAACGCCCACTGCACCGCCTGTCACGGTGGCGTAAAAAAAAGCGGCGCTGTCTCCTTCCTCTACCGCGAACAGGTCATCTCGAATGGGAAATCCGGAAAGCCCATCGTCGTTCCCGGAGATCCCGGTGGCTCGGAAATGATGACGCGTATCCTCAGTAATGATCCCGATGAACTGATGCCTCAGCCCGATCATGGTCGCCGTCTCAATGACAAAGAAGTTTCACTCATCCGCCGCTGGATCAAGGAAGGAGCAAGTTGGAACAATCACTGGTCTCTCGAAGCCCCAACACGCCACAAACTTCCATCTGTCAAAAATACCGCATGGCCCAAGAACGCCATTGATCGCTTTATCTTGGCCCGACTCGAGAAAGAGGAACTCACACCTGCCAAACCCGCAATTGCGGGCCGCCTTCTTCGCCGACTCCACCTCGATCTCATCGGCCTCCCCCCGACATTGGAAGAGCTCGATGCCTTCGAAGATTCCCACTCAAGCAACCCTGATGCTGCGGTCCAGTCCGTGATTACTGATCTCCTCGCCCGCCCGGCCTTCGGAGAAAAATGGGCCACTCAATGGCTCGACCTTGCCCGCTATGCCGATTCGGAAGGCCTGGGAGCTGACCGCCGATGGAATGTCTGGCCTTACCGCGACTGGGTCATCCGTTCCCTGAACCAAGACCTCCCCTACGATGAGTTTATCAAAAAACAAATTGCCGGTGACCTCCTCCCGGAACCCTCGTTCGACGACCTCATCGCCACCACCTTTCACCGCCTCACCCAGCAAAACGCCGAAGGCGGAACCGATAACGAGGAATTCCGCGTCATGGCGGTGATGGACCGGGTCAATACCACCTGGACTGCACTCCAAGGAATCACCTTCGAGTGTATCCAATGCCACGATCACCCCTACGAACCTATCCGTCATGACGAATACTACAAGTTCATGGCTTTTTTCAATTCCACCCGTGATCTCGATCACAACAACCACCACCCCACTCTCCGTGTCCCCGCAAAGAGCGAGGACTTCCCAAAAGCGTTTACATTGAAGGAAAGATACGAGGCCACTGCCAAAAAGATCCTCTCCGACTCTCAAGCCGAGATCAAAAAAGCTCCCTGGACCAAGGTTTCCAAAATGAAAGTGCGCGCTGAGCGCGTCGGCTCCAAAACCCGAACTCAAGACGGTTACCTCGAATTTCTCACTGATGGGACCATTCCTCGCAACGTCCTCTTTCACCTCGATATCCCCAAGCCCGAGCATCTTGAGACTCTCACTGCTTTCCGAATTCACACCCTACCGCTGGATCTCGAAAAATCGACTCACACCGGTAGTCTCGGAGCCGTTCTGTCCCACGTTATCCTCCGCATCACGACTCCAGGTGATGGAGGCCATCGTGAAGTCCCACTCCAACGCGTCCTTTCCGATGACTTCATCGATTTCCATTGGCCCCAACATTCGCTAAGCAACAATGGCGCCGGCTGGGGTGCTCGAACACATCAATTCAAACCACGCTCCGCCGTCTTCGTTCTCAAGGAACCTCTCGCCCTTCCCGAAGGAGCGAAACTCAACATCATAATCCATCACAAGGACAACGCTCCAACCGGACCGCTTACTACTAAAAGAGGACGCCTCGATCTCACCGATTCCGCCGAACTCCACCGCTGGGTCTCTTCTCCCGAGACTCAGGCACGCTTCAAAGCAGAGAATCAACTTCTCAACGACTACCGAAAGCTTGGCCCAACCTCCCTGCCCACCATGCAGGAACTCCCCTCTCACCTAAGCCGGGCCACCCACACCTTTGTAAGGGGAAATTGGCTGGAGAAAGATACAGAAGCACTCCCCGCGGCAACCCCGACCTCCCTGCACCCACTTGGAGTTGAGAAAAACGCGAACCGACTCGATCTCGCCAACTGGCTCACCAGTGCCGAGAACCCCTTCACCTCGCGCGTCCTCGTCTCACGAGTTTGGGAGCAAATCTTCGGACTAGGACTCGTGGAAACAATGGAAGATTTCGGTTCCTCCGGACTTGCCCCAAGCCATCCTGAACTCCTCGATGATCTTGCGGTTCGTTTCCAAACAGAAATGAACTACTCGATCAAAACCCTGATCCGGGAAGTCCTCAGCTCAGCCACTTATCGACAGTCCGCCAAACGCGACTCGCTCTCAGGCCAAAAAGATCCTCGCAACCGCCTCCTTTCTCGAGGGCCACGGAATCGCTTGAGCGCCGAACATATCCGCGATCACCACCTGACTGCGTCTGGTCTGCTCACCGAAAAGCTCTACGGCAGCCCGGTGCGCCCTCCGATTCCTGACGGCATCTGGAAACCCTTTAATGACGGCCCCTGGAATGCCGCCAAAATCGGCGATCCTAATCGCTACCGGCGATCCATATACACTTACCGGAAGCGCAGCATCCCGCACCCCACGGCCGATGCCTTCGACTCCCCCACGCGCGAAAATTGCGCTGCTCGTCGGCTCACCTCAAACACTCCGCTCGGCGCACTCGTCACCCTCAATGACGAAGGTTTCGCTGAAATGGCCGGAGCCCTCGCCCGCCGTATGAAATATGAGACTGAAGGCGACGTTGAAACAAAAATCATCACCGGATTCCGTCTCGCCACCTCCATCAAACCCAGCGAACGCCAACTCCAGATTCTCAATGACCTTTTCGAAAAAATTTCAAAAGACTACACTGAGAACCCGAGCCAATATGACGGCCTCGCCGGCAGCCCCGATGGGGCCGCTTACACCGTCGTCGCTTCCGCCATGCTCAACATGGACGATGCCCTCACTCGATAACCCCCCATCAATCTCAGCTTCTCAAATTTCATCTTTCGTGTTTAGATCTCGGAGATCAAAAAAGGGCCGCTCCCCTGTAAGCCGGATTCTGTTCAGTGGGCCCCGTTGCCCACCTTGGCGGTCATTTATCTCTGCGACTATTACCCGGGGATAAAACGGGCGAGCAGCCCTTCCCCTGTTCTGTCTTGCACTGTGAGAGGTTTACCCTGCCACCTCGGTTACCCTCGGCGCGGTGGGCTCTTACCCCACCTTTTCACCCTTATCCCACCGGAGCGGGACGGTTTATTTTCTGTGGCACTATCTGTCCGGTGACCCTTTCGAATCTCCGTCCCTCGCTTTCACGAGGCACACTGCTCTGTAGTGTCCGGACTTTCCTCCAGTCATCTCTTATAAAAAGAAGCAACCAGCGACTGCCCGGGGAGCGGACCGCAAGGGTAACAAGAAACCGATCCGGGGCAAACCTTTACCAGCGCCCGGGCAGCTCAACCCAGAAAATATCCACCACCAACACAACAGTCATGATGATCGCCACGATAATCTTGAGCACCATTCCGGTGAGGGTCCCAACCACCGACCCTACACCAGAAGCTGTGGCCGGCCTTACCGTTTTGTCGGTGAAAATCCACTCGCAGGCAAAAGCTCCGATCAACGGTCCCAAAACCAATCCGAAAGGCATGAAGAAGATCCCGATAATACCGCCCACGAACGCGCCAAAAGCACCCCATCTGGTTCCTCCAAACCACTTCGTCCCTACCGCCCCCCCCAAATATTCGAGTACCTGAGCCAAGATGAGCCCTACGCCCAGAACAATAATCCCCCACCATTCAACGCCCCCTTGATCGGAAAGCCCTATAAACGGGACAAAAGCCGCCGCGAAAATCAACAAATGTCCCGGAAGAAAAGGAATCACTGTCCCCGCCAATCCAAAAACCACCAGACTTCCGGTGACAATCCAAACGCCCCAGGAGATCGCAAACTCTGGAATCCAGTCCCACATTCCCACCAAGTTGCCCAAAATCAGTAGCTCAGCCCATTCCAAAATCCTGACATCTTTCTAAAGACTCCATTGACCTGAGGCGTATAAATCAGTCTGCTTTCTGAAATTCATGAAAAACCTCATCCTTCTACTGCTGGCCTCGTGCCTCTTGCCCCTCCATTCCAAAACCGTTCTCTTCGATGGAAAAACCGATGGCTGGAAAATGGCTGGTCCCGGCTCCTTTGAAATCAAAGGGGGCGTCGCTACCGCAAAAGGTGGAATGGGTCTCTGGTGGCATAAAACAGAGTTCCACAATTTCTCACTCCATCTCCAATTCAAGATGGAAGATGCCAAGCACAACTCCGGTGTCTTTCTTCGCTTCCCCAACCCCGGCGACGATCCCTGGGTGGCCGTAAGGCAGGGATACGAAATCCAAATCTCCGGCAAGGAAGCAGGCAACAAATCGACCGGATCGATTTACGACATCCAGTCCGGCATCACCCCACCGCTCAAAGTCGGTGAGTGGAACGACTACCATCTCATCGCTGCCAACGAAAAAATTGCGGTCATTCTCAACGGGAAGCTCATCAACATTTTCACCACTCAGAAAGGGCGTGGCGACTTCAAAGGTCACATTGGAATTCAAAACCACGACGATAATTCCCCTGTTCAGTTTCGGAATATCTCCGTGATCGATCGAGGCAAAGGCGGCACCCTTCTTGAAGTTCTTGCCTCAGCGGGCGTCCCCCGCTCCGAACTCACCAGCTACTGGGCCAAGGTAGGCGGCAAGCAGGACTGGTTCAAAACAGCCGACCACGGCCCGGCCTTCTTCCAATCCTTCTCAGATTACTACCAAGGAAAATACCGGCCCGAGTCCGCGATCAAGGGACTTTCCCTTTCCTACTCCTCGATTCCCTCCCACAAGGCCCTCTTCAATTGCGAGACTCTTGGACTTATTTCTGCCAACCGCGATGGCACTCAGCTCGATAACACCCCTTGGGGCGGTGGGCATGGAAAGGTGAACAAGTTCCAGAACAAGGACTACTCCCTCTTCACCACGTCCTCGCCAATCGTCTGGGCCGATGAGAACGGAATGTATGAGGACACGCGCGAGCTCAAAGGCCACGGCAACATGCCCGGCACAAAGTTCCTTGGCTACCTCCGCAATGGCAACGGCATCATTCTTCACTACGCAGTTCATGGAACGGAAATTCACGATTATCTCGCCGACAACCGCAACGGACTCGCCCGCCTGATGGAAATCGGCCCTCACGGAAAGGAACTCGTCTGTCGACTGGCTGACACCTCGAGCGAGGAAAACTTCACTATCAAAGTGATCGGGGAAGGCGCCGAAATCAAAGTAAAGAATGACTCCTACTATCTCCACCTCGCTCCTCAGCCTAGGAAGCGACCCATCTCACTACTCTATTCCCGCTCGGGCGAGGGTGAGCCCATTGTCCCGGTAACCTTGAGCTCTTACCTCAAAGCCGGGGATGGTATCTCACCGGAAACCTTCACCGTTGAGGCGAAACTCGACGAGTCGGGCAATCCCTGGCTGGTCGATACCATTCCCCTCCCTCCTACTCTCAACAAATCGCCTTATCTCTCCAAAGTTCGGATGTCTGATTTCGATTTCTTCCCCGGTGGCGACCGTGCTTTGCTTTCCACTTGGGATGGCGACATCTGGCACATCTCCGGTCTCAAGGAATTCAAAACTCTGACTTGGAAGCGCTATGCCACCGGATTCTTCGAGCCACTTGGCCTTCGCATTGTCGATGGCATTCCTTACATCGCGGGTCGTGACGCTCTTTGGACGGCCGAAGACACCAACGGCGATCACGAAGCTGACTTCTTTAAGATCTTCAATAACGACGTTCTCATCACCAATAACTTCCACGAATTTCAGTTTGGTCTCGAAACTGACAAGGACAATAACTTCTACTTCGCAAAAGGCTCCCCGGTCCGCCCTGGTGGTCGTGGCTTTGATAAGATTGTTCCTCACAATGGAGCCTTTATGAAAGTCTCCGCTGATGGCTCCACGCTCGAAGTTCTCGCCACCGGGCTTCGCGCTCCCGGTGGGATTGGAGTGGGACCCAATGGTGAAATCACCACCGGTGAAAACGAAGGGTCCTGGCAGCCCTGCTGCAAGGTTAACTACTTCGAACCAACCTCCAGCACCAAGGGATTCTTCGGAGTAGAAAACGCCCGTCATGGAGTCGAGACCGACTTCTCCAAGCCGCTTTGCTACCTCCCAATGAATGTCGACAACTCCGGCGGCGGTCAAATCTGGGTGGAAGATGGGGCCAAACTCGGGATCCCCACCGGTGAGCTACTTCACCTCTCCTACGGTCGCTCCAGCATCTACCACGTGCTTCGTCAGAAGGTTGGCAAAGGAACTTATCAAGGGGGAGTCACTAAACTTCCCATCAAGCTTGGCTCCTCAGCCCAGCGCGCCGCCTTTCATCCTGACGGATCTATGTATGTCTGCGGATTCCGGGGATGGCAGACCAACGCGGCCACCGCTTCCGCCTTCCAACGTGTTCGCCGAAATACTGACGCCATTTTCCCGCTCCCGACCGCCATGGAGGTGACCAAGGATGGGGTGAAGATCACCTTCGCCAACGAGCTCGATAACGAACTCGCCACCGATCCAGCCTCCTTCACCATTCAGCGTTGGGACTACGTCCGCGGACCTCAGTATGGTTCCGGTCACTTCTCGGTCGACAAGATCAACGCCGAAGCCCGGAAGAACGCGCTTGAGAAGGAATCTCAAAAGCATCGGGTTCAGGATAAGGTAGAAGTCACCTCAGCCGAGCTTCTGGAAGACAAAAAATCCATTCTCATCAAGCTCGCTGGTCATAAGCCGTGCAACCAGATGCGGATCGATTACGATCTCGAGACCATTGATGGTGACGAGTTGATCGGCAGCCTCCACAACACCATTCACGCAGTTCCGGCCAACTAAGACTCAACGCTCCTTCCCCGCGCGTCATTTTCCAGCATGCGATCGCTCTCTGTCCTCACCCCTATCCTGGCCTCTCTGAGCCTGGCTCACGCGGCTCTCAAGACTACCTTCACAAGTGGCGAGGAATCGATCAGCAGCACGGCGCGCATGCCGGCTCTCTTTGTCGAAAAAGGAACGCCTCCTGTGCAGGGAATGGCTCCTGGGGCTTTCAACGCGGATTTTGAAGGAACGCTCACCCTCGAAAAGCGCTCCCGACTCACCTTCTCCTTCGAAGGGAACGGCCAAGCCACCCTCTTCGTGAATGATGAAGAAGTCCTCAAAGTGGAAGGCGATCTTAGCTCAGCCGAGTCCGATCGGCTTCGACTGAATCCCGGTGATCACAGCATTAAGGTCAGCTATCAATCTCCCGAAGACGGCTCCGGCTCCTTTCGCCTCTTTTGGGCGGAACGAAAGGCCTTTCCCCGGGAACCCATGCCCTCGACCGCTTTCAAGTCCGCCGACCAAGCGATCAATGCCGCACATCTCGTAGCATCTCACAACTGCACCAAGTGCCACGAAACCGGAGACCTCGGTAAACTTGCGATGCCAGAGCTTGCACACTCCGGTCCTGATCTCACCCACATCGGGGATCGCGTCACCGAAGAGTGGCTGGTCCGCTGGATTGCCGAACCCGATAAGCTGAAGCACACCACCACCATGCCTGCGATGGTGAATCACAAGACTCCCGAAGGCGCCCAGGAAGCCGCCGACCTTGCAGCCTACCTTGCCACCCTTAAAAAAACCGAACCTAGCCCAGCCCCTGACAAAGCTCTCGCCAAAGACGGTGGCGTTCATTTCCACAACCTCGGTTGCGTGGCCTGTCACACTCTTCCCAGCAACAGCGAACTCGACTTCGATCAGAACCGTATCCCGCTCAATAACACTGCCAGTAAATATCGGGGTGATACTTTGGTAAAGTTCCTCAAGAACCCAGCCCAGCATCACAAGGCGATCAAGATGCCGAACTTCCGCCTCAATGATTCCGAAGCTCAAGCAATCGCCGCTTTCCTCACTCAGGAATCCACTGGAAACCACACTCCAGATCCCTCCGAGTTCGCTCCAGGCGATGCCGCGCGCGGAAAGGAAGTGGCCATCAAGTTGAACTGCGCTTCCTGCCATATTGGCCTCCCAGCAAGCTCCAGCAAAGCTCCCAAACTGAGTGATCTCAAGAATTGGTCCGACCAGGGATGCCTCGGGCCCGATGAAAAACGCGGCAACGCTCCTCGGCTCATTCTTTCGAAGAAAGAAAAAGAAGCTCTCGTTAAAGCGGGGGCCAATCTGGCCAAACAAATCCGCTTCGATTCTCCCTCCAATTATGCCACGCGCCAAACCAAGGCCCTGCGCTGCAATTCCTGTCACGAACACGATGGCAAGGCCTCCCTCCTGACCGGAAACCACGCGCAGTCGAAGAAACTCGTCGCTCACATCGAAGGCCACGCGGAAAAGCTCGAGCAATCACGCCCTCCCCTCACCCATATGGGAGCAATGCTCCACACCGCTTACCTTGAAAAAATGCTGCTCGGAACTGCCGCCCCTCGGCCCCGACCTTGGCTCGACATGCGCATGCCAAGCTACGATCTTCATGCCAAAACCTTGGCAAAAGGCCTCGCTCATCAGCATGGGTTGCCCACCTCTACTCCTCCCAACGCTAAGCCTCTCCAAGATCAGATCGAAACCGGCAAAATGCTGGCCGGAATGACCGGTTACGCCTGTGTCACCTGTCATGGAATCGGCGACCAGAAAGCCGTTGCTGCATTTGAGGTGCAAGGCATCAACTTCGCCCTCGCCCACGAGCGACTCCGCACCGACTACTACCTCCAGTGGATGCACAACCCCACGCGCATGGTCCCCGGAACCAAAATGCCAAAATACACCAACGACGATGGTTCTGCACTTCGTCCCGACATTTTGGACGGAGACTCCCGAAAACAGTTCGAGGCCATTAAAGCCTACTTCCAATCTCTCACGAAGTAGAAGGCAGGAAAATCCTGCCGCTGCCCATGAGGACAGCGTCTCCTCCCACCTTCGGAGTGCCATCGTCCAGAATTTCGACCGTAATCAAACCCGGGCGTCCTATCTCCACTCCTTGCTCATGGAGCATCGTGCGATGATCGCTGAGGCCATACTTGATTCGATAAGCCCCAGAGCCTCCGCCACTCCGGTGGCATCCAAGGTGTCACCGAACTCAGGCACGGGTTGGCTCATCGTGATCTGATCTCGCGTTTCAACGCGAGTGGGGCCAATGCCCAGGTCAAAGAGAAGCTCCCCTTCGGTTTTTGGCTTCAGATTTTTTTCCTCCAGAATCACAAACGCCGTTCCGATCGTGGGATGACCAGCTATGGGAATCTCGCAGCGGGGGGTGAAAATGCGAACCCGGCAATCAACTTCTGGGATTTTCGCTTTTTGAATGAAGGTGGTCTCGGACAAATTCAGTTCCTGCGCAATCGACTGCATTTCTTCCTGTGTCAGGTCATCGCCTTCAGGAAACACCGCCAGGGAATTCCTCCGAAAGGTTGGCTGGTGAACACATCGACCAAGAAATATGAAAGCGCTCTCATCAGCCAGGACGATGACTCAATCCACAAAAAAGCCGATCCCGCTTTCACGAAATCGGCTGAAATCTTTGCCCGAAGGAATGATTAACTCTCCCCCTTTGCGCGCGGCTCGCCATTTTCGCGGGTGCTTCCGGGACTGGTGACAAAAGGTCCACCCTCGAGAGGAGCCACTCCGGAAAAGGCAACATCCGGCATCTCGCTTTCTTTTCCTGCGAGTGGAAAATCTTTGCGAAGTGGGAAATACGGGAAGCCCTCCCACATCAAAATTCGCTCCATCTGTGGATGACCGGCGAACTTGATTCCCATCATGTCGTAAACTTCACGCTCGTGCCAGTTGGCGGTTTTCCAAATCTCACATGCCGTGGGAACTTCCTCATCTTCAGCAACCTTGGACTTGATCCGCAGATGCTTCGAATCATCGAGCGTGCAAAAGTGATAGACCATTTCGAATCGAGGCTCCTCCCCGAGATTATCAAGGCTCGCGATATCGTGAAGAAGCTCGTAACCCAGCTCCTTCACTTTCTCGAAGGTCGCTTTCAGTTCGGAAAGAGGCACTGAAATGGTGTTCTCGCCCCGAAACTCGGTCACCTCACCCGAAGTGAGGGTTTGGGCATCAGCAAGTGAACTCATCGGAAACTTAGGCTTTGGTGGTTCGAGTGGCAGCAACGAGCTCAACTTCGGAGTCGGCGGGCTCCGCTTTCTGAGCCATGAGAGACTCTTCTTCTTTGATCTTCTCCTGCAACTTCATAAGCCCTTCGATGAGGGCCTCGGGGCGTGGAGGGCAGCCGGAAATATAAACATCGACCGGAATGAGACGATCAATCCCCTGAAGCACAGCGTAGCTGCGATACATTCCCCCCGAGGAAGCACAGGCCCCCATCGCGATGCACCATTTTGGCTCGGGCATCTGGTCCCAGATCCGCTTCACCGCGAGAGCCATTTTGTAAGTCACGGTGCCGGCGACAATCATGACGTCCGCCTGTCGGGGAGAGAAACGCATCACCTCGGCCCCAAAGCGGGAAATATCGAAGCGAGAAGAAGCCGTCGCCATGAGCTCGATTGCACAACAGGCAAGCCCCATCGGCATGGGCCACAGCGAGTTGCTACGCATCCAGTTGATCGCGGCATCAACGCGGGTAAAGATGATGTTTCCTTCGATCTTGGAATCGTAGGAGGCGTGAGAAACGGTCAATTCTTCCGACATGTCTACGCGCGGAGAATACCCCCGAAGACGCGGGCCTCAAACACTTTGTGAAATTTTTCACAAAGTCTGAAACTTCACCAAAAGGTCAATTTGCATAACCCTTCGCTGTTTTTCGCCCCGTTGACCGAAATATCTCGAAACGGAGATTCGGAACTACTTTTTCAAATCAGCTTCAAAAAGCCGGTCCTAATTTTGCATCCTGATTCGAAAAAACAATGTCTCCACCTCTTCCGAGAGGCCTATCAGAGTGACGGATGAGATGGAATCTGTCGCCAAATGATCGTCCGCTTCAAGCCATGGACCCTGCAAATCGGTCGATGTTTCAATTGCGTAGCTCACCCCAGTCACCGAATTCCAGGAAAGGTTTACCGTTCCAGCTGGGCGATCATAAATAAAGTTGGTGATTTCAAGGGGCTTTGCGAGGCCCCCAATGATTTGAAACCCGTTGACCCCGGCTCGGAAGTTCCGGGCGGTTGCCGTTAAAGTCAGGGCAGAAGCAGTGAGATCATTAAAAGCGACAAAATTTGCTCCAGAAGTAGCCGTCGCTAAATTCTCTCCAAATCCCTGACTGAAGACTCCGCTCCAATTCTCGGTGTCGGATATAAAAATCTCCTGCTCGGTAACGTCAAGAGCGAGACTTAACGGTCGACCCGCCCCTGTATTCTCGCCATCGAGATACACCAATAGATCATAATTTTCATACGGAATCCCCGCGATCTCAATTGTGTGAAAGCCGTCATTTCCAATGGTGTCCAGATAACCATTGAGCAACGTTCCCGTCCCACCTTCGGGCACTGCTCGATTGGAGCGCTCCCACGACCAAACAGCCTGCCCTGTCCAAGTCACACTGGCCCCCGTGAGACTGCCGTCATGTTCCGTTAAATCAGCAATCATCCCTGTCGCGGCTTGCGCATTGTTCCAGTTTATCGAAGAAATGAGCCCAGCATCGTCCGTCGGGTTAAGCAAGTTGGGGTAATTTGTGTTCCCATTCGGGTCATCCAATCCTGCAAAATTAACGCCTATCACTTCCACATCTGGCGCAGGCTTGCTTCCAGCTGCAAGAGGGTCAGTACCTAATGCGATCTCCAAAGTGTCATCGGCGCCGTCTTCATCTGAGTCAGCTTTCATGGGATCGATTCCCAGCCTGATTTCATCTCCATCCCGAATCCCCTCTCCATCCGTATCTGCCAGATTTGGATCACTGGGAAACTCACCTGTCACTTCAGCGCCATCTTCCAGGCCATCACTATCGGTATCGCTCGCCAAGGGGTCCGTCCCTGTCGCGTCTTCATCCACATAATTGCGATCATTGGTCTCTACGCCATCAAGCAAAAGATCATCATCGGAATCATTGTCTCGTGGATCAGTGGACCGCGAAAACTCCTCAAAATTTGTCGAGCCATCCTCGTCCGGATCGCCATCAGGACCAAATTCCGGGTTGATGCTCCCGTCATCCTGATCATCCAACATATTGGCAATTTCCCATTCCGCAGGTAAGCCGTCGCCATCCTCGTCAGTGATCTCGACAATTTGAAATCCATTGATCGCCGCTCTATAATTTTCAGCCTCGGCATAAAGGGAAAAATTGACCCCTGAAATCCCACGGAATCGCACATAATTCGCGTTTGCCGTCCCGGGAGCACCTTCTGCAGTGGCTTCAACAAAATCCCCCATCCAATTCCCTCCCTCAGCAGTCCATCGGTTGGTATCCGGATTGTCTCCTACGCTACCAGGGTTGATATTGATCCTAGCTGATCGCTCGCTCCCGGTATGCTCTCCATCGACATAGACAATCACGTCATACACTGCGTAAGGAACTGCGGTAACTTCAATCGTGTGGCTTCCATCATTTCCAGTGGTATCGAGATAGCCATTAAACAACGCTCCATTCGGACCTGCCGGAACAGCATCCCCGGACCGCTCCCAACTCCATTGCGCCTGACCTCTCCATTCGATCCCGATCGTGGTAACAGTTTCGCTGGCATCTGGTAGATTGGAAATTACCCCCGTCGCCCCTGAAAGATTGACCCAGTTTTCGGCAGGAACGAATCCTGCGGTTTCAGTGGAACCAATGAGATTTGCCACCCCGGCGTTACTCTCCAGTCCTTCGAAATTTACTGATACGACTTGAGCGAAAGAGAGCGCCGGAAGAAATAAAAAATAGGAGAACGCGATCTGGAAATTCATCAACTTGGAAGTTTAGACCTCAAGCATTCCGCAGACTCAAACCACCTGCAATCAAGAATTTGGTTCTCTTGTCATTTCCAATGCCGGTCCGCAAAATCCATGTAATAGCCCCAGTCATCGGACCGCAAGTTGTGCTTTCCCTCTCGGATGTGGTAGCCAATGGATCCCGTGTGAAGCGGCTTACCGACTTCAGGCATTTTCTCCGATCCCACTCCTTTCTTACCGAATAGCTCGTAAACTGGTCCTGCAAGTTTGGCTGCAAGAAATTCCCCTTCCGGATCCGCCCACCGATCCTTCTCGGCGCTCGCCACGTAAACGAGCCTTGGCGCGATCAGCGCCACCAATTGGTGCTGATCATAAGGCATCTCATCTTCGCGCGCATTCCATTTACTGTAGTTCCCACAAAACCAATGAGGGAACACTGTATTGATCCGCTCCACCGTCTCCCCCTGCTTTCGCTTGGCGAGCGCGGCTCCAGTGCAGCCGGAGTTGTTGGAAATGGTCAGCGCGAACCTTTCATCCCGTGCTCCGGCCCACAGTGCAGCCTTTCCTCCACGGGAGTGCCCGATGACAGCGACCTTCTTCTCATCAATCTCTGGGATCGTTTTAAAAAAATCAAGAATCCGCGAAGCGCCCCAGCCCCAGGCGGCGATGGTTCCCCACGATGAACCATCGTCTTCGGTCGGGAAGACGGCATGGATTCCTTTTTTGAAATCATCTGCCTCATCTGGATCAGCGTCTCCATTGAAAAACGCGGCCGCCACGTATCCCCTTTTCACAATCTCGTCAGCCGGCCAAAAGCCGGTCCAGTCGGTCCGCTTGGGATCGATCTCCTCAAAGCCGCGATTACAAATTAGGATGAACGCCGGAGCAGGTTTGGAAACTTCATTGGGGACAAAAAAGACCGCCCTGAGTTGGCCGGAGTTTTTTGGCGTATTACCATAACTGATCGTCACCACCCGTTTGGTCGCCAAACCATTCATGGCCTTGGGGTCAGGCTCTTCTTCCGAGAAGATCAAAAAAGGCGGCTTTTCCAGCGGCGCCTTGCCGTATATCTGGGTCTCAAAAAACCGGTAGGTTTCTGGTCGAACCTTCTTCTCCCAGTCTTCGACTGATTGAGCCGGTGGGTTTCCGAGAACGGGAGGGAATTCCTGAGCACTCGAGAGAGAAACGAGGAGACAAAGTAAAATCCGCATTGGGCGACCCTACCGATTACGAACGACCGGGCAAGCCAGCGATTTTATCCCTACTGCAGAAAGCCCGTCAACGGACTGGTTGCCGAAGCCTCGTCGATGATTTCAGGAAGACCAAGTTCATAGGCTTCCCGACCGGCTTCGGTGGCTTTGGCAAAAGCCCGCCCCATCGCACAAGGATCAGAGGCAATCGCGATCGCAGTATTCACCAACACCGCATCCGCGCCTAGTTCCATCGACTCGGCCGCATGGCTGGGAACTCCGATCCCGGCATCCACCACCACCGGCACGGTCGCCTGATCGATGATGATTCGGATTTGATCACGGGTTGAGATTCCCTTGTTGCTCCCGATTGGAGCCCCCAAAGGCATCACGGTAGCTGTCCCGACATCTTGCAGGCGCTTGGCCAACACCGGATCGGCATTGATGTAAGGGAGGACCGTGAAGCCCTCCTGAACCAAAATTTCAGCCGCCTTGAGAGTCTCAATAGGATCGGGAAGAAGATAAGTCGGATCGGGATGAATCTCGAGTTTCACCCACTTCGGAAGTCCCGCCGCTGCCGCAAGACGGGCAAGTCGCACCGCTTCCTCCGCATCCATCGCCCCGCTGGTATTCGGAAGGAGGAGGTATTTCTCAGGATCAATAAAATCGAGAATATTGGAGAAGGGGTCGTTACCTCCGCTGAGATCGGCGCGACGCAATGCAACGGTCACAATTTCCGTTCCGCTGGCAGCGAGGGCATCGCTCATCAGCTCTTGCGAGGAAAATTTCCCCGTTCCGAGCATGAGACGCGAGCCAAACTCACGCCCCGCTATGACCAGAGGTGAAGACATTCCGAATTTTAAGAAGGAATAAGATCTTTGACCGCCTCGCGCTCTTCCGCAAGTTCGGCTACCGATGCATCGACCTTGCCACGAGAGAATTCATCAAGCTCGACCCCCTGCACAACTTCCCAATTATTTCCGTCAGTCCGGATGGGCATGGAGGCGATAAGACCTTCGGGGATTCCGTAGGAACCATCGGAGCAAACTGCCACACTGGTCCAATCTCCTTCCGGAGTCGGAGTGGTCAGCGAGCGAACGGTATCGACCACCCCGTTAGCAGCAGAAGCAGCGGAGCTGGCTCCGCGGGCCTTGATGATGGCAGCACCACGCTGTTGCACGGTGGAAATAAACTCTCCTTCAAGATAAGCCCGATCGGTGATGACATCCGCGACAAGCTGCCCCTTGATCTTCGCGTTGGTAAAGTCAGGATACTGGGTTGCGGAGTGGTTTCCCCAAATACACATATTGGTGACATCGCTGTTGTGGACACCGGCCTTGGCCGCAAGCTGACTTTTGGCGCGGTTCTCATCGAGACGAGTCATCGCAAAAAATTGATTATTCGGAATTCCAGCCGCATTGTTCATAGCTATCAGGCAATTCGTGTTACAGGGATTCCCCACTACGAGTGTGCGCACTCCGGAGGCTGCGTTAGCGGCAATCGCCTGACCCTGACCCGTAAAAATTTTTCCGTTAATCCCAAGAAGATCCGCACGCTCCATCCCTGCCTTACGAGGAACCGATCCTACTAGAAGAGCCCAATCCGTGCCACGGAATCCTTCCGCAAGATCACAAGTTGGAACGATTTCATTCAGCAGTGGAAAGGCACAATCATCGAGCTCCATCACCGTGCCTTCGAGAGCACCCATTGCAGGCTCAATCTCAATCAAACGGAGGTTCACCGGTTGATCAGGACCAAACATCGATCCAGAAGCAATGCGAGTGAGAAGAGCGTAGCCAATTTGTCCGGCTGCTCCCGTGACAGAGACGGTGATCGGGTCTTTCATAACGATGCTCGAGCAATAACCCCGGGATCGGATGTGGTCAACCTCTGCGGCAAGGGAAGATATTCTCATTTCACTGAAAAACCATCCCCCCCTTGTGGAACGATTTTAATCCGGATTGCGAGTCTACAGCGACTCTGCCTTCAGTCGGCAAGAAATCCCAAATCACCTTTTTTTTCATGTTTGATCCTGAAATTGACAAGAACCTCTTCATTGCGAGGATCAGTCCACACGGGCTCTCCGAAGCACCAATATGAGATCGGCACTCCTCACTCATACGACTTAAATTGACACCGCCGTAACAACGCGGATATCTTCGCCAGCTCACTCAATAGAGCCACCCGCTTTTCGATCTCTGCTTAGCTACCGCTTTCCAAGCGAACTCAGGTTGCTACAGCCATCGCTTTTTGGAACTCAGGATTGGAATCGACCGTTTTCTTCCCCTTCTGACACCCAGCTAAGATCAGGGCGAACACCCGGAGAATGCGAGTCACACCGGAATAACAGATTAAACAGTTCTCCCCGAGAAGAGAAATGTTAGAGCGGCCACAGCACTGGGATCAAGAAACTCGCCACAATCCAAAGAATCACCGCCAGCGGAAATCCAGCTTTGAAAAAGTCGCCAAATTTGTATCCCCCAGCTCCGTATACGAAGGTATTGGTTTGATAGCCAATTGGGGTGGCAAAACTTGCAGAGGAACCAAACATCACCGCAACGATGAAAGGTCGAGCATCTACTCCTAGCTGATGACTAATGATGATGGCCAGAGGTGTCAGGAGGGCTGCCACTGCATTATTGCTCACCATCTCTGTCATGACAGCCGCCAGAAGATAAATTACCGCAATGAGAATCCGGGGATCGGCATCGCCCACCATCGTAACCACCCGCTGCGCCATTTCCATCGCTACCCCGGAGAATTCGAGCGCTTTTCCAAGCCCCAGCATACCAATGATCATGAACAGCACTTTCCACTCGATCGCTTGATAAGCCTCAGAAGGATCAATACACCGCGTCACCAGCACAAAAATTGCCGCAGAGAGGGCAATGAGGACAATTGGGATGGGTGCGATCACTCCGGAACCGCCCAAGGCACCAAGAATCATGAAGGTAAGAAGAGCAAGCACTGCCAGCGGGGCCTTTTTCTTACGAATGATCCGCTGCTTGGGTTCGGAGAGGTTGACGAAATCTTTTTCCTCGAAAAGCTGTTGCATCCGGCGTGCGGGACCTTGCACGAGCAAAGTGTCACCGAAGGCGAGCTTCACATCCTCGAAGCGTGCCTGGAGGTTTTTTCCGCGACGATGAACGGCGACAATAATCACCCCAAATCGTTGACGAAAGTTCAGCTCTCTGAGGCTTTTTCCCGCCATTGTAGAATCCGAGCCGATAATTCCTTCCATGAGGACAGCGGATTCCGTTCGGACATCTTCGAGTCCCAGCTCCCCTTTCATCGCGGTCACTCCATCCTCTTCGGAAAGACTCATGATCTCCTCAAGCTTACCCTTGAGAATGATCTCATCAGCCTCCTCGAGAATCGTCTTGTTGAGACCGCTCTGGACCCGGCGACCGTCACGCACCACATCAATCACACGCGCCTTCTTCATCTTGCGCAGCCACGTCTCCTTGAGATTCTGACCAATCAAGGGTGACTTGGGAGAAACGAATGCTCTTGTGATGAACTCGCGTGAATCCTTGGAATCAATCAGAGCCGCCAGAGTCACCCGATCCGGTAATAGCTTCTGACCAACAGTCACAAGGTAAATGAAGGTGATCACGACAAAGACGATCCCCAGAGGAGTGACCGAAAACATCCCGAATGCCAGGCTACCATCAAAAGAAGAGGCTATCCCCGAGGCAACCAGATTTGTTGACGTTCCAATGATGGTGGTCGTCCCCCCCACAATCGCGGCATAGGACAGCGGAATTAGATAGCGGGACGCTTTCCAATCTTTACGACGGCAAATTGCGAGCACAATCGGCATAAAGACCACCACCACGGGAGTGTTGTTCATGAAGCCTGACAGTCCGGCCACGATCAAAATCATCACCACCAACATTCGCTTACCACTCGTCGCCGCGACTCTTTCAAACCACTGACCAAGCGACTCAACGACACCCGTTCGGTCGAGCGCCGCACTCAAGACAAACATACAAGCCACGGTTATTGGCGCAGGATGGGCAAACACTCTGAGCGCATCCGCATTGAAACGCCGAAGAGCTTCTTTCATCTCCTCTCCCGTCAAAGAAGGATCAGGAGCTGAGACTGCGATCGGCAAAACTCCAAGCAGCACACAAATCACGAGGGCGCTCAAAGCCACAACCTCAGGCTGAACCCACTCTTTGACGAAGCTCGCAAACACGAGCACCACAAGCACAATGAGGGAAATCTGTTGCCACTGTTCAACCATATTCCTGAGGGCTTAAATGTGCCTCGCCCACTGATCTAGAGCAAGGATCACTCGAAGCGAAAGCGAAATTTATCCAGCTCGTCACACCAGCCGATGAACAAACCCACTCACCACGACACCAGACACCTCAATAGCAAACAAAAAAGCGGAGCTCCATTCGGAACCCCGCTTTTGAAGTGATTCAAGTTAATCTCAACTAATTCCCAAGAGTCGGGAGGAGTCCAACACCAGGATCAGCAACGCCGGGAGCTGTCTCAGGATTACTGGTCGCGGTCTGCATCCGGCGACCGGTCGCGTCGATGATCTCAGCAGTCACAAAGATGATCAAGTTACTCTTGATGGTGTTCTCGGCTTCAGATTGGAAGAGACGGCCAACGAATGGAAGGTCACCGAGGACGGGCACCTTGTCATTCACAGACTGAACATCTTCGCGCATCAGACCACCAACTGCCACGGTATAGCCGTCATAAATGGTGATTGCGGTTTTCACCTTCCGGGTTGAGAAAATCGGCATTTCGATCCGGTTCTCAGTAATCACGATCTGGACCGGGTTACCAAGAGCGTCGGTCGCAGGAGAAGTGATCGGAGACCCATAATTCACGAACCCTTCAAACTCGACGATCTCAGGAGCAAACTGGAGGTCAATAACGGCGTCATTTGCCCCCACGTTTGGCTCAATCTCAAGGATAACACCAGTCTTACGAGTTTCGAAGGTGGTCGGTGTCGCCGGAGTAACGGGGAAAGAACCCCCACCGCTGAGTCCGCCACCAAGTCCACCGCCGCCGAAGCTGCCGCCAACCTGATTGGGAAGCTCGGGTGGTTCATACTCAGTTGGATAAATAAACTCACGAATAATTTCGATCGTTGCAGACTCACCAGGGCGGGCCATCACACTTGGAGCGGTCATAACATCGGTGCCCTTCTTCTGACTGAGACCACGCATGATCATCTGGACCTGACCCTCGGAGAAAAGACCGGTGAGGGAAAGAATACCAGGTGCAACGTTCGTGCTCTGAGCCGTCCGGGACGGATTATTCAGAATAGCGTCGATGTTGTTCCGGTTGATTGCGAAATCACCAGAGCGGAGAGCAGCGGTGGCAATTCCGGAAACTTGATCACCAGAAGCGGCAGGAATGCCGGGGATCGTGGTGAAATCAATTGGACTAATAAAGTCCGATCCAGTCCGCGCAGAACCAGCTCCAACAGTGCCACCTCCAGCATAGAGGCTACCACCAACAGTGAAAGGGGTAATCACCCAGTCGAACCCAAGTTCCTCACCGTTCTCCTGAGAGACTTCAACAAACTTGGTACGAATATTGATCTGGCGAGGAGTATCGAGGAACGAAGCTTTGACGATTTGATCGATCAGCTCGTTTTGGGAAGGAGAGTTCCGGACGATGAGAGTTCCATTTAAAAGGTTTGCCGAGGTGCCATCGCCAAAGCGAACACCGCGTCCCTCAAGAAGGGTCTTGATTGGCTTACGAGCGGCAATTGCGCTTCCACCACCTTCATCGGGATCAGCGAAAGGATCATCACTTCCACCACCGTCACCACCGGCGTCACCACCAGAAATAAACTGTTCGAACGTTGGAGGAACGGTCCACTCTTTCGTTACGATATCTTCACCATCAGCGGCGTTGATCGGAAGAAGAGTGACCGCATATTCATCGACTTTGTAACGAAGACCGGCTTTGTCACAGATGTATTGAAGCGCGGTTGCGAGGGGGACGTTGGTCAAATAAAGTTGATCGATGCGAGCAGTCCGAGGATCGGCTGCGCCGCCACCTTCTCCATCGAGAGCAGCGTTTGCGGAAGCTCCGCCTCCTTTGACAACAAAGTTGATTCCCTTCTCACCTTCATTAATGGTGGTGTTGTCCAGCTCCGTGGATCGGACGCGAAGGAAATCGAGAGCCTCTTCAACAGAGGTATCCTGAAAATCAATGAGAGGAATGTTGATGGACTGAAGCTTGGCAGTGATCGAAGCACCCGTATCTGGTCCCGGACCATCAATGATTCCCGTTCTGATGTCACCAACAGGAGGAAGCGAACGCTCCCATGCACGATCAACCATCATGAGCATGTTGGCACGCTGCTCATCGTAGGCGGCACGGTAGTAGTCACTCTTGATCGCAGCGCACTTCTCGAGCCAACGACGAGCTGCCTTATTGTAGGGATCAATGCGAAGAACATTATGGAAATGCTCCTCGGCTTTATCGTAAATTCCAAGGTCGTATGCACCCTCCCCCATATAGAGAAAACGGCGAACCTGATCGACATTCTTGGTGTGATCATAGTTTAACGCCGGGTTGGTGCGGATGGGGTCATCTAGGTACTCAAGCTGCTCTTTGGCAGCAAGGTTGCTCTCGTCTTGGGCAACGACCTCCTGAAGAAGGCTGCGAGCTTCCTCGTATTTACCGGTGCGACGATTATCTTGAGCAAGCGCCACTGCGCCATCCTGCAGGTGGGCATTGATGGCGTTGCGACGCTCCGCGGTAGCAGTTCCGTAGGGAAGCGTATTGAGGGCTTCGCGGTATTTTTGAACAGCCTCGTCGTAGTTTCCGGCTGCATATGCGGCACGGCCTTCGACAAGTAATTCGTCCGCAGCCCGAACAGCGGCCTGACGGCGAATGAGCTCATCAGCTGCCAAGTCCCCTGCATGCGCCAGAGGACTCAGAGCAAGAGCGGCAAGTGCCAGCGCTGTGCGATTGGTGAGGTGTGTGTGTCTTTTCTGCATGATCTGAGTTGATATTCGTTAAAATGATGGGGGTGAGGGAAGCTTTTTTTCAGATTCCTTCACCTTTTTTTGTGTTTTGTTTAAATCTGGGGCTTTGCGCTTACTTGAGAGCGATCTTTCGAAGCTGTTTCGCACCGGCATCGTCGAGATATTCAACATGAACAGCGACTGGTTTGGTATTGGGACGCTCACCCATGTCCACTTTCACAAGCTTGTAAGTGAGCTTTTTTCCGTCGGCGGTAATCGTAAAACTCTCGTTTTCACGCACCGTGTGTTCGGTTCCCTGCTGACCAATCGCGTTGAGAATAAAGGTCACGGTGTTGTCAAACTGATAGTGGAGAGCTTCATCGCCACGTCTTGGGCGGTAAGCAGCCTCATATTGCTGTCCCTTCTTGTTCTCGGCGAGATCTTCGATGATGTAATACTTTTGCATGACAGGACGACCGTTGACGGTGACCTCACGTTCGCCCGGCTTTACCGCTTTAAAGCGATTTTTAGCAGGACCTTCGGGAAAGAAATTTTGACCGGCGACAATATTATCAGTCGCTCTCATCCGTGTCTCATTTCCCTTGCTGTCCTTATAACGGAACTGCAGATCATCGTTCCCGAAGCTGGAATTGAGAAGAACAAGCCACCAGGTGCTGTCAACATTCTTGACTTCCAGCTTACCTGCCAGAAGGCCATAACTTTTTGGATCGGAAGGATCAGTTTCGTCAAAAAACTCCTCACCGTTGGTAAAGCCGTCACCGTCCTTATCTTGATCGGGGGAATCTGACCAAGTTGGATCCACCCGGTTCTTCACCCAATAATCATTAGGAATTCCATCGTGAACATCATCAACTTGAAGGAGATCAATGACTTCTGACACGTCGCCATCTTGCACGAAGAGATCCACACTATTGAAGAGGTCAACCTGGCGACCCGCCTTGGTAACACCAGGTTTGATTGGATTTACACTTTTCAGTGAATCCGCGATAGCTCCAGCAAGCTCTCCTCCCTCTGACTGCAATTCCTCACCGGGACGACCGGCATTTTCTTCTTCAAGAACGGATTGTTTTGCAGAGGCACTACTCCAAGAGAGATAGCCAACGCCTGCAAGAGCGGCGACGCCTGCTCCGAGAGCGGCTTTATGATAATTTTCTGACATCCAGGACATGATTCGTAGTAGTCTTATTTGATTGCTGGGAACGTGGGATCATCGCTAAAAAGCAGGAGGTCTAGCTTGAGGAAGACTGAGACATCCTCTCCCCCGGCGACACGGTGAAGGATTTTCACGGAAGGAGCAGCGAAAGCTTCAGCTTCGGGTGCCTCTTCAACAGGGTCATCATCTCCCTCGATCACACCGAAGCCGCCATTGTCATCGTCCGCAGCAGCAGCTTCCTCCTCTGCGGCAGGCTTCCTTACGGTGATTCCACTGGCGGTAGGCACAGGCGCCGGGTTCTTAATTCGGAAAGCACGGGTCTCGAAGAAAAATTGGTCGGAGTTTGCAATACCTTCGAGAGCCTTGCGAACCGACTGCTCGGAACCCTTGAAGGTCAAAGAGACCGGAAGCTTCTTGGCCACGGAGACTAGGGACGACTTCTTTTTAGCAGCTGAACCGCGGCTCCCACGTGAACTTCCACGGCGACGGCGGTTGCTGGTGGACTCGGCGACAACCTCCTTCTCCTCCGCGAGCTGGTCACGGCGGAAATTTGTCACTTCAACTATTCCAGAATTCCCAAGTTCGTTGAAAAGCCATTCGATTGCCCTCAATTGATAGGCGAGAATACCAGTTGCGGACTCGATGGGAGCCTTGCCTTTGTAGTCTTCAAACCCGAGATATGCTTTCTCGGAAATACCGACGTTCTTCTCCGTGAAGAGGGCACGAATATTGGCGTCAGCATTCTTGAGACGATCAGCAAAGGTGCTAACGGTGACGTTCTCCAGTGATTCAGGGCGGTAGGCCAGAAACTTACGCTGGGTCTCTTCGGCTTGGGCAATCATGGCCTTTACGTTTTCGCGTTTGGCGTCAACATTGTCCGCAGTGGGATAAGGATTGAGCTTTTTGGCATCGAGTGTTGCAGCTTTGTGCGCTTCCGCAGCGGCAAGCTCCTCATCTGCAGACGCGGAAGTTTTCATGCCTAGAAAGATGAGGAATCCCGCAATAACGAGGGTGACGATCAGAAGACCGCCGAGAAATTTGTTTTCTTTGAACCAATTCATAGTGGATCGGAGTTGATGTTAATTAAGGGAAATTGGTTTTTTAAGTGGAATGATAAGCTCGAAAGGAGCGGCGTAATTGCCATCCTCCGGAGCGGATTCGATTGTTTTTACAATCTGTGCATCGGTGAGCTGAGTAGTGCCACCTCTTCTGCCTCCAGAGGTCACCTCAAAACTGAGATACTCGGAAGATTTTAATTCGCCGATCAGAGCGTAAACGTCCTGAGGAGTCTTGCGCCAGAAGCCACGGATGATAACCCCATTGGCTTCGGTATTTTGCTTGGGGAGATAGACCTCTTTTCCGTAGGCACCTCCGGCAAAACCAGCATTGATAACCGGCTCATTTCCCTTTTCTTTGACCGGATTGTAGTTTGCAACGGGCTCAAGATCGGTAATCCAGACCTGATCGCTGACAAATTTACCGGAAATATCATTCCAGAGATTCACCAGAGAGAGGCGCTGGGCTTCTGCTGCTTCATAAGAAGCGAGGAGGTTTTGACTCTCGGTCTCTTTTTTAAGAATAGCGCGAAGCTTTTGAGCAGGGGCTTCAATCGCGGCATACTCCTTGTTCGACTCCTTCACAAACGCTTTCGCCTTGGAGGCAGTCATTACATTAAAAACGGGCCAGGTGGCCAAACCAGCAAGAAGAATCCCGGCAGCAGCGATCAGGGTCGGCTTCCTGCGAGTGATGTCACGCTCGGACTGAACCACGTCAGGCACGAGATCGATACTGACAGCAGCTTTATTCGCAGCGCGAATCCCGAGACCAACAAGCTCACCCATAAGGTGTGCTTCCTGACCGAGAGCTTCGACATCAACGCCCTTGCCAACGGAAATGCGCTGAAGGGGATTGAAAATTTCAACCGGAAGGTTGAGCTTTTCTTCGATGAATTCTTTGAGATAGGGGAGATTTGCACAGCCACCGGCAAGAAGAATACGAGCGGGTGCGGATCCACCTTGCTGGCTACGGTAGAGCTGTGTTGTGCGCTGCACCTCAGCAGTGAGACGGGTGAGAGCATTACGAATCACCGTGCCAAGCGCAGCAGAAGCTTCGTCGAGCTGACCGGCGTGTCCTCCTCCAAGAGTCACAAGACCGCTGGTAAGCTTGGTGTTTTCAGCTTCAGCAAAAGAAAGATTGTAATCCTTGGCGATTGCAGTCGTCAAAGCAGCACCTCCGACCGGGACGCTTCGAGCGAAGAATTTCTCGCCTTCCGCATAGATCAAGTTTGAGGTCTTAGCTCCGACATCAAGAAGAAGAGTAGGCTCGGCAAGGTCAGGGTAGTTATACCGGAGTGCGTTATACAGAGTGGTCGGCGCGGAATCAACAAGACGGGTTCCAAGACCGGTTTCAGCAACCACTTCATTGAGATCATTGAGGGACTCGGACTTGATTGCAACAAGCACAACTTCAGTCTCGATTCCGCCGCCCTGGAGGGCTTCCCAATCCCAAACGACTTCATCGATGGGGAATGGAACATTTTGCTGGGCTTCAAAACGGACGAGCTCTTCGACATCTTCGGACTCAAGAGGTGGAAGCTTGACGAAACGCACAAAGACGGACTGCCCTGAAAGAGAGTAGGCGGCTTTCTGCTTTCCAAGCTTCAAACCCTTAGCGAGCTCATTGATAGCGAGCTGGACTTGAGGGATGCGAGCGGCTTCGGTGGCCGGGTCCGCGAGGATACTGCTTGCTCCGTGGGATTTCAAAACCAAGCCTTTCTTGGTCTGGGTAAATACACCCATTGAAATCCGCTGGGAGCCGATATTTAGTGCGATGATCGACTGTGAATCAGCCATGGTAGTGGTTTTTTCTTGCGTGTGCTAGAGTAAAGAAATCCGAGAATTATGAGGCACGGATATCAAAGTTGTAAACAGCTCCTCCAAACTGTCGCTCCACCCGGAGCAAAAATTATTTTTAATTATTTTTGGGCCTGATCTCCGCATACCGATCGTACCAGAGGAACTTGAATGGCGTTTCATCCTTATTTAAAAGAGGGAACTTGCCGGTGCGCTCGACACTGTCAAGCGGTTGGCGCCACCAGCCCTTTTTGTTTCCGTGATTAAAAAAGCCGAGCATCTCGCCACCTTCCTGAATCTCGCCACCAACGGCTTCGATATCACCCTTTCCTGCCGAGTCTTTTCCGGTAATGCGTTTAAGGGTGTTCGGGGAAATATAGATGGAAACGACAACCTCCTCATCCTCAGGAACATTGACATGCTCAACCGTCTTCTCCATCAGATAGGTCTTGCGGTCTTGACCTTTTACCACCACCCACCATTTGACGGTGAGATTATCAACGTAGCCATCAGCAAGCTTGGGGTTCCACTTACCAACACCAAGCTCAACTTCGATCTCGAGCCAATTCTTGGGTCGAAACTTTTTGGCGGCTCCGCCAACATTCACATCAGGCGACTGAAGTTCGTTAAATTTTGGATCAGAAGCTTTCACCTCTTTTGTCTTCGAACGGACAGGCATCTCTTGAGCAAAGAGAGATGCCGCGAATCCGAGCACAAGAAATGCGAGAGTGAGCGATTGGATAGAATTCCGTGTCGTGACCATGAGGTGAGTTAAATCTCCAGAAGTCTAGGAAAATTCAGGTCGGGTCGGCTAGCAAAAAGCCTCAAAATGGTGATATTTTTCTCAATTGACAGCGTAGGGCAAATCTGAACGAAGGTTATTTGACACTCCGAAGGGGAAAAGCCAAGCTCCCTCCGTGAACGGAAGGGAAAAATTGGCGTTATCGCTCAAACACAGAGAGAGCTTGATCGTGGGTGCAATTGCCGCTCCCAAAAGCTTAAATTCCTGTGTGGGGGAGTGCGACTTAGTGGAACTGCGCATGGATTCTTTAGAACTGGATGATTCCTTGAAGAGTTATATGAATAAATGCAATAAACCCCTCTTGGTAACCGCCCGAGGCCCTTTGGAGGGGGGGCAGAACAATTTATCTATCGAAGAACGCCGCCAGCTCTACCTCGAAATGATCCCTTTTGCGGCTGCCATTGATATCGAACTGGTCTCTCACAAAGACTTAGCCGACGTGATTGCAAAGGCAAAAGAAAATGGCGTTGTTATGATCGGATCCTTTCATAACTTCGACGAGACTCCTTCTCTCGACGCCCTCAGAACCAAGATCGGCGAAAGCGCGGATGTGCATAAATTCGCGACAAAGGTGAATGAAGAATCTGATTTGGATATTCATCGTGAACTTTTAAAACTCGACAGCCCCCTCTCCGTAATGGGGATGGGAACGCTCGGTGCGGATGCGAGACCAGAAATGATCCAGCGAGGATCACTTTTAAACTACGGATACCTGGGTGACACTCCGACCGCGCCTCATCAATGGCCGGTCGCCAAACTTCGGAGTCTCACTCGTTGATAATCTTAACGGGAGCAGGAGGAAGGGCCGCGAGAAAATTTTTCCCGTAACGCTTGGTGACCACCCGGTTATCTAGGATCACCACCATTCCTTCACACTTCTTCGATCGAATCAAACGGCCAACTCCCTGCCGGAGTTTGATCACCGCTTCCGGAACCGAATACTGCATGAAGGCATTTCCGCCTTCCGCTTCGATTTCTTCCAGCCTCGCCGCAGTGAGCGGGTGATCGGGGACAGCGAAAGGAATTCGTGTCACAATGACATTGCTGAGCGCTTCGCCGGGAACATCCACGCCGGCCCAGAACGAGTCTGTTCCGAAAAGAACACTGTGGGTATCCTCGCGAAATATCTCAATCATTTTCTGACGCGGCATTCCCGATCCTTGGGCCAACAAGGTCCAACCGTGATCATCGAAAAACTCTTCCATCTCCTCAGCGACCGCACGAAGAAGGCGATGACTCGTGAAAAGAACAAAAGCCTTTCCTTCGGTCTTCATCAGGACACGCCCAATCCAATGGACGAGCATTTTTTCGTAGTTATCATCCCGGGGATCAGGCATCGACTTCACCACATAAATCGCCATCTGCTTCTGGTAGTCAAACGGACTTCCAATTTTCACCGCCGGAACATGCTCAGCCCCGATTCGCTCCCGGAAATACTTCAACTGATCGTCTCCTGTTCCTAGGGTTGCACTTGTCGTGATACAGGTCTTATCCGGACCAAAAAGAACGGGACGCAGGCGGTGCGCGACATTGATCGGAGCCGCATTGAGGCTGAAGTTCGTACCCTCCGAGCCCCCCTTCTCGACCCAATAAACACTATCGTCGTCTTCCTGATCCAGAAACAACTTCAGACCTCCATGCAGCTCACGGAGTCGACGAGCGCCGTCCATAAGTTCGTTCTTACGCGTTTCATCCTCCGTCTCTCCAGCAACTTCTTCGATCTTGCCCCAGCATTCACGGAGCGGTTCGGCCAGCGTGTTTTCCACGAGGTCGGCCTCACGCACACGGCATTCACGAGACCAGTCACTTGGAAACGTCACTTGCTCCCCCACTTCGTCGAAAAAATCATCCGCCACCTCAAGCACACGCCGCGCCGCTTGCATCGCATCGACCGCTCCCGCGTACTTCAAAAGCCCCTTCCCCGTCTTGGGGTGATAGAGGCGTTGAAGATTGAACTTCAATCCGGCGTGACTGATGTTTAAGCCGAGTGCTTTTGCGGCCACTGCCTCCAAGGTGTGCGCCTCATCGAAGATCACAAAATCATTCGGAACCAAAAAGCCATTCTCAGTTTCGTGCCACTCGTCCTCCGGATTCAGCAGCGAGAAAAAGAGACTGTGATTCACCACGAGAACCGTTGCACTCATCGCCAGCTTCCGCGCCTCTTGGAAAAAACAATTTCCGCGAGGTGCGCAATTTTTCTGAGTGCAGACATGCGCCTCACTGCAGACCTGAAGCCAGACCTTGGGCGAAGGCTCGAAGTCGAGATCACTCCGAGTCCCATCCCGCGTGGCCTCGGCCCACTTCCAGATGGCCATCAATTCTTCGCGCTCTGAAGTAGTGAACAAATCACCTCCTCCATCCATCGCGCGGCGCAGCCGCATCGGACAAACGTAATTCCCCCGTCCTTTCAAGAGAGCCGCCTCAAAATCCGAATTCAGAAGCTTTCTTAAAATGGGGATATCCTTACCCATCAACTGCTCTTGCAAGTTGATCGTATGAGTAGAGACGATCGCCTTCCTCGTATTCCGAATGGCATACTCCACCGCTGGAATAAGATAGGCCAGTGATTTACCGACGCCTGTTCCTGCCTCGATCACGAGCGAGCGCTCCCCATCCAACGCCTCTGCGACTTCACCCGCCATCTGCTGCTGCTCCGCCCGATATTCAAAATCGGGCGACTTCGAAAGCAAGCCCGACTCGGAAAACACCTCCCGCATTTCCTCTCCAAACGATCCTCCTCCACCAAGCGATATCACTCCCCCTGATTACTCTCTCCCCCGCTTCATGACAACCCGCATTCCTCAGTGCTGTTTTTTTAACATTTATATTGCAGCTTTTCCAGCACATGATAATTTTCCTTCATGGATCGATTGGAAAAAGGACAGCTCTCCCGTCGCGAGCGTCAAATCATGGATATTCTCTACCGCCTTGGGGAAGCCACCGCGCAGGAGGTCCTTGATGAGCTCCCCGATCCTCCGTCCTACTCCGCAGTGCGCGCACTCCTCGCCACGCTCGAAAACAAGGAAATGGTAAAACATTCCAAACAGGGGCGTCGCTATCTTTATACTCCCGCAATCAATGAACGGAAGGCGAAGCAAACCGCGCTCAAGGGGCTGCTCAACACCTTTTTTCAGGGGAAGCCTCAGAACCTTGTTGCTGCACTTCTTGATCCTTCCGATCAAAAACTGACCCGCAAGGAGATCGACGAAATCCGCAAACTCATCGAGTAATGTTCCTCCCTTCGCTTCTCTTTTCACTCCTGACCGCACCAGCGATCTGGATCATGACCCGGCGCCACCCCGCCCGGGATCCTCGCGTCGTCGCAGCGATTCTATTTCTCCTCATTCTCCTCCCGGCACTCAGTCATTTACCAAAGATTTCCGTGACCTTGCCCCAAGCAGAAATTGGCACCCCTGCCGCCTCGTGGATTCTCTTGGCTTGGCTGGCCGGATTTTCCTTTTTCTTTTTGAAAGCACTCCTCGATCAAGCTGCCATGATTCGCTGGCGGAAATGTTCCACGCCTCTTGGGAACCATGCTCTCATTGACGAATGCCGGGAGACCTTGGGCTTCGATCAACTGGTGCAGATCCACATTCATCCTGCGCTCAACTCACCCGTAGTGGCCGGGCTGGTCACCCCCACCATCTACCTTCCTGAGTCCAGCGACCGTTGGTCAGAAAAAACGCTCCGCATGGCTCTCCTTCACGAACTCTCCCACGTGCAACGCCGTGATCTCTGGATGGCCACACTCGCTCATCTCGCCTGCCTTCTACACTGGTTCAATCCCACCGTCTGGTGGATGCGACGGACCGTTTTGACGCAATGTGAATTTGCCTGTGACTCTCATCTTCTCAGCCGAGGGGCCGATCCCAAAACCTATGCGCATGCCCTCTGCGATGTCGCAGAAGCCAGCGCACATCCCCCCCTTGCTCTTGCGATGGCGGGTCACGTTCCCCTGCGCCAACGCATCCAGCACATCGGCTCCCCTCAAACAAAACGGTCGCCTCTTTTTCCCTTCTTTGTCCTCGTGACTTCCGCTTCCGCCATTGCGATGAGTCTCGTCAAATTCGTGCCGGAAATCCTCCCCGCCTACACGCTTCACGAGATCGAACTCCGCTTCAACGCTTCCCCATTCCCCGGCGATCGCTCAGGCTGATTCACAGTTAATTCGGTAGGGCTGCTTGGCCCAATCAGCCGCTGGTGAAAACATCATTTAAGGCCGCCCCTGTTTTCGGCTCTTTAAGCGAAAGGATCTCTAGCTCCAAATCTAAGCCTCATCATTTTTTTCTAAGGAATCTTTTGTGACTGGAGTTCCCCCATTCACACCGATCCCAAAAAAATGAGACACGCACAACTCTCTCCCGAAGCCCGCCAAAGACTCTCCGATCAACGCCGTAACTCCACGGTCTCAAGCCTTCTCATTGCGCTTCTGATCTCCGCGCTTGTGACCGTCATCCTTTTGATCATCGGCATCGCAATGCCTCAAAAAGAATTCGAAAGCCCCTCGTTTTACACCGGTCATCTCGATGAGCTCCCAGCCCCTTCCAAGCCCAAGGTCGAGGTCTCAATTTTCAAAAAACCCACTCCTCCCTCGGCCTCTCACTCACAGAATCGTCTCGTTGCGAGCAACTCTCCTTCCTTGGTGACAATCACCGAAGTCGAGATTCCAAGCGACAGCATCTTTCCGGGCACCGACGGCTATTTTCCAAGTGCCGGAATCAGCGATGATATTGGCACGATAGGAGGCGATGGCACCATTCCAAACGGAGACATGGCCAAGCGTTGTTCTCAAAAAGATCGCCTTGCCCGCTTGGCCGAAACCGGAGGCACGGAAGCTTGCGATGAAGCAGTCATCAATGCCCTTCGCTGGCTTCAGCAAAACCAAAACAAGGACGGCTCCTGGGATCGCAAACACCAGGTTGCCATGACCGGACTGGCCCTCCTAGCTTACCTCGGCCACTGCGAGACTCCGCTCTCCGAAGAGTTTGGAGAAACCGTCATGAACGCCACCATTTACCTCGTCGATCTTGGGCTCAGAAACAATGGTCGGTTGGCCTCTGACTTCAAAGGCCACTGGTGCTACGAACACGCGATTGCCACTTATGCACTTTGCGAATGCTGCAGCTTCAGCAAATCCTTTGCATACAATATTCCGGGACTCGAGGAGGTGACGAGCCAAGCGGTTCAATGGATCATGAACACGCCCAATGAAATCGGAGGATGGAATTACACCTACGATGAAATACCCCGTTACGACACCTCGATCAACGCCTGGCACTTGCAGGCCCTCAAAGCCGCCATCACGACTGGCCTAGAGTTCAAAAACATGAATCGCACCACCCGCGATGCCTTGGATACGATTGTCGCAACCCAACAATCCCATGGCGGCTTCGGCTACAACAAAAACGGACCTACCGGAACCAGCAATGGCCACTTTACCCTCACCGGAGCCGGCACTCTTTGTGTTCAGCAACACAAATGGACGACTCACCGTAGCGCCAGAAAAGGAATCCGATACCTCGCCAATAATTCGCAATTTTCCTTCAACAAAAATGCCAACCTCTACGAGCACTACTACACTTCACAAGCGATGATCAATCACGGCGGAGAAGAATGGGAAAGCTACAACAATCAAGTCCGCGAAGAACTCCTTTCCAACCAGGAGGACGATGGTTCCTGGCCTCATCCGGCCGGAAATCGTCATTCTGCTGGAAAGGTTTACAACACCTGCCTCGCCACTCTGATCCTCGAGGTCTACTACCGCTACCTTCCCGGCACGACCAAGGTCTCGAAGTAACTCCCGGTTAGGGCTGCAGGCAGTATCGGCAGGGTTGCTTGGCCTTAAGCAGCCGCCGTAATCACATTAACCATCCGCTACCTCGCTCCACCCAAACTCCGCTCAAAAAATTCGACTCGTTTTCTGCGAAAATAAGGCTTCTCCCCCACTCCATGTCCTCCGTTGGGGATCAGATAGAACTCAAAATCCCTGTCCGCCTTGATCAGCGCGTCCACCACTTGGAGGGTAGAAGCTGGGTCCACGTTGGTATCGACTTCTCCCACCGTCAGGAACAAATCGCCTTCCAGCTTCGCAACATGTTCCGTATTGGAATTGGCAGCGTAGCTGGGGTCGATTGGCCAATCCATCCACTGCTCATTCCACCAGATTTTGTCCATTCGATTGTCGTGACATCCGCAATCGGCAGCGCCCGCTTTGTAAAAATCACCATGCCAGATGAGCGCCGCAAGCGTGCTTTGGCCACCCGCCGATCCTCCGTAGAGACCGACTCTTGAAAGATCCATCCATGGACGAAGTTCAGCCGCTTTTTTGATCCATTTGATCCGATCAGGAAACCCGGAATCCTTGATATTCTTGTAGGCAAATTGCTGGAATTTCTGACCCCGAAAATTCGTCCCTCGTCCATCCATTCTTACGAGCACAAATCCCGCTTCCAACATCTCGGACGCATGACCATACCAGTGACGCCAGCTCTTCGGGACAAAGGCACCGTGCGGTCCTGCATAGATATTTTCGATAATCGGATACTTCTTTGAAGGGTCAAAATTCGCCGGCTTCATAATGAGGCCATGAATATCGAATTCCCCCTCCCGGTCCTTCACCACAAATCGTTCCGGCATTTGAAACCCCGCCTGCAAGAGCTTCTCCCCGGATGCGCGTGCCAATTCGGTCACCAGCGAACCATCACTCCGTTTCCGGAGTTCGTACACCGGTGGATGATCCACGCGTGACCACTTCGCGACATAATGTTCGCGAGTCGGCGACCACTGAAGCTCATGCGTCCCATTCGCCTCGGTCAGCATCGTCATCTTTCCAGTCTTCCAATTCAACTTCGCCCAATGAAGATAATAGGGATCTTGTTTTTCGTAGTAGCCACCGAGCGAAAAGATCACCTCATTCCCTTCAACGTTAAGAACTTCCCGCACCACCCATTGCCCCTTTGTCAGCTGCTTCCGCTCCCCCGTTTTAGCATCTACGAGATAGAGATGACTCCATCCATCCTGCTCCGACCGCCAAAGCAATTTCTCCATCCCGAGAGACCACCATCCGCATTTTTGAAAAACGTGCACAAACTTATCATCCGTCTCTTCTGCAACCACCCGGGTCACCCCCCTTTTTACGTCCACTTCCAGAAGACGATACTTCCCAAAACCACGCTCAATAAACTCCAGCCACACTCTGCGTTCATCCTTCCAAATTACCTGTGAAATCGAGAACGGGTCTTTAATGAGGGCCGGATCGACCTCAATTTTCTCTCCCCTCGCGGAAAAGATCACGGGGACTTGTGTCCGTAGTTCATCCCCTGGTTTGGGGTAATTCCTCGTGAAGGTTTTCGGCTGGAATTGATCCTTGGGCGAGGAGCGCACGTAAGTTACCTGTCTCACTTTCACATCACGGATGCGATCCACCACGAACCATTTTCGGCTGACATTCCATCGGATCCGATCCCCCCAAACCCACCCTTCCGGGCATTTGGCGTCCCAATCGTCTTTACTCAGAACCCTCGGTGTTATCCTAACGCCCTGCTTTGCGACAAGACCCGAGCCCTTCATACGTGATGGAGTCTTCATCTTGATCGACTTCTCCCCCTTTCCATCTCCCCAGACTTCACGCTTTCCATCATGAGTCGCGACCGCGTGCCGCCCTTGGGAATCCGAAAAAACACACTTCCAACCATCTTCGGTTTTCAACCATCGAAACTTCACTTGAGCATCATCAACCAAGTTCCCCAATTGCCGTGCCTTTTGAAATGAATCCGTCGTGAACTTCTCGGTAGCCCCATGCTCACCCCAAGCCAAAGCACCCATCAATCCCCAAGCCAATATCAATCGCAATATCATCTGAATAAGAGCGAAGCTAGCAGGTCGCTCCGGCCATCAAAGGCAGGATTTCAGGTAGCTCCAAAGATTCTCAGTTGGCATTTTTGGCGAATAAAGATCTCTTCCGCATAACTCCTGTGATCTGACACCTTGGGCCACCGCACAATTTCTCCCATCGATCGCACTGGATCTCAAGCAGGAGTGATTGCAGCCTTCCGATAGGAAACAGAAGAGATGGTCTCCCTCCCTCACAAACATTCAAACCGAGCATACGTGGATTCAAAAACTCAGGAGCATAGCGAAACCTATCAAGTCTTCTTCCCGTTCTGCGCTTCACCAGCCTCCTGAAGCCAGCCAAAAATTGATTCGGCACTTGTCACTCCACTCACACCGGGACCAATCACAACCGGTTGTTCATCTTGGCTCACTTGGTCCCTACCATGCGACCCTTTCACTAGAGTGGCATCAAGAGGAATAACATCCATGAGGGTGCGGAAACCGAGCTTCTTTTTGAGGAGGAATTTTGCAATCTTGAGGAACGGAATTTTGATCTCGGGATCGAGAAAAAGCTCCACTGGATCGTAGCCCGGCTTGCGATGAATATCGATACATCGGGCATAGTCAGGGGCCTTCTGGTCCTCAGTCCAAAAGTAGTAGGTAAACCAGGCGTCCTCTTCGGATACGGCAACAAAGTCCCCTCCTCGCTCTTTCCCGATGCCCTTTCCCCAGAGATCACTGGCTTCGCGGATTTCTTCAACCCCTTCGACACTTCGGACCACTTCGCGAACTTCCTCAGCAATCTCTGGATTATTGAGGTAAACATGGGCCACTTGATGATCTGCAACGGCAAAGGCCTGACAGCTACCGCAATCCAGGGTTTCCAGTCCCAGCTCGTTCTTCACCTGAATCCACCCCTTCTCCCGGAAAATCCGATTGAGATGAATCGGCTTGGAGACTTTAGAAATACCATACTCCGAGAGAACAAGCACTTCAACGCCATGCTCTTCCAGAAACTCAATGAGATCGCAGGTGACCTCATCAATCGCCTTGTATTCCGCCTCCATCTCCGGCGCACCAGGACCGAACTTTTGCAGTCCGTAGTCGAGATGCGGAAGGTAGACGAGGTTCAGGTGTGGCTGTTCTTTCCGCTCAATCCATTTCGCGCTTTCCGCAATCCACTGGGAGGATTCAATCCCCGCTCGAGGACCCCAAAATGCCGGGAACGGGAATTCGCCAAGGTCAGCTTTAATTTTCTCCCGCATCCCCATGGGCTGGGTGTGGATATCGAAAAACTTTCGCCCATCCGCGGGATAAAGTGGACGCGGCGTTGCCGCAAAATCTGCGGAGGAATACATGTTATACCACCAGAACATCTTGGCCGTTTTGAGCCCCTCAAATTCGGGCTGCTCCCAGACTTTGTCACCTTTGACAAGGTGATTGCTCTGCTTCCAAAATTTCACCTCCGCAGCTTCGCGATCATACCACCCGTTTCCCACGATGCCATGGTCGCCAACCGGCCTTCCTGTGAGGTAGGAACTCTGAGCGGTACACGTGACCGCTGGAAAAGCCGGCTTAAAACTTTGGACTCCGGTCTTCTCGGACCATTTCTGAAGTCGGGGCATCTCTCTGAGCACGGACTTGGTGAGCCCGACCACATTGAGAACAGCGACGCGCTTCTTCATGCCACCGCAAGGAAACGCTCTTTCAAATCTTCGGCGCACTGTTCCCAAATCGCTTCGTCGATCTCATGGACATCGACTCCCTTTCCAGCTTCCGCAAGAAGAAGCACAGTTAGCTTGCCGCCGAGATGCTCACGGAACTCTTCGAGACCATTGAACACCCGTCGTTTTCCATCCGAATCACGAAGTTCCAGTGCCTCATGCCAAAGCGGGAGATCAAGTCCCTCGATAACCCTGAGCACTCGCTCCGCTTCGGACATCTCGAGCATGCCAATCTTGGCAGCGTAAAGAGTATCCAAAGCAACTCCCACCGAGACAGCCTCTCCATGTGTCAGATGAAAGTCAGTCAGCTGCTCAAGCTTGTGAGCGGCCCAGTGACCATAATCGAGGGGCCGACTGCTCCCGAGCTCGAAGGGATCACCACCAAGCGCAATGTGTCGCGCATGATGAATCGCCGATCGCTCGACAGCTTGCTCCAGCGTGGCTTCATCGAGATCACGCAGCGCGGTCACATTGGCTTCTAGCCAGCTGAAAAAATCGCCATCCTTCACCAAAGCCACCTTGACAGCCTCGATGAGACCCTCCCGTCGTGTCTGCTCCGGCTGGGTGTGGAGAAACTGAAAATCATTCACCACGGCATATGGCACGGCGAAGGCACCGATGAAATTTTTCTTCCCGAAAGCGTTGATGCCATTCTTCACCCCGACACCGGAGTCATCCTGAGAGAGTGTGGTAGTCGGGAATCGCACGAGACGAATCCCGCGATGCCCCGTTGCGGCAGCGTAACCGATGACATCGAGAAACGCTCCTCCCCCGATCACAAAGACATACGAATGACGGTCGATATGATGTTTCTCAATCGCAGCCATCGCCGCTTGGTAAACCGAATCATCCCGCTTCGCCTCCTCGGCTCCTGCAAGCCACTCCACTCCGGCAAGCCGAATCCCGCTCAGCTCGGAAAAGCAATCCTGAACCTCGGCTTCGAGGTTTAAAAAATGCTCGCGTAACCCCTCCTCGATGAATACCAGCGCTTTGCTGGTTCCTCGTGTCTCAAGCAAATCACCCAAGAGCTCATTGCCCGGAGAAAATGCCCCCCGAGTAAATCTTATGCGGTGACGAAAGCTCACCTGAATGTCAAAATTTTCGCCAGACATCGTTAATCTGTTACTTTCTTAGTTCACTCTACGGAGAATTGCCACCGATTCTTAGGCCGCTAAAGTCATTTCCATGGAAATCACCTCTCACTTCGAAGGTCGCTACCTTTCTCTACGTGAAATCGACAATTGGCAATTCGCAACGCGTCCCAATGCCAAAGGGGTTGTGGGCGTGCTCGCCATCACCAAACACCACGAATACATCCTCGTCGAACAATTCCGCCGCCCCGTCCAAGCCCGAGTTTTGGAACTTTGCGCCGGCTTGGTCGGCGATGAGCCCGAATTCGCCGGGGAATCTCTCTCCGATACCGCTGCGCGCGAGCTTCTGGAGGAGACCGGCTACGTTGCCGAAAAAATCATCCCGCTCCTCTCCTCACCGACGTCGGCCGGAATGACCGATGAAATCACCCATCTTTTTCTGGCAACCAACTGTCGTAAAGAAGGGATCGGCGGCGGCGTGGCTGGAGAGGATATTACGACACACCTTGTTGCCCATGAGAAACTAGAGGACTTTCTTGAAGATTCGATGAAACGTGGCATCTTGACAGATTTCAAGATCCACGCCGCCCTTGCTGCCCTGCCCAGCTGACTTTCTGCCACTTTTTCCGCATATTTCTGTATGACAATCTTTCGACAACCGTAGATTTTTAAGTTAATATGAAGCGTTCTCTCATCCTCTTTCTGGCTCAACCACTTTTCGCAATAGAGCTTCCGGAGATCGTGGACTTTAATGACCACGTCCAACCCCTCCTCTCCGAGTATTGTTACCATTGCCATGGTCCGGATTCTTCCACACGCGAGCCTGAAAAGAATCCGCTTCGCTTCGACCGCGAGGAATTTGCATTTCTCGACCGGAGCAACGGAAAGCCCGCGATCATTAAGGGCGATTCCACCGCTTCAAACCTGATCAAACGCATCATCGATGTCGAGGATCCAATGCCCCCTCAAGATGGCACTTCGCATAAGCCGATGCTTCAACCCGAGCAAGTCGCCCTCCTCAAAAAGTGGATTGATCAAGGAGCCGAATACAAGGAACACTGGTCGTTCATCAAACCCGAGAAGCCTGAAGCACCCAAAATCAAGTGGGGAAACAATCTCGTTGATTCGTTTATTGGTCAAAAACACCAACAACTTGGAATTTCCGCGAATTCACCGGCTGAACCTCACCGGATTGTGCGTCGGCTGACCTTTGATCTGACCGGCCTTCCTCCTACTCCCGAAGAGGTCCGCGAGTTCGAAGACTTGGCCGCACAAGACATTGAAACCGCAGTCAACCTCACCACTGAAAAACTTCTCCAGACCGACTCCTTTGCCGAACATTTCGCGCGTCACTGGCTTGATACCGTGCGCTACGGTGACACCCACGGGGTTCACATCGATAATTATCGCGCTATCTGGCCTTACCGTGATTGGGTCATCGACTCCTTCCGGAAAAACCAATCCTTCAGGGACTTCACCATCGACCAGCTCGCAGGCGACCTCTTGCCTGGGGCTACGCTCGAACAAAAGATCGCCACCGGCTACTGCCGCTGCATGCCCACCACCGGAGAGGGTGGCGCAATTGGCGACGAATACCGGGCCATCTACGCCAAGGATCAAGTTGAGACCACTTCCGCGATTTGGCTTGGACTTACAACCGGATGTGCCGCATGCCATGATCACAAATTCGATCCCATTTCACAGTCAGACTTCTACGCCATGACCGCCTTTTTCCGGAATACCACCATGAATCCCATGGACCGGAATGATGCCAACCATCCGCCAAACATCTTCGCCCCACTGGCCAAGGACCGGAAGCGCTGGCAAGCGATCGGAGGCGATATTTTGGAGGTGAAAAACCAACTCAAAAAGAGAAAGGCCAGCCCCGAGATTAAAGCCGCCTTCGAGGCATGGGCGATCGCTCAAGGCACCAACCCTCTCGACCAAGCTGGGTCCCTCACTGACATCCACCTCCCCCTTGTTATTAAGAAGAACAAGCTCGCCGGCACTGCCGATGGCGCTGAGAAAACCTGGAACTATCCCCAGGGCCGAAAAACCACCCAAGTTCAAAAAGTGGGCCTGGTTCCTCATCTCAACAAAAACGCGATCGAACTCGGGGATATTGCGAAGTTCGGGGCTCGAGATAAGGTCACCTTCGGTGGTTTCATCTACCTCGATGGCAAGGCAAATGGTCCGATCATTTCCCGGATGCACAAAAACAAGTCCTATCGCGGATGGGACCTCTGGCTTGAAAATGACAAGATTGGAACCCACATCATCGACACCTGGCCCGTAAAGGCCATCAAGGCGATCACCAAGACTCCTCTCAAACAGAAGACCTGGCAGCACGTGATGGTGACCTACGATGGCACCGCCGCGCCCGATCAGAGTCTCCAGATCTTTATTAACGGCGAACTCCAGCCACTGAACTACTCACACAAAACCAAGGTCGCCAATATTGATGGAGCAGTCCCCCTTCGACTCGCCAACCGGCACGGAGGAATGCAATTCACAGGCAACGCGTCATTTTATGACTTCAAGCTGTTCCGTCGCCAGCTTTCCGCACAGGAAATCAAGGCTTCCGGTAGCGGCGGCAATGTGAATGCCCTCCTGACCATCCCCCTGGCGGAACGCACCCCAGATCAAAACAAGGCGATTCTGGGATTCTACTCCAAGGCTCTCGACCCTGAAGTCCTTGCCTTACAACGAAAAGTTCAGTCTCTCGAAGCCGAGCGGGGCCGCCTTCGCGCTGCGGGTTCGAATACCCTCGTGATGCAGGAAAAAAAGGAAAAGGCTTACGCTCACATTCTTGAGCGAGGAGAATACAGTATTAAAGGAGATCAGGTCTTCGCCAACATTCCCGAACTCTTCCGAAACGGTTCTGAAAAGGCCGAAGGACAGAACCGCCTCGATCGTGCCAACTGGCTCGTCAGTGAAGACAACCCGCTTACTGCTCGTGTGACGGTGAACCGGCTCTGGTATTATTTCTTGGGTCGTGGCCTTGTGGAGACGACCGAAGATTTCGGCATCATGGGTGCCCGACCCACTCATCCCAAGTTACTCGACTGGCTCGCCATCGAGTTCATGGAATCCGGCTGGGACATACGCCACGTGATTAAACTCATCACTTCATCGGCGACGTATCAACTTTCCGATAAAGTAGAATCCGCTCAACGCGAAAAAGATCCTGAGAATCTTTATCTTGGACGGTCCTCTCGCTTCCGTCTTGAAGCCGAACAAATCCGCGACCACGCCCTTGCCTCTTCCGGCCTCTTGGTCCGCAAAGTCGGGGGCCCCTCGGTGAAGCCCTATCAGCCCGACGGGCTCTGGGAAGCGGTCGCGATGAACCAATCCAACACCCGCTTCTACAAAAAGGACAAAGGTGAGAATCTCTATCGGCGCTCTGTCTACACCTTTTGGAAACGCACCGCCGCACCCGCAAGCATGGAGATTCTCAATGCTCCAACGCGTGAATTCTTCTGCGTCAGGCGTGATCGTACCAACACCCCTCTGCAAGCCTTCGTCACGATGAACGACGTGCAGTTTCTCGAAGCAGCTCGTCATCTCGCGACCACAGCGGTCCGGTCAGGCGACACCTTTGATCAACGACTCGACCTCATTTCCCGCAAGCTTCTCGGACGCATCTTCGACAACGAAGAACGTAACATCATCCGGAAAAGCCTCGATGCTTTGACCGCTCGCTACCAGAGGGACGAAGAGCTCGCCGAAAAGCTACTCAGCAATGGAGACACTCCGGTTGATCCTTCTATCGCTACTCCCGAACTCGCATCCTGGATGATGGTCACTTCACAAGTCTTTAATCTCGACGAAAACCTCACCAAATAACTTCCAGCCGACTCATGAACTCAATTGCCGATTACAACGCTGCCGTCTCACGCCGCCAGTTCTTTCGCCACAACGGAACGGGACTCGGAGTCGCGGCACTCAGTTCACTTCTTCCCCAGGCCCTCTCAGGCCTCACTAATCCTTCGATGCCTCACGACGTCGAAAAAATGGCACCCAAGGCCAAGCGCGTTATCTACCTCTCGATGCTCGGAGCGCCCAGCCAGCTCGACATGTTTGACTACAAACCCGAGCTTCAAAAAAAATTCTCCCACGACATCAAGGACTTCCTCGAAGAGCAGGGCCAACGCCTCACCGGGATGACCGCGGGTCAGGCCAAGTTTCCCGTCGCGCCTTCAATTTTCAAATTCAAACAACACGGTCAATCCGGAGCCTGGATTTCCGACCTTCTTCCCCACACCGCGAAAATGGCTGACGACATCGCAATCGTGAAATCGATGCACACAGACGCCATCAACCATGAGCCCGCAAACCAACTTCTCTACACCGGAGACCAAAATAACGGAAAACCCTCCATCGGCTCGTGGCTTTCCTATGGTCTAGGTTCCAGTAACTCAGATCTCCCGACCTTCGTCGTCCTCCACGCCCAGCAAACCGGGCCCGGAAACGTGCAAGCGATCTCATCCCGACTCTGGGGACCTGGTTTCCTTCCCGGAAAATATGCGGGCGTTGCCCTGCGCTCCAAAGGTGATCCTGTTCTTTTTCTCAAGGACGCTCCCGGGATCGATCGCAAGGTCCGCCGTGAGATGCTCGATGGGCTCAACGCTCTCAACCAACGTGCTTACGAAGCGGTCGGCAACGCCGAAACCCAAACTAGGATTCAACAATATGAAATGGCCTTCCGGATGCAGGCCTCGGTTCCTGAACTCACTAACATCCAGGAAGAGCCCGAGGCGATCTACGAGATGTATGGCGAGCAGTCAAAGAACCCAGGCTCCTTTGCCAGCTCCTGCATCATGGCACGCCGGATGATGGAGCGTGGGGTGAAATTCGTGCAAATCTTCCATCGTGGATGGGATCAACATGGAAACCTCCCTTCCCATATCGAACCGCAGTGCAAGGACATCGACCAACCGAGTTGGGCGCTCATTCAAGATCTCAAGCAACGCGGAATGCTGGACGATACCCTCGTCATCTGGGGAGGCGAATTCGGCCGCACTGTTTACAGTCAGGGGACGCTTAACGATAAAACCTACGGTCGCGACCACCATCCCCGGGCCTTCTCAATGTGGATGGCTGGCGGAGGAGTCAAAGGCGGTCAGGTTTACGGAGACACCGACGAATACGGATACAATGTCACCGATGAATCCAAAAAAGTCCATATCCGTGATCTTCACGCGTCAATACTTCATCAACTGGGAATTGATCACCACAAGTTCACCTTCCCCTATCAAGGCCTTGATCAGAAACTGACCGGAGTGAAGCCTGCCCGCATCGTACACGATGTTTTCGGCTAGTCGGCGAGAATCGAAGATTTTCTCACTGTCAACACATGAAGAAATCAAGGTCCTCCGCTTTTAAGGAGAGCCTCCCAAGACCAAAACGATCAAGCTGAGGTAACAAGAGAGTGTGAAGGTTTGCAACAATGACTCTGAGCGATTAGCTGTTTACTCCTCGCCAGATCGACCGGAACTCCAGCGCAAGACAAGGCATTGGCGAGACGATACAAACTTACGGCCATGCTGGAAAAAAGATTTGACTCCCTTTCGGCCCCTGACTTGATCGCCCTGTCGCAAGGGCCCAAGATCTATCCTTGGCCGAACGCCTGAAAAGGTTAGCCTTCAACAACATGAAGAAGGCTTTTTCTTTTCTCGCTCTCGGTATGTTCGCAGTCCAGGCCAACGAACGCCCCGGGATTGGTTCCATCGTTGCCCACGATGACTCGCTCAGCACACTCATCGATCTTGATGCCAAGATCGAAGTCCTCGCCTCTGGCTTCATTTGGTCCGAAGGCCCCGCCTGGGACAAAAAACACAATCGTATCCTCTTTTCCGACGTCCCTCAAAACACAGTTTACCAGTGGTCCGAAAAAGACGGCCTCTCAGTTTATCTCACCCCTTCCGGCTATACAGGCCCGTCCGAGTATTCCAGTGAGCGCGGCTCAAATGGACTTGCCTTCAACTCCAAAGGGCAGCTCCTCTCCTGCGAGCACGGCGATCGACGTGTTTCAATCCTTACGCCAAACGGAGGCGGAAAAATGACCCTCGCCGATCGTATCGATGGCAAACGCTTCAACTCTCCCAACGACCTCACCCTTCACCCTTCCGGTTCCATTTACTTCACCGACCCGCCCTACGGACTTCCTCAGAAGCAAAAAGACCCCACGCGTGAAACTGACATTTTTGGCGTCTACCGAATTGCACCTAACGGAAAGGTCACCACCGTTATCTCAAATCTTGATCGTCCCAATGGGGTGACTCTCTCGCCAGATGCCAAGACGCTCTACATCGCCCAGTCTCACAAGGGAAAAGCTTGGATCCTCTCTTACCCAGTCAACGCCGATGGTTCATTGGGCAAAGAAAAACTCATTTTCGACGCTAACTCACTGTCCGAGAAATACTCTGGAATGCCTGACGGGTTGAAGACCGACTCCAAGGGCAATATTTGGACCACTGGGCCAGGAGGAGTTCTTATCATATCCCCGGAAGGAAAACTGCTCGGACACATCCTCACCGGGAATCGCACCGCCAACTGCGGATGGGGCGACGATGGTTCTACGCTTTACATGACGGCTGATTCCTATCTTCTTCGTGTGAAGACAAAAGCCAAAGGAAATGGCTTTTAATCCCATTACCCCTCAGATCATGGCACACAGAAGTTCGGAAATCGTCAAAGACCTCGAATCAGAAATCATGGATGGCAGCCTCCTGCCAGGCCAGCGACTTCCCTCCGAGGAAAAGCTCTGTGATCGTTTTGCAGTTTCCAGAACCGTCATCCGCGAGGCTATTCAGCAGCTTCGTGGACGCGGACTGATACGCACCTTGAAAGGTTCAGGATCCTACATCGCCGATCCCTCTCTCGACACTCTTGCGGGAGCGATCGAGACCTACTCGGTTCTTTCCAACACCGACTCCTACCTCGAGATCATGGATTTCCGGATCCTCCTCGAAACAGAATGCGCCCGTCTCGCCGCCCTCAATGCGGGAGAGCGATTGATAGAGACCATGGATTTGGCTCAGAAAAAAATGGATGCATGTCGAGGAGACCGGAAACGTTTCAGTGCCGCAGACATCGCCTTTCACCTCGCAATCGCAGCTGCGTCAAAAAACAATCTCTACGCCACCGTTCTCGCAGGTCTGGAAAAACCCTCCATCGACTATGCCAACGCAAACCGTGGCGATAGTGAGTGGTATCTAAAAGTGATTGAAACTCACGACGAGATTCTAAGCGCGATCAAATCAGCTGACAGTGAAGGGGCTGCTGCTGCCATGAGGAACCACCTTCTTCTCTCTCGGCGCCACTACGTGGACTTGGAGGTCGGTGAATAAACCAAATCAGTCGGGAAACACGATCGCCCGATGCTCATCGATGATGGTGCGGTCGTTGACGTGATAACGAATTCCCTTTGCCAGGGCGGAACGCTCGCAATCGCGCCCCAATCGAATCAAATCATGCACCGAGTGGTGGTGCATTACCCGCTCCACAGACTGTTCAATAATTGGACCGGCATCAAGCTCGGAGGTCACGTAGTGACAAGTGGCGCCGATCAATTTCACTCCGCGCTCGTATGCTTGACGGTAGGGATTCGCCCCGATAAATGCCGGAAGGAAACTGTGATGTATGTTGATCATCCGTCCGCTATATTTCTGACACATCCAATCCGGCATGATCTGCATAAAACGAGCTAAAACTGCCAACTGGACTTCCTGCTCTTCCAGAAGAGCATCTATTTGCTTAAACCCAGCCTCTTTATCGTTCTGCATTTCAACATGATGAAAAGGAATTCCGGCCTTCTCAGCGATGCTTCCACAGTCTTCTCGATTGCCAATAATTGAAGTGATCTCAATGGGCATTTCACCCAACTTGGTCCGCCAGAGAATTTCGTTGAGGCAATGATCTGTCTTGGTCACCAAAACCGCAGTGCGCATCTTGTAGGGCAGGCGTCGAAAATGCCAATCGGCCTCCAAAGATTTCCCCAAAACCTGAAATCCGGCCATAAAATCATCGGCGGAAATCTGAAGCGCGGAGGTATCGATGGAGAGCCTCGCGAAGAACTTCCCTCGTTCTGCATCCGAAAACTGGTTAAATTCCACCAGGTTCGCATCGAACTCCGATGCGTAGCGGGCAATCTTTGCCACGACGCCGGGTTTGTCCGAGCAGGAGAGTTTGAGAATCAGACCTTCACGCATGTTGGCAGCGGTGTGAACAAGTTTGCGGGGAATTTCAAGCGTTCTATGGTCTGCCCTCGGGCGCTTCGAATGGAAACAACCCACTGATGCACATCAAAGTGCCGCTGCTCGCATGCGAGCGGTCTCAAGAAATTCCGACACCAACTGCTTCGGAGACCCCTGATATATCACGCCAATTACCAGTGGTGGAAAATCCTTCAGCGGAATCGCTTTCACTCCGTGGGGAAGCTTCACACCAGGAATCTGAAGGCCAAGCCCTACTCCGAAACCCCGAACGACATACTCTCGAATCACTTCCATCGAATTGACCTCTACGCTTGTCCCCCAACTGATCTGCTTCTTTTCGAACTGATGTTGAAAGAGTTGCTGCAACACCTCATGAGACGGAAGGCCAATGAGCGGATGCTTCCCGACAAAGCGCTTGGAATTGTAGGGGTCTTTTTCCACGAGCTCTTTCAAAGATTTGGCTTTCATCGCCTTGGGGACGAGCAGAGCTACTGGAATTTTCACCAAAGGCTCAGATCTCAAGCCATCAGCCAACTTTCCGGCGAGCACACTCACTGCGACATCGACTTGCTGGGTCGTCAAAAGGTGATGCACGTTAGAGGGGTCGACCTCTTGTAAGGAGAGGCGGAGTTTCGGCTCCCGCTTTTTCAAATCCTCCAGGACATCGGGAAGATGGTTACGCAGCGTGGAGGCCGAAGCGGCAAGTCGAAGATGACGACTTTCCTCCCCCTTCAACCTCTCCTCGACATCCGCCAAACGGGAAAAGAAGGGATAACAAAAATCATAAAGCTCCTCGCCAGCCGGAGTCAGCGCAAAGGGTCGGCGATTGAACAACTTCACTCCCAATTTTTTCTCGAGCTGAAGAAGCTGTCCGCTCACCGCCGGCTGCTGAATTCCATATGGCATTTTCCGCACCGCCGCAGTGATGCCCTCATACTTTGCCACGTAAAAGAAAAGTTCAAGATGGTGAATGTTCATGAGGTTAAGATAAACCCCCACCAAACATCATTTCAATCAATGAATAAAAAATCATGATCGATGTGACTTAACGGGCATTTTTTGCGACCTTGTAAGTTGTGAATCCAAACCAATCTCTCAAAGACCGGATTTCAAAAGCCGAACTAGACCTTCGCGCGCTTCACGAAGAAGCATGCCGACTTGGTGTTACCCTGGCAGAGCTCAAGATCCTGCTGAAGAATGAAGAGGCAAAGGCAAGCAAAGAAAAGATCGTCGAGGAAGTTTCTCCTCCAGTTCCCACCCCTCCGGCTCTTCCTGCGGTAGCGAAAGAGGTCGAGGAATCGCCGGTATCTGTTCTCACCAGCCCATCGATTCCTCACAAATCGGGATTCTTGGATTCAGCCTGGGTCATGTCATGCTGTTTGACCTCACCAAACTCGATCCCCTACCACGAATCTTGAGCTTCATTACCCTCGGCATGGGGCTGCTTGGCCTTGGTTTTGTTTACAATCGCTGGCAGGAAAAACTGGAAAATATTCTGTAAATTCAGCGCTTGGCCAACTCCGTCATAGAGAACGGTGTGTTGTGTTGCACTTGGGGTGGCCGGGCGTTTCTTCCAGTTCCAAAAAACCGGTGAGAAATCAGCTTCCCACCGGGCATTAAAAATTTGGAAGCGAGCTACACCGTCATCACTTCCTTTTCCTTGGCTTCCACAAGTTGATCGATCTGCTTTACGAACTTGTCGGTGAGCTCTTGAACCGAGGATTCGTAGTCCCGCTGGCCGTCTTCGGTTATTTCGTTGTCGGATTTCATCTTTTTCCCAAGATCCATGCCATCCTTACGAGCTCCACGAATACGGACACGGCCTTCTTCAGCCATCGCCTTCACCGACTTTACGAGTTCGACACGGCGCTCCTCGGAAAGCTCGGGAATCGGCAGACGGAGTTTCGTCCCTTCGTTCACCGGATTCAGGCCAAGCTTGCTCTCGCGAATGGCTTTGTCGATGTCCTCAACCGTGGACGGATCAAAGGGCGAAACAATCAACATACGCGGCTCGGGAGTGGTGATCACTGCGAGTCCCTTGAGCTTCATAACGCTCCTGTAGGACGGCACATTAACATCAAGATTCTCCACCAAAGAAGGCGAGGCTTTTCCGGTGCGCACGGAAGTGAATTCTTGCGTTGTGTAATCCACTGCTTTCTGCATCGATTCCTCGACGGTCATTAAGGCTTCTTCTGGGTCCATGATTTTAAGTCTGTGGTGTTTTGAAAAAAATTAGCGATGCACGATCGTGCCGATCTCCTCACCGGCCAGCGCTGTTTTAATATTCCCCGGCTGCTCGAGATCGAAGACAATGATGGGGATGTCGTTATCCATGCAAAGGCTAAAGGCAGTGGAATCCATCACGCCCAGCCCCTTGCTGAGGCACTCGGAAAAGGGAACGGCTTCGTAGCGGAGAGCCCCCGGGTTCTTCTTGGGATCTGAATCGTAAACTCCATCGACCATCGTTGCCTTGAAAATCACATCCGCCTGCATCTCGCTCGCACGAAGAGCTGAAGTCGTATCCGTCGAGAAAAAAGGACTCCCGGTTCCCGCGGCAAAAATCACAACCTTCCCCTTCGAAAGCTGAGCAGAGGCCTTCCGGCGAATAAAAGGCTCGGCAACATTGTTCATCTGAATCGCGGAGTGCACATTGCACTGCACTCCTTCCGCTTCTAAGGCTGCTTGCAGAGCAAGCGCATTCATCACGGTCGCCATCATTCCGACGTAGTCGGCAGTGGCGCGGTCCATTCCGCGAGCACTCGCACTAGCTCCCCGCCAAAAATTCCCCCCTCCGACCACGATCGCCAGCTCCACGCCGGTCTCATTCTTGGCGGACGCGATTTCACTTGCGATCCGATTGACGATTTCAGGCGAGATATTGTCGCTACTGCCTGCCTCACGTAAGGCCTCCCCGGAAAGCTTGAGGATTACTCTCTTGAAATTTCGAATCGCTGCCAGATCGCTCATATTTTGCTGGAACTGATACAAGCAGGACGATTGCGCAGGGGAAAGGGAAATCCCTTCGAATCCGTGGAGATCGTCATTTCCCCGCCTTAAAATCCGTAGCGAGATTCTTAAAAGCAGCGTTTTTTTCCGAAGTTCCGATAATCTTGATCATCACCTTTCGAGTCGCTTGTGCATCACGATAGAAAGTATCCAAGGTATCCTTCACCGCTTGGATCGCAAGCTGCAGGACCGCCCGGGTGGAAATTTCCAAACCCTCGGGCACCTTGAGTTTCTTGAGGTCAAAGATGCAACTCAGCCCCTCCGCGGTCATTTCGGACTCCAGCCCAATCCCGTAGAGGACCAGAAGATTCGCCTCGGGAACCTTGTAGGATTCCGGCCCGGGAAGTCGATGAGGTTCACCGATCTTATCAATGAGAGCCTCCGGAAGCGCTCCCACCACAACTGCCGGAAACTGCGAAACCTGAGCCTGAATAACCTCTCCATCCATCTCCTCTCCCATGTCGGTTCCATGAAGCGAGAGAGCCTGAAAAATGGGATGAACTTCATGAGTGATTCCGAAGCCCACGCAGGTGGAGGCCATAAGAATAAAAAGAGTCCTCATACGGCGAAGATAAATTATCCCCCAGAAAAAGCACTACTTTCCGCGGGAAAAACCGCCCTCTAGTTGATCGCCATATCCCCGCAGGAAAGATTCCGCGTCCATTTGCCCCTTTCCATCGGGTTGAACTGTCTCAAGGAAGAGCGAGCCATTTCCACAAGCAATCTCCAACCGGTTTTCTGCGTTCTTCAGAAGGGCTCCGGGCTGGCCGCTTCCCCGCCCAAGCTTGGTCTGAGGAAAGATCTTCAACCTCCGCCCGGCAAATTCCGTAAACGTTCCCGGCCACGGATGATAAGCACGAATCAGGCGCTCGATTTGCGCTGCGGACTGCCTCCAATCGATGCGTCCGTCCTCACGAAGAAGCTTGGAAACATAGCTCACCCGCGACTCATCTTGAGCCTCTCCCGCGCACTCGACCTTTTCCAAGAGCGCCAGTGCCTCCCGCAGAGCCGCTGGAGCTGAGCCCGCCAAGCGGTCGTGGAGCTCTCCCCCGGTTTCCTGACCTCTAATCCTGAGCTTGTCTTGGAGAATAATATTTCCTGCATCCAACTTCTGCACCACATGAATGACGCTCCATCCCGTGCTCTCATCCCCTTCGCGAATCGGGCCTTGAACGCACGACGCCCCTCGATATTTCGGCAGGAGCGAGGCATGAAGGTTAATGATGGCCTTCCTCGGAATATCGATGAGCGCTTGAGGGAGAATTTGCCCGTAGGCCATCACCACGATGACCTCAGGATCCCAATCCCTGATTTGCTGCAGCGCTCCCTCTTCCCCCACCTTTTCCGGCTGAATTACTGGAATCTCCTCAGCCACGGCCATCTCCTTCACCTTAGGCGCGGTGAGGACCTGCTTACGCCCGGCCGGCCGATCCGGCTGCGTGACCAATCCAGCAACTTCATGTTCGCTGGAAATCGCCGCCGCAAAACTGGGCTCAGCGATCTCTCCAGTGGCCATAAAAACAAGTCGCATCAGATCGTTTGACTCGCGATTTCCTGATAGACTCCGAGGGTCTGAAGCCGCTCGAGGATATCATAAAGCACCTTCGCCGGTGATTGGGTGGCATCGATATCACAACAAATGGCGTCCGGATAATAATCCAGAATCGGCTTGGTCGCCGCCTCGTAGGTTTTGATGCGCAGCTGGATCACATCTTCGCTGGCATCATCGAGACGATGCTCCTTAAGCGCACGCTTGCGCATCCGACGAGCCAGCTCCGCGCGATCCGGGCAGCTGAGGTGAAAGACTTGATGGATTTCGACATGCTCCTTGAGCATCTCAGCTTGCACAACGTTTCGAGGAATCCCATCAAGAACGAGGATATCTACATCAGGCTTGTATTGGTGGGTCGCAATCCGGCTTTCCATATGATTAACCCACAATTTGACCGTAAGTTCATCCGGAACAAGCTCGCCCTTTTTAGAATACTCCACAAACTGTCGTCCCAATTCCGTCCGCGTATCCAGAGCCCTGAAGATATCACCACTGGCATAATGGTAGAAACGAGGAATCTGCCCGAGGATACTTCCTTGGGTCCCTTTCCCTGCCCCGGGTGCCCCAAGGATCAAAACGGCTGGTTTTAAGGGCGCGCTCATCTCCGCGCAGTCTTGGTGAACTCCCCGCGGGCGACAATGCTAAATCACGCGATATTTCGTTCGTAAAAGCTCACCCAGAGCCAGTAGAGGATCACCGGCAGGAGAAGAGCGATATCGACCCAGAGCCGACGCTCTTCCTGATCAAAATGATTCCGGAATTTATTCAGCAGATACAACCCGGCGGCCCCAACCAGAACCGCGTAGAAAAACGGCCTATTGAAGGCATCACTGTGCATCGATCGATACATCGCCACGCAAGCAAGCAAGAGAGTCGCAGTCCCAATCACCGCCATCGCGTCCTCGCCATCCTCGCCATCCAGCTCCCAAAAATCAATCGCCGTCATGTTGATGACACAAAGCCCCCCAAAAAGGAGGACCTCCCAGGAAAAGACCATTTGTGAAAAGGAAAAAATTGGAGAGTAAGCGTGCGCTCCCGCAGCCACTCCGTAGGCAAAGGTCATCCCCGCGATACAGTTTTTAGACAAACCGGTGTGCTGGTCACCCTTCTGAAAAAAAGTTATCGCGAAGTAACAGAGGACTAAAAAGAGAACAAAAGCCCCATAAAGAAGAACCATCTGGGAAAGATGGAAGAGTAGGGCCCAAATTGACCAAGAAACAGATCCCGCGATCACCATCAGGAAATACCATCGGTATCTTTGATGGAAATGATGTCGTCTAGCCAAGGCCGGGCGAGGACTGGACTTCCGAGAGTCCACAATCCGGTCGAGGGCATAAATGGCCCAGACCGAGAGCACCAAGGTCACCGCCAATTCAGGAGGAAGGAACACCAGCCCCCAGGCTTTCGCAAACATCCAATACCACGCCAAAGCAACCACCGGAGCATCAAGGCTCAGGAGGTTTGGCCAGAGCCACCAAGGCGCGCGGTCACGATTCATTGTGTCGGGACAAATTCCGCGTGATCATGAAAAATTGCAAGCTCTCCCCGCCTAAATCTCAACCTCAGTCAATGGGTCCATAAAGGGCGGAATAGGACAGCCGATCGTGTCCGCAATCGATCGCAGTAATTCCACCTCCCGGCTTGTCAATTTTCCATCGACCGCAGCCGCCGTTCCGCAGGCCCTTAAGAGCTCTCTTCGAACAACTGGAGAAGCCTCCTCAAACCGATCAAGAACCTCCCCAATTTTCTTAAGGGAAACCGGAGGAAGGAACTTACGGTCCTCCGGATTCCAGTTTGCAGTGGCTTTGTGATAAGCCTGCTTTTGCTCCTCCAGATCATTCGACCCGACTCCGGCCATCGTCGAGACCAGCACATTAGCCTCATGACTCAGCTGCATAAGCTTCCGATATTTTACCCTTCCAAACCCGGGGGATTCGAAATGGCTCACCAAATGCCGCTCCACCACCCGCTGAAGCATAAACTCAAACAAATCGATCTGCCCATCGCTTGCGCTGAGCCAGCGGGTGATTCCGATGAAACGCTCATATTCCTGACGGCTCATGCTTCGCAAAACCGGTAATGCCATATCAAGCAAAGCAATCTTGCGAGCAGAATGAAGCTCTGAAACCTCACCCTGCCATCCTAGGGCAAGCGTAGCGGCCTCGTCTCCGGCATTTTTTCGCAAGTATGCTGTCTTCCCTTCTCGCAGATCATCGTCTGCTGCCAGAAGGAGCCCGAACACCAGAGCTTGAGCTTCTTCGCGATCATGCACGGCTCGCACCCACTTCTCACTCAAACCTTCCCGAATTTGATGCCCCGTTTCCATCTGGAGACGACGCTCGTGTCCCATTTCCTCCAAGGCGCTGACGGGAGTCACCCCGGGCAAGGAAAATGGACCGGATGACTTTTGCTGCTTCCAGATATGCCTCTGAGCCACCGGGGGCAAAGATGATTCCAAGAACTTGCCATTCCAGCTTTCCTGAATCGCCTTGATCCGTACATGCAAGGGAGGGTGCGTCGCCAATCCAAAGCTGAACAAACCGGCATCGGAAAACATCATATGGCTCGCCTCGCTCGCTTTTGCAGCCTTGACTTTTCCACCCAGCGAAAGCCCTCCGATCTTCTTGAGTGCTCCCGCGATCCCCTCGGGATTTCTCGTAAACTGCACCGCCGAAGCGTCTGCCAAAAACTCACGCTGTCTCGAGACCCCGGCCTGAATTACGCGCCCAAAAAACACGCCAATTCCGCCGATCGCGATAAGACCTAATCCCATCAAAAAGAGGGCCAGCATACCTCCCCCACTTTCCCGATTGCGGCGATTCGATAAACTCTGGAAACGGAGCATCTCAACCATCCCCCGACCCACCATGGAAATGGCTACGAGACCAAAAATAAGTCCCATGAGCCGCATGTTGAGTCGCATATCGCCATTCAAAATATGGCTGAATTCATGCGCCACCACTCCTTCCAGCTCGTCGCGGGAAAGCCGCTGCAGCGTTCCCCTTGTCACCCCGATCACTGCATTCGAAGGCTCGGTTCCGGCAGCAAAAGCATTAATCCCCTCTTCTTCATCCATGAGATAGACTTGAGGAACAGGCATTCCGGAGGCGATCGCCATCTCCTCCACCACATTGAGCAACTTTTTCTCCTCCAGATCCGCCGTCCCGGGCATCACCAGACGCCCGCCAAGATCCTTGGCAACCACTGAGCCACCGCTACTTAACTGCATCGACTTAATGCCGCTCGCTGTGAGGATCAGCCCAGACGTCAGAACCGATGTCATCACTAAAAGGCCTATAATATCACCCCCGGCGCCTTGGCCAAGCGTGATAAACACCAGAGCGTTCACCGCTAGAACAACTCCGATCACCGCGAGGATAAACCACAAGACCAGCCACTTCGTGCGGCGGCGCGCCTGATCTTGAGCTTCAAAAAAGTCCATCTCAATTTAGAATTCCTCCTCGCCCCACCCTTTTTAGAGCCAATCAGTCAAAGCTCACTTTTACTGCCTCACGCTCGGACTCATCAGAAACCTCAAAGAGAACCGCCGGCCCAAACCCAAACATTCCCGCCACGATGTTGCTGGGGACCGCTTCGCGCTTGTTGTTGTAGTTCATCACCGCATCGTTGTAGCCTTGGCGGGCGTATGCCACTTTGTTCTCGGTGCTGGTGAGTTCCTCGCTCAGTTGCTTCATGTTCTCGTTGGACTTCAGATCAGGATATGCCTCGGAAAGCGCAAAGAGTCGACCTAGGACCGAACCCAACCCACCTTCGGCTTGCGCAAGCTTTTCCATCGCACCCGGACTATCCGGGCTCACCGAGGAACGCGCGGATTCCGCTGCGTTCCGAGCCTGAATGACCGCTTCGAGCGTCTCGCGCTCGTGTTTCATGTATGACTTTGCGGTCTCTACCAGATTCGGAATCAAATCATGTCGCCGCTTCAGCTGCACATCGATCTGGGCAAAGGCATTGCGATACCGGTTTCGAAGTTTTACCAAGCCATTGTATTGCCCGACCAAAAACAAGACTACAAGAATAGCCACCGCAAGGACCACAATCACTCCGATGCCTAATCCGCCTATCACCGATGCTAAGATACTCTCCATAACGCGCAAGAGTCTTGGCCATCTCTCTGTGGTTCTCCACTACAAAATACCTCTCAGATTTTCATCCTCACATTTCAACTTCCTCCGGCCCCCCTTCGAAAGCTCAACTTGGCTTGTCGCCATACCAACCGAACTCCAAATGGCCTTTTCAAGTCGCCATTTCCAAAAGACTCATTCAAGAAGAAGAATCTTCATCGGAGCAAGCAAAGCTCCCCGAAGGTGGCTCGCTGGTTTTCCAGCTTACGCATCGGAGAAGCTTCGCTGGTCTCCACCTCATAAAACCACCTGCATCCCCTCTTGCCACCGCGCTCTCACAGATTAGAGTCTCCGCATGTTCTCAAACTTGGCCGACAGCCTTGACAAAACCTTTCGCAACCTCCGGGGAGTTGGAAAAATCTCGGAAAAAAATATCGCAGACGCCCTGCGGGAAGTTCGACTCTCCCTCCTTGAGGCTGATGTCGAGCTCGGTGTGGTAAAGGAGTTTATTGCCAATGTCAGCATCAAGGCCCAAGGGACGGAAGTCCTCAAGTCAATCAAGCCCGGCGAACAAATCGTCAAAATCTTTCAGGACGAACTCACCTCCCTTCTCGGAGGGGATCAAGCGCCCATCAACCTGAACCCTCCAGGTTATGTGCTCCTCTGCGGTCTCAACGGAGCAGGTAAAACCACCACTGCCGCCAAGCTCGCGCTTCGGCTCAAAAAAGACGGGCGTCGCCCCCTTCTCGTCGCGTGTGACCTTTACCGACCGGCTGCGATCGATCAACTTGCCAAGCTCTCAGAGCAAGTGGACGTCCCCTGCTTTACCCCCGATCCTTCGGAAAAGAATCTCGTCAAAGTCGCCAAGCAGGCCCTCAAGTGGGCCAAGACTCAGGACCACACCATCGTCATTTTTGATACCGCCGGACGTCAGGAGCTCGACAACAACCTCATCAAGGAGCTGCAGGAACTCCACAAGTTTCTCAGCCCCGGAGAGACCCTCCTCGTCGCCGACTCCGCCACCGGTCAGCAAGCGGTTTCCGTTGCACAAACCTTCGACGAAAAGATCGGTATTACCGGCCTTGTCCTCACCAAACTCGATGGTGACGCCCGTGGTGGTGCTGCGCTCTCAATGCGTGCGATCACTGGCAAGCCGATCAAATACATCGGTGAAGGCGAGAAAATGGAAGACCTCGCCGAATTTCACCCGAGCCGCCTGGCCGATCGTATCCTTGGGATGGGCGATGTCGTCTCGATGGTTGAACAAGTCGCCGACAAGATCGATGAAGAACAGGCGATGAAGTCTGCCAAGCGGCTTCAGTCCGGCAAATTCGACTTCAATGACTTCCTTGATCAAATGAAAATGATCCAGAGCCTCGGCCCGCTCGAAGGACTCATGGGCATGCTCCCGGGATTCAGTAAGATCAAAAAACAACTCCCCTCCGGCGCCCTCGATGACAAACGGATCAAGCACATGGAGGCCATCGTCCTTTCCATGACTCCGCAGGAACGAACAAAGCCGGTCATCATCAAGCCATCCCGGCGCCGGCGCATTGCCGCTGGTTCCGGAACCTCACTTATTCAAGTCAATCAGCTCCTCAAGCAGTTCGGCATGATGCAGAAAATGATGAAAGGCAAAGGCGGCGGAAAAATGAAAGCGATGATGGATCAAATGGGTGGCAGCATGCCCGGCGGCGGTGGCGGCGGAGGAGGACTCGGCAGCCTCATGAAAGGAATGGGCGGCATGAAAGGCCTGATGGGCGGCGGCCAAATGCCCGACATGGGCAGTCTCGAAGATCTTCTGGGAGGAAAAAAAGGTCCCAAGCGTTAGTTGCGCTCACAAAAAGACACCGGAAGTTTCCCTCCGGTGTTTGCTTAAAAAATGAGCTTAAGGAAAAGCTACATCGTCATCCCACCATCAACCGCGAGAACCTGGCCTGTGATATAACGGGCTTCAGGACTGGCGATAAAGAGCACGGCACTGGCGATGTCAGCGGTCTGACCAAAGTCCGCAAGAGGAACACGCTTGATGATGTCTTCCTTGATGTTGTCTGGAAGCTCATCGGTCATGTCGGTGGTGATGAATCCGGGAGCAATCGCATTGCAAGTCACTTTCCGCCCGGCGAGTTCCCGCGCCACGGATTTCGTGAAGCCGATCAGGCCCGCCTTACTGGCAGCGTAGTTTGCCTGACCGGCATTTCCAATGAGACCAATCACGGAAGCAATGTTGATAATGCGAGGAGATTCACTCTTCATCAGGGATCGCTGGAGAGCTTTCACCATATTAAAAGCACCCTTCAAGTTGGTATCGAGCACGGTGTCCCAATCCTCACTTTTCATGCGCATAAGAAGGCCATCCCGTGTCACGCCGGCGTTGTTCACGAGAATATCCACCCCGCCAAAGTCCTCGAGAATCTTCTTCCCCGCCTCCTGAACGGAGTCGTAGTCCGCGACATCGAGGCCGTAGAACCGAGCGCTTTCAGAGTATTCGGCATTGATCGCCTTGGCAGCCGCACCGCAACTGGTTTCATTCCGGCTGATCACGGCGACCTTAGCTCCTTGGGCGGCAAAAGCCTTGGCAATCTCGAGACCGATTCCGCGACCGGCTCCGGTCACCACGACGCGTTTTCCTGTGAAATTCAACATGAGGGAGAGTGTTCAGATTTCGCCCCCAAACCAAAGCGTAAATTCAGGGAAAGGGCTCTTCGGATCCCCACTTTCGGGGGGATGGGAAATCATATCTCCTGAGACTCTTGATTTCATGCCCCCTTGTAAAAGACCTTGAACGAGCGTCTCTCATGCCCGCATCACCTCGTGACGCGGATTTTTCCCAAAAAATCCGGATTCCCCATCCTTCTTTTCTGGGCGTCCTACCGATCCGCCGAGCTTTCCGAGCTTTTGAAAACGATCAGACGGAATCTCTCTTCATCTCTCGGGCTGTGAGCAATCTTCGCCACCAAGGTGGGAGCGCACGATTTCCAGGGAGCTCTATTCTTCTTCCTCTTCTGGAGGCGCGGTCGGGAGCAGGGCAACCTCGTCGAGAAGATTGACCACATCCACTCCGCGAGCGGCGGAGTGATCGATGCGGAAGGTCAGAACCGGCGTATTTTTTAAAACGACCCGTTTTGAGACCAGTCGCTGAATCTCGCCCTTGTTCCGATTAAGCTTATCGAGCACCTCTTTGCTGTTTCCACCGAGAATGCTAACAAACACCTTTCCCTCCTTGAGATCCTGCGTGATATCACAGCCGCTAATGGTGACCAAGGCGCCTTTCCATTCGAAATCACGCTGCACCACGGCGCTGACTTCGCGGCGCATGAGTTCGTTGACGCGGTTGAGGCGCTGAGACATCAGATTGAAACAGTGAGATTTTAGAGGGTGACCTCAAGCTTATCGAGAGTGTAGCACTCGATGACATCGCCTTCCTCGTATTCGTTGAACTGGCCGAGACGGATACCGCACTCGATGCCATTCTTGACCTCATCCACCTCTTCGGTGTGACGACGAAGAGTAGACATCTTGCCATCGAAGACAGGCTGACCTCCGCGAAGCACACGCGCGTGGGCGGTGCGGGAGACCTTTCCGCTCTTGACGATACAACCGGCAGCACGACCTTTGGTGACCTTGAAAATCTGCTTCACCGTCGCTTTTCCGATTACGGTCTCGCGGATTTCCGGATCAAGCATTCCGAGCATGGAATCACGGACCTGATCGATAAGTTCGTAGACAACGGAGTAAAGTTTGACTTGAACACCCTCGGCCTTGGCGGCTTTGACGGCCTTCCCTTCCACCTTGACCCCGAATCCGAGGACCACGGCATCAGCCGAACTCGCCATGAGAATATCACCTTCGGTAATCGCTCCAGCTCCAGCGGTAATGAAGTTTGCTTCCACCTTCTCAGATTCGATTTCGAGAATGGCATTCTTAATCGCTTCGGCTGAACCTTGGACATCGCAACGAAGAATGATTTGGAGGCGGGCCTTCCCACCTCCTTGCACGGCGGTAAGCATGTCCTCAAGACGGCTCTTCTGCCCCTGTTGAAGGCGCTGCTGCCGTCGCTCGGACTGGCGCTCGGCAGCAAGTTTCTTCGCAGAACGCTCATTCTCCATCTCAACGATAGAATCGCCCACATGTGGAAGTTCGGAGAACCCGATCACTTCGACTGGAATCGCGGGACCGGCAGACTTAATTGCCTGACCGTGGTCATCGACGAGGCTCTTAATCTTCCCGTTGAAGGGACCACAAATGAAGGACTGACCCACTTGAAGAGTTCCACTCTCCACAATCGCGGTGGCGGTTGGCCCCTTACCAGACTTGATGCTTGCTTCAATGACAGAAGCACGCGCAATAGCCTTGGGATTGGCTCGGAGCTCAAGAACCTCAGCCTGAAGAGCCATGAGTTCGAGAAGCGCATCAATCCCCTGCCCAGTTTGGGCGGAAACTTCGATGCACTCGATTTCCCCCCCCATTTCGGAGGGAACGAGTTCGTGCTCCATGAGTTGGGTTTTGACCCGCATTGGGTCGGCGGCAGGAAGATCCATCTTGTTGATGGCCACGATGATGGTTTTACCCGACTTCTTGGCATGCTCAATCGCTTCCTCAGTCTGCGGCATTATGCCATCGTCAGCAGCGACCACGATGACGATGATGTCAGTGATATCTGCGCCGCGCTCGCGCATCCGGCTGAAAATCGAGTGACCAGGGGTGTCCAGGAAGGTGATGAAACGCTCACCGTGTGCCACGCTGTAGGCCCCGATGTGCTGGGTTATGCCACCCGCCTCCTTGGCCGCAACGCGACTTTCGCGGATATAATCGAGAAGTGAGGTCTTCCCGTGATCGACATGCCCCATAAAGGTAATGATCGGTGCACGGTAAGCCATTTGCTCCTCAGGAGCTTCCTCCTCTGGCTCAGGCTCTGCAATCACTTCTTCCTCCTTATGAACACCGCCTCCTTTTTCGCGCTTCTCACGCTCAAAGACAAACCCGTGCATTTCACAGATTTGCTCGGCGATATCCGGCTCAATCGCCTTGTCGAGAGAAGTGAAGATCTCGAGCTTAATCAGATCTGCCATGATCTCGAAAGGCTTCTTGCCCATCCTATCGGCTAGATCACTCACAATGATCGGAGGCTTAATGCTGATGACGTTCCCGTCCACGGTTCCGGAATCTCCGCTTGGCTCGGAATGGGCCTTTTCAGCGGGTTCAGCCTTCTTTTTGGCAGCCTTGATAAAATCAGGATCCTCGGAGGTAGCGAGCTTGTTTGAAATCGAAGGAAGCACCTCCTTTCCTGACTTCTCAGTCTTGCGGACAGAAGGCTTCCTTGGTGCATCATCGATCACTCCCAAATCAAGAGCTTCCTTTTTTTGATCGTCGACGGTTTTCACCTTCGAGGCTTCCTTGCGCTGACGTTCACGACGGGAAAGCTTCTTGCTACCATCGCTTACGAGGTCGAGGGCGTCTTTTTTCTCGTCGCTCTTTTCTGGTTTCTTATCAGGCATGCTTTAGCTGGGTGGTCTTCTGGGGGGATAGAATTTTGTAAATTGTGGGAGGGAGGAACCTAGTCTTGGGTGGAATCGGACTCTTCAGCTTCCGGCTCCTCGGAGGACTCGGCAGCTTCCGGAGCCCCTTCTGAAGCAGACTCTTGGGCCGGGGCGGCCTCCTCGGCCGGATCGGCATCTCCGGAGAGAAGAGCCTGCGCTTTTTGAAGAACTTCCTCGGACTCCGTGATGTCGACCTCAAGAGCAGAGGCGATGTATTCGGAAGGCATCTGGGTCACCATTTCAAGAGAGACACCACCGGCGCGGAAAAGGCGATCGGCAAGCTCGGGAGAAAGCCCCAGAGATTCGCCAAGCTGGAGAGCGGCGTCCTCGACCTTGGCCTCGAACTGCTCGTGCTGGCTCTCATCTTTCTTCACCTGCACATCCCAGCCAACGAGTTTGGAAGTGAGGCGGGCATTCTGACCACGACGGCCAATTGCCTTGGAAAGGTCTTCCTCGTCTACGGTGACGTGGGCGATCTTTTCCTCTTGGTCTAGAGTGATCGTCCGGACCTGAGCTGGCTTGAGAGCCTCTGTGACAAATTCGTTGATGTCATCAGTCCAGCGGATGATATCGACTTTCTCGTTGTTAAGCTCGCGAACGATATTCTTCACGCGAGCTCCACGAAGCCCTACACAAGCGCCAACCGGGTCGACGTTATCATCATGGCTCCAGACCGCGACCTTGGTGCGGTATCCGGCTTCCCGTGCGACAGCGCGAAGCTCAACCGTGCGGTCGGAAATCTCGGCGACTTCGCTTTCGAAAAGTCGGCGGACAAAGTTGGGATGGCTTCGGGAAAGAATAATCTCTGGTCCGCGTCCTTCGTTATCCACTGAGACCACGTAGCAACGAATCCGATCACCCACATTGTAATCTTCTGTGTTCACGCGCTCCTTGGATGGCATGCGAGCCTCGAATTTTCCAAGGTCGACCATGACATCGCTCTTTTCAAAACGACGCACGGAACCGCTAACGATATCACCGGCGCGGTCCTTGAATTCGTCATATATCTTTTCTTTTTCAGCCTGACGAAGGCGCTGCATCATCGTCTGCTTCGCGGTCTGGACTGCAATCCGTCCAAAATTGGGTGGAGTAACATCGAGGTCGATCCGGTCTCCCAGCTGAATGCCCGGCTCCTTTTTGGACGCAAGAGACTGCGGAACTTCATTGAATTTATCGACGTAGTCATCATCAGCAACCACTTCCAGGGAAGCAAGAATACGGGTATCACCTTTTTTCTCATTAATCTGGGCAGTGAGAGTCTCGATGGCATCAGCACCGGGCACCATCTTACGGTAAGCAGAACAGAAAGCATACTGGAGAGCCTCCACAACACGCTCACGGTCAATGGCCTTTTCTTTTTCGTAGAACTCGATGAGGGCAACGATATCGGTAGTCATTTTTTAAAGCTGGTTTCCTGAGAGCAAAAAAGAGCGGGTTAGAAAACCCACTCCCTACGCAAGGTCAGAAGTTGTTGAGAGCTTCATTAATGGGAAATGCGGCTCATGACAAGTCTTAATCAGACAAGGAACGCCACCGAAGATTGCGGATTTCGGAGGCTGTCTGGAAGGTTGAGAGACCAAAAGGAGCACAGAGATCGATCGCCCCATAGCGAAGCTCAAGCTCATGGTCACCAATTTCGAAATCAATGATCGTTTCCCGATCGAGCATCACGAAGATCTTTTCCTCCGTCACCCGCAGGGTAATTTCATACCACCGATCAAAGTCAAAATTCCGGTAAGAGGTTGTCTCATTCTCGGAAGCTGCTTTTCCATCAATACTGGAAAGCCCGACCGTTCCCCCACCCCAACCTCCGAGGATGAAGGTGAGGCACTCTTTTTCCGAACGGACCGGAAAGGTCAATCCGCAAAAAAAATCCGTTCCGGTGAGCTTACGAGCCGAAAAGGTGAGTTCGTAGGGAAGAGTCGGAATGGCATCTTCAAACTTGATTCCAGTGAGCTCCACCCCAAGCCCGAGCGCGAAGGTGTCGTCCACCAAAGAAGTCTCTCCTTGCCCCCCAAATTGGATATCGGACCAAGTTGCCTCCCTGAGATGGCGCCATTGAGGTTCTTCGTCCTGCTCATTCTGGCAGGAGGAAAAGACGAGCACGGGAATAAGCCAACGCAGCATTTTGGAACCCTACGAATTCCCTTCTTGAATCACAAAGAAAAACGGCCCCCCCACTTTCCAGAGAGCGGACGGGCCGGCAGATTGTATTCAGTCGCTCTTTTTACTTCGCGATCTCTTTCAACTCGACATCGAAGACCAGCATGCCAGCAGGCTTACCGGGGCGGTTTTGGTAAGCGAGGTCAACAGGAATCCAGAAACGACGCTTCTCTCCCACGACCATGAGTTGAAGACCCTCGGTCCAACCGGCGATCACCTGATTGAGACCAAAGGTGGAAGGCTTGCCACGGGTAACGGAGCTATCGAACATCTTCCCATCAGTGGTCCATCCAGTGTAGTGGACCGTCACCCGGGAGGTCGGCCCGGGCTTCTCTTTACCCGTTCCCTTGACCAGAACCTTGGAGGCCAATCCACTTGCGGTCTTCACGGCATCAGCAGGAGGCGCGGCAACATCAACCGGAACTTCAGGAGCAGGCTCTCCCTTTTGAATCTCGAGGAGCTCTACTTCAAAAACAAGATCATCTCCCGGGCCACCACCTTGGGGGAATCCCTGATCTGCGGGAATCCAAAGACGGCGCTTCTCGCCCTTCTTCATCTGAGGGAGAATCTCGCTCCACGCTTTGATCGGAGCTTGCTTGATTGGGAACTCGAGAGGGCGTCCCTGCTGATCGGAACCACCGAGGAACTGCCCCTTGGAGCTCCATCCTTTGAAGGCAATACTGACAGTATCATTCTCACCCGGCATTTCGGTGGACTCGGAGGCGGTCAAAACAATAGAGGACACTCCGGTCTCGGACTTCTTGGCTTCGGCTGGAGCCACCAAAATGCCTTCAGCCGGGGCATTCGGGTCTGCTTTAAAATCAACAAGCTCAAGCTCGAAGATCAGATCTTGCTCACCAGCTTGACGGGCAAAACCCTGAGCCGCCGGAATCCAGAGACGGCGCTTCTCGCCTTTTTTCATTTGAGGGAGAATCTCCGTGAACGCCTTGATGGGAGCACCGTTAACCGGTATCTCGGCAGGGCGCCCTTGCTGGGCGGTGTCGACAATGAATTTTCCATTCGCCTCCCAACCCTTGAATACAAGCGTTGCGAGATCCTTTGCCGAAGGACTTTCCTTAGCATCGGAAGCCTTGAGAACGACATAGGAGATGCCGGACTCGGTCTTCTTGGCATCAGCCGGTGCGGTGCGAATTTCAGCAGGTGCAGCAGTAGGATCAGGTTTGATCTCGAGAAGCTCAACGTCGACAATGATAGGCTCATTTTGTGGTCCACGTTGAAAGGAAAGCTCCTTGGGGACCCAGAGGCGGCGCTTCTCGCCCTTTGTCATCAGCTTGAGTCCTTCGACAAGCCCGGCTACGGGAAGCTGACTCAGTGGAACATCGCGAGGTTCCTGACCTTGCAATGAAGGGGCCATGACGCGCTTTCCGGAGGAATCCCAGACAAAAAAGACCATCTTGATGATGTCGTTCTCGCCAGGCTTGGGTCCGCCTTCACCCTTCTTGAGAACTTTGAAGGCCAAACCGGACTCAGTCTTCCCGGCATCTGCGGGAGCACTGAGATTGGCCGGAGCGGCTGGACCTTTTTTGATCTCCATTAGCTCGACGTCAAAGACGAGCATTCCCTTTGGCTGACCCGGTTGACCTTTGTAGGCAAGGTCCTCGGGAATCCAGAACCGGCGCTGCTCTCCAACGACCATAAGCTGAAGGCCTTCGGTCCACCCGGCGATCACGCTATCAAGAGCGAAAGGAGTCGGCAATCCACGATCACGGGAGCTATCAAACTGTTTTCCGTCGGTGGTCCACCCGGTGTAGTGGGCTACGACTCCGTCGTTAGCGGTTGGCTTTTCCGTTCCTGTTCCTTTTTTGATCAGCTTGGAAGCAAGTCCGGACTCAGACCTGAGGGCATCAGCCGGAGGAGCGGCGACGTCTGCAGGAGCTGTCGACTTTTCAGGAGAAGCGGGAGGAACTTCCACAGGCGGCGTTACCGCAGGTTTGGCGGGAGTCGCCGGTTTTCCCGTACGGGGATCCACAGGCTCTTGTGCGAGCACTGAAAGGCTCATCGCACCGATTAAGATACCGGAAAGGGCCCGGCGGTTCATAAGTGTCATGTCGGTGGGACGCTCCACCACTGCCGACGTGCTGTCAACGCCACATCTCACAAGAATGCGCGGCAAAACCTGCCCCAAAACTCGTCAGCCAGTATCGGGAGTCGTCCGCGCTAGCCGCCAAACGATCCTCAAGAGCAAAAAGAACACAAGGGCTGGAGCAGTTTCCGTAGTCGTTGAGAACGCGCCGAGTCTCAGGAAGCGATACCGAAAGCCGGGCTTCAAGAGCCTCAATGACATCGCGGCCACCGGTGTGCGCCAGAATCTGATCAGGATCAGTGCGTCGCTTCATCCAGAGCGTTCCAACTGCCTCAGCAGCAAGAGCGGGCACCGCGCGGTGTAGCTTGTTCTGAAGCTTTCCGCCTCCATTCACAAAGCGGATTTTCTCCCGCTCCTCGGGAACATGCACCGTCTCAAAATGATCCACCCGCCATTTTCCCTCCTCTTCCTGATCACTCCAGATCGAGGCCGAGGCGCCATCCCCAAAAAGGCAGAGACTGATGAGAACCCCGGGGTCCTCATTGACATAAAGAGCAGCGGAGCAAATCTCGACTGCTACTACTCCCACCTTGCTCCCGGGATTAGCCGCAAGAAATCCCTGCGCCGCCCGGAGAGTCGGAATGGCCGCTCCACAACCAAGCCCCACCAGATCCTGAAGATAAATATCAGGTCGCATCCCCAGTTGCTCCGCAACATGACTCGTCACGCCCGGACAGAGATAACCGGTGCAGGTGCAAATGATAAGGGCATCAAGATCGGCCGCTGCGAGACCGGATTTCTCAAGTGCTTTCTCCAGCGCAGCAGAGGAGAGCGCTGGAGCCTCACGCTCAAAATATTCGTTCAGCTCCTGAGCCGAAGAATCAAACATTCGAGCCGGGTCAGGAGTCGCAAAATGTCTCTTCTCGATTCCTGAATCACCCAGAAGGACTTTTTTTAAAAGAGCCCGCGAGCGGGTATCGAGTTCCCTGACCGGATCCGTCCGAACCGAAAACTCATACGACTCCGGCTGGGTGTAGGAAGACTCAGGAAAGGCACTCGCAATCGATTCAAGAAACATCCTCGCTAGCATCGGGCTATTTCGAGATTTGCCAACCCTTGTTTCAAGTGAGCCTCCGGTGAAGCCAATGAAAGGGCAGCAGATTTGCCCGCGCAGCCCACTTCAAGCACTGGCGGCCCAGATTTGCATTGAGGAAATGATGCATTGTCTGAGCCAGCCGAACCCGTTGATCAAAGCGGCCGGCGAGTGACTTCCGAATCAGTTGGCACGTTTCCCCCCAGCCCAAACCGCCTTGCGCGTAGTTCAGCAATGGCTCCAAAGCACACTCCGCCGATTCAAAGGCCATCGACATCCCATTACCAGTGAACGGAGGAATTATGCGCTCCGCATCACCCAGAGTGAGAAGCTCTTCATTCCCATCCTGACCTCCAAGCCCAAACCCGCTGATTCCGGTCAGCGATTTCCGATCAAATTCGACCTTGGACAATCTCTTGGACAAGGCGCCTAAGCCCACTGCATCAAGATAAGTGAGAATCACATTTCCGCCCCTGAGATTGCGTTGCTCGAACAAGCCACAAACATTCACCCGCCCTCCGCGCACCGGAGTGAGACCGACGTATCCCCCCTCACCCAAATGCATCTCCAGGCCATCAAGCTCAAGCCCGATAAAATGTCCCTTGAGCCCCAGCCACTTGCTCTCGTTCTGCAGCACCCGTCCCGCAGTCCAAACCAAACCCTCGCGAGCAACCCGTCCTACCCGGTCCTTCACCTGCAGTTTTCCTCCTTTTGAGAGAAATAAATCCCGCAAAGCCTCATCCATCTCCCAGCGTGAAAGCCCAAGTGCCGGACGCTTCATCTCTGCCTCCAGAAGTTCTTCATCCCCCATCCACCAGCGGGTCTTTGAATGAAGAAGCGCCTCTTCGAAAATGACATCGATTCTGAGGTTCTCGAGAGTCTCAGGCGAAACTCCGTTAACGAACTCTCCGCAGACCTTGTGTCGTGGATACGATCCCGCCTCACGAATCACAACCGGAACACCACGATCCTGCAGGGCAATACCAAGCGACAAACCCGCCAATCCTCCTCCTGCAATTTCGATCCCCTTCACGCCAATGAAGCTAGCACACGAATCCCACCCAGCAACGAGGTCTCCTCTTTCCAGCGCCATCTCCCCTCCGGATCGAGAAGTGCTGGAAGCTCGCCACGCACGAAGCCGGCCCGAATGCTCACCATCATATCATGCCGTGTCACCTCGTTGATCACCGGAAAAAGCAGACGACCTTCCGCCAGCGCCAGACGATTCCGCCACGGTTCGACAAACACGAGACGCTTGCGATTTTTCAATAACCCACCCAGCTCGCGGAGTTTCTCGTCTTTAAAATGATGCAAAATTAAATTCGCCACCACCGTCTCACCCGGGGTCTTTGGAAGAGTTTCGAAAAGATCCCCCTTTCCCCAATCCGCTGAAAGCCCTTCAGGCTTCGGCTGTAAATCCAGTCCCGTCACCTTCCCGCGCTTCAAAAGCTTCCGCGTCAAGGCCCCATCGCCAGCTCCAAGCTCGATCATCAATCCCGCCGCCTTTACCTGCCGCTCGATCCAGCGTTCATTGCCCATCAGGCAATTGATCAGCCGAAGATCCCGTCGACTCCGCAAGGCCCGCGGGTCGTCCCCGGGCAGTTCGTCGAGGATCTCCGATTCTACGATGCGCTCCATTTCTCCTTTCTAAGCCATCAGCAGAGATTTTGTTAGGAAAAATTAAAGATTGGCAGACTTCCGTGATCGTGCTTTCCTATCTGCATGAAAAGCAAACTGACTCTCTTGCTCCTTCTCAGCACTGGTGCAGCCCTTCTTCTTTCTTCCTGTAACACCTTCGTCGGAATGGGCCGAGATGCCCAACGCCTCGGCCAAGGTCTTGAAAACACCGCTTACGGAAAAAAGTGGTAAGACTTCAAAATCCTCTCAACCGAAACGCCCTCCGGTCATAAACCCGAGGGCGTTTTTTATGAGATTGAACGGCATTTAAAACTTATCTGTCACCGCGCCTTCGCTCGCACTGGTGGTGAGCTTGGCGAATTTTGCGAGAATTCCACGGGTGTAATGCGGCTTGGGCTGAACCCAGTTTGCGCGACGCGATTCAAGATCCGCGTCCGTGGTGATCTCGTTCTTCTCGGCATCGATGGTGATGGTATCACCCTCTTCCAAGAGACCGATCGGCCCTCCTTCGAAGGCTTCCGGGGTGATGTGACCAACCACGAATCCGTGAGAACCACCGGAGAAGCGGCCGTCGGTAATCAGGGCAACCGAATCGCCAAGGCCGCGGCCCATAACCGCCGCCGTTGGCCCGAGCATCTCGCGCATCCCTGGGCCACCTTTGGGGCCTTCACGCCGAATCACGATGACATCCCCGGCGACAATTTTGCCGTCGAGAATGGCCGTCATGCCTTCTTCCTCGGATTCAAACACGCGGGCGCGTCCCGTGAAGGTGAGGCCTTCTTTTCCGGAAATCTTTGCTACCGAGCCCTCGGGGGCGAGATTTCCATAAAGGATGCGCAGGTGGCTGTCCTTTTTGACCGGATTGTCGATGGAGCGCACCACATCCTGATCTTCAGGGAATTCCAAGGGGGAGTTTTCGAGGTTTTCCGCAATCGTCTTGCCGGTCACAGTCATGCAGTCGCCGTGAAGAAGCCCTTCCTTGAGAAGAAGTTTCATCAGTGGAATGAGGCCACCGATTTTTACCAGCTCGGCCATCACGTATTTTCCAGACGGCTTGAGATCAGCCAAGACGGGAACACGTTTTCCAATCTCAGTAAAGTCATCGATGCTCAGCTCGACATCAGCGGCGTGAGCCATCGCGAGCAAGTGCAGCACCGCATTGGTCGATCCACCGAGAGTGATCACCACCGTGATGGCATTCTCAAAGGCCTTCCGCGTCATGATATCGCGAGGCTTGATTCCCTTTTCAAGGAGATGCAGCACCGCAGCGCCGGCATCGAAACTGTCGCGCTTCTTGTCATCGGAAATCGCTGCCTGCGCAGAGCTGTTTGGAAGACTCATTCCCAGAGCCTCGATCGCGGAGGCCATCGTGTTCGCGGTATACATTCCACCGCAGGAACCCGGTCCGGGAATGGCTTTTTCCTCCACCGTCTGAAGTTCCTCATCGGAATACTCCCCGCTCGCGTGTTTTCCGACTGCCTCGAAGACCGAAACGATATCTAGATCTTTGTCTTCCCCTTTCAAGGAAGCGCAACCAGGCAAAATAGTGCCGCCGTAAACGAAAACCGAAGGGCGGTTCATCCGCGCCATTGCGATGATACAGGCCGGCATATTCTTGTCACATCCGCCGATCGCAACGTAGCCATCCATTCCCTCACAGCCGACCACCGTCTCGATCGAATCCGCAATCACTTCACGGGAAACGAGAGAATATTTCATCCCCTCCGTCCCCATCGAAATTCCATCGGAGATCGTAATGGTATTAAAAATAACCGACTTTCCACCCGCTGCGTCGACTCCACTTGCCGACTCCCTAGCCAAGCCATCAATATGGAAATTACAAGGCGTCACCTGACTCCAAGTCGAAGCCACTCCGACCTTGGGCTTCTTAAAGTCATCTTTCTCAAACCCCACCGGATACAGCATCGCCCGGCTGGGCGCGCGGTCGGGACCATCTAGAACCTTGGAAGAAAACTCGCGCATGTCTGGGTTGTCGCACATGCGGTCAATGTCTCTTTCCGCAAGAAAAGATCAAGTCCGGATCGAAGGTCTGCTTTGTCAAAAGTAAGCCCACACTTGCCATATGCGGCCCTTTGCGTTACCGCCCGAAGCGTTATGGCAAGCCGTGTCCTGGTCTCTGACCCGATCTCTGAAAAGGGAGTTGAACTCCTGAACGCTCATCCCGATATCACCGCCGATTTTAAGGTCGGTCTTTCCCCGGAGGAATTAATCTCCATTATTGGGGAATACGACGCACTTGTCGTTCGCTCCCAGACCAAGGTCACCCCCGAAGTCCTCGCTGCCGCAAGCAAGCTCAAAGCAGTTGGTCGTGCTGGTGTCGGAGTCGACAATATCGACCGCGATGCCGCCAACGCGCACGGCGTGATCGTAATGAACACTCCGACCGGAAACACGATTTCCACCGCCGAACACGCCTTCACCCTGATGTGCGCGACGGCCCGAAACATTGCTCCCGGACACCAATCGGTCATTGCGGGCGACTTCAAAGCAGGCCGCAAAGCCAACCAGGGAATCGAGCTCAACGGGAAGACCCTCGCAATCATCGGAATGGGCCGCATTGGTTCCGAATTCGCTAGACGTGCGCAAGCATTCAACATGAAGGTCGTTGCTTACGATCCCTTCCTCACCCAGTTCCGCGCAGATGAAATGAAGGTCACTCTTACAGCAACCCCGGACGAAGCTCTGACCGGAGCTGATGTGGTAACCCTTCATGTTCCGCTGACCGATGACACCAGACACATCCTCAATATTGATCGCCTGAAGCTCATGAACCCAGGTGCACTCGTGGTCAACTGCGCTCGCGGGGGCCTCATCGATGAAGTCGCGCTCAAGCAGCTCATCGACGAGGGGCATATCGCAGGTTGTGGTCTCGATGTTTTCGAGGAAGAACCACCCTCCGCCGATCATCCCCTCTTCACCCTTGGGAAGCACGTCACCTACACCCCACACCTCGGCGCCTCCACCAACGAAGCGCAAGAAAACGTTGGAATCCAAGTCGCCGAGCAAATCCGTGACTTCTGCGCTACCGGAGAAATTCGCAACGCGATCAACATGCCCTCGCTTGACGCCGCTGCACTCAACGAACTCGGCGGTTATCTCAACATCGCCAAAGCTCTCGGAAAACTCCTCGCCAAACTCGGCCCGGCAAACCCAGACTCTCTCCGCGTTTCCTACCACGGCCCCCTCGCCGAAAAGGACACCGCGCTCATCTCCCGCAGCGTGCTCACCGCGAACCTCGAGGCGGCTCGCTGCGACGGCCAAGTCAACATCGTCAACGCTCCGGCAGTGGCCAAAGAGATGGGGCTCGATCTTGTTGAATCCACCATCAATGCCCAGACCGAATACAGCGAGCTTCTTGTCGCCGAGCTGACCAAAGGTGACCAGAAGTATCGCGTCGCTGGAACCGTCATCGGGAAGTCTCCCCGGATCGTCGAAATCGACAAACTGTTCGTCGACACCAATATCTCCGGGAGCTTCCTCATCGTCCTCAATGATGATCGTCCTGGAATCGTCGGAGCCATTGGCACGACCCTCGGAACTGCAGACGTCAACATCGCAAACCTCTCTCTCGCCCGGAATTCAAAAGAGAACAGCGCGCTCACCGTCATCGAGCTCGACTCCCCCCTCGAAAGCAGCGTGATGGAAGAAATCCGCGGAATCGCCGGAGTGACCAGCGCAACAGGGGTGACCCTCTAAAATTCCTTTTCACTTTCAAAGCCATCGCTCTTCACAGGGCGATGGCTTTTTAGGCCCTGACGAGAGTCTTGGCCGCTTCCCGGGCTTGCAAGTCCGCTGCCACTACGACTTCGAGCTCCTGCGAATCAAGGTGCTCCACTCGACTCATCGTTTCTTCCACGACAGCCCAAATCCCCGGGAAGCTCAGTTCCCGGTCGCGGAACGCTTGATTGGCGACTTCATTCGCTGCGTTGAGGACAGCAGGTAAAGTCCCCCCTCTTTCACCCGCTTCACGTGCCAGACGAAGTGCCGGAAAGTCTTCCACTCGTGGTGCTTCAAATTCCAACTTGGCAAGAGTCGGGAAATCCAACGGCTTCAACTTGTTCTTCAATCGCTCGGGCCAAACAACGGCATATTGAATTGGGAAACACATGTCAGTCGTACTCAGCTGGGCGAGCACACTCCCATCCACAAACTCAACCATCGAATGCACGACACTTTGGGGATGCACAACGACATCCACTTTTTCCATCGGGATATCAAAAAGCCAACGCGCCTCAATCATCTCAAGGCCTTTGTTAAAAAGCGTCGCTGAATCAATGGTAATCTTCGCCCCCATTTCCCAGGTCGGGTGCTTGAGTGCATCTTCGACTTGAACCGAGGACAACTTCTCCACCGGCCAAGTTCGAAAAGGACCACCCGAAGCAGTCACAATCAACCGACTCACCTCGTTGGCACTTCCCTTGTGACCCTCAAGACATTGAAAAATCGCATTGTGCTCACTGTCCACCGGAAGGATATTTACCCCCTTCGCTCGAGCCGCATTCATCACGACCTCACCAGCCATCACGAGAATTTCCTTACTTGCTACGGCAAGATCACAACCCAGCTCAATCGCTGCAAGCGAAGGTCGCAAGCCACCTACTCCCACAATGGCAACCAGCACCAGATCAGGACGAGTCGCCTCTACCAAATCAACCAGCCCCTGTTCACCTGCGAAAACCGTGCGCCCTGCGCCCTCGAGCTTGGAGACATGTTGCGCATCAGCGATGCACAATTTCCCGACCCCAAACTCCTGCGCCTGCTCCTCCAGATCAGCAACTCTCGACCCAGCTGCTAGCCCGACGATTTCCATACGATCAGGAATCTGTCGCGCCACCGTGAGAGCACTCGTTCCGATCGATCCAGTAGACCCTAAAATAACAACTCGTTTCCGCATTAAACCAATCCCGTGAAGATGAGGTAGAAATAAAGCACTGGCGCTGCAAAACAAAGACTATCGATTAAATCGAGGATTCCACCGATTCCCGGCATCCAGTTTCCTGAATCCTTAACCTCCAAACTGCGATTCAACACCGACTCCGCGAGATCACCGGTGACCGCGGAAAGTACCATCAACAACCCAATCACAAAGAGGTGAACCCCGGGAATCCAACTCAGCGCATCTCCTCCGAGCACCCACACGCCCCAAGCGCCAAGCTGGGCAAAGACCAGCGCTCCGAAAAACCCCTCCCAGGTCTTCGCGGGGCTAAGGTGAGGGGCCATTTTACGTTTTCCGATCAAGGAACCCGTGATGTAAGCCCCCATATCGGTAAATTTTGCCGAGGCGCACATCATCAAGATCAGCCAAGCACCCGGAACTGCGGATTCGACTTCCGGAAGAACCATCAATCTCAAAGTGAAGGCTCCGAAAAGAATCGGGACATAAAGATAAGCCAAAATGGCATCACCCACTGAATCGACACTGTCGCGTCCTGCAATTCCATCGCGAAAGCGCCAGCAGAAAGCGCCCAGAACGGTGACGCAGATGCCAAACATCTCCCAATCGTAACCGGGACGGCTCTCACCATGACGCACCATCAGAAATCCCAGCCAAAGCATTACCGCTGATCCCACGAGCAATCCCAAATTCCGACATCCCGCTCCGGGAAAATTCGAAAAAAGATTTCGGAACTCCCATGCACCCGTGAGCGATAAAAAGGCAATCAGGCCAAAAAAGCTCCACGGACTCGCGGACACAAAAACCGCCGTCACGATTGCCCAAATCACCAGAGTGCTGGTGAGACGATCACGAAAGACCTGCACCTTGGTCCTTGCGGGCTTCGAGGAAGTGGAATCGGCCATTCCGAGTATGGAACCGATTGCACCCCGTCACCGCAATGACAATTCCTTGAAAAAAATTGCAACTCTTTCCACGGCCATGAGTTCCATCCCACGACAAGGGAAAAAGCGCTTCCTCCTGATCCCCTAAATCCCAAACCCCAACACAACAGAATCATGAAACATCAAATCACAACCGTCGCCGTTGCCCTCGCCACCTCACTCATCGCATACGCCGAGCCTCCTGAAGGCAAAGGAAAAGGCAGACAGGGCGACCGCAAGGGCCCTCGCCCTCTTCCCAAGGAAATCGTCGAGAAGTTCGACAAGGATGGCGATGGAACACTCAACCAGGAAGAGCGCAAAGCCGCCTTCGAAGCCCGCAAAACCGAAATGCTTGCCAAATATGACAAGGACGGTGACGGCCAACTCAGCGAAGAGGAGCGCAAAGCCGCTGCCGCTGATCGCAAGGCCGCTGCCATCAAGCGTTTCGACAAGGACGGGGACGGCCAACTGAGCGACGACGAGAAAAAGGCGATGCGTGAAGAAATGCGCAAGCGTCGCGGCAGCAAGGGCGGACCTCGTGGTAAAGGCGGGAAGGGCAAGAAAGCCCCCGCCGGCGAGTAAGCAAAATTGACAGGGAGCGGTAGAAGATTTTCCCGCTCCCTTCCCCAACAGAAAAGAGCAGGTCTGGAAACGGACCTGCTCTTTTTTATTTTTTGGTCGTGCGGACAAATTGATTTGTGAAGCGATGAAGCCAGAAATGAGGCCAATCAAGAAAGGAAAAGGTGAGCTGATAAGCATCAGTGATCCTTTTGCTGACGCAGAGTGGGCTTATTCCGGACGAAAGGGACGCTTTGACGCACTGGCGGGGCATTATTTGAATCTCATTTACTCGACCAGTCGCTTTGCAAAACAATTTGTCCGCACGATTTAGGAAGGAAGGGCAACTCAAAGCGCCTTGAGTCTCAGCTCGATTGAGCTCTTCTCACTTCCGTGATTTCACTGACTTCCAAGAACATGTTCGAAAGCAAGTCGACGGCCCAGCTCAGCAAGCACTCACCCCTTGATCGCTTGGAAAATCTCCGCAAAACTGCCGCCTTTCCCAGAGGAAAACCGAACCCACTTGCCCATGACGATGGCAGCATAGCTCGAAAAACTGTTGGTGCACCTCGCCCGAAGTGAAGTCCGCTTCGTCGTTGTTGGCGCTCCGAACGCTCGGCGAGACACAAAGCACACCCGGCTAACCAATCACCTAGCCTCTTTCAAGATCACCGACCTTTGTTGCTCCAAGAGGCCGTCTGAAAACTTCCCAACAAGCTATCTTGAGAGATCTCTCTGATGATGTGTGTTTTCATCCTTCCAAGCCAGCCCGCTTTCGAAGCTCGGCGATTTGATCACGGAGATGAGCCGCTTTTTCGAATTCGAGTTTGGCCGAGGCTTTTTGCATTTCCTCTTCCATCTCGCGAATGACTTCAACGGCGTTGAAAACCATCTCATCATCCGAAACCATGGATTGATTGAGCTTCTGCGCCTCCGCAGTGCCTTCGCCGCGATCATGCAGACTCTTTTGCACCGCTCGAACCACGCTCTTCGGCTCGATCCCGTGCCTTTCGTTATGGGCCATCTGGATGGAACGACGATGCTCGGTCACATTCAGGAGCATCTGGATGGATTCAGTGACTTCATCACAGAACAACACGCACTCTCCATTGACATGCCGAGCCGCCCGACCAGCAGTTTGGATCAGGCTGGTCTCGTTTCGTAAAAATCCTTCTTTGTCGGCATCGAGAATGCAAACGAGGGAAACCTCTGGCAGATCGAGCCCCTCCCGGAGCAGGTTGATCCCGATAAGAATATCACATTCCGCGGCGCGGAGAGCTCTCAAAATCTCCACCCGCTCGATGGCATCGACATCCGAGTGAATGTAGCGACATTTCAAATCAACTCCTTGCAAATATTCCGCGAGGTCCTCCGCCGTTTTCTTGGTGAGGGTCGTGACGAGAACGCGTTCGTTTTTTTCGACACGCTCCCGACACAATTCGATGGTCTCGTCAATCTGGGCTTTGAGCGGGCGCAAGGTCAGCACCGGATCCAGCAGTCCCGTAGGGCGGATAATTTGCTCCACAATCAGAGGCTGGCTTCCTGAGACCTCAAACTCCTCGACATCCTCCGAAGCTCCACTGGCATTCGGCTTGAGGCGCTTATAGAGCCCGGGATCAAAGTCCTCCTCCTTCCGACTCTTCACCGGGATAAACTTAGGGTTATCAGCCCGGGAATTGATGATTTCAAACGGCCCCGGAGTAGCACTGACATAGAGACGCTGCTTGGTCATCCTCATGTATTCATCGAAGCGTAGAGGACGATTGTCCATGGCACTCGGAAGACGGAAACCATGCTCCACGAGAACCGATTTACGGCTTTTATCGCCTTCAAACATTCCGCGCACCTGCGGAAGAGTCACGTGCGACTCATCAGCAAGCAGAAGATAGTTGTCTGGAAAAAAATCGAGTAGGGTGTAGGGGCGGTCCCCCTTCTTGCGCCCCGTGATATGGCGTGAGTAGTTCTCAATTCCCTGACAGAACCCCATTTCCTGCATCATTTCGAGATCATATTCGGTGCGCATGCGAAGGCGCTGCGCCTCAATGAGCTTATTATTCTTCTCAAACCAAGCAATGCGATCGTCCAACTCCTGCCGAATCGCAACCATGGCTTTAGTGAGCTTTTCCTTCGAGGAAACGAACTGCTTCGCCGGATAAAAGACGTAATTTACCATCTCGTCGATCATATGTCCGCTACGAACATCGATGGACGAAATACGGTCAATTTCATCGCCAAAAAATTCCACTCGGATCGCGGTGTCCTCCAAATAAGCCGGACGCACTTCCACCGTGTCTCCCCGCACCCGAAAATGCCCGCGCTCGAAGGCAATGTCATTGCGCTCGAAAAGAAGATTCACAAGCTCGGAAAGAAATTCATCGCGCCCGATCTCCAACCCATCGCGAATCCCAAACATCATCTCCTTGTAGTCCTCGGGATTCCCCAAGCCGTAGATGCAGCTCACTGAAGCGATGACAATCGTGTCATCCCGCGTGAGCAAGGACCCCATCGTGCTGAGACGAAGACGCTCGATTTCCTCATTAATCGAGGAGTCCTTTTCGATATAGGTGTCTGATCGGGGAATGTATGCCTCGGGCTGATAGTAGTCGAAGTAAGACACAAAATATTCCACCGCATTGTCCGGAAAAAAGGCTTTGAACTCCGAGTAAAGCTGGGCCGCCAGAGTCTTGTTATGGCTCATAATGAGCGTCGGTCTCTGGATGCGCTCGATGACATTGGCCATGGTGAAGGTTTTCCCAGATCCAGTGACCCCGAGGAGAGTCTGATGACGATTCCCCGCCTCGATCGACTTCACCAATTTATCGATCGCTTGCTCCTGATCGCCTTTGGGTCGGTATTCACTGCTCAGTCGAAACTCCACCCGAAAAGCCTACGAGAACTCCACCGCTTGTCCACGGGTTTGCGACCCGTTATTGGAACCAAGCGACAGGGAGACTCCCCTAAAGGGTTCATCAAAAAAACCACTTGATCAGAACACTATTTCCGCGCTTTCCCAAGCCTTCCGGCCTTGCGACACTCCGCCCCCATGACCGACTCCCACTGTCATCTCGGCTCCGACCAGTTTTCACCTCACGAAATCCCCGCGCTCATCGCCCGGGCCCTGGACCATGGCGTCAAGCGGATGATCACCCTTGCAACAGGCGAAGAGAATCTTGAACGAAACCTCAACCTCGCAATGAGGCACCCCGAAATCCACGCCTGCCTTGGCATCCATCCTTGTGATGTTCACGAGACACGCGATGATTTCGAATCTCTTTTACTCCCTCACCTTGACCATTCCAAAGTTGCCGCAGTGGGCGAAACCGGACTCGACTACTTCCATCCCGCTCCTGAAGGCTGGACTGAAGAAGACTATCACGCCCGACAACGCGATTTTCTTTATCGTCATTTTCAACTCGCAGCAAAACAGGGGCTCAACATCGTCATCCACACCCGCGACAAATCAGGGGCAGCCAGCTTCAATGACGCTCTCGAAATCTATCGTGAATTCCATCAGGACGTCCGCGCAGTATTCCACTGCTTTCCCTCCACCCTCGACCAAGCACAAAAAGTATTCGCCCTGGGAGGCCTCATTTCCTTCACCGGAATCGTTACCTTCAAAAACGCTCAAGTGGTCGCAGAAACCGCCACCGGTTGCCCTGCTGGAAGCTTCATGCTTGAGACGGACTCCCCTTACCTTTCTCCTGTTCCTCATCGTGGAAAGCGCTGCCAACCTGCCTTTACCAGATTTACCGGCGAAAAAATCGCCGCACTCCGAAACCTCTCGCTCGCTGAGCTTGAAAAAGAGACAGAGGAAACGGTCTCCTGTTTTTTTCGCCTTTCTTAAACAAGGACGGGCTCAGAGATCGCTCGACCCAACGAGATAATGGTTAAGAAAAGAATTAACCCTTTCCAAAAAATATTTCACAAACCTTAAGTAATAGTTTAGACTCTTCCCATGAAAGCAATTTTCGCCTCTTTTGTTTCTCTCGGTCTCCTCGGTGCTCTTTCCTCTTGCACTCAGTTCACCACCCCCCACCCAACCGCTCCACCTGTGGGACCTGTAACGCAAGCAGGCGCAGATCAGTACGGAATTCCGGGATCACCTGCGACAATTTATGGAGCACCCTATCAGCCAGTGGATCCGATCAACCCTCCCGCCGCTCAGGCTTACCCGGCAGATCCGCTCGCTTCCGCAGAACCAGTGAATTCACCAGTTCCAACCCCATCCCATGGAGGTCAGGCTTACACAGTCCAGAAAGGGGATACCCTCTGGGGGCTCTCCCGCCGCTATGGTGTGAGCGTTGATGCCATCCGCCAAGCTAACAGCATCGAAGGTGATACCATCAGATACGGTACGACCATTCAAATTCCCGGGCGTTAGGGGCGCCCTACTTTGCCCTCATCATCGCTTTTTCAAATAACCATTCTATCATTGGGCACGACTTCGGTCGGCCCTTTTTCGTTTCCATGAGAACCTTTCTCCTCTTCCTCGCATCAACTTCTTTCGCCCTCTCGCAGGAGGCTGACCACCAAGCGCTCATCGAACGTCTCTTCGAAGAGCGGGATGCCAAAGCCTACGAAGCCGCTTATCTCACCGCTCGCAAAGCAGGGGTAAAACCTCAAACCCTCATCGAATCCCGCTTCCTCTTTCTGGTTGATCAAAACGACCTCGAAGCCCTTGGAGATTTTTCAAAACAACTCATTGAGCAGAAAAAGACGTTCAACATCGACGACTCCCTCGTCTTCGCGGTCCCCGAGGACTTCCATGCCATCGTCGAATATGCGCAAGCAGCCGACGCCCTCAACAAAAAAGATCGGACCAAATTTAAGAAGCACATTACCGAAGCCTTCTGGCTCTCACCCGCCCAAGCGGAGATTTTTGGGCAACTCGTCGACAAAGAACGCATGCGTGACTCAATGGAGAACCTGATCATTGATCTTTCCCGACCCCTTCCCGCCCAACTTCCTCATCAAAAAAACCAGTCCCTTGCAAAACACATCGGGGAAGCTAAAGCAATCGTCCTTCATTTCTGGTCGCCATGGGCACGCGAATCAATCGAAAGCATGGGAGACTTCTATGCCACTGTGGATATTCTCAAAAAAAATAAAATCCCCGCCGCTTCCGTTCTTCTCTCCGGAGTAGCTGAATCGCGACAAGATGCCGACGCCTTCGTCAAAGAAAACACGGACAAAACACAAGCATTCTGGTTGACTGACTTTACAAAAAACACTCTTGGTTCACGGCTCCGTATCCAGGCTTTCCCCACTGTCGTTCTTCTTTCCAATGAAGGAAAAATACTCTTCAACGGACATCCTGCCCAAGAACAATTTTGGGAACAGCTTCGTGAGATTGCTCCCGCAATCAAACGTCCGAATGCACCTTCAAACGCACTCCCTCTTCCTGGGAACACTCAGGAAGAAGAGTAAAATATCCGTAACAGCAAAGGTGCCATTCGTTTTCTTAACAAAGATTAACCTTGATCATTAGCGTAGTAATTCGGTATCAGCAGGAAACGATTAAGTCGTTTCAATGATGTCGAACAAGAAAGGCCCAACCCCCCAAGAGCTTCACGCACTCTCTGTGCTCTGGAACGAGGGGCCCAGTACGGTAAATTTCGTACACGATTATCTTTACGGGGACACTCTCAGTTATACCACCTCGCTCGCCGTTCTTCGGAATCTGGAGCGGAAAGGTTTTGCAAGACGAAGCCGTCAAGGCCGCGCTCATGTCTATGAGGCGAAGCTTGATCGCGACACCGTCTTGAAACCCAAATTGAAAGAACTGATACAATATGCTTTCGGAGGGAGCCTCGGTGAGGCTATGATCTCCATGATCTCGCTCGGTGTCATGACGCCGGAAGAGAAGTCCGCACTTCAGCGGGCTCTAACTCAGCACAAAGCCATGGCTGCTAAAAAGAAGACCACAAAAAAGAAAGCTGCAAAAAAAGCAGTCAAAAAAACCGTGAAGAAGGTTGCCAAGAAAAAGGCAGCCAAGAAACCGGCACGCAAGCCTGCCAAAAAGGCGGCTAAAAAGAAAGTAGCGAAGAAAAAGGCAGCCAAGAAAAAGGTCGCCAAAAAAGCCGCTAAAAAGAAGGTAGCTAAGAAAGCCGCTAAAAAGAAGGAAGCTAAGAAAGCCGCCAAGAAAAAAGCAGCCAAAAAGACGGCCAAAAAGAAGGTCGCCAAGAAAAAGGCAGCCAAAAAAGCCGCTAAAAAGAAGCTAGCTAAGAAAGCCGCCAAGAAAAAGGCAGCCAAAAAGCCAGCTAAGAAACCCGCCAAGAAAAAGGAAGCCAAAAAGCCACCAA
>JBMHCQ010000019.1:0-3616 GCA_049889835.1 Akkermansiaceae bacterium
TCCAAGTGATCGGGAGTATCACAGTCTCTACGGCATCACCGAAGAGCGTCTCCATCAGCTTGAAGGTGACGGGACTTACATCATGCATCCCGGACCAATCAATCGCGGGGTCGAGCTTTGCGATGCGGTCCTCGATTACGAGCGCTGCTTGATTTCCCAACAAGTCGAGAACGGGATTGCCGCTCGTATGTCTGTCTTATACGGCCTCAAGCCACAAACCTCATGAACCTCTTTCTCAAAGGCGGAGAAATCGCCACCGAAGATGCTGCTCCCACACGTGCCGACGTTTGGATAGAAAATGGCGTAATCAAAGCTGTCGGGGCTGATCTCGCTGACCCTGAAGGAGCGCGTGTGATTGATGTCACCGGAAAGGTGATTATGCCAGGAATGTTCGATGCTCACGTCCACTTCCGCGAGCCAGGTCAGGAGCACAAGGAAACCATTCTCGATGGCTCTGAGGCAGCGATCAATGGAGGAATTACGGGTGTTGTCATGATGCCGAACACTGCTCCCGCGATCGACTCAGCAACGGTTGTGAATCGCGTTCTTGAAGCCGGGAAGAAATGTCGAATTCCCGTGCTGACTTCGGGCTGCATCACGGTGGGCCGTGAAGGGCACGAGATGGCGGGTATTGATGGGATGAGGAAGGCCGGAGTCCTGATGCTGACCGATGATGGCGATGCCGTTCCTGATGCCGCCCTTCTAAAGCGGGCGATGGAATACGGAAATGAGTTCGGTATGTTCTTTGCCAGTCACTGTGAGGAGCCGCAACTTGCCGGACCTCGGGCGATGAACGAAGGTGCGCAGAGTTATAAGCTGGGAGTCGAGGGGACTCCGGCACTTGCCGAGGAAATCTCGATGGCGCGTGATCTCGCTCTTGCTCATGCCACCGGAGCCGAGCTGCATATTCAGCATGTTTCCACTCAGATCGGAATGGAGCAGATCAAGTGGTGGCGCGACGAACGGGGCGCAAATGTTTCCGGAGAGGTTTCTCCTCATCATCTCATCTTCACTGATGAGGACATTGGTGACTACGACACGCACTACAAAATGAATCCTCCGCTCCGCACGGCGGAAGACAACGCAGCTCTTCTGGAAGGGCTGAAAAGTGGCGCTTTCCGAATCATCGCGACCGATCATGCCCCTCACACGGAATTTGAAAAATCCCAGGCCTTCGTTGATGCGCCGAACGGAATCACCGGGTTGGATACGGCACTGGTTTCCCTTTTCGACCGCTTTGTGGACAAGGGTGAGTTTGGCTGGGACCTCATTGTGAAGCGCTATTCCGCCGAACCGCGTCGCATGATGCGCATTGAGGTGGCCGAAGTTGCCAAAGGGAAGCCTGCGGACCTGATTGTCTTTGATCCCAGTGGAGAGACCACTTTTACGCGTGAGTTTATGAAGTCGAAAAGCTGCAACACGCCGTTCCTTGATCAGACGCTCAAAGGAAGTGTCGATGTCGTGATCCTTGGGAGCGAAGTTCTTCTCGAACGGTGATTGGAGTGAGAGGCTTTTTTGAGTTAGGCTCAGCTGATGGAGAAGTTGGATTGGCTCATCTGCACAGCAGGTTTATTGATCCTGGGAAGGATGGCTTCGATGGGAGCTGGGCTTGCGAAAGATGGCAGTGTTGCCGATTTTAATCGTATTCCAGATGGTGTGATAAAGCTTGGCTGCGTTTTTCTGGTTCTGGGACTCCTGCTCAAGTTTTTATCATCCAAAGTGCGTTGATTGAACTAGAGGGAACACTTCTCAAGCCTCGAAGATATGAGGCTTGTCACCCTTAAGGTCGGCTCCGCACATGATGCAACTTTGGCGGGTGCTGTTGCAGTTTGATCCACATTGCGGGCAGGGAAAAACCTGGGGCTGGATTTTTCCATCAGCCTTCCCATCCCGAGTATCCACGTCAGCAATTTTTGCACGGAGAGTTTTGTCATCGAGGCCGGTGTGCTCGCGGAGAACTTCCCACATCGACTGGCAGAGCAAAGTCAGGTGGTCCACCTGCCGCTGAAGGCCGGTCAACTCGTCGTTGGTCCGATGAGCCTGCTGTTTGGCCTCGACAGCGTCATTAGTAGCCTCACGGATCTGTGAAGCCTGCTGAATGTCCCAGATGTCCATATTGGGTTTATGCTTTAGAGCTGGATTGGAGGTAGGTTCGTTCGCGGTAGAAAAGTGAGAAGGGAATAAAGAGTAGGGCCACTCCGGCCATCAACTTGGTGAAGAACCAAAAATAGTCGGCTCCCTCAAGTTTGGTCCCGCCGCCGATGACGTGATTGAATGAGAGGGGTGAGGCTTCCTCGGTTTCTTCGGAGAGGCCTTGCCTTTTCTTCTCTTCGTAAAGCCAGGTTCCTTCTTCGTCACGCTTGGACTCTTTCACAGTGATGATGATGTTGAGATCATCTTCCGTTTTGAGCTCGCCATCTGGCCCTGCCGACGAGAGACGGGCTGAGCCAGCATGAAGCAGTTGATAAACGATGGGGTTTCCGTGAGGACCGGAGTCGGTCAAAGCGAGTTCAGTGGGCAGGTTGTTGTGATCTGAAAAGAACGTGCTCACTTTCTCTTGAGACGCTGCAAATTGCTGATGTGCCGATTCGACCGCGCTTTCTGGAATGCGGATGTAGTCGTTGATCAAACCGGTCATGGCATTTCCTACGAACACGGAAAGAAGGAAGAGCGACATGATGAAGGATTTCATTTTAGGCATCGCTTGGGTGTAAGCAAACTCGAGGCAGACGATGGAGATGAGAATCTCTGCGGTGGTGAAAATGAGGTAAGCGAGAAGTTGCCAAGCGACCGTCGGCTTTTCTCCACGATCGATCGCTTCCTGTGCCCATGAGATGACGGCAAAGGAAACTACCATTAGAAAGAAGCCGGTCCCGATTTTTCGAAGCGGGGTCAGCTTAATGAGTTTTCCAACCTTCGGATAAATCACGAGCGTAAAAAGCGGGATCAGGATCAGGATAAGCAGTGGATTAAACGCTTGAATCTGAGAGGGAAGAACCTCGATCCCGAGAAGGTTGAGATCCATCTTTTCAGCCTGAAAGACGAGGGTGGTGGCGGTCTGGTCAAAGAGGCACCAGAACATCGAGACGAAGATGTAGAAAAGCAGAGCGAGCTTGGCCATGACGAGCAGTCCTTCTTTGCTGAATACCTCTTTGAGGAAGGGCGTACCCTGAGCTTCTACATGGATGAATTTTCGCCGTCCCATCCAGAAAAAGAGCGTGGCCAGGGCCATGAGGACCCCGGGGATTCCAAAGGCCCAGTGGGGACCATGCCACTTCAGAACCCAAGGAATCATGAGGTTTGAAATGACGGCCCCGGCATTGATTGAGAAGTAGAAGATATTAAAGATTTTCGGGAGGAGGTGCTCATTGCTTATGCCGAATTGGTCCCCGACGTGAGCGGAGACACAGGGTTTGATTCCTCCCGCTCCGAGGGCGATAAGGCCAAGCCCTGATAGGAGCCAGAGCTGGACCATTCCGCCAACTCCCATGAAAGCAAGGCACAAGTGACCGAAGCAGTAAACGATGGAGAGAGTGACGATGGTGCGGTATTTTCCGAAGAAGGTATCGGCGATCAGAGCGCCAAAAAGAGGGGTGAGATAAACAGCGCCATTGAA
>JBMHCQ010000020.1:0-104535 GCA_049889835.1 Akkermansiaceae bacterium
AAGAAGACATCAACTCCGACGTAACCTCCGGTGAAGCCCAGTCCGGCATGGAAAAAAAGCACGGGCAGAATCGCGAGCGCCCGAAGGCCGTCAATATCCTTCCGATAAAAAAATTTCTCGTTCATTTGGATTCCTCTGAACGATCTGGAGAATCGGTATGATTGGCGGGAGCTACTTCATCGACACGCTCGAAACGGGCCCCTTTGGAAATGTCCCAGATGAAGAACGCCGTGCCGCCGAAGACAACCAGAATCGCGATGGCGAAGAGCAGGTTAAAAAGCGTTTTCATGGCCCCAAGACTGTCGTGAAGCGTTGAATTCGTCGAATAAAAAAGCGGCAGTCCAGGGACTGCCGCTTTTGGGAGATTGAGAAACTGACTTACGCGCGACCGAGGTAGGAGCCGTCCTCGGTGCTGACCTTCAGGACGTCACCTTCCTTCACAAAAAGGGGAACCTGAACGGTCACGCCGGTTTCGAGAACGGCGGGTTTTGTCGGGTTATTGGCAGTGTCACCCTTGATGCCCTCGGAAGATTCGGTGACGAGCAGTTCGACGGAAGCCGGGAGGTCGATGGAGACAGGGGCGCCTTCGATAAAGAGGATTTCAACGGCGAGACCTTCCTTAATGTAGTTTTTGGCATCACCCACGAAGTCTTCGGCGAGGCCGATAGTGTCGAAGGTTTGCATGTCCATGAAGTGAAAGGTGCCGGGTTCGGCGTAGGAAAATTCAAGTTTCTGGCGGTCGGTTTCGACGATGTCCACCTTGTCGCTGGAAGCGAAACGGATGGTCTTGGTTTTGCCCGAGGCAAAAGAACGAATGGTCGCCGCGATGAGGGCGTTTCCTTTTCCGGGGGTGCGGTGCTCCAGACCGAGCACGACTCCGCGCTCACCTTGGTAATCAATGCACTGCCCACGTTTGAGTTTTGTAGCGACAACTGCCATAACGCTTGAAGCAGTAGGGAAAGCACCGCCTGTGGTCAAGGCCTGCCTTCCCCGGGCGCAATTCGCAACTCGGCGGTGAAGTCCACCCGCAGTGACTTTTCCGACTCCCGGAAGGAGAAGTTCAGGACTCCAAAAGGAGGCTTTTTCTTCCATTGATCGACCTCGCCCATCCATTGATCGAAAACCTCGCTGTCATCCTCGTGTGCCACTACGCTGAGGAATACATGAGGTTCGTCGAGCTGCGCATTCACTATCTTGAGCTTTTCGGGGATATCCGGCAGCTGGCAGCGATAAACAAGGTCTTCACTGGCTTTTCGATTCTTCCATTGGGCAAGGAGCTCACGGGCTACCAAGGTGAGGAGTATGACGACAACGACATTCAATAAGAGCCGCACTCTGCGGATCGATGGCTTTTTGGGTTTGGCGGACATGGGCTGAAGGCTTGCGGGCAGGCTAGGTCAGCGTTATTCGTTTTCCAACGCCTGATTTTCCCGATGATCTATCTCGATAACCACGCCACTACTCCTGTTGCTCCCGAAGTGGTGGATGCGATGCTGCCATTTTTGCGCGATCACTTTCACAATCCCTCGAGCGGTTATCGCGCCAGCAAAGCGGTGAAAAACGCGATCGCCACTGCACGGGGGCAGGTCGCGGAGTTGATCGGAGCAAAGGAGGAAGAGATCGTTTTCACAGGATGCGGAACGGAGTCGAACAATATGGTTCTTAAGTCGCTTGCTCGCGTCTACGGGCGGAAGAAGTCGCGTGTGATCACAGGCGAGATCGAGCACTCGGCGGTCCTGCGACCTTGTGAGGCAATGGAGGCGGTGGGTTTCGATCTCGTGCGTTGCGGGGTCGATTCCGAGGGACGACTAAAACTCGATGATTTTCAAGTGGCCTGCGAAGGAGCGGAGCAAGGCTTTGCTTCCATCATGTGGGCGAATAACGAAACCGGAGTGGTGCAGCCGATTACGGAAGCGTGCGAGATTGCGAAATCAAATGGCTTCGCCTTTCACACCGATGCCATTCAGGCGGTAGGAAAAGTCCCGGTTAGTGTGCGGGAAACCCCCGTCGATTTCCTGAGCATCAGCGGGCACAAATTTCATGCACCCAAGGGCGTTGGCGCTCTTTATCTTCGCGAGGGCGCGCGTTTCGAGCCCCTCATTCGTGGCGGTGGGCAGGAAGATGGGCGTCGCAGTGGGACGGAAAATGTTCCTTATATTGTGGGTCTTGGACATGCGGCTGAGATGATGCGCAAGGCCCTCGAGGAAGATGGGCATGCGGGCATCGCTGAACTCCGGGATCACCTTGAGATGCGTCTGAGCAATGAGATCACCGGGGTGACCCTTAATGGATCTCGCGAGCACCGCGTTCCTACTTGTGCGCACGTTTCTTTTGAAAATTGCGAAGGTGCGGGGCTGCTCATTCTGCTCGATGAATACGGCGTGCAAGTCTCTACCGGGAGTGCCTGTATGACGGGCAAACAACAGCCCAGCCATGTGCAGAAGGCGATGGGGATCGATGATGCGCAAGCCAAGAGCAGTCTCCGAATCTCATGTTCCAGCTATACGACCAAAGAGGAAGTCGATGAAGCTGTGGAAGCGATCAAAAAGGCGGTCGAAAAATTGCGCCGGGTCCAGGGCGGGGGCGGAGTCGGGCCAGTGATGGTTTACTCTTAAACTGACCTTCCACATTTGTGGTCATTTCTCACCCGCTTCCAGCATATCTTGCACGAGAAGGTTCCAGCCGATGAAACCGCCTTCGATGAAGCGGGGGGCTTGGTCTGCTGAAGGAGCGAGGGTGGCTCCGGTTTCGGCGCAGTAGCTTTCGTGCATCGAGCCGAGGTTGTCGAGGTCGGTCAGGAGCAATTTAGCGACGCGCTCGGCGAGGTCTTGGGCTTCGGCATGGTAACCGTAATTCTTCAGGCCAACGTGGTAAAAGTAATTGGCGATGGGCCAGATGGGTCCGCACCAATTGGAATAGGGAATAATGATATTCGCGTTGTTGTAGGCGCGGTCCTGTTTGGAGAGGCTTCGTGCGCCCCACGGGGTGAAAAGGTGATCTTCTTGCAAAAGGTAGCTCTCGATCATGAGCGCGGCTTGTTCCTCATCTGGGAGGCCAGCCCATAGAGGCACGAAATTGGAATAGCTGATGCACTGGACGAAGGAGCCCGTGTCACGGCGTTTGTTGTCGAGGGTGTTGAGCTCGTCATTCCAGAGATGTTCCTGAATGGCTCCACGGAGGGAGTCGGCCATGGACTGGAATTTGTCAGAGTCACTGGTGTGGCCGAGTTCTTGCGCGATGGTGGTGAGGGCGGTGTATTCCTTCCATTGGAAGGCGTTCATATCGCAGGAGAGGAAAAGGGATTTGAGCTCGGGAACGTTGGAGTCTGCGGCGTTATTGTCAGCGCCGGATTGCATGGCATCGTCCCAAAAGAAGAGGCCAGTGGCCTCGTCGAAGTTGGTCTCTTCCCGCCGGGTGACGATTTCGACGATGTCTTTGTATTCCTCCCTGAGCCACTCGAAGCCTTCGGAGCTGCCGAGGAGGGCGGATTGGGCCATGAAGGGCTTGAGCGAGAAGTCGCGGCGTTCGGTTTCCGGCTGTTCGGTGGTCACGCAGCCGGGAGGGTAGCCAACTTCGCGATAAGCCGAGAGGAAGTTCAGGACCCAGTAGCGAAAGTATTCCGGCTTGGGATCATCCGGCCGGTTTGCGAGGTGGGTATTAATGAAAAAACCATCCCAGTCCCAAAGTTGGTCGTAAAACCCAGCAGGGACCCCATAGGGATGTTTGATAAAGTCTCCTTCCTTCGGCGCGCGGAGTGTGGAGGGGCGAAGACGATCGAAGTGTTCGGAGATACGCGCGAGAAGAGACATCCGCGAGAGCTTGGGAACTCCGGTGTAGGTGACAACAATGAAGAGCAAATTTTTTTTATTTCCAACGTGCCGAATCCAGGAGTGAACTTGAGGCTGCCCGAATCGGTGGTTTTGTTTCCCGGTAAGCTGGCTATGATAACTCTCGTGAGCTTAATTCGACTGCTTGGCCACGCGGTGTTGGAACTGATCGATTATCTGGGGCAATTGGGCCTTTTGGTATTCGAGATGTTTGTCTCCCTGACCCGAGGGGAGAAGCGTTACTGGCAGATGATGGCACAGATTGCGGAGATCGGAGCGCGTTCGCAAGTGGTCGTGGGTATCACCGGGGCTTTCACAGGCGCGGTGCTGGCAGCTCAGGCCTTGTTTCAGTTCAAGATTTTCAACCTCGAGACTGCCGCCGGCGGATTGGTTTCGGTGGCGATGCTTCGCGAACTGGGTCCTACGATTACCGGGCTGATGCTGGCGGGACGGGTAGGATCTGCGATGGCCGCTGAAATTGGCACAATGAAAGTCACAGAGCAAGTTGATGCGCTCCGGTCAATGGCGGTCCATCCCATTGACTATCTCGTAACGCCCCGGTTAGTGGCGATGGTTTTGTCCGTTCCGCTTTTGATTGCTGAGTCAGCAGCTTTGGGAATCATCGCCTCCTACGTGATCGGGGTGCACGTCTTCGGGGTGGAAGCGGCTTATTGGAATGCCAATATGGTAAAGTATGCGGATTGGGGTGATCTGAGTATCGCGATCATCAAAGGGCTCAGTTTTGGTATTCTCATTGTCGTGATTTCCTGCCATCAGGGTTTGAAGGCCAGTAATGGTGCGGTGGGAGTGGGGAGGGGGACCACTAATGCGATGGTCTTTTCTTCGCTCGCGATTCTCATTGTGAATTTTTTCCTGACTCTTTTGATGCAGTATTTTTTCCCCGCGGACTTGGTTTCGTCGTAAAATTCTTAGTTTCAGACTAGTCTTGCCACCAGCGGCTCCGGCCGTTATGTCCCATCGCGACCTCAAGCCTATTATGGACGTCTCATCTACCTCTCTTGATTTCTCCACTTCGCCCGTGAACAGCGAGCTCACTTCCGAGCAAAAAATCGAATATTATCGGCAGATGTCGCGCATCCGTCGGTTCGAGCAGGCCTCTCTTAAGCAATATAACTTGGGTAAAATGGGGGGTTTTCTCCACCTTTACATCGGTCAGGAATCAATTGCGGTGGGTTGCGCTTCCCTGATGGGTGAGCACGATCACATGATCACCGCTTATCGCTGTCATGCCCACGCTCTCGCGGTCGGCATGAACATGAACGAGTGTATGGCTGAACTTTTCGGTAAAATTGATGGTTGTTCGAAGGGCAAGGGTGGTTCGATGCACTTCTTTGCGCCTGATAAAAACTTCTGGGGCGGTCACGGGATTGTGGCCGGTCAAACCCCGCTTGGGCTGGGACTTGGCTACGGCTTGAAATATAATGGCCATAAGGGCGTTGCGCTTTGCTTTATGGGCGACGGCGCGGTCAACCAAGGGGCTTTTCATGAGTCTCTTAACATCGCGGCCCTTTTCGAAATTCCAGTTGTCTTCGTAATCGAGAACAACGGATATTCCATGGGAACTTCCCAGAAGCGTTCTTCCGCTTACCAAGATTGCCTTGCCCAGCGTGCGGAAGGCTATGACATGGATTGGGATCTTGTGAATGGCGAGGACTTCTACGAGCTCCGGTCCAAAGTGAATATCGCGATGGAGCGTGCGCGCGAGGAATCACGGCCTACCATTCTCGAGATTCAAACATATCGCTACTATGGTCACTCCGTGGCTGATGCGAACCACAAAAAGTATCGTTCTCCTGAGGAAATTGATCGTTACAAAAAGAATCATGATCCCATTAACCTTTGGAAGCAGCGGCTCATTACTGAAGGACTCCTTACGGACGATTCTGCCAAAGAAATCGACAAGGCGGCGAAGCAGGAAGCCGACGCTTCCGTTCAGTTTGCGATCGATTCGCCCGCTCCTACTCTCGAGGATATCACCAAGGATGTCTACTGGGAGACCGACAACAATACCGAGGCCTCGAAGATCGGCCGCCATTTCTTCAACGACTAATTTTCCAAGACCATGAGAGAAATCGAATACCGCGATGCCCTCAACGAGGCTTTTGACGAAGAACTTGCCCGCGATGAAAACGTCGTCCTGATGGGCGAGGAAGTCGCCCAATATAACGGAGCTTACAAGGTCACGAAAGGCCTCTGGGAAAAGTGGGGTGACAAGCGAGTCGTCGACACTCCGATCTCCGAAGCCGGCTTTATCGGCATGGGCATTGGGGCTTCCATGCTCGGCGTTCGCCCCGTGATGGAGTTGATGTTTTGGTCCTTCCACTCGGTGGCTTTTGATCAGTTGGTCAATAACGCCGCCTGTGTGCGCTACATGTCCGGAGGCTTAATCAACTGCCCCATCGTGATGCGTGGACCAGCCAACGGTGGAACTAATGTTGGGGCAACACATTCCCACACTCCGGAAGGGCTCTTTGCAGCATTCCCCGGACTCAAGGTGTGCTCGCCTGCAACTCCCGCTGATGCCAAGGGGCTGATGAAAGCGGCCATCCGCGACAACGACCCGGTTTATGTTATGGAGAACACGCTTCTTTACGGAATGAAGGGCCACGTGCCTGATCCTTCCGAAGGAGATCATGTCGTTCCTCTTGGAAAAGCAGAGATCAAGCGTGAGGGAACCGATATTTCCCTGATTGCTCACGGCCGGAGCGTTCTGCATTGTCTCGAGGCTGCGGAAAAGCTGCAAGCCGAGCACAAGATCAATGCGGAAGTGGTTGATTTACGGTCCATTCGTCCCCTTGATCAGGACGCCATTATCAACTCGGTGATGAAGACGAATCGTGCCGTGCTCGTTGATGAGTCCAAGCCGTTCTGTGGGGTTTCTTCCCAGATCACGACCCTTATTCAGGAATACGCATTCGATTACCTTGATGCTCCGATCAAGCGGGTCTGCACGATTGATGCCCCCGCGATCTACTCTCCCCACATCGAGGATGAGCAACTTCCAAACGCAAAGCGTATTATTGATCAAGTGCTCACGATCGCGTAAATACTCATGCATGGACGAACAATCGTATGGGGAAATCCGGTCTAAGCTCGACACCAACGACTGGTATTTCAGAAACCACGATTATCGGTTTCGTCTCACGATCGCTGAGGTCGCTCAAGGCCGCTCCGAGCCCGGACGAATCCTTGATATCGGCTGCTGGCCGGGATATCTCGCGATGTATTTCCGTGCCCAGAATTGGGAAGTAGACGCGATCGATTTACGTCCGGACCGTATTCCCCTGGTGGCCGAGGCGGGTGTTTCCCTCCATTCTCATAATATCAACGACAGCCCTCAATTCCCCTTCGAGGCAGAATCGTTTGATTGCATCCTCTTCACCGAGGTCTTCGAGCATCTTGATCCAGCAGGCTTTCCTGTGCTGTTTAAGGATCTGGAGCGAATCCTCAAACCTGGAGGTCGCGTCATTCTCTCAACCCCCAATCGCTTTTCCCTCAACAAGGATCTTTTCAACCCCTTCCGGTGGAATGAACCGGAAGTCGATGAAGACGGGCACGGTCATTGGAAAGAATACCGCCTTTCCGAGGTTCTCGAGTTCTTTGCTCCTACTGATCTGCAAGTGGTGAAGAAAGAAACAATCGCTTATTACGCGGGACTCGGACGTTCCAATGAAATCGGATATTTCCCTTTGGCAGAATGGCGATCCAAGCCCAACCAGCTCCGAAATTTCGCCAAAGTCTTGCTTCAGCCTGTTCGAAAGATTCCGGTTTTTCGTGATAGTCTCCTTGTAATTGCGGAAAAACCGGATTTTTAGGCACTTTTTGAGAAACACGCTCGACAACCCGTCCCCGTCTTTGATTTCTTCGAGAAGCTCAAACGCGTATCTTATGAAAAAATTCGCTTCTATTCTCTCTCTCGGTATTTCCGCTCTGTTGTTCTCCTCCTGCTGTGGCGTTGCTACCCACACTGCTCAAGGAGCCAGCGGCGAGCCTCACATCGGTCAGATTCCCACCGTGAAGGCACTTGCTGAGTAGTTCATTCTGAATAAAACAATCTTCCAGACCCGCTGTTCTGAAAACGAGCATGCGGGTTTTTCTTTATCTGGTGCTTTGTTTTTGGTGCTTCTGAGAAGTCTGCGCGGGCCCGTCTCCTCCCCCATCTCCATCGGGAATGATGGATCAACCCGAAATTGGTCTTTTGGAAGAGCTCGCGCTTAAAAAAAAAGATCGTTCAGGACCCCGAATAAGAGTGGTGTCCCGTGAAATATTTCTAATTCGCATCACGAAAGTCGATCGCTCCCAGCGTCTCAATGTCACAAGTTCTAGGGGGAAGGTGACCGAGGTGCAAAAAGATTGATTCTGAGGTTTTCTTTTCTGAGTTCCTGTGGCAACTCTGGCAGTCTGCCCAACTTATGAAGCAATCCCCTGAAGAATTGAAAGCGATCCTCGGCGCCGCTCCCGAGTTTTCCATTGATGAAACCGATCCCGCGTTGCCTTTGATCGAGGTGGTGACGGAGATTTCGAGTGCTACCATTTCGCCTTTTGGGGCGCAGGTCCTCAAATGGGCCCCCAAGGATCAACCACCAGTCCTCTACCTCAGTCCCAAGGCCGTTACGGACTCGACCAAGGCGATTCGGGGTGGGATTCCCATTTGCTGGCCATGGTTTGGGAATCATCCGGAAGACCGCTCTCTTCCCGCTCACGGCTTTGCGCGTACCTCTTTTTGGACTTTAGATTCCGCAGAGTCCAATGGGCGAACTGCAAAGGTCGTGTTCAGCTTAAGCTCGAATGAAGAAACTAAAAAGCTGTTTCCAAATGACTTTGAGCTCACCGCGACCATCCATATCGCTGACAAGCTGCGCGTTGTTCTCAAGATGAAGAATACAGGGGAAGAGCCGTATAAAGTAAGTTCGGCGCTTCACACATATTTATCGGTTGGAGATATCGCCCGTATCAATATCGAAGGCCTCAAGGGGTCTCACTACATTGATCAGCTCCAGGCTCCAGATTCAGAAGAGGTTTATCAGGAAGGGGCTCTCATTATTAACGAAGAAGTGGACCGTATTTACAAGTCGATGTCTTCTGTTTTGATCCGCGATGTCGAGCGTCATCGCTCGGTCTTCGTGGATAAGGGCGGTTCACGCACGACTGTGGTGTGGAACCCATGGGTGGCAAAGTCCAAGGAACTTCGTGATCTTCCGGATCGTGATTTTAATGAATTTTTGTGTATCGAGGCTGCCAATGCTGGCACGGACAAGCCGACTTTGTATCCGAACGGCTCCCACACGATTGAGACAACCTTAGGGCTTCGTCCCCTTGCATGATAGGGGGACAAAAAGAACCCCGCCGTGGTAGCACCGATTTAACCACGACAGGGAGTGTCTCTGCCAACCACACTGGGTTGGAGAAAAGGGTCTAGCGAAAGTCCTTTGCCTTGAGAGAAGTCTGGATCAGATCAAGGTAAGCTTTTGATCCTCCAGGTTGGTAACCGGATTTTTTGAACACTTTCCCCTTGGAATCCATCAGGAGAACGGTGGGGAAGCCACGGATCTTGTACTCTTTAGCGAGCCTCTCATTCTGCTTCTTGAGCGAATCATCGATTTTTTGAGTGCGAGGAAAATCGAGTTTAACGAGGACGAAATCCTTGCGGGCCTTTCTGATGAAGTCTGATTTCGAGAACACCTCTTTGTGAAGCTTTTTACAAGGCGGGCACCAGTCGGAACCGGTGAATTCAACCAAGAGAGCTTTGCCTTCCTTTTGAGCCTGAGCCTTGGCTGCTTCAAAATCCGTAGTCCATCCTTTGGGCGCAGCACTTGCAAGCGCACCGGTCAGTGTCAGGACGGCGGCGACATTCAATAATCGTCTCATCATGCTATTAGGCGAAACTGGAGACGGTTTTATTCCAAATTGGTCGAAAAAAATTCTCAGGGTGCTAGTCAAAGGCATGGCCCAAACAATCATCGTAGCAACCCGCAACGCCCATAAAGTTCAGGAAATCAGAGATATTTTAACCGGTTTCGACGTTAAAGATCTTTCTGTCCTCGAAGACCCGCCTGAGGTGGAGGAAACAGGGACCACTTTTCTGGAAAACGCCACCTTGAAGGCACTTGCGATGAGCAAACTCACCGATGCTCTAGTTCTCTCAGACGATTCCGGCCTGGAGGTCGATTCTCTTGGAGGCGAGCCTGGCGTTTACTCTGCAAGATATGCCGGGGAAGATGGGAATGATGCCTTGAATAATGCAAAGCTTCTTCGTGAGCTCGGGAATACGGAGCATCGTGACGCCCGTTTTCGCTGTGTCATGGTCATTGCACAACATGGGAAAGCTCAGGCTGATTTTTCGGGAACAGTGGAAGGGGCAATCAGTCAAGGAGGCTCGGGTTCCGGAGGGTTTGGGTATGATCCTCTCTTTATTCCTAACGGTTATGCTGAGAGTTTTGCCCAGTTAGGCGATGATATCAAAAATAAGATTAGTCACCGGGCGAGAGCTCTTGAAAACGCGCTGAGTTGGTTAAAATCCCGCTAAACTGCCTTCTTGTAATAGCGACGGCAGCGGGTTTGTTGATCTCTGCAACATCTCCTGCCTCCAGGCGCAGGCACTGAAATCCCTCCTTCTTCAGATGGCTGCCATTGGCAGCGAAGCGTCTCAGATGCTCAAACGGCTCTGATTTCTTGAATCGCTTTTTTCATGTCCGGTGCTTTAAAGGTGGAAGAGCCAGCGACAAGGACATTGGCCCCCGCAACGACTGCTTCGGATGCGGTTTCTTGACCGATTCCGCCATCGACTTCGATGTGAAATTGAAGACCTCGGGATTTACGCTCTTGAACGGCAGCTTCAATTTTGGGCATTACTTCGGGCATGAAAGATTGGCCGCCAAATCCGGGAACCACGGTCATAGCCAGCAGGAGATCAATTTGATCGAGATAGGGCAAAACCGCATTGAATGGGGTTGCTGGATTGAAAGCAAGTCCGGCCTGACAGCCTGATGCGCGAATGGCTACAAGGGTCTTGCCGACGTTATGATTGGCTTCCGGCTCAACGTGGACGGTGATGAGGTCCGCCCCTGCCTCCACGAAACGAGGCAGAAAATGGTCCGGGCGCGTAATCATGAGATGAACATCGAGAAAGATGTCGTTGGTCTCATGAATGGCTTGGATGATCGCCGGTCCGAAAGAGATATTGTCGACGAAATGGCCGTCCATCACGTCGAGATGCATCCAATCTGCTCCGGCATTGATCGCGCGTGTGGTCTCTTCCTTGATGTGGGCGAAGTCCGCGGCAAGAAGTGACGGTGCGATGATGCGGTCCTGCAGAGTCCATTTCTTCATGCACGTTTCATAAAATGAAACCGCACATGAAGCGCACTAGAAAATATGATTTTTTAGTTCGGGCGGATCACCGTGGCATGCGTATCAAAGCGCACACTAGATCCCGTCATCTCAAGAACATATTTTAAAACCGCGCTGAGCGGAACCTTCTTCATCGCTAAGGTGATCTCCTTGTTCTTCAGGGTTCCCTTGGGATCCTGAATGATGAAATTTGGGGAGAATCCCTTATGAGTGACTTTTTGCACCTCTTCGTTCAAGTGCTCGAGGACCTCCTGAAGGGTGGCTTCATGAAAGTCGATGTTCGCAATCTTGGTGCTCGTGAAGAGTTTTTTCCGCTGCGCCAGTGCGAAATTTTTCCCGACAACATCAAGGCGGGCCAAATGATATTTGGCATGCCCGTGATTGGGTTGAAGTTTGAGGAGCTTCTGGAAATGGGTGCGGGCTTCTTCGATTTTGCCTTCGTGCATTTCCTTCACGGCCTTTTGGTAAAGTGCCGAAACTTGGGCTGCTTTTGCTTTGAATGGATCGGCATGAGCACTCATGGAAAGTGCCAACGCCATCAGGATCGTGGTAGTCAGTTTTTTCATTGTGTTGGTTGTGGTAGGTGGTGTTGCTCTCGAAAAAATCTCTGAGAGCATTCCTAAGATAGCGTGTCATTCCCCCGAGTGTCAAGGTCGCGGGTTTCATTTCCCCCCGCTCAGGTTTGAACATTCGTTTCGCTTGAAGTTGAAAACCTGTCTAGAATAGCGGCATGAAGAGGCGCGTCATCTGGTGTATCCTAGATTCGGTGGGGATTGGTGGTGCCCCCGATGCGATGCAGTTCGGCGATGAAGGAAGCAATACCGTGGGACACATTGCGGATTGGTTTTTAGCGGAGAAAAGACGCCCCTTGACCTTGCCTCAGCTGAACCGGTTGGGGCTCGGCGCGGCTTATCAACTTGTGCATGGGGTCCTTCCTGCAGGTTGGGAAAAGGGAGAGACGGTCGGGACCTTTGCCACAGCATGTGAAATTTCGACTGGCAAGGACACTCCCAGTGGTCATTGGGAATTGGCCGGAGTGCCGGCGACTTGGGAATGGGGATACTTTCCGAAAACCGATGACTGTTTCCCACCGGAACTTTTGGAGGAAATCTACCAGCATACCGGATTGGAAGGTTCACTGGCGCATTGCCATGCGAGCGGGACTGAGATTATTACCCGATTCGGAGAGGAAAGCGTTACAAGCGGAAAGCCCATCTTCTATACCTCGGCGGACTCGGTTTTTCAAATCGCCGCGCACGAGGACGTGTTTGGCCTGAAGCGACTTTATGAGCTTTGTAAAATCGTGCGTGAACTGACACTTGAGATGAATATAGGACGGGTCATCGCGCGGCCATTCATCGGGAAAGACGGTGCTTATGAACGCACGGGAAACCGCAAGGATTACGCGATCACTCCACCGAGAGCAACGATTCTACAGAAGGCTGTCGATGCCGGTTTGCAAGTTGCGGGCGTGGGTAAAATTGGTGACATTTATGCTCATACGGGCCTTACGGCAGAGCTAAAGGCGAGCGGTCACCCGCGGCTCTGGGAGCGGACTCGTGAAGCAATGGCCTCGGCTGACCTTATTATGACGAACTTCGTCGATTTCGACATGCTATACGGGCATCGTCGCGATCCCGAGGGATACGGGCTCGCGCTGGAAGAGTGGGATCGGGAACTTGGTCGTTTTTTGAAGGAGTTAAGCGAAGGTGACCTTCTCGTGATCACGGCAGATCATGGGAATGATCCGACATGGGAGGGAACAGATCACACGCGTGAGCAGGTGCCTGTCCTAATTGCGGGCGCGGGAGTGAAGAATGGGGGAGTTCGTGATACCTTCGCCGATGTTGGAGCGACGATTGCGAAGTGGCTCGGTCTCGAGATGGACGTGGGTCAATCGATCTTGTAGGCTGTCGCCATGGCCACACCTCATTTGGAAGCCCGGGACGGGCAGTTCGCGGAAACCGTTCTTCTCCCCGGAGATCCTTTGCGGGCGAAATTTATCGCCGATACTTTTTTGGAAGGTGTTACGAAGGTGAACTCTGTGCGGAACATGTTCGCCTACACCGGTCATTACCAAGGAACTCCGGTTTCCGTGATGGGCAGTGGAATGGGGATTCCTTCGATCTCGATTTATGCCAAGGAATTGATCACGGACTACGGGGTGAAAAACCTCATCCGGGTGGGAAGTTGCGGAGCGGTTTCCAAAGAGGTGAAAGTGCGAGACATCCTTATTGCGATGGGAGCTTGCACCGATAGCAGTGTGAATCGAGCGAGATTCGGAGGGTATGACTTTGCGGCAATCGCAGATTACGATCTTGTGGTGGCCCATGTTGAGTCAGCCAAGGAACTGGGTGTTCCGGTGAAGGTGGGAAATATTTTTTCAGCGGATCTTTTCTACACCCCGCAGCCGGAAATGTTCGACCGCATGGAGGCGATGAACGTCTTCGGCGTGGAAATGGAAGCTGCGGGATTGTTCGGCGTTTGTGCGGAATTCGGGGCACGCGGAATGGCGATTTGCACGGTAAGCGACCATATCCGCACGGGAGATTCAACCTCGAGTGAGGAACGTGAAAAAAGCTTCACCGATATGATGAAGATTGCGCTCGAGGCGGCGAAAAAAGTAGCGTCATGACCGACCAGAAACTCATTAAGCTGGCTCACGAGGCGGCGCGCCAAGCTCACGCGCCCTACTCGGGGTTTCATGTTGGCGCCGCCTTGTTGGGAAAATCGGGGAAAGTGTTTGTAGGCTGTAATGTCGAGAACGCTTCCTACGGGCTCACCAACTGTGCGGAGCGGGTGGCCATTGGCTCTGCGATAAGCGCTGGTGAAAGAGAGTTTGAGGTCATTGCTATTTCCGTCAAAGGAGGGGGATCCCCTTGTGGAGCGTGCCGCCAGGTGCTCAATGAATTTGCCCCGACCTTGCGCGTGCTCATGGCGGATGAAAATGGGACTTTGGTGCGAGAGATGACTCTCGATCAGTTGCTGCCGGAGAGCTTTGGTCCTGAGAGCCTCTGAGTTAAGGAGCTTTTGTCACCACACGGTAAAAGCGCGCGTCAGGAAAAGGGGAGGTCGTGTCGGTAAAGGTAACGGGACCAGAGGAAAGGCCCGGCGTTATGAGAGAGTTAGGGAGGTCGTCCAGCCAGGTTTCGAGATTAGAGGAGTATTCGACTTGGTAATCGAAGCCGCCCTTCCCATGCCAGTTGAGGGCGATTTGACCAGCTTCGTTTCGAGAAATGATAGGAGCGACAGGGCTTGTGGAATCATCCAGCGAGGTCACGCGGAGATCAGCGACCAAGAGGAAGTTGTCTCCATGATTCAAGGTGACAGGAGAGCTAATCTCCCATTCATAGCCGACGATCCCAAGATTGATGTTTGAGCCGGTAACGGAATTGGTGAGAGTTTCATTGGTAAAGAGAGGATCCCCGCTCAAGTCCGCTGACCAGGTATTGGCGTTGAGATCGATGCGAATGTAGAGGTCGTAGAGTTCCTCGTGAATAAAATTGAGCTGGGTATCGAATTGATTCACGCCGTCCTCCCTCCAAATCCCGAAGCGACTGTTATTTGCGTCGGGATCCTCATTGTCAAACCGGATGGAGGCGATGGGATTCCCCCCGGAATTGTTGAAGAGAGAGAGGTAAAAGTCATCTCTGAAATTATTATTGGAATCCCTGATAGAAATGAGGGTTTCGATTTCGATGATGTGCTCGCCACTCGTGGTATGGTCATGGTTGAGGACTTTTAAGATTGAGACGCGGCGGTTATTCGGGCGCTCCAAGCCGAGTCCGGCAGTTTGGCCGAGGGACCCGGTAAAGGCATTGTCATCAATAAAGCTCACTCCATTGCTGTTTTCGGTCCCTTGCCAGCCGTCGGTCCCAATCCATCGATTATCGCCCAGCGGGAAGTTCTCAAAGTCAGTGAAGTAAAGTTCCTCGGCAGGCAGAGGGACTATGAGAAGAAGAAAAATTGAGGCCAAACAAGCGAGCATGCCGAGGCAGTATGAAGAGATTTAGGCAAAAAAAAAAGAGGCAACCTTTGCAGGTCACCTCTTTTTCTTGGGGGGGGGTGGGGGGGAGATTTTGTTAGCGCTTAAAAGAAAAATTGGGGAGCTGCGGAAGCTCTGGAATCTAGGGACCTTGCGGCCCCTTGTTATCGCCCTCGTCCTCGTCATCCTTGCCGGGTTCCTTGGGACCTCTGCTAGGATGGTGACGACGAAGACGATAGGTGAATTCAACAAGGTCGATGACACCGCTTTCGTCCCGGTCAAGACGAGCAAAGATGGCTTCGCAAATATGCTTAGGAACTCGTTCTATTCCGGGGATACAGACGAATTCCTCATGATCGATCACTTCGTTTTCACCAGCGATTTCGAGGAAGCGGGCATTACGGCGTTCTTCGATCTTGGCGCGGATAGCCTCTCGTGCCGCTTCGATTTCTTCGCGGCTAAGTTCGCCGTCGCCATCAGCATCAATCGAGGAACGTTGCTCTTCGCGGCGCTTTTGGCGTAATTCACGCATGGCCTGACGTTCTTCTTCGTCGATGAGGCCGTCTTCATTAGTGTCGAATTGTTGAAGGAACTCCGGAAGAGTCCCATCACCGATACTCTTGTCCCCTGCCTGCGCAAAGGTAACCGTGGCAATGATGCCAGCGAGCAGAATGGTGTTTTTCATTGTTTTGTTGGGGTAACAAGGGGGAAGACGCTTTCAATGAGCTTGGGTTACAAAAATATGACAAAAAATGTTTTTTTCGACAGAGGCTGCTATTGCCCAATCAGACGATCAAGGTTGATGCCCCCGCCGTTGTTTTCGATGGCGGTTCCGTGTCCTTCCGCGGGGTTTTCGTCGATGAGAAGAGTGGCGGGGATTTCGACCCCGTTTTCATCCACCGCAACCATTTCACCACTGGCAATCGCTCCGTCCAGGTCCTCCCGGAGCTGGGAGATAATCTCGGACCACCACCGGTCTCTCGACAGAAGGTCGTCCTGATAGAGGTCTTGTTGGGATGGATCAAGTAGCGGATAGACCTCGGAAGCAAGTTGCCTGCCTCCGGTGGGTGGGGGAAGAACTCGGCCATTCACCATCATTTCTTCCTGAAATTCTGGGTGATGCTTGGCAAGGAGTGGGAAAATTTGACGGCGCTGACTTCCGGTAAGCTGGTAGCGGTTGGTCATTTCTTCAAGCTGATCGAGCGCTTCAAGCTGAATTTTATCGGCAGAAGGCTGCCTTCCAAGATCAGCAACGGTAACTTCGTAACGAGCCCGTTCGGCCGATCTCAAAGAAATCCGCCGATCTGAGGAAAGCCGGCCTTGAGACTGGTTGTTGGAGGATGTCCCTCGTTGGTTGAGGCGAGCCTCCAGAGCTTCAGCAACCCGGCCCCGATCTCTCTCCTCCTGTTTCCGGAACGACACAGTAAAGGCAAGCGTCCCCGCGACTACGAGGAGCGCCACGCCAAGAATAAACTGGGATCGGGTCATCAAGGATAAATTTAAGGGTGGAGGATGACGTTACAGAAAAAAATTACTCTTGTCCAGTTACTGGTTCTTTCAAAATTTGGGGGGGGTAGTGAGCACGGTGTGGGGGGAATTCAGGTCTTTCCAATGGGAAGCTTCTTCTTCCTTGGGGGCCGGGAATGTGATGACGGGTTGGTCGTCTCGTCCCTTTTTCTCACCCAGCATGTGCCCGATGCCGACACCGAAAAGTAAGAAGAGGTAACGCGTCATGTTGGGAGAGACGGCCAGCACAAGAAGGTGGTTACAAAATAAAGTTACTCTTTTTCAATCGTGGGTTTGTCCCGGAGTTCGATTGCTTGGCGGAGAGTGGCACGGATCGATTTGATTTTCTTCTCTTGCTCACGGTTCAGGTGGGCGGGCAGCCGTTCATGAAGCGTCAGGAGATGGCGGTAGTAGTCTTGGAGGGCATTGCGGCGACTGGACTGAATGTCTGTCGAGGTGATCGTAATTTCCCGAAGCACCTTTTCCCTTTGATCCGGGCTCAGAGAAAGAAGGCGGTCAAGGCGCTCCAGCATCAAGTCCTCCCATTTGATCCTTCCCTTCTCATCGGGAGCGGGAAGAGTAATTGCAGGCGGATTCTCTCGCCCTTTTTTCTCTCCAAGCATGTGTCCAATCCCAATACCGCAAAGAAAGATCGCGAGAAGTGCCATGAGGATGGTGAGGTAGTCACGAAGGCGTGGTTTCATGGGGTGACGGGAGTTGACGGGGATTCAATTTGAATGGCGGGGACAGCAGAATCTTCGCGGGTGTTCAGATAAATGATCAGGTAGACCAATCCGGCACCCAGAGCGGCCAGAAAGGACCATTTTCGCCAGGTGAGAGCAAGCATTAGGGCTTGGACCCGTTCGCGGAAGTTGCTCACCTGAAGGCTTACCGTAGGGGCGGGCTCGGGTGCTGGCTCGGGCTCGTCTGCCTTAGTGGCTTCAACTAATTTTTTCCAGGGATCGTTAGGACCAGTCATGATTTGTTGGGGGAATTGGATTCGAGTTGTTGAAGGTGCACGGCCAGTTTACGGCGGGCCCTCATAGCGGTGACTTTCACTTTGGAAGCACCCCATCCTGTAAGATCACAAATATCCTGCACGCTTTTTTCCTCAAGGTCGAGAAGGCGGATGATGATTTGTTCCCGGGGCTTGAGACTGGCGATGAGCTGGTCAAGCAGCTCGCGCATGGCGGAGAGGCTCTGCTTGGGCGCAGAGGATTCATCGCCGAGGGTTTTCTCCAGAATGTCGGCCTGGGTTTCGCCAAGGTCTGCGTAGTTTACGAGGGGGCGGGCTTTTTTTCTGCGCAACCAATCGTAGCAGGTGTTAATCGTGATTCGCGCGGTCCAATGGGCGAGAGGTTTTTCAGCATTATACTGATCGAGCTTGAGGAATATCTTGGTGAAGGCTTCTTGGGCAAGGTCGTCATGGTCCGCTTGGCTACGCACTTGACTCCGAATAATTTTGTAAACGTGAGGAGTCAGCAGATCAATGAGTTCACGCCAAGCATCATCCTGCCCCTCCCGCACAGCGGAAAGGAGGGTTTGGGAGATGAAGGGGGATTCATCCATGGGTGGACGAGGGGCCTACTTGAATTTCGAACTCTCAAGGTAAGCATACCAATCCTTCTCGAAACTGTCGACATCTTCATAGTCGTAGGTTTCTAGAAGCAGGTCCTCGGAAACTTCAATCCGGCCGTTTTTGCCAGTCTTTAGGTTGCGGATTTTAGCTACGAGCGTACGATATTTTCCCTTATTCTCATCCGTGCTGACAAGAAAAGAGGTGAGGCCAAAAATATAGCCCGATTCGTTTGGAGTGAGGGTGGTGACCTCGCTGTTCAACACGCTATGGAGACTGATGCGTTTTCCTTTCTTGCAGAGTTTGCGAACGGCACGGGCCCACGAGTCCTCAGTCCCCAGGGTCCCTCCCTCGATGGCGTCGGCCTTGCCGTCTTCAGAGGCGTAATATTTTTGAAAGTCAAGGTAGAGGACTTGGCATTTCTTAAAAATCTCATTTTCGACGTAGTATCCCATTCCGGCGCCCATCCAGAGCGGTAGCGAGCCTTGCCGCGCTTGGCCGGAGAGGAAGGTCGAGGAGGTGGAGTGGACGAAGAGGGCAATTTTTTCATTTTCCTGACCGCCTCCGGAAGACCTCGCATCGACCTTGCAGATCACGAGGTAGCGATTTCGTGGATCACGATAATTTCCGGTGCGTTTGAGGAGATTCTGACGATCGAGATCCCAGTTGTAGCGCTGCGCATCCTTGCGAAGACACTTGTGGTAGGTCTCGCCATCGGCCATGAGATAAACGGTGAATTTGAAGGACTTCTCGTCCGTGGAAGCAATAGAGCCGTTCGGGGTGCGAAACTCGCCTTTTTCAAAGTCCTTTTCCAATGAGGGCAGAATTTCAACCATCTCTTTCCACACCCGCTTCCCAAATTTCCGAGCGGGGTCGTGATTGGTACGATAAGCCCGCATCATGTAGTGATCGGAATCTCGTTCTTTCCATTGAATTTCTGAAAAGTGATCGGTTTGCCCCGAGGCAAAGTTTGCCACCAATAAAATGGGGAGGAAATATTTCATGTTCATAGAATAGATTGGTTCCTGCAGTGTGGCAATAAGCGATCTGATTGTTTCTTTACATTTTGACTGATTTTTAAGTATTGTAGAATTTTATTAGTTCGAAAATAGAAACATGTTAGCAGAATTCAAAAAATTCGCCTTTAAAGGTAACCTTATCGATATGGCCGTCGGTATCATCATTGGTGGGGCCTTCGGAACAGTGGTGAAGTCCCTCGTCAACAACCTCTTCATGCCTGTTCTCGGCAATCTCTCCGGAGGTGTCGATTTCGCCAATAAATACATCAATCTCGGAGAGGGCACTTACGAATCCTTCGCCGCAGCGAAGGAGGCAGGGGCCCCCGTCGTTGGATATGGTCAGTTCATCAATGACTTGATTGCTTTCCTGATCCTTGCTTTTGCGGTCTTCATCGTGGTGAAGAAGGCGATAGGTGCCATGAAGAAAGAAGAAACCGCTCCTCCGGCTCCTTCTAAACAGGAAGTCCTTCTTGAGGAGATCCGTGATCTCCTCAAGAAGTAAAACTCTCATTCCACCGATTTTTTGGTTTGGCCGGAGGCTTTGCAATAGGGTGTCTGGTCTTTTTTTGGCTGGTCAATAAGTTGGATCACTCCGACCTTTTTGCCCATGAAGCCTGTGCAGAAACCCAGTTTGACCACCTTCGAAGAAGTGATGTTTTTCGATACCGATTGCGGCGGGGTCGTTCATAATATTGCGTATCTCCGGATGATCGAAACCTGCCGAACCCGGCTAGCCGCACTCATGGGAATGGATTTGGCGGAAATGGCACGAACCCAACTCTTCCCGGTTGTGGTGCGAACGGAGATCGACTATCGCAGTCCCGCCAAACTCGGCAATCATCTTGAAATCCATGGTCATCTCGCCGAGATCGAGCGGGCCCGTTTCTGGTGCGAATTCGAGATGGTGCGCAAAGGAGAAGACCGCCCGCTTGTCACTTGTCGTCAGGCTCTCGCGTTAGTTCAGATGCCTGCTGGTCGCCCCCAGCGCCTACCCCAGGAGTGGAAAGATCGCTGGCAGGCCGATTAAGGCTTTTCCCGGACCGCGCGAGGGCTTACCACCTTTTGCGAAATGGAAAGCACAGCGAAGGCACATCAACCGACGGTTCTCATCATTCGTGACGGCTGGGGAGTCAACCCCTCCGGCAAAGAAGGGGCAAAAAAAGACGGCAACGCCGTCGAGCTCGCAGACACTCCGTTTCACGATGAAATCGAGGGAAGGTATCCTAAGGGACTCCTCTCCGCATCAGGTCTTGATGTCGGTCTTCCTGATGGCCAGATGGGAAACTCAGAAGTTGGCCACCTCAACCTCGGGGCCGGGCGGATCGTTTACCAGGATTTGACCCGGATTAATAAGGCGATCGACGATGGTTCCCTCTCGGAAGTCAAGACCTTGAAAAATGCATTCGCCAAAGCAAAAGGAAAGCGACTTCATTTCATTGGCCTTCTCTCCGATGGGGGAGTCCATAGCCATCAAGATCATCTTGTTGCCCTTGCAAAATCCGCGCGTGAATCCGGGGTTGAGGATATGATGGTGCACGCCATCACCGATGGTCGTGATACATCACCGACTGGAGGGGCGGGATACCTTGGCGAGGTCGAAGATGAGCTTGCCAAATCGAACGCCCGCATCGCCACTGTGGTCGGACGTTACTACGCCATGGATCGTGACAAACGTTGGGAGCGCACCAAGCTGGCGTGGGATGCCATTGTTTTCGGAAAAGGAGAGAAGCATGATGTGCTCGCGAGCGAAGCCGTTGCCTCGCAATACTCTCAGGAAAAGACCGACGAGTTCATCCTCCCGCAAATCTTTTTCAGCCATGAGCAAAAGCGCGTGCGTGATGAAGACGTCATCATCTTTTTCAACTTCCGCGCCGACCGCGCCCGCCAGCTTTGCGAGGCCTTCCTCAATGATGGCTTTGATGGCTTTGATCGTGGCGATCGCCCGAATGTGGAATTCCTCACTCTCACTGAATACGATGAAACATACGATTGCCCTGTCGTCTTCCCTCCCGAGACGATGGAAAATGTTCTCGGAGAAGTTGTCTCCGCTGCTGGTAGAAACCAACTCCGTATCGCCGAGACCGAGAAATACCCACACGTTTCCTATTTCTTCAATGGCGGCCTCGAGCAGAGTTACGAGGGCGAAGACCGCAAAGTGATTCCGTCTCCCAAAGATGTGGCAACTTACGATCTAAAACCCGAGATGAGCTCATATGAAGTCGAGGATTACGTTGTCAGCCACCTCAAGGACTATGATCTTGTCATCATCAACTTCGCCAATCCTGACATGGTCGGCCATACTGGAGTTGTCGATGCTGCCGTTTCCGCCGTCGAGCGGATCGATGCCGCGGTTCAAGCTGTCACCGAGGAGACCCTCCGCCTCGGCGGAAAACTCCTCATCACCGCAGATCATGGGAACTGTGAGTTCATGCGGAATGCTGATGGTTCTCCGCACACGGCCCATACCACCAATCTTGTGCACCTTTGGTATGTTGCTGCCGACGCCGAAGGGAAAGCCGTGCAAGACGGTATCCTGGCTGACGTCGCCCCGACTCTCTTGGATATGATGGGCCTCGAAAAGCCCGCCGAAATGACGGGCTCGAGTCTCCTGGCATAGAACCTTATACGGGAGTCAGCTCCACGCTGAGAACATCTGCAGGCTGCAAGAGGGCTAATTCGGCTCCGGGCCTCAAGAGTGGGGGTGGGAGGTATTCTTTGTGACGGTTTTTGAAGTGGGCGAGAATTCTGGCCTCTTAACGATTTCGGTAGATTTCTTCGTTACGCCAAGCCCACCGCTTTTCGCACGCGGGTGAGAACCTTATGAGCTTCTTCCCGTGCTTTGGCGGCACCTTCTTCTAAGATGGCATCGATTTGGGCTGGGTCGGCTTCCAGTTCAGCCCGCTTCTGGCGCATCGGCGCGTAGTAATCCCAGTAGGCATCAGCGAGACGCTTCTTGAAATCACCATAACCGAATCCGCCCGCCTGATGATCAGCGACCATTTGATCGTAGTCGCTCTTGGTCGCGAAGAGCTTGTAAAGATCGAGAATCAGGGAGTTGTCCGTGGGCTTGGGAGTTTCCACGGGGGTGGAATCCGTCTGAATCTTCATGATGAGTTTTCGAAGCGGCTTCTCCTCTCCAAAGATTGGAAGAGTGTTATTGTAGCTCTTGCTCATTTTCTCACCATCAAGGCCGGGAACTTTGGCATTGTCCTCCCTGATTCTGGCCTTGGGCATCACCAGAGTGCCTTCACCATAGCGATCATTGATTTTCCCGACAAGATCGCGCGTCACTTCGAGGTGCTGCTTCTGGTCATCACCGACGGGGACAATCTCGGAATCGTAGAGCAAAATATCGGCAGCCATGAGAGCTGGATAAGCGAAAAGGGCATGAGAGGCGGAAATGCCTTTCGCGATTTTATCTTTATAGGAATGGCAGCGCTCAAGTAGCCCCATGGGACAAACGGTGGAAAGAATCCAGGCGAGTTCATTCACAGCTGGAACCGCGCTTTGTTTGAAAAAGACCGCGCGGGAGGGGTCAAACCCACAGGCAAGAAAATCAATGGCCACACCGCGGATGTTGTCCCGCAGGGAGGTGGCTTCGTGCGTGGTGGTCATCGCATGATAGTCAGCAATGAAGTAAAATCCTTCCCCTTCCCCCTGGGCATCGATGGCAGGCTTGATCGCGCCGAAGTAATTCCCCACGTGGAGTTTTCCGCTAGGCTGAAGGCCGGTAAGAATTCGCATGGGCACTGCTTAGCGGGGCACGGGATAAGGGTCAAGGAGGGGAGCGGGTTGAGTTGCCCGACCCTTATCAAAGCTGAGGAGCAATTATTTCTGCCAGAATCCGTTTGAGGAGTGGGGCGAGAACCTCATTAAGGTTTTCCGTCGTGATTCGACGGGAGCGTTTGAGGTCGCGGAAGAACATCTGCGTTTGTTCCCGGGCGAAGCTTTTTGAGAGCACGTGGAGGTTGACCTCGTCGTTGAGGAAAAAGGAGCGGTCATCGAGATTTCCGGAGCCGATGATGGTGAGATTTTCATCCGCAACGAGGAGTTTCCCATGAAGCATTGAACCTTCAAACTGGTACATTTTGATGCCCGCTTCGAGGTAGCGGCTCCAATGGTTCTGGGAAGCGTGCCGGGTGGGTTTGGAATCAATGAGAGGGCCGGGAAGGAGCAGGGAGATGTGAACTCCGCGACCGGTAGCAGCGAGGAGGGCTTTTCGGAACGCCGGATTGGGAACGAAGTAAGATTGCTCCAGAAGGAGAGATCTTTCGGCGGAATTGATGGCGTGAAGGATGCTGTGAGCGATTGGGTTCCGGTGATCCGAGGCAGAATCAGGGATGAATGCGGCCGTGAGTGAGCCCTGTCTTTTGAGTGAGGGGAAGTAAGCGGGACCCGTCAATCGGGTGGAGGTGAGGCGGTGCCAGTTTTCGTTAAAAGTTTTCTGAAGCTGGGCCACGGCAGGGCCTTTGATTTGATACATGGTATCGCGCCACTCCCTCGCGTTGCGGGCGTTGCCCTTCCAGCTGTCTGCGAAGCCCGCGCCTCCGGTAAAGGCGAGCTTGCCATCGGTGATGAGGATTTTCCGGTGCGTGCGGCGATTGAATCGTAAGGAACTCAGTGGGTGATAAAGATGAACTTCAATGCCACAGGCCCGCATGGGGTTGAGATGGTTTTTGTTGAGTTTTGCGGAGCCAATGGCATCGAGTATCAGATGCACCTTCACCCCGGACTTGGCGCGTTCGCAGAGGGCGACGGTGAAGTCGTTTGCTACGGTCCCGGGTACGTAGGCGAAGGTCTCGAAGGTGATCGTTTTCCTCGCCTCGCGGATGGCTTTGAGCATGGGCGGATAAAACCGATCACCGTTCGCGAGGGTGGTGATTTGATTTCCGGAGGTCCAGGGCTGCTTTGCGGCTCGGGCAAGAGAGCCCGGAAATGAAGGGGCCAAAATTGAGCTGGCTGTTCCAACCGAAGCGTCGACTGTGCGATGGGCGCAGGAAGAGAAAAGGAGGAGCGGCAGGAGGCCTAGGATGCTTTTAAGAGCCGCTTGCAAGACGCTCGGCGAGTATTTCGGGGAGGCCGGCGTCGATGATCTTTTTCTGGGTCTTTTCCAAATCATACTCAACGCGTCGGAAAATGATGTTCCCGGTTGGGAGATCGTAAATGACGTAGCAGGCCCGCCAGTCGCCATCGCGGGGCTGCCCAACCGAGCCGGTGTTCACGAAGTATTTTTTTCCCGCTTCGAGCGTGATTTGTTCGGCCGGAATCTCAGTGACCCGGCTCTCGCGAACGTAAATTCTCGGGACGTGGGTGTGACCGTGGAAGCAAAGGTTGGTGAACTGATAGGAGAAGTTCGACATGGCATCGAACTTGTTGGTGACGTAGTTCCAGGCCTGCGGCTGATCGAGCGTGGCGTGGACCACCGTGAAGTCTTCGATTTGGCGTACCATGCGGAGGTCGCGCAGCCATCCCTTGTGGTCGTCGTTGAGCTGATCGCGGGTCCACTGGAGCGCAGCGGAAGCAACCGGGTTCATGTTTTCGAGGGTGTCATCATTGCTGGCGACTTCGTCATGATTCCCCTTCACAACGGGCCATTCTTGGGCGCGGATTTTCTCAAGGCAGGCAACTGGGTCCGCGTTGTAGCCGACCACGTCTCCCATACAGATGTAATCGCTACATCCCTGCTCCTGGGCGTCAGCGAGGACGGCCTCGAGGGCTTCAAGGTTGGCGTGAATATCTCCAAAAAGGGCGATGCGCATGGTTGGAATGAGCTCCGGGGTATGGAGCTAGCCTCGCGAGGGAAGAGGCGGGTGTAAAGATTAGATTCCGGGCTTTCCGGGCTACCAATCCGTTGGGATTCTCCGCTGCCGCGGGCTGAGAAAGGGGTTGAAGTGAAAGGGAATTTGGAGATCGATGATGAGCTGTCTCAAGTCAGCCTCGATATTTCCGGGGTAAAAGCCCTCATCCTGAATTCGGAAGTAGTAGTTGTAGAGGTCCCGGTAAGCTTGTTTTTTGGTCCCAAACACTTCGGTAAGAGCCGGTTTTTTCATTTCCCAGGGAAGATCAGGATTCTGGTAAAGGGCCCAAAGGATCACCCGGAACGAGGGGATTCTGTTATGACGCGGATCTTCGTCGAGCATCTTAATGCCCATTTCGAGAGCTTCTTCTTCGCGCCCCTTGATTTGCGAAAGAGTGAAAAAGAGGCGTCGCTTGTAGATCGCGCGGCCACTGAGTTGGGCGGCCTTTTCCCAGGCTTCGAGCGCGCGCTCGGGGTCAGGACGTTTGAGGCGGTGGCTCCAGATGCGGGCGATGTCTGCCCAGAGTTCATAATCTTCCGGAAGATAAACGAGCCCTTCGCGGAGGAAGGCGTCACCCGCTTCCAAATATTCATATTCGATCGAGAGACGCTTGGCTTGGGGCTCTTCGCGCTGACTTCGGGCCCAGGAGGCGGCATTGTAGGCCAGATGGTGTCCGCCGGAAGACCAGTAGTATGAGTTATAAGGATCGAGAGAGGTAATGACTTCGTAGTCGTTTTTCAGGGCATACCATTCTTGATTTTCGAAGTGCCTGTGGGCGCTGAGGCTCGTAAAAAAGGCAATGACGGAACGAAGGCCTCCAAAGGTGCCGGCCAAACTGCTTTGGCTCATCCGGTTCCAGGTACCGGCACCCAAGTTGGGAGGTGCCAGATGACGCTCGCGGAGGTCCTCCGTGAAATCCTGCTCTGATTGTATGCGAGCGGCTCCTGAGGCGAGAATGCCGAGGGCGACGACGAGTGATTTACCAACGGGCCCCATTTTAAAACTCCTTATCAGAAAAGATGAACCAAGAGAGAACGACGTATATTCCGAGGTAGAAGAGGCTGAGCCCTCCGAGATGAAGCAAATCATTGAGGGTTACCTCGGCGGCACGTGTGGCAGCTTCGGCGATTGAATCGAACAGCTGGAAATCCGGAAAGACAAGTGAGACCAGAGTGGCGAGCACTTTTCCGATGAGGCCGGAGTTTTCGGCGAGCCCCCCCCGATCAAAGAGCCCTTCGCGAGCAATCGCCTGAGCCGAGCCGATGATGTAAATCATGGTCGAACAGGCGATTGTGAAGAGAGTCGAGGTGGAAAAGGTGGAGATCAGCAGCGCGATTGCTGCGACCACGGAAGCTTTCAGGAAGAAGGCGATGACAGCGTATTGCAAGGTGAGGGTGGGGCCGTGGGAAGCGACTTCGGCCAGTTTGGCATCAATCGCCTCTTGGGGCCAATTGCGCTCCTGGAGAAATGGCTCGAGCAATGCAATGAGGTTATCGGTGCGATACTTGAGCGTGATCACCAGCAAGATGTCCATTGCGAGCATGGCGATTGCAATGACGGCCATCACTCCCAGCAGTTTACCGATGAGATAATCGAGCCTGGGAACGGGTTTGCACAAAATGGTGTAGAGGGTGCGGTCTTCGATATCCCGTGGAATGAGCAGGGCGGTGGAGACGATTGCAAAAAGCGCGCCAAAGAGCATCATGGCACCCAGACAGAGGTTCTTGTGCATCTGAAGTTCTTGTTCCGGTTGCGCGGCCTCAGGGCCGGAAAACCATGGGGGGTCGAAGAACTGGATTCCCACGAAGAGGGCGGCAACTGGCAGCAGGAAATAAAACACTTTCATCCGCACCAGCTGGGTGATGGTGCTCTGGCCGATGATGATGATTCGCCGGGGCGAAATGAATGACGTTCGGGAAGCGCTCATGGAATTATTTTACGAGTTGGTGCGCTTGCGGCATTTTGTGGGCTCAAGAGTTTCCTTCAGGAAAAGCGATTCGAGAGTGGTGCGGGGATGCCCTTCGGCAACCAGATCGGCCCCGTGGGTGACATCGATGAGGGTCCGAATTTGATCGAGGAGTTCGGGCGAGGCGTTTTTGATCACAAATTCCGTGCGATCTTGTATCGCGATCAAATCATCGAGGCGACCCTCTCGGACCATTTTTCCTCCGTGGATGATACCGACCTTGTCACAGACTTCCTGTACCTGTTCCAAGAGATGGGAGCAGAGGAAAACGGTGATGCCGCGACTTTTAAGGGTGAGAATGAGGTCCCGAATCTGGCGCGAGCCGGCGGGATCGACTCCGGCCGTGGGCTCGTCGAGAACGACAAGTCGAGGATCCTGCACGAGAGCTTGAGCCAGTCCGATCCGCTGGAGCATTCCTTTAGAATATCCCCCCAGACGCCGGTTCTGGGCATCCTCGAGTCCAACAAGGTCGAGCATCTCAGCGACGCGGTGCTTGAGCGGTGTCCCGCGCATGCCGCAGAGTTTTCCGTAAAACTTGATGGTTTCCGCGCCCGTCAGGTGTTTGTAGAAGTAAGGGTTTTCGGGGAGGAAGCCGACATCGTTTCGGGAATCAACCTTGAGGGAATCTTTCCCGAAAATGGCGCAACGTCCCTTGGTCGGTTTCAAGAGCCCGAGAAGAGCCTTCATGGTGGTTGATTTTCCTGAGCCGTTGGGGCCGATCAGACCGTAAACTTCGCCGGGTTCGATGCTCAAGGAGACATTATCGACCGCGCGAAGTTTTGGGCCACGGAAGGAAGTCTGGAACTCTTTCACGAGTCCACGGACTTCAACGGCTGGGGAGTCGTTCATGTTTGGGGATGCTAGGGTGAGTGATCGGTCGGTGCAAGTCGGTTGCGGGAAAGATCGTTTCCACCGGAGAAGCGTTACTCGAAACTCAGATTGCTCACGGAAAAAGCCCACGGGTCTGTTTGACTTTCGCTACGGTTTCAACCCCTGTCGCCAAGGCTCCGAGGCGGGTGCCGCACTGGTGGCTTTCGCAAAATGAGATGAGATTCTCAAAGGCTTCGTTCAGCTTGGTCTCGAGCTTGCTGAGGACTTCATGCTTCGTCCACGAGAAGCGCTGAAGGTTCTGGACCCATTCAAAGTAGCTTACGGTGACACCTCCGGCATTGCAAAGGATGTCGGGAATCAGGAAAATGTCGCCGCGTTCTTCGATGATTGCGTCTGCTTCGGGAGTGGTGGGGCCGTTGGCGGCTTCGGCGAGGATCTTGCAGCGTAATTTGGAGGCGTTCTCATGGGTGATCACCCGCTCGAGGGCGGCCGGAATCAGGACATCGCACTCCTGGAGGAGGAGTTCGTCGGGATTGATGGCATCGGCTCCTGGGAAGCCTGCCACGCCTCCGGTTTCGAAGACATGTTGATTGAGCGCCTTGGGATCAAGACCTTGCTCATTCCAAATGGCACCAGAGATATCGCTCACGCCTTTTACAACCATGCCGTAATTCGCCATCGTAGACACCGCATGCGAGCCGACATTTCCGTAGCCTTGGACAATAGCGGTGGCGTCTTTCGGCTTCATTCCCAGAGTTGCGAGAGCGCGAGTGGTCAGGAATGCCACGCCATGGCCTGTTGCCTCGGTGCGCCCTTCGGAACCTTGAAGCTCGACGGGTTTTCCGGTAATCACTTCCGGGACAAAGCGGCCTTCTCGAGTGGAATAGGTGTCTAAAATCCAAGCCATGTGCTGTGCGGTGGTGCCGACATCCGGGGCCATGACGTCAATTTCCGGTCCGATGAAGGGACTGATTTCTTGGGCAAACCGCCTGGTGAGGCGCTCCTGTTCTCCCATACTCATCGAGCGGGGGTCACAGGCAATTCCTCCTTTACCGCCTCCGTAGGGAAGTCCCATCAGGGCGCACTTCCAATTCATCCACATAGCCAGCGCTGCGACTTCTCCCACCTTGACGCTGGGGTGGAACCGAAGACCACCTTTGACTGGGCCTCGGGAAAGGTGGTGCTGGACCCGGTGTCCGAAGAAGACTTCCGTGCGACCGTCATCCATCGTGACGGGCAGGCTGACGGTGATCATGCGCTTGGGCCACTTGCAGCGTTCGCGGACCCGATCGTCGAGTTTCAGGAAATCAGCCACGCGGTCAAACTGCGTAGCGGCCATGCCGAAGACCGGATCGGTGAGAAGTTCTTCCGTCATGGGAGCAGGGTAGTGCTTTTTTCTGGCCGGTCAAAACGGGAAAGTGATGGTGATCGATGGAATCATTCCAGATCTCTTCGCTTTCAGTGTGAGGTGTTCAGAGTCTCTCAGGCTGACGCGCAGCCCAAAAGTCTGGACGGGTCCATCCAGCCAGCAACCGCTGCCGGAGGGACTGCGATTCAGGGGGCCGACTTGAGATAAGGTTCGATTTCATGGAGCTCTGACTGCTCCAAGGCTGTGCGTTTCTTTTCCTCTGATGGGAAAAGCACCAAGACGTAGCCGCCGTGCCCTCCTCCGCAGTATTTTTGGGCGATCGAACCGGGGATATCTGGAAGAGCCTCCATGCCTTCGCCGACTTGAACCCGATAAGACATTTTGACGGCTTCAGCTAGGAGAGCAATCGAGCTCTCGCGCACGGCCTGAGCGGCGACATGGGAGGCCTCGGCGATGAGATCGTAATCCCGTTTGATGTCCACTGAGCCCGGCGTGTCATGCTCTTGTCCCGACCACTTCAATGCCATGCACCCCCGTAAAAATTGACCTCCATTTTTAAAAGCCAGCTCCGGGCGTGCGCCGCTGAGCCAGACGCAGACTCCGGTTTCGTGAATAATCGCTGGATCCTGCCAGCCGACTCCGAGATCGAGCTCGGCCTGCACCGAGTCTTTTCCGTTGAGAAGCGCCCAGGCCCCACTGCCTCCAAGACCGGCATTTTTATGATAAGGCCAATCATTGAGGCTGACCATGGGCGAGATCGCGCAGTTGACGATGAAGGCGCCCTCGCGGGCATGCTTTGGCACATCCAGCCAGCCACCCGCGAAGTCCACCCGGAGAGGGGCTGATTCCCGAGCGGTGATTCGATTGACAATGTCCGTTGTGGAGATGGGTTCGATGGCGGGCGGGCTTTTGGGAAGCTTCACAAACTGGCATCCTACTTCATCGCAGAGCGCTTGTTTGAGTTCCGAGTAGCGGTCGTCTTCAGTGACCACGAGGAGGTCGGGCTTCAGCTCGCGGAAGATGGGCTCAAAATCGAGTCCGAGTTTTTCCCCTTCACAACTCACCACTTCATCGATCATTGGAAGCGCTTGGAGCAGGGCCTTCTTGTGGGCATCGGGAAGCGATGGCTTGCGGCCTTTGTGCTTCCGTAAAATCTTTTCACTGGCAAAGCTCACCGTGAGATGATCTCCCAGCTCCCGAGCCTCGCGAAAAAACTGCAGATGCCCTGCGTGCAGGAGGTCATAGCACCCGGAGACAAAGACTCGTTTCATCCCCGAAATTCAAACAAGCGAGGGGAGGGGAGGGAATCCCAAAAAATTTGGCTTCCGCTTAGCGCGTCTTAAAATCTCCTCCGAGCGCGAGGTGAAGATCAATGCGATTTTGTAAGCGATCATTTCGAAGTCGAATCAGGGAGGCTCGGGCATTCTCGGCACGGCGCTGAGCTTCAAGATATTCGAGGAAACTGGAGCCCTCGATTCCACGGGTGATGTCATCAAGCGCACGCTCTTCTGCCTTATTGGTTTGGGAGACTTCCTTCTTCAAAAAGATCTCTTGTTCGGCAAGCGAGGTCTCGGCTTGAAGCGCTGCTTCCACTTCCCGGAAGGCTCGAAGGGCAAGCTGGGAGTAGTCGTGAAGCTCAGCCCTATTTCGATCGAGCGCGGCACGAGCTTCGGCTCTGAGAGCGCCGCCATTGTAGATCGACTGGCTCAGCGAGGCCGCTGCGGAGTAAACAAGAAAGGTGGGATCAAGCACCCGTTTGAAGGAGGATTCGCCACCGGAGGCACCACCGGAAAGTCGAATGTCCGGGAGGAGATTCTTACGCGAGGCTTCGGCACGTTGGGCCGAAGCATAGAGGTCGGCACGTGCGGCCTGAAGATCGGGGCGACGCTCGATCAGCTGCGCAGGAATCCCCGCGGGAATTGATTGTGAAAGGAGGGGTAGCTCAGACGCGGAAGAAATGGAAGCCGATGGGTAACGCCCCAGAAGAAGTTCGAGCACGCGTGCGGCATTTCCACGATTCAGCTTACGGATACGCAGAGTTCGTTCGGCAGAGGCGACGTTGTTTCGGGCGAATTGGACATCGACCGCGCGCAGGAGGTTCTTTTTGTAGCGGCTCTCCACTACTGGAAGCGCCTTCTTATAGGAGGCTACGGTTCTCTGGGCCAGCTCGAGCTGACGTTCGGCGGTGACGAGATTACACCAAGCGCTCGCGGTGTTCGCTGCGAGCGAAAGACGAGCCCCGCGGAAATCAGCGAGACTTGAGGCATAATCAGCCCGGGTGGCGCGTTCGAGATTCCGAAGCCTCCCCCAGAGATCCGGTTCCCATGAGGCATTCAGAGAGAGAGAATAGCTTTCAGTGCTTGCGGTGACTTCGCTATCGCTCCGGCGATATGCTGTCCCCGCCGAGAGGGAGGGCAGCCGGGCAGCCCGGCGGATGATATTTCCCTCCTTGGCGGCGCGGAGGCGCAGAGCCGCGGCTTGGAGATCGTGGTTTTTTTTCAGGGCCTCATTGACCACTTGGGTCATCCGGTCGTCGCCGAAGTCAAAGAGCCAGCCCGTGCTGATCCGCGCATTCTGCCCGGACTGAGCCTCGGCATAAGACGGGGGAGCTTCGAGCTGCATCGTGCGCACTGCCTGCGGTCCCTTCATCGTCCCACATCCGGCGAAGAGAAAGGACAGCGGTAGGGTCAAAAAACGAGTCATGGGGCTAGACCTTACTTGTAGAAAAAGGGGGGTCTTACGGAGAAGCCACCGTTAGGCTATTTTTTATCAGGTCAGCCGGATCTCGACGATCAGGCGCCGCACGATTCCTGGGTTGGTTGAGGCTTACTCCTTACGCTGACTGTTTTTCACCGGTTTGCCGAGTTTTCGGCTCCGTTCCTTCACTTCTTTTTGAAGGATTTCAATGGCTTTTATGAGTTGGTGGTCGTGACCCTTCGGGAGGTCGTCTGGTTTGAGGTCGACGAGGAAGTGGGGAACGGCTCCGTGGAGTTCCATATCCTCACCGTCAGTGAGATACCATCCGCGGAAGGGCATCCGCATGCGACCTAGGCCGAGGATGTTGGTGGAACCAGTGGAAATGACACAGCCGGCGGTTGGCATTCCGATCACTTTTCCGCGATCCAGGGTTTTAATCGCATGGGAAAAAATCTCGGCGTTGGAATAAGAGTTCTGATTACAAAGCACCACGATCGGTTTGTTCCAGCTCGCGTAAACGTGACGGTCCTGAGGGTAGCCGATCTCACCATTGCGCGGGATGGTGTAGGCGTGAAGGGGTTGGGTGAGCACGGTGAGGAGGTGGTCGGCGGTAAATCCGCCTCCGTTGTCCCGGACATCGATGATGAGACCATCTTTGCCAGCGCCGCGTTCGTAGATGTGCTGTTCGAATTTCTCGAATTCATCCCAAGCCATGCGCGCGACATGGAGGTAGCCCAGTTTCCCCTTGCTGGCTTCTTCAACCTTTGCGAGGCGGTCATCCAGTCTTGAGCTTTGTGCAAGAGTACGCGCCTGCCCGTGGGAAATGGGACGGAGGGTGACTTCGCGTTTCTTTCCTTTTTTTGATGAAATTGTGAGCACGATATCGCGATCCATGCGCCCGGTCAGCATTTGGGTGATCGGAGTGTCTGCTCGCAAGGTATGGCCATCGATTTTAATTATCGTTTCGCCCACCTGAATTTCGCTTCCCGGGCGATCGGCCGGTCCGTTGGGATGGACAAAGGTGACAGTTCGATTGTCATCGAGTCGCACTCCAAGATGTGCGGTTTCCTTGCGCCATGATTCGTTGAAGCGCCACTCGCCGGGAAAATTCGTTGGATAAAACCCAAGGTGGGATCCGTTAAGCTCTCCGAGCATCATATTGGTAACCCGCCCGTAGGTGGTCTTGGTGGCGGCTCGCGCGGCGACGAGTTCGTATTTTTTGCGAATATGATCCCAGTCGCGGTGGTTCAATGCTTCATCGTAAAAGCCATTTCCGATCGCACGCCAAGCCATCCGGAAGCCCATACGCTGGTAGTTTTCACGATTTCGCGAGAACGGAATGGAGAAGCTGTATTTGGTCAGGCGGCCACGGTGCAGATAAGCGGGAACGCCGCCAGAGAGGAGGTGGAATTTATCGTTTTCGCGGTAGCGTATCATTGATGCTGATCCACTGAAAAATTTTTCGGGCTTGGCGCCGGCCTTGGCCTGAACGCGATAAATGGTGCTTCCGGATTGGAAAAGAAGGTTTTTGGAATCGGTCATCCAGGTCAGGCCTCCGGGTGCGAGCCCGTTGAGCGCAATACGCTGGATGCGGCGATGAATGTCCTTGAAGTCGATGGTGGGAGCTTCTTTCTTTCCGCCCTTCTCCTGGCGTTTCTTTTTGTCTCCTTCTTCGTTCTCGGTTTTCTCTGCCTTCGCGGAGCCTTCATTCTTTTTTTGGGGCTCTTCCTTGTAAGCGGGATCTTTTTTCATAGCTTTCCGGGCAGAGTCGAGACGTGAGTCACGATCACTCCGGAAATGGGAATCTTTGGTGAGATGAACAAAGAATATGTCGGTTGACGTCGAATGCCGTCTTCCGCTGAAGGCGAGAATTTTTCCATCAGGTGACCAACGTGGCGAGGATTCGTTGTCGGGATGTCGTGAAACATTGACTGCTTTACTTTTTCCATCGGTAGCGATGATGAAAATGTCGCGATTGAAATTTGAATCAGAAGCAGCGAAGGCGAGGTGCTTCTCGTCGGGAGACCAGACGTAGTCCGGGCCGGTCCAGTGAGAGAGAAGCTCGAGGGGTTCCGAGCCATCGGGTTTTGCGATGATCAGCTTTCCGGGATAGCTGACGTAGGAAATAAAATTTCCTTTGGGGCTTAAGCGGAAGTTGGATTTTAACTCTTTTCCTTTGGTGATCGGTTCGTGTTTTAGCTCCGTTGCGGTCCACCAGAATTCCTTGGGGTTTTCCTTCGACATTCGCCAGTAGTTCGCGGTGATCCCGTTGTCCTTGAGATAATAGAGGGAGTCGCCTTTTTCACTGAAGAAAACGTCGCTCTCGTGGGCGGGGGAATCGGTCAGTCGATGCGGTTCTTTGAGAACCGTGTCCATGGCCCATATTTCCCCTTCGGCGACAAACGCCCACTCGAGGCCAGCAGCGGTCACAGTCGCATCACGGGTAGACTTTAAAGTGAGAGCCTCACTCTTGGGGTGGGGGAGGGTGGCGCGATGGAACAGCTTGATCTTTTTAGGCTTCGAACCCGATTTGGTGGCGATCTTGTAGAGGTCAAAAAGATGGCGAAAGACAATGGTTGATCCATCTTGCGACAGTGCAGGGTAAAACACGGTGTCATTGACGAAGTGAGTCAGTTGGGTGTCTTTCGTGGCCGCTAGGTCATGAAACCAGAGATTGAATGATCCGGAGCGACCGCTGACGTAGTAAAAGCCTTTTCCATCCCGGGCCCAGACCGGGTAGCGGCATCCTCGCTCATCTTTCACTGGTTCCGAGAATGTTTCTGTCTCGAGCTTGTAGTGCCAGATCCGGCCCGCTTGCGAACCATGGTAGTTCTTGCGATAAGTCTTGGAGCCTTCACGGGTCAGCAGGAGATGTTTGCCATCGGGGGAAAGTCGACCGCTTCGTACCGCAACGTCGACAAGGACGCGTTCGTCACGTGTGATCTCGATCATTTTTTCAATCAGGCGGGTTGGTCGGCGGCCCGCATGATCCCGTGAGCCACTGACAATAATGGCATCCTTCTGCGGGTGCACTTGTTCCAAAAAAGACCCTTCCGTATGAAAGGTCACCTGTTCCGGTGCTCCTCCGACCACGGGGATTCGAAACACTTGGACTGAGCCCGTTCGTGAGGAGTTGAAGAAGACCCATTTGCCATCGTTTGAAAAACGCGGGTTCATGTCTGGGGCCGCGTGGTGGGTGAGCCGGGTTGCTTCACCGCCATCAGAAGAGGCTTTCCAGACATCATCTTCCCAGCCAAAAACGATCATCGATCCATCCGCCGAAACATCCGGAAGATCCGGGAGCTGGATTTTTTCCGCTGCAGAAGTAAAAGTTGGGCAAAGGACACTGGAAAATGCTGCCAAAACAACGAGGCGGGCCACGTGGCCAGTCTTAACAAAAGAGTAAGGGAGTTTCAGCAGCATCAGTGGATGAGGCCGACGCATGGCGAGTGGTTAACACCCAAAAGAGACCCCGCCAAGCGGGGATTTTGGCGGATGATCCTCTGAAGCCAGCCAAAGCGAGAGCTTTTGATCGTCAGCGGATTCTGGTAGAATCGTTGCATGGATCGCCGTTCCTTTCTCTGTACTTCGGCCCTTACCACGGCTTCCTTAGTAGCTGCCGCTCCCCCAAAATCGAACCCCATCGGCGTTTCCACGTATTCCTACTGGGGATTCCGAAGAGAGGAATTCCGCCCTATTCCCAAATGTATCGACCTCGCAGCCTCAGCGGGATTTGATGGCGTAGAGCTGCTTCAGATTCAGATGGAGGATTTTTCTCCGGCCACCCTTCAAAAGTATAAACGCCGGGCCTTTCGTGCCGGAGTCGACCTCATCGGTTATTCAACGCATCAGGACTTCGTGGATCCTGATCCGTATGTGCGCCGGCGCAATGTGGAACAAACAATCAGCTACATCGAGCAGGCCTACGCGCTTGGCATTCCCACCATTCGCATCAACACGGGACGCTGGAATACCTCGAAGGATTTTGATGCGCTGATGGCGAACAAGGGCATCGAGCCGACCCTCGATGGATACACGGATGAAGACGGCTTCGGATGGGTCAACAAAGCGATGGAACAGCTCATCCCCTATGCGGAGAAATGCGGAGTTGTGCTCGGCATGGAAAACCACTGGGGTCTTGGCCTCACGGCCGAAGGAGTTTTGCGGATCGTCGACGCTGCCGATTCCCCATGGCTTCAAGTGACTCTCGATACCGGAAATTTTCTTGAGAACCCCTATCCCAAGCTTGAAAAACTCGCGTCGAAAACGTGCCTTCTGCAGGCCAAGACTTACTACGGAGGTGGGCGTTGGTATACCCTTGATCTGGACTATGCCCGGATTGGGCTACTGATGAAAAGGGCGAATTATAAGGGCTACGTTTCGCTCGAGTTCGAAGGAAAGGAAGATCCGCTCACCGCGGTCCCCAAAAGTCTCGCATTACTTCGCGAGCACTTTTAGAGCAGGGGCGAAATTTCCCGATTCATCTCAAGTGACATTTCCGCTACGGCCTCTTCATGCCTGCTCGCCCCTTACTGACTTTTGTTCTGACGGCTCTCTTCGCTTCGGCGGAAAAGCTCACTCTCGAGGCGATTTACACTAGCCCCGGACTTTCCGGCCCTTCACTGCGGAGTCCCGAGTTTTCCCCGGATAATAAGCTCGTCACTTATCTGCAGAATCGTACCGACGACCAGAAGCGGTATGATCTCTGGGCCTATGATCTCACCACGAAAAAGCACGCCCGACTTGTCAATTCAGATGACCTCTTGCAAGGCGAGGAAGTCCTCTCGGACGAGGAAAAGGACCGACGTGAACGGATGCGCATCGATGCCTCGGGAATCATTTCCTATCAGTGGGATCATGCCGGAGAGTCTCTCCTTTTTCCTCTCGGCGGTGATCTTTACTATTACACTCTTGCCTCCAAAAAATCGAAGCAACTAACTCAAACCGATTCCTTCGAACTCGATGCCAGGTTCTCGCCTGACGGTAAAAAAGTCGCGTTTATCCGCGAGCAAAATCTTGTCTTGCTCGATCTCGCTTCCGGAAAGGAAACGATGCTCACCACCGATGGCAAGGGGGCGATCAAGAACGCGATGGCGGAGTTTGTGGCGCAGGAGGAAATGGATCGTCATACCGGATACTGGTGGGCTCCTGATAGCGAAAGCATTGCCTACATTCAGTTTGACGAATCCCCGGTGACGGAGATTCAGCGCAATGAGATTTATGCCGACCGCATCAAGATCATCAACCAGCGTTATCCCTACACTGGGGGGAAGAATGTGACTCTCAAACTCGGGATTGTAGGTTTGGCTGACCAGAAGACCAAATGGCTGGATCTTGGAAAAGAGACTGACATTTACCTTCCTCGCGTTCAGTGGGGGAATACTTCAAATCTGCTCACCTACCAGTGGCAGAGTCGGGATCAGCAAGAGCTCGAACTCCGCGCCTACGACCGCCAATCCGGAAAGACCTCGGTCCTCGTTAAAGAATCTTCCCAGACCTGGATCAACCTTCACAAAGATCTCTGTTTTCTGGCAGACGGCTCCTTCCTCTGGACATCGGAGCGTTCCGGGTTCAAGCACATTTACCATCTCATAAATGGAAAAACCAAAGCTCTCACCAGTGGTGATTGGCAAATCCATGAGATCGAATCGGTCGATGAGAAGAATGGGTATCTCTACTTCACCGGCTGGGTCATAAGCCCGACGGAACGCCATCTTTACCGGGTGCCACTGGATGGTTCGGCAGCTGCCGATGCCGAGTTGCTAGTGAAGGTGACAACGCGGCCCGGCTGGCACGGCATTACTTTTAGCGACGACGGCGCTCATTACATCGACCATTATTCCAACCTTCAACAACCAACCCAAATCTCTCTTCATCAATCGGATGGCACTCATCTCGAGTTCCTCCTCGAAAATAAACTTGAAGAAGGGCACCCGCTTTTTCCGTATCTTAAGGGTTGGATCCGGTCAGCATCCGGAACGCTTCCTGCCCGGGATGGCACTCAGCTCCATTTCCGGTACTATCGGCCCCGAACGCCAATGCCGGAGGAGGGATTTCCCGTCATTGTTTATCTCTACGGCGGTCCTCACGTTGGCCAGCAGGTGCGGAATGCTTGGAGCAGGAACCATCTCTGGGCCCAGTATCTTCTCCAGAAAGGCTATGCCGTGTTCACTCTCGACAACCGCGGGTCACCGAATCGCGGTAAAAAATTTGAAGATGTGATTTACAAAAAGCTCGCACAAAACGAACTCTACGATCAGCTCGCGGGTGTGAACTGGCTCAAGCAACAAAAGTGGACGGACAACAAACGCTTCGGGATTCACGGACACAGCTATGGAGGTTATATGACCTTGATGGCGATGTTTCGTCTCGGGAACACCTTTGCCGCCGGGGTCTCCGGAGCTCCGGTCACCGACTTTCGGCTCTACGATACTCACTACACCGAGCGTTACCTCTCCACCCCGCAGAAGAATTCCGATGGTTATGAAACCAGTTCCGTTTTCCCCTACATCAGCGGGCTGCAGGGAGATCTTCTCATCATGCATGGCATGGCGGACGATAACGTCTTGTTTAAAAATACCACCAAGCTTGTGCGCCAACTTCAGGATGAAGGGAAGCTCTTTGAATTCATGGCTTACCCCGGTGAGAAGCATGGCATTTCCAGTGAGCGTGCCCGCCTCCATATGATGAAAACAATGGCCGACTTCTTTGATCGGAAGATTGGTTCCCCCCGATAACACAATGGACGAAGAATTTCAAGATGAGGCCAAGGGAGAGCGGTTGCCTAGCGAGCGCGAAGAGTCCCTCTGCCCTTGCAAAAGCAAAAAGACCTACATGTCGTGTTGTCAGGATTTTCACACCGGAAAGCGAAAGCCCCAGACTGCTGAGCAATTGATGCGGTCACGTTACAGCGCCTTCTTTTTTCGTCGCGTCGGTTATCTCATCGATACCCATCATCCCGACACCCGGCCTCCCGGTTTAAAAAAGGAACTCGATAAAACGGTTCATAATATTAGCTGGAAATTTCTCACCATCGTTCAAACCTCCAAGGGTGGGCCAAAGGATAACCGGGGGAAGGTCAAATTTGTGGCCGATTTTTATCTCGAAGGGGAACCCGGCCAACTCGAAGAGCATTCCCGTTTTAAAAAACACAAGGGGCAGTGGAAATACCTTGATGACAAAGGTTGAGCTACTTTCGTCTCGGCGTCGCCACCAAAAGACAATGCCGGTCACGTTTTGATTTTTCGTGAGGTCTTGAGGAAATTTCATCCACAAAGAAGCCCGCTTTGATTAAAAGCTTCTTAAACTTTGGAGCAGGTTCGGAAAGCCAGTAGGCGATGGCGCCATTCGGGGTGATGACATTTTTCAACTTCTGTAAAAACGCGGGCGTATACAGTCGCGAATTCCCCTTCGTGATCAAGTCATCGGGGGTGTTGTCGATGTCCAGGAGAAGAGCGTCATAAGAGCCGGGTTTCTTTTTGGAGATGATGTCAAAAAGGTCCCCTTGAATCATGTTGGTCCGAGAATCATCTAGCACCGCCCCATTGTATTTTGCGAGAAAGGTCTCGTTCCATTCAATGAGCGGAGGCATCAGCTCGGCGACATCGACCGTGGCCGGGCTCCCGACCAACTCGAGAGTCCGCTTGAGGGTGAAACCAAGCCCCAGACCTCCGATGAGAATTTTTGGGTGAGCAGGGCGAGATTTTAACATTCCCGCACAGCCGACATCCGCGAGCATTTGCTCGGAGAAGGTGAGCGAGGTGCTCATAAGCTCGAAGCCGTTATACTTCAGGTAGATTTTGCCATCGTGCTCGTGAAGCGAGTAGATTGTTCCGTCGGGCATCGTCGATTCCGCGAGCTTCACGTAAGGTTTCATGGAAGAGACCATCCCCAGGAACGCCTTCTGAACAAGAAGATACTTACTTCTCCAATCTGGGTGCGGAGTATCCTTGTTCGCGAATCTTCATGAGCAGTGCAGTCATTTCCTTCACCTTCTCAGGATGCTTTTCGGCAAGATCGTTTTTCTGACCAATATCCTCTTTCAGGTTATAGAGCTTGGGTTCTTTACTCTGCGCAGCGTAACCACGCTTCTTTTCCCACTGCTGGTATTTCCCGGAGTGGTAGCCGCTCTTGGCAGCCACGAGGACCCAGTCACCATCTCTCAGCGCATAAGAATTTCGGTTGGTGTTGTGGACATGGTTTGTGCGAACCACTTGATCCTTTCCTTGAAGGAGTGGAAGGAGATCATGGGAATCTTCCGCGGCATTTTTCACGGGCAGTTCGAAGTCTACCACACTCGCGAGGGTTGCCATGATGTCGATTTGTGAAACCAGCTGATGGGAAATTGAACCTGGCTGAGTCACGCCGGGATACCTTACGATAAATGGGACGTGATGGCCGCCTTCAAAGATGTCGCGTTTGAGCCCTCGAAAAGGATGTGCGGACCAGTGATCGTATTTTTCATCGCGGGCATACGCGTAGTGCTCCGGGCCGTTGTCAGCGGTGAAGATCACAAGGGTGTCGTTTTCCTGGCCGGAGTCCTTCAAGGCCTTGAGAAGTTGACCGATGGAATGATCGGTTTCGTGAACAAGATCGCCGTAAGGGCCCGCTTTTGATTTTTGATCAAATGCATCATTCGGAATGATCGGGGCGTGCGGTGAAGGGTAAGCAAAGAAGAGAAAGAAGGGCTTTTCGGTTTTTGATTGTTCGGTAATGTATTCCACTCCCTTCTTCGTCGTGGTGGGAATGTTCTCATAAGGATCCCAGCCGGTGATCATGGGCCCGGGGCGGAACTCCCAGTTTCCCTCTTTGATTTTTTTAAACTTTCCGGTGTCCATGATGGTATCTGGAGGAGTGAGAACTTTGTCATTTTCGATCCAGCAGTAAGGCGGGAAATTGATCACGGTGTCGCCGAAGTAGTAGTCAAATCCATGCGCGAGCGGGCCATCAGGAATCCTCTTTGACCAATCGAAGGCTTCCGGTCCCCACTGTGCCTTCTTCCGTTTTCCCTGGGTCACTTGGGTTGATTTTGCGCCCTTTTTTTTGAGGGCATTCCAATCCCAGCCAAGGTGCCATTTTCCGATCACCGCGGTGTGGTAATCTTTCTGCTGAAGCATCTCGGGAAGGGTGAGACGCTCGGGATTGAAAACTGACGATCCGAAGGCGTTGACGATGCCGTGAAAATCCCGCCAATGGTGGCGGCCAGTCAACAGAGCATAGCGGGAAGGGGTGCAGATTCCTGAGGAAGAATGCCCGTCTGTGAAGCGCATTCCTTCCGCCGCGAGCTGATCAAGATGCGGGGTGGGAATTTTTGAGTCTGCATTGTAGCAGCCGAGATCACCATAACCGAGATCGTCCGCATAAAGGATGAGAATATTCGGAGGCTTGGCAAAGGCCGGGGCCAGCGTGGAAAAAAGAGCAAAAGCGAAGGTGCGGAATGGAGGAGTCATGAGGCTGAAAACTACCGCTGGAATTCCCCCCCTATTTCAATTTCCTGACATGAATCGCATAGGAAACACGTAAACTCAACATATGCGTCGCATTCTCAGGCTTTTGGTGGGTAGCTTCTTCTTTGTGGGCTTCTCCCTTGGGGCCAAACCGAACATCCTTTTCATTGCGATTGATGATCAAAATGACTGGCTTGGCTGCCTCGAGGGGCACCCGAATTCCCGGACGCCTCACCTCGATGCTCTTGCCCGATCGGGAACACTTTTTACCAACGCTCATTGCCAGTCACCCCTTTGTAATCCTTCCCGGACTTCAGTCATGCTCGGACTCCGTCCTGATGCCACGGGAATCTACGGATTAGCTCCCTTTTTTCGGCAAGTGCCGGAGTTTAAAGATTACTCCACTCTTGCGCAGCACCTCGCCGGGAATGGTTACCACACGGCGATGGCCGGAAAAATTTTCCACGGGAATACCGGTCGGGATCAAACGGAATGGGGTGAACTTGGCCCCCGGGCCAAAGCGGCTCCGTTCCCTCCTGATCGTCTCGCCAATGCCCCTTCCAAACATAAGCTTGTCGATTGGGGTACCTTCCCGCATCGAGATGAAGATAAAGGCGACTATCAAATTGCCTCCTGGACCATCGACTTCCTGAAAAAGCATGCTGCTAAAAAAAGCGCGCAACCTTTTTTCTGTGCCTCGGGGTTCTTCCTTCCCCATGTCCCGTGCTATACCACCCGGAAATGGTTCGATCTTCACCCGCTTGACACCCTCCAGTTGCCAAAAATTCAACCCGATGATCGTGCCGATACTCCACGGTTTTCTTGGAACCTTCATTGGGCTCTCCCCGAACCCCGCTTAAAGTATCTTCGTGAAGACAGGGAGTGGAAAAATATCACCCGCTCTTACCTCGCTTGCACCTCTTTTGTGGACGCTCAGATCGGGCGTGTCATGAAAGCGCTCGAGGAAACTGGGTTGGCTGAGAACACCATCGTGGTGGTGTGGTCTGACCACGGCTTCCATCTCGGGGAAAAAGAAATTACGGGTAAAAACACCCTTTGGGATGATGGCACCCGTGTCCCGCTCATTTTTGCAGGTCCCGGAATCAAGTCCGCTCAGAGGGTTGGAGAGCCGGCCGAGCTACTCGATCTTTATCCCACCTTTTGCGAGCTCCTGAATCTTCCCCGGCCACGCCACCAATTGCAGGGGCTCTCTCTCGTTCCTCAATTAAACAATCCCGCAGCAAAACGCACCCAGCCTGCCATCACCACCCACGGCCCGGGCAATCACGGAGTCCGGACCAAGGATTGGCGCTACATTCGCTATGCCGATGGTTCCGAGGAACTCTACCACTACCCGAGCGATCCCAACGAATGGCGGAACCTTCTTTATCAGACGGTCGAAGAGCCTCACCGCCGCAAAGCCGACGAACTCGCCAAGCATCTTCCCAGCGACAACCGTCACCCGGCTCCTGGATCCAAACATCGGATTTTGACCTATGACCCAGGTTCAAAAATCGCGACCTGGGAAGGAACGCCAATCAATCCGAACGCTCCGATTCCTGAAATCGAAGACTGACGGATGAAGTGTTTTATCCTAAGTCCAACGCCACTGACCTTATGCGATCGGGAGCCAGCCTCACCATTCTTGTTTTCTTTGTCTCTTTTGTCCGGGCCAACGAATTTCAGCAGAACGTGGGAGGCTTTTTGCAGAAGCACTGCGTTTCCTGTCATGGGAAAGAGAAACAGAAAGGGGATATCACGCTGCACGAGATCAAGACTCTCGATGATGCCTTCAAATATTACGGCCTGCTTGAGCGGATTATCGATCAGGTCAAATACGAGGATATGCCGCCGGAAGAGGAGGATGCGCAGCCGACCGATGATGAACGTCAAAAACTGATCGCGGCTCTCTCGAATGTGCGTCAACGGATCGAATCCGGAAACGTTCCCAAGCGGGCGGGACGCACGACCTTACGGCGATTGAACCGGAATGAATACAGCTACACGGTGCGTGATCTTTTTGGGGTGAGCTTTAATCCGAGTTCCGGCTTTCCAGCCGATGGCGCGGGTGGGGAAGGATTCGACAACAATGCCGATGCGCTCTTTTCCTCACCAACCCTTCTCGAAAAATACCTCAGCGCGGCCAAACGCGTGGTCGCTGCCGTTTACGCGGACCCCGGTCTCAAGCGGAAGGTCATCTTTGCCACACCAAAGAGCTCTGAACAAGCCGAAGCAACCGCGCGAAAGGTTCTCGAGTATCACGCGACTCTTGCCTATCGGCGTCGGGTTTCCGCAGCCGATATGGCGCCCCTGATCTCGGCCTTTAAAAAAGGACAACAAGCCGGTCACAGTTTCGATAACTCGATGCGGTCCCCGCTTACTGCGCTTCTTATAAATCCACGTTTTCTCTTCCGCTCCGAGCACGATCAATCAGGGAAAGAAGAGTGGAAGCTCAGTGACTTCGAGATTGCCACCCGGCTAGCCTACTTCCTCTGGTCCTCCATGCCGGACCGTGAACTTTTTCGTCTCGCCGATGCTGGAGAGCTCAGTAAGCCCGAGGTCCTGAAGGCACAAACCTTGCGCATGATTCGGAGCCCGAAATCCACCGCGCTCTCACGTCACTTCGCGGGTCAGTGGATTGGCTTCCAGAAAATGATCGATGAAGTGGAGCCGGATGAAAATCGCTTCCCGGCCTTTAATCAGGAACTCCGCAAAGCGATGTATTACGAAGGGATCGAATTCTTCTCATACGTCCTCCGCGAGAACCGCCCCATTACCGAGCTCATTGATAGCGACTACACCTTTGCCAATGCCGACCTCGCAAAGCACTACGGCTTGAAGGAAAAAGTGGTCGGGGAAGAGCTCCGCAAAGTGAAACTCCACAATAAAAACCGAGGAGGTGTTCTTGGGATGGGAGCGGTTCTTTCATCCACTTCACTTCCGATGCGAACCAGCCCGGTTCTGCGAGGGGTTTGGATTCTCGACACACTTCTCGGAGCCCCGGCTTCTCCGCCACCACCGGATGCCGGGGAGCTTCCGGCCGATGACACCCAAGCCGGCGGGGCAACCTTCCGGGAGCAGCTTGAAGCGCACCGGAAAAATCCCAAGTGTGCGAGCTGCCACGCCCGCATCGACCCTCTCGGGATGAGTCTGGAAAACTTCGATGCTATCGGCCGCTGGAGGGAAAAAGATGCCAATGGAAAACCCATCGATTCCAGCGCCGTGATCAACGGCGGGATTACCTTTTCTTCTCCATATGAACTCAAGCAACTCGTGATGGCGGGCAAGGAGAAGTTCGCGCGGAACATGACTCGTAAGCTCATCGCGTACGCTACTGGTCGTGGTCTCGAATACTACGATGAGGCCTTTGTCACCGAGATCGTCACCAAAGCGGAGAAAAAGGGCTACACCGCGCAGGAATTGATTCTCGAAGTCGTGCAATCCCGACCATTCCTCTACCGTTCGGCAAGTCGATAGATTGAATCAAAGAATCACTCGCTCCAATCCCAGCCCTCATTGACCGACGAGAGCACTTCATGCCCTGAATCAGTAACGAGAACCAGGTCCTCAACACGCGCGCCGCCGAGGACAGAGGAATACAATCCAGGTTCCACGGTGAAGAGCTCGTTTGTAAAAATATCGCCACCTCCGTGATCGAGCAAGATGGGTTCGTGAACATCCAGTCCGATCCCGTGCCCGGTGCCATGTGGCATGGTGGGCACTGAAGGGTCATGAGCGGCATCACCACGCACAATCTTGAAGCCATGGTTTTCAAGCACCGCAATGGTCGAGCGATGCACGGCCTCGCCAGTAGTGCCGGCCTTGAGCGCAGCGCACCCTGCCGCTTTGGCGGCACATACCGCAGCGTGCATTTTTTGAAACTTATCGGAAGGGGTGCCACAGACCACCGTTCGGGTCATGTCCCCATGATAGCGGGTCGTATTATCCCTCGGGAAGATATCGACAATGACCGGAAGATCGAGCTTTAGGGGGCCTGTTCCATAATGGTGGCAGTCGGCAACATGGGGAGTAGTCACTACAATCGAATCGTGTGGGGTTGAAAAATTTCGCTCCATCAAGAAGGCGGTGATCATGGTCCGGACTCGTTCCGAGGTGAGAAGGTCGCCTTCGTGATGGAGAAGCCCTTCTTTGTCGGGCAGCGCGTGGGCGATCAGCCGACACGCATAGGTCATCGCTTCTCCTGTTACCTTTTGAGCATGACGGAGATGTTCGATCTCCTTGGTGCTTTTCACACGCCGCTCCATCACGCCGAAATCCTCGGAGTATTCAATCGCGATTCCTGCTGCTTGAACGAAATGAGCGTAAAGGTAAGGCAAGGTGCGATTCACTGTGATCGAAGTCTCACCAGCCTGTCTTAAGCACTCCGCGGTCGCCTGTGCCAATGCGGTATCTCGGTCACCGGAAAGTCCACCTTCAGGCTCAAAGTCTGCCGCACAGCACACCCGATCCGCTATTTTTGCCTGACGCGCCCGCTCCATCTCAATATCACGAACTAGTAACAGAGAGGTGCCATCGGCGAAGTCAATGATTACCACCGAATCTCCGACAATGAATTGAATGCGGTGAAACAAAGAGGCATCGTGAGCGGCAATGCCCGCAAGAAGGGTCGTGCGTTTTGATTTCATTTTTAGCGAGAAAAGCAGATGAAGAAGACGAGTCCAACGACGAATTCCGACCGGCTCGGTCTGGTCAGATTATTCCAGAGGTCCTTCCTCGAATGATTCACATTTTTCGTCCAAATGAGAGAGCCAAGCCCGCGATTGAGAATTCAGGATTTCCATCGTTAAAGAGGATTCCCAAAGAAGATCATGGTGAAATTCGGAAAAATTCCCTAGGATCTCGACGCTCTAAGCGACAAGCAGCCACCATCGAATTATCCCATGCCAAACATTCAATCCAAACGCTGGAAACTTTCACGTCGTGAAACGCTCAAGGGAGTCGGCGCTACGCTGGCCCTCCCTTTTCTCGAAGCGATGCGGCCGATGACGGCGTTGGGCCAGGTTTCTGGAGCTGCCAGCAGCGACCCCGTCCGCATGGCCTGCTTGTTCATGCCGAATGGAGTACGACCTGATAAGTGGACTCCCCAAGGAAGTGGATCGAGCTACAAAATGTCTCCCATTTTAGCTCCGCTTGAGGAATTGCGCGAGCAGCTCCTCGTAATCAGCGGACTCACCAACAAACCTTCCCATGGAGGCGATGGACATTATTTCAAAACTGCTTCGTGGCTGACTTGCACCACCATCGAACGGACGCAGGGATCAAACGTGAGTTCGAACGGAATTTCAATTGACCAGATCGCTGCCGAGGCGATTGGGAGAGAGACCCGCCTTCCTTCAATGGAGCTGGGAACGGAGCCCGTCACTTCCGGGGTGGACCGGAATGTGAACCTCACTCGTCTTTACGGATCCCATATTTCGTGGAAGAAGCCGGATGTCCCGCTTCCTTGCGAGATCAACCCACGCATTGCTTTCGACCGCCTTTTCCGCGGAAGTAAGTCCGGCGGAAAGGGCTCTGCCAGTACCGATCAATCAGTTCTCGATATCGTTCTTGAAGACGCCAAGAGCCTCCAGCGTTCACTTGGGAAAGAGGACTCCCATAAGCTTGAGCAATACCTTGAGAGTGTTCGTGAAGTCGAGCGCCGCATCTCCAATGAAGCGTCGAAAGTGGGTGCCGGGCAGAAGCTCGCCCCTGCGGCTCTGACTGAAATCAAAGCGCTGGATCGCAGCATCAAGAAAGTAGCCGGAGGCAAAGAGGATGACCTCGGAGGTCGGGTGAAAATCGATCCGACCGAACACGTTCGTCTCATGATGGACCTCATGGTGCTCGCGTTCTGGACCGATTCCACCCGCGTCTCGACCTTCATGTTTGGCAATGCCGTTTCCGGGAAGAATTTCTCCTTCCTCGATGGTGTCAGTGGGAGTCACCACTCGATTTCTCATCACAAGAACAACCCCGGTCAGCTTGACCAATATCAGCGCATCAACACCTGGCATACCGAGCAATACGCGTACATGCTCAAGCGGATGAAAGCCATTCCCGAAGGGAATGCGACTTTGCTGGACAATTCCATGGTCCTCTTCGGATCGGGAATTCGCGATGGCAACGCTCATGCGACGAAGGACATTCCAACCATCCTCGCGGGTGGAGCAAATGGACAGATTAAGTCAGGACGTCACCTCCAAGCCAAAGGGGGGAGCGAGCTTGCGAGCCTCTACGTCGGGATGCTCAAGCGCCTTGGGGTGAAGCAAAAAATCGGTGATGCCTCGCGTGAGCTTCGTGGCATTTAGACGATGGAGATAAAACTCCGCACCCGGGAAAAGTCCGGGCTTTGCACGCTTGCGGAGCGTTGCCGAATAAGCTTTTTGGGGGAAAGGTGGTTGGAAATGAGATGAACGAGACGATTCAGTCACCCTGATACTTCTCGACCTGAATCTTCTGCTGGGTGAGCTCGCGAATTTTTGCGTTCGCTTCCACGATTTGAAGCTCAATTTTGGCAATGCGTTTGTCGGTGGTGATCGCCCGATTGAGAAGCGTCTTGGTGACCCTTTCCACCTGATAAGTTCTTCCATTGCTTCCGGTGACATCGACCCATCTACGTCCACGAGCGCGATAGTCGGCCGCTTTGACTTTGAGAGACTGGATTTCGACCCGGGCTTTCTCGATTCCGGTCGTCATACTTTGAATGCGTTTTTCGAGTTCCGCGATTTTGGTCTGCTTCTTTTTTGAGAGCATTTTTTTGGTATGCTCGCGATCCTTCTCTTTTCGAACCTCACGATTTTTTTGGGCGATTTTTTCAGTTTTTTCCCTGTGGGCCTGCCTCTGCGCTTGTTCTTTCGCGGCTTCTGCAGCGGTTCTTTTCGGGTCGTAGCCAAAGCGCTTGCGAAGCTTGTAGGTGAGTTCGGCAAGTGGAATACGAGCTACGCCTCCGGAATGGATAATGCGCATTCCTTGATCGTTTACTTCTCGAAGGGTGGCATTCTCATAAACTTTTCCCTTGATTGTGCGAAGCTTTTCAAACTTTTCACCGACCGCCTTTTCGCGCTCGATCTGATACTGTGGAAGAGCCTCGCTGGTATGCGAGGGCGCCTCATCGGAAAGCCCCAGACAAGGAAGCAAAAAGGAGATAAGACATAATCTCAAATTATCCACAGATAAGAAGAACTATCATTAAATCGAGGAGTTTTCAAGGGACAAAGAGAGAGGCCTCACTTGACCTTTTTGTTCCCTTTCGCCCAGTCGGCGACGGGTGCGCGCCCGGGCTCCCGGTTTTCTTTTCCGTTGATTTTCTGGAAACCATCTCCGAGTTCGATTCGTTTGGCGCTAGCGAGGTTTTGCATCTGAGCCATGACCTCCGGGTAATTCGCACTCACGTCGCGGGTTTCATTTCGGTCGTTGCTGAGGTCGAAGAGTTCGAGTCCGATCGTGGGCCAGTGATACTTGCCTGGCATACCATCTTTTCCGGGTTCCTTTTTTCCATCCCGCCATTTACGGGGGAAATGGAGCTTCCATTTGCCCATGCGCATTGCTTCGAGGTTTCCTCGCCCGTAGAAAAAGTAGTAGGCTTTTTGCACGGGTTTTTCCTGCGCTCCGGAAATCACAGGCCAGGCGTCTTTGCCATCGATTTTTTTCTCGGGGAGTTTTGCGCCGATGAGTTTGGCAATGGTGGGAAGGAGGTCGATAGTCATCACCGGCGTTCTTACCACAGAACCAGGCTTAAGTGTGCCGGGCCATTTCATGACACAGGGGACGCGCACTCCTCCTTCAAAACTACTGCCTTTTTGTCCTCTCAGCCCAGCGGTGCCTCCGGCATGATTTCCGTAGACCATCCACGGACCGTTGTCGCTGGTAAAGATGACGAGGGTGTTGTCTTCGAGCTTGTGCTTTTGTAAAGCCGCAAGGATTTGCCCGGTGGACCAGTCGATCTCTTGAATGACATCACCGTAGAGGCCCTGTTCGGATTTCCCTTTTCGCGCGTCGGCTACAAAGAGAGGGACGTGAGGCTGGGGATGGGCGAGGTAGAGGAAAAAGGGCTTGTCGTGATTCTTCTCGATGAACGCGACGGAACGTTCGGTGAGAGTGGTGGTCATGTTGGTTTGGTCGATCTCTCGCCTGATGATTTCCGGGCCCTCATACACGGGGAGCTTGGGATACTTCGGCATGAATCTCACCGGGCCGCTCGGCCACATGTCATTGGAGTATGGATATCCATGATATTCGTCGAATCCCTGGTTGGTCGGAAGGAACGGCTCTTGGTATCCGAGATGCCACTTCCCGAAGGCGGCGGTGGCGTAGTTCTGCGATTTACAAATCTCGGCAAGCGTCGTCTCTTCAGGATGAAGCCCATTTTGGCTTCCGGGAAAAAGAGCCCCATGAATTCCGAGGCGATTGGCATAGCACCCGGTGAGCAGGGAACACCGCGAAGCCGAGCAGACTGCTTGAGCAGAGTAAAAATCAGTGAACTTCACGCCGTCTTTCGCAATCGAGTCAATATGAGGAGTAGTCCAGCCCTTGGCGCCATAACTGGTGAGATCGCCATAGCCGAGATCGTCACAAAAGATGAGCACGATATTGGGCTTCGCAGCGGCGAAACAAAGTGAGGGAAGATAGAAAAAGAGCGCAAAAAGGTGCTTCATCTGGAAATACCACCATATTCGTTTCGTAATCACAATCATCCATGCGTGCTGCCCTTGTCATCTTTGCCTTTGTGATCACTTCTCCAGGACTTGCCGAGGACGCTGAAGAGAAGCTGAAGGAAGGTCATTCCCACCAAGGACATGCTTTTAATGAAGGACCACGACAAGCTGGCCCGCTTTTGAAGGATACCGGTGAGGTGCATTTTCCGATCACGACCAATTGGGAAAAGGGGCAGGCCTACTTTGATCAGGGTGTTGGTCAGCTGCACGGGTTCTGGTATTACGAAGCCGAGCGTTCTTTTCGAAATCTTCTCGCCCACGATCCCGACTGCCTGATGGCCTACTGGGGGCTCGCGATGGCGAATTGGGAAAACGAAAAACGCGCCCGCGAGTTTATTGAGAAAGGTCAGAAGCTGCGCGAACAATCAAAGGCTACCGAGCGCGAGCACCGCTACTTTGATGCCTACGCGAAGTTCTTCAGCGAAGAGCCAAAAGATAAAAACAAACGGAAAGAACGCCTCATCACCGATCTCGAGAACCTGATTATCGACTTCCCTGATGACCTCGAAGCAAAGGCTTTTTTCGTCTGCCACCAGTGGCAGTTCAATCGTCGTGGCCAAAAGAATGGAGGCTTCGTGTCACTCGATGCCATGCTCGACCAAATCTTCGCGAAATCCCCAATGCATCCTGCGCACCATTATCGCATTCACCTCTGGGATTACAAAAAAGCTTCCAAGGCTATCGACTCTGCGGCCCGTTTGGGTTCGACCGCTTCCACTATCGCACACATGTGGCATATGCCGGGGCATATCTACGATAAGGTGGGACGCCGTCACGATGCGGTCTGGCATCAGGAAGCCTCGGCACGTCTTGACCACTTCCACATGATGAACACTTTCATCCTTCCGGATGAGATTCACAACTACGGCCACAACAACTCCTGGCTCGCGCGGAACCTCGGACATCTGGGCGACACGGAAAACGCGGTCGCCGTGGCCCGGGCTCTTCTCGCCAATCCACGTCATCCCAAGCTCAACAATCCCGACAAAGGAGGCACTTCCAGTCGATATGGTCATCAAACGATGGTGCGTCTTCTGAAAGCTCTTGAGCTGTGGGAAGAGGCCCTTGCTTTCGAAAAAAGCCAACTCATCACGACCTCCACCAACAATCTCGGGCTAAACATCGAGACCTTCGAACTCCTTGCTCGAGCTTCTTACGCCACGAAGGATTTCAAGAAACTCCAGTCGCTGACCGCCCCTCTCACCGAGCTTCGCGATGGCAAAGCGAAGGAGAAGGCGGAGGCCGAGAAGAAAGCGCGCAAAGAGGGGATTAAGAAGCACGGGAAGGATCGCAAGATTCAAGAAGGAAAGAAGGATCCCGTGGAAGAAGCGGTTCAGAAAGCGGGCAATAAGTTCGAGAGCGATTTGAAGAAACTTGCCCGGCTTCTTAAAAGCATTTCCAGCTTCGAGGTCGAGCTTCAGGGTGACCTCAAGAAAGCTGCCGAACTTTCGCCCAAAGCGAATGACCCCTGGGAAGCCCGGCGCGCTCTCAAGCTTGGTCAGAAAAGCGACGAATTCCTTGAGATGGCGCAGAACGCTGCAAAATCTGACAAGCAGGAAGTTGCGCCGCTAGCGAATGCGATCGTTCTCCTTGCTCAGTCTGGAAGAGAGGATGAAGCCCGGGCCGCATTTGAAAAACTGAGACCCTTTTCTTCGAAAGTGAACCTCAGGGCCCGCCCCTTCGCCCGTTTGGCCCCGCTTGCTCAAAAATTCGGCTACCCGGCCGACTGGCGTCTCGCTCATCAAGACGCTGACGACGTCCTTCCACGACCTGCTCTTTCCTCACTTGGGGAGCTGCACTGGACCCCACCGATGTCGCCCGGATTCTCTTTGCCGGATCAACATGGGAAGGAGATCGCTCTTTCGGATTATCGGGGAAAGCCACTGATTCTTATTTTCTACCTTGGCGCCGGCTGCCTCCACTGCACCGAGCAACTCACCGCGGTTGCGGATCGATATGCCGATTTCGAAAAAACCGGTCTTCCAGTGCTCGCGATCTCGACCGATCCCGTCAGCGACCTCAAAAAATCACAAGATAACTACTCCAAGGGAACCATTCCGTTTCCCATCGTTTCCAATGACCGGAAGGACATCTTCAAAGCCTACACCGCGCATGATGATTTCGAAAACGAACCGCTCCACGGCACCTTCGTTCTCGATGGAACGGGCCGCGTGCTTTGGAATGATATTTCCGCCGATCCCTTCATGAATCTCGACTTTTTGATCAAGGAAGCTGGCCGGCTTTTGGAGTTTCACCAAAAAAAGTAAAAATACTGTTAGGTTTTTAAGGGGAGTGGCAGTCTTTAACAGGAGGTCTTCTCGGGTCTCTTTCAATGCATTGATCATTTAATCAATATGAATATTAAACAATACTTCAAAACAGGCACCGCAGTGGTGCTCCCCACAGTGATTACCTCTCTGGCATCAGGGGTTGTGGTCTACTCGGAAAATGCCGACGGCCTCACCGCCGGGGCATCGACGCTTGCGGATTCTGCAACCAACTGGACCGCCGCGGCAGCTGACTACGGTGTCGTCGCCGGAGGAGGGTTGTTCACCACCAATCACTTCGAACTCACCGCGCCGGACGGAAACTTCAATTTTGCTAACTGGGAAGACGCCGCAAATCCACGCAGTGTCATGAGCTTGTCCTTCGATCTTGTTGATTTGGGTACGAGCACGTCCGCAGATGCCGGTCTTCGGATTGCGTTTCGCCCTACGGGTGGGGGTAGCACCTTCATGGACGTGAGTGCTACCATTCCTAATAATACCATTGTTCATTATGATTACGTCTTCAATAACTCTGGTGCGGCTGTGACCTACGATGATGGCCTTACGACAATCGCCAATAACACAGTAGAGCTGTGGGCCGATGGCGTGATGGTAGGAACCAAAGCGACTAATAGCGCGAACGCCGCATTTTCATTTGGCTTATGGAATCGTCGTCCGGACAATGCCTTTCTGATGGACAACCTTGAGGTGCGCGACACCGCTTATTTTGCAACGACTGTTGTCCCCGAGCCAAGTAGCCTTGGACTGGCCGCACTTGGTCTTCTCGGTCTCGCACGCCGCCGTCGTTCCTAGTTCCAGGTTTCCTGTGTGAAAAGCCGGCCCAGATCTTGAACTGGGTCGGCTTTCTTATGCTCCCGATTGAGAGGGTTATTTTTCGGCTCATCATGTAGTATTTTCAAAATTAAACTAATGAAACTCCCGATCTTTTTTATGCTCAGTCTGACTCTGGGATTCACCTATTCCGCCAATGTCTATCAGGACCAGTTTACTGGTACTTCCATCCCAACCGAGTGGAATCAAATCGCAAATGCTCCAGTGACGCTCGATGACTCGAACGATCAACTCGATTACAATCACACCGCTGGTATCACCCGACGTTTCCTCAATTACAACGATCTCCTCACCGGGCAGACTGGCTACCTAAAGGCCGAGATTGCCAACTTCTCCGGCGCCTCTTCCATCTGGATCGGCTTCGTTGGCACCAATGCCGCCAACAATTCCCACTATGCCCAGACTCTTGTTGCTGGAAATGGAACCTACGAACTCTTCATCAACAACACCTCTGCGACACAGTCCTTCGACAATGGCAACGGCTGGACCGGAACCCTCGCGGCTCGCAGCGGCGTTTATTCCACCACGGGAACCTCCACTTCCGGAAACCTCACTCTCGGGGCCAACTTCCCCGCAGCGGGCAGCAACCTCCGCGGCTTTGGCTTCGCCAACTTCGGCAACGCCTCCGTTTTTCCGAGTTCTTCATTCTCCATCGATTCCATTTCGGTCGATGATTCCCTGATCATCACCGGCACTCCCAACACCGACCCCGTTGTCACCATCACCACGCCAGCCGATGACAGCAACGTCCTGCCAGAGGCAAGTGTAACCCTTACAGGAACCGTGACCGATTCCGAAGACGGCGATCTCTCTAGCTCGATCACCTGGTCTTCAAACATCGATGGCATCCTCGGCTTCGGTGCCAGCATCACCACCTCTTCACTCTCCAACGGCGTCCACACCATCACTGCCAGTGCCACCGATTCTGGCTCAGCCAGCGGAAGCGATACCATCTCGCTCGATGTCTCCACTCCCAATAACTTCCCGCCCACCGTCACCATCACTGCTCCCGCAAATGCCAGCACGGTGACCACGGGGACGCCCACAGTTTTCACCGCGACCGGAAGCGATACGGAAGATGGCGATGTCTCCTCGTCCATCGTCTGGACTTCTAATCAAAGCGGCGTCCTCGGCACCGGCGGCAGCATCTCCGTTTCCAATCTCGCCGTCGGCCCTCACACCATCACTGCCACTGCATCCGATAGTGAAGGCCTCAGCGGAAACGCTACTCTTTCCGTGAATGTGAATGCCTCGTCCGGAACTCCTGGAGCGCTCCGCCCAAACATCATCGTGATCATTTCCGATGATGCCGGCTACGCCGACTTCGGCTTCATGGACAGTATCAGCGGCTCTACTTCCCAGGTCCCCACGCCGCACCTCGATGCCCTCGCCGCACGCGGCATCACTTTCTCCCGCGCCTATGTCGCCGCCAACTGCCAGCCCACCCGTGCCGCCATCGTGACCGGTGCTTATCAAGCACGCATTGGAAACGAAAACGTCGGCAACAACAACTTCCGCGACGACCAACTCTTCGAAGGCATCCCGGTCGAAACCGACACCGTTTGGGACCGCATGCGCAACCTGGGTTACACCACCGGTGCCCTCGGAAAATGGCACCTCGGCTCTATCGAAAACACTCCTACCCGACTCGGCAATCGCCCCGAGAACCAGGGCATCGATCAGTTCTTCGGATTCTGGCACGGCTCCCGTGAATTCATGGCCGGGCACTACAACAACCAATCCGCCAACCTCGATCACCCCAACCAGCTCCGCTACTTCCGCGAGGCCCTGATTCATCCCGATGGTACCAAGACCGATGTCATCAAGGAATACACCGACTACTACGACAAGCGCAACGACCCCAACCCACCGCCGCAATACATCACCAGCATGATTGGGGACTATGCCGAGGACTTCGTCACCGAGCATCACGCCGACCCCGAACCTTTCTTCCTCTACGTCGCCCACCCGGCACCGCACAAGCCGTGGACCAACAATTCCCCCGATTACAACGACCCCCGCATCTCCGGGCTCACCCCGAACAATCGTCGTCAGGTCGCTTCCATGATGATCACCATGGACAAGGAAATCGGTGACCTCATGGACCGCCTCGATGATCCCAATCAGGACGGCGATCACTCCGACTCCATCACCGACAACACTCTCGTCGTCTTTCTCAATGACAACGGCGGAGTCGCCGGCATGGAAAACGGAGTCAACGGCACCTCCAACGGCATCCTCAACGGCTTCAAAGGCTCCGCTCACGATGGGGGCATCCGCGTTCCCATGATCATGGCCGGCGCCGGAATCGACCCCTCCAAGCAAGGCACCGTTTACGACAAACCCGTCCACGGCATTGACCTCCTTCCCACCTCTGTCGCCCTCGCCGGAGGCACCATTGACCCCTCGGAAAGAGTCGATGGCGTCAACCTCATCCCCCACCTCAACGGCACCAACACCGCCCTCCCACACGAAACCCTCGTCCACCGCTGGCGCGGCACCTTCGCCGTCATCCAGGACAACTGGAAACTCGTCAATACCCGCAACACCAATGCCTCTCCCCCCTTCTACAAACTCCACAACCTCACTACCGATGCCAGCGAAGCCAACGACGTCTCCGGCGTCGCCGCCAATGCGGCACGCGTCGAATCCATGACCCGCGCAGTCACCCACCAGGAAACGCAATGGGACAAACCGCGCTACCCCATCCTCAACCGAACCCTTGATAGCGAGCCGCTCAACATCGTCGACCACTTCACCTTCCGACCCGGCCTCCACAACGATTGGTCAGCCGGAGTTCCCGATAGCACCGGCCCCTCGACCCAACCCGAAAATTGGTATGAAGGCGGCACCACGAACCCCGAAAACCTCTTCCGCTCGGATGGCTTCAGCGGAGCCATCCTCGAGTTCCCCGCAAACGCAGCCGACTACACCGCCAACAACGACCTCCGTCGCAAAACCGGTCTCGAGTTCATGCTCAACAAAATCATCCTCAGCGGAAATGACACCACCTCAAAGACCGCCAACCTCACCGGCCTCCCCCTCATCTTCACCAACAATCTTGCGGGCGATCCCTCCACCATCGAGCTCAACGCCACCGGAGATTTCACCTACGATCTCGATCTCGATGTCATCCTCTACCATGACCTCCTGATCACCGGCGATGGCACCGCCGCCCTGCAGCTCGATGGCAAGGTCTCCCAATTCGAAGCCGCCCGCGGCATCCGAAAATCCGGCAGCTCCAATGCCGAGATCAACGGCCCCCGCACCTACTCCGGCGACACCGAAGTCCTCGGCGGAAATCTTAAAATCGCCCAGATCAACACCGCTGACGAATCCGCCACCTACCGCCTCGCCACTGGTGCCGTCCTCGATCTTACCTTCGTCGGGACCGATATTATCGGCCAGCTCTTCATCGACGGCACCCAGAAGCCCGTCGGTGTCTATGGAACTATTGGCAGCGGAGCTGAAAATGAAACAGCCCTCATCACCGGAAGCGGAACCCTCACCATCAGCAACGGCCCGAGCGGTTACACCTCCTGGTCCGATCTCTACGCCCCCGGCGCTCCCTTCGATGGCGATCACGATTCCGACCGTGTCCCCAACGGCATCGAATACTTCATTGGCGAAACCGGAAGCAGCGTCACCTTCCTTCCCGTCATCGACTCCACCGGCTCCATCACCTGGCCCATGAGTAGCAGCTACCTTGGCAATTACGGCACCGACTTCTACCTCGAAACCTCCGCCGACCTCGATGCTTGGGACCCCGTCCTCCTCAACGACGTCACCATCACCCCCGGAACCTCAATCAGCCATACCCTTCCTTTCAATCAAACAAAGCTCTTTGTCCGCCTCGCCGTGGAAGAATAAACCTTTAGGTCAATGATCCCTATCCCATGGCCTCTCCGCCTAGCCTCTCTCGCGGTCTTGCAAAACGCCCTCGCTGATTCACTCCCCACCTTCGACCCAAACAACGAAGGAAAATGGAAGCTCATCGAATCCGTTTCCGATGAATTCAATGGCACCACTCTCGATCTCAAAAAATGGCACAACCTCGGCCTCAACGGAAACTACCGCGGCGAGTGGAAAGGCCGCGCACCTTCACAATACAACCCCGCCAACGTCACCGTCGCCGATGGCCACTTGACTATCGCCTCACGCTGGGACCCCGATTTCCTGTTTTCCGATTCCAAGTTCAACGGCATCGCCTACGGCAAGCCCGCCCCCGTCACCACCGCCGCCATCGTGTCACAAGCGAAGTTCAAGCACGGCTACCTTGAGATGCGTTGCCGAGCCGCTTCCGGTCCCATTTCCTCCTCCTTTTGGACCACCGGAAAAGGGGGCGAGATCGATGTCTTCGAGCACTTCAGTCATAACCCCAAAAACCCAAACTCCGCCTTCCGCTACCACACGTCCTTCCACGATTGGCGCAAAGGCTCACCCACCTTCAGCCAGCGCATCTGGGAAAACGACCATCGCCTCGCCTTCAAGGTCGCCGATGACTTCCACACCTACGGACTTGAGTGGACCGACTACGACATCCGCATTTATGTCGACGGCCGCCTCGTTAACTTCGCCACCCGCAAGGAACTCGGCGACCGCTGGATCGCCGACAATGAACAAAAAATCTGGATCGATTCGGAAACCTTCGACTGGGAAATCGCACCCGAAGACCTCAAGGCTTCTCACTTCACCGAGCAGTCAAAATTCGTCGTCGACTACTGCCGCGTCTGGCAGCGCACCGTTCCTCAAACAAACAAAGAGCCCATTCCCAATCTCTTCGGAAATTCTAGCTTCGAAGAAGGCCTCAAAACCTGGGCGGGCGATGGAGAAATCACCTCCGATTCCTACTCCGGAAAATCCGCCGCCCTCCTCAACCGCGCCGGAAAAATCCAGCAAACCGTCACCGTCAAACCCAACACCACTTACGTCCTTTCCGCCTGGGCTAAGCTTCCTGCCACCAACATGAAAGACGCCTGGACCGACGCCCACCTCAACGTTGTCTCCCAAGACCTCGAACGCCTCACCCTCAAATTCTTCAAACCCACCTTCACCCAAAAAAGCCTCGAATTCACCACCGGCCCCAAGGCCAAAACCGCCACCATCTGGCTCACCAACTCTCCCAAATCCCACCCCGTCATCGTCGACGACTTCCGCCTCCTCGAATCCACCTCGCCGTAGGTTGTGCTGCGGAAATTCGGGCGGCGATAAGTCGCTAAGAGTGTTTCGCCAACGTCTAAGGACTGGCATCCGCTACCGGCGGCGCCAACTCGACGAAGGGGTTAAAGGTTCTGAAATCATAAAGCTAAACTACTGAGCGTGTAGCGGATTGCCAGCTCTGCCTTGTTCTCTGTTCGTCTTATTTCGGTGGGCTCTGAAGAATATGACAGCGATCGCGACACCAGAACATACATAGGAAACTACTCGTATTTCTATCTGGTTGCGATTTGCGGGATACCAAGGCAAAAAAGCATCTAAAATTATCCAGTAGATGACTCCCAGCAGGAATCCCAGCAAAGCGGATAAGTAGCTACCTCTGATGTGCCGAATTATGTTCTAAAATCTCACTAAATGGAGCCCGGCAGCCAATGGAGCAACGTAAAGAAAACAAAGCGAAAAAATTAGAGGGAAGGCTGCCGCTGCTGTCAGTGCTACAATAAGCGTCACACTTCGTCCCTCAAATTGTGGTCCAAACACCTCCGCCACACCAAACTAAACAACGATGAGTAAAACTGAAGAGATAGCTGCCGCTAAACTGGCAATTAGCACTTCCATGATAACTCTTCGAGTGGCACTCATTTTTGGGAGAACAAGTAGGGTTATCGTGCTTGCGTAGCAAGTTGCGATCAACCCCCCATAATCCCCCATTTGCTTCGCTCCAATTCTAATCGGCTGAAAAATTCGCCATCCTTGAAGCTCTGGGGAACTCGCTTCTCAAACAGATTCGTCTCCCCAACAACCCAAGAAACTCAGTGAGTTTTTCCCTCATTCTGGCAGTCTTAGGGTATCAACGACGAATCACAGGACCAAGACGACGCCCGCTACGAGGAATTTGTGGCGCTTTACACGCGTCATGAACCGGACCTCCGGCGCTTTATCCGCTCGCTGATCCCGACCGCTACCGACACCGCTGACGTCCTCCAGCAAACGGCCCTCGTGATTTGGCGGAAGTTCGATCAATACGATGGAGAAACGCCATTTATGAAATGGGCTTGCGTCATTTCGCGTTTCGAGGCCCTCGCTTATCGCCGGAAGATCGCCCGTGATCGGCTTGTTTTCCGTGATGACATTCTTGACCTCATGGGGCGGGAAGGGACCGAGGAGCTCGAGCTTCGTAGTCAGGAACACGATGCTCTGGAGAATTGTCTCCAAAAACTCTCTGAAAAACAGCAGCAGTTTCTCCTCCTCGCATACACCCCCGGGGTGAAGACCAAGGACCTTGCCGAATCCGCCGGCTCTACTTCCGCCGCTTTTTACATGCGCCTGAAACGCCTCCGCCACCAATTACAGTCCTGCATTGAGAGAAACCTCACCCCTTCTTGAGACCATGAATTCCTTCACCCATCTCACTACGTTCGAAAAGCAATTGATCGATTCCTACGTCGATGAAACCATCTCTCCGAAGGATTTTGCCGATTTGGAAAACCGCCTTTTCGAGGACGCAGGGTTTCGCGCAGCGATGCGCTCCTATCTTGCGCTCGATGACAATCTGACGCGAATCGCGGAATCGCAAGCCGAAGAGAATCCCTGGCTCGCACCAGCTCCTACAAAATCGCCCTTCAAAGTCTGGCCCGCCGCCCTCGCCGCATGCGTCGCCTTTGCTCTCGGCCTCGCCCTCATGAATTGGCGGACGGTTCCCGAAGCTCCGCCCGAAGCCACGACCATCGAAAGCAAGGCCGAAGGCTTCGCCGCGATCAAGCACCTCATTTCCGCCGAATGGCCAGAGGGGACAACTTTTCGCGAAGGCGATGCCCTGAGCGCGGAAACCCTCCATCTCGAATCCGGCACCGCTTCCATCCAGTTCTTTTCCGGAGCGACCATGACCATCGAAGGCCCAACGGAAATTTCACTCCTTTCCGCCTGGGAAGCGACCTGTCACGAAGGCTCCGTCCGCATGCACGTTCCTCCGGCTGCGCGCGGCTTCAAGCTCCACTCGCCTTCCACCGAGATCATCGACCTCGGCACCGAATTCGGCCTTCAAGTCCGTGATGGCGAGGGCCATATCGAAGTCTTTGATGGTGAGATCGCCCTGACCCACCGCGATGAAGATGAAAAACTTCTCACCAAAGGCGGCGCACTCCATCTCGCACAAGACGGTCCTTCCACCGTCTCCACCTCTGGCCAGATTGCTTATCCTGACGCAAATAATCTCGGCTCACTCACCCAGCGCCGTCTCACCTCCTTCCAGAATTGGAAAACCCACCGCGCTGCGCTTTCGCAAGATCCGCGCCTTCTCGGTTACTACACCTTTGAGGAGGAGATTAACGCCGGCCTCCTGCCCAATCTCATCTCACCTACCGATTCCAATGCCAATGGATCTATCATCCTTGCAGAACCAGTTGACGGACGCTGGCCAGGCCTCAAACCGGCCCTTGAGTTCCGCCGCCCTGGCGCGCGCGTCCGCGTGAACATCCCTGGCGAATTCTCCGCCTTCACCTTCGTGGCCTGGGTCCGCATCGATAGCCTCAGCCACCAATATTCCGCCCTCTTCATGGGCGATGGTTATGAAAACGGAGAGCCGCATTGGCAAATCCGTGATGACGGCAAGCTCATGTTTTCGGTGATGGTCGATGAGACCTCCCAGCACCCGCGCTTTCCCAAAAGCCGCTTCCACCACGTCTACCTCTCGCCTCCCGTTTGGGATATTTCAAGAAGCGGTCAATGGATGCACCTCGCCTCCGTTTACGACCCTGCAAAAAAATCCGTCTCCCACTTCGTCGATGGCCAAGAAGTCTCCTCCGAAGAAATCGCCGAGGAATTCCTCGTCAAAACCCTCCGCATCGGAAATGGAGAAATCGGGAACTGGGGCCAGCCCTTCCGTACCGACCCCACCTTTGCGATTCGCAACTTGAACGGACGCGTCGACGAACTCGCGATCTTCCAAGCGGCTCTCTCAAGTGAAGAGATCGCCCGAATCTTCAATGCGAGCCAGCATTAAGGGCTCGCTTCAAACCGCCTCTACGCGCACCCGCGGAGAGGCGAGCGCGATGTTTTCCCCCTGGCAGGCTTTGGTGATGTTCTTGAGAACGACGGAGCGGATTTTACTGCGGTGGCGGACATCGCTGATCCGGTAACGTCCCTCGAGAAGAATTCCCGAGAGCATGTGGCCGCCGCCTTCGTCCCAGAGGGAACGCACGATCACTTCCGCGCTCTCGGGGAGGATGTTTTCCGAATCCTGAATCGCTTTCCGGGCCACCTCACACGCGTGATCGAGGTCGACATTGTAGTTCACCTGAAAGCGGACTCGCACGCGGATCGGGCCTTCTTCGTGAGAGAAATTAGTGATCACGGAATTCGCCAACAAGCTGTTGGGATAGTTCACCGTCACGCCATCGGTGTTCTTGATGCGGGTGCGTCGGAGCCCCATGTCGACGATGTCACCCCAGCTGCCCCAGTGCTTTCCGATGGAGTCGATTTTGACCCGGTCACCGACCCGAACCGGACGGTCAGCAATCAGGAAAATCCCGGCCAAAATATCGGCAAGCGTTTCCTTGGCCGCCATTCCGATCGCGATGCCCGCGATCCCCGCACTTGCGAGCAGGGGAGTGATCGCGATGCCATGAATCCGCAAGATCACCAGGAAGAGCACGAACAACAGCACGAGAATGTAAAAGCGCTGGAGAAAGTGAACGAGCCGATCATCGACATCGTTGTCGGTCGAAGCCGCGACCCGCTTCATCCCGCGCAAGACCACGCGGGAAATGATCAGGTGTAAAAGGTAGGCGGCTGCAATCGCGAGACCGGTGTTGTGCCAGGGAGAGAGTTTCTCAAACCATTCGATCATGAGCATCATTCTACCAACTCACCCATGGGCAACAATCACTTTGCCGATTTGTTGAGTGGAAGGGAGAAGAGGGGCGATTTTATGCGGGAATTTTCCTCCCGAATGGTGGAAGATTCCTCCGCTCAAGTTCGTAAGAATTAAGTTAGCTCTTCGCCGATATGAATCTGCGCTGTTTTGTTCCCTTTCTCGCCACTGCCGTGCTCGCAGCAGGTGAAGATTCTTACTGGGCCTATCAGAAGCCGGTTGAAGAGCCTGTCCCGGAGATTGAGGACTCCTTTGTGGCCAATCCCATTGATGCGTTCATCCTTAAAGGGCTTCAGGAGAAAAAAATTACGCCTAATCCCAGAGCCGATCCTCATCAGCTCATCCGACGCGTTTTTTACGATGTCACTGGTCTTCCACCTACTCGGGCTGATTTGGAAAAAGAGCAAAGCTGGGACAAGCTCGTCGACCAGCTTCTGGCCTCGCCGCGGTTTGGCGAAAAGATGGCCACGCATTGGCTCGACCTCGTCCGCTACGCCGAGACCAATGGCTTTGAACGCGACAGTGAGAAGGAAGAGATGTGGCGTTATCGCGACTACGTCATCAAGAGCTTCAACGAGAACAAGCGCTACGACCGTTTCCTGCTCGAGCAACTCGCGGGCGATCAAGTTCCCGACAAGTCGCTCGACTCCTCAGTGGCCACTGGCTTCCTGGCCCTCATGCAGCGGGATGATGAACCCGCTGATAAACCACAGGCTCACGCGGATCAGGTCAGCGACATCGTCGATGTCGCCGGCGAGGCTTTTCTGGGGACCACCATGAACTGCACGAAGTGTCATGATCACAAGGGCGATCCCATCACGCAGGCCGATTACTTTTCGATGATGGCCTTTTTCGATGGCATCGAGCCCTACCACTTCAAACAACCGACTCACACTTGGATCGATCCCGAGGTAGAGAAAAAGCATCGCGCTCAGCAACATGCCAAAAACCTGGAGATCGAGGCTCTTTGGAAAACGGTCTCTCGCGAAAAGCTGACCCCTTTTCTGAAACGATCACCCAAACCGCGCGAGCTCTTCGAGAATGGCTGGAAGACCAACAACCGGGTTCCGGTCAATCCCGCGTGGTCGCTTCCTTCCTTTGACGCCAGCAAGTTTAAAGACTTCACCGGCTTGAAGCATGACAAACCGATTGCCATTCGGCGTGAATTTGGCCTGCAGGAAATCCCGGAGCGTTTTCTCATCTATCTCAAAACCGAAGCCGCTGAACTCAAGATGTTCATCAACGGAACACTCGTTCACGAGGGAGTTCCCGAAGTGGTGCATGGCGAGCGTCTTATTCCGCTGGATCGTAAGGGCCTCGAGCAACTCACCACCGGTCGGAATGTCATGGGGATCATTGCGCGTGCTCCTGACCAGAACCGCCGCCACCTCCTTTCCAAAGTCACCCGGGACCCCGTTCACGATATGGACGTGAGCCATTTCGCGAGCATTTATCCGAATCTCCTCGTCGATCTTTTTGGAGAGCCATTCGCGAATGAAATGAGCCGCCTCGTTGCGGAGAAACGCGAGCTCGACCGCCCGCTCAACGGGATCCGCTACATGAGTATTCGCGAGCGCCATGATCCACCCCCGCCACACATTCATATCCGAGGCAGCGTTCATGCTCAAGGCGATCCCGTCAGGCTGGGTTTCCCCGCGGTGATGGGCGGTGAGGCTCCTGCCGCCGAGAATCCTCGTCGCCTCGCCTACGCGCGGTGGGTGACTTCCAAGGACAATCCACTCACGGCTCGCGTGATGGCAAACCGGCTTTGGCAGTATCTTTTTGGGAAAGGATTGGTCGAGAGCTCGAACGACTTCGGCTCCCTTGGAACCGGGGTGACCAATCAAAAACTGCTCGATTGGCTCGCGCTTGAATTCATGCGTTCGGATTGGAATGTGAAGCATCTCATGAAGCTCATGCTCACCAGTTCGACCTACCGCATGTCGAGTGCGCATCAGCAGGAAGCCTTCCGAATCGATCCCACCAATTCACTTCATTGGCAGCATGCTCCCCGACGCCTCACCGCTGAGGAGATTTGGGACAGCTACCTTATCGTCGCGCGGAAGCTCGAGAACCAACTCGGCGGCCCGCCCGTGCGCCCGAAGATGCCGGATGCGGTGCTCGCGACCTCATCCCGACCCAACGCAGTTTGGCGTCCTACGCGAGGAAAAGCCGCGAATCGGCGCGCGGTTTACATTCATGTGAAACGCTCGATCAAGCTCCCGCTTCTCGCGGCCTTTGATTCCCCGGAGCGCGACCTTTCCTGCCCCAGCCGCTACGCCACTACTGTCCCGACGCAGGCGCTCACGATGCTCAACAGTGAGTTTATGAATGATCTCGCGGAAGAGTTTTCCAACCGACTGCCAAACGCAGAGCTGAAAGCACAACTTCAGGAAGCCTTCCGCATCGCGACCTGTCGCGCCCTATCCGAAGAGGAAATCCAAAACCTCCTCACTCTCGCTGCCGATCTTAAATCCACCCACCAACTTTCTGAAAAAGACCTTCGGCAGCGTCTCTGCTTGTTGATTCTGAATCTTAACGAAACTCTGTATCTCGATTAACCCCTGTAGCGTCGGTCTATGACCGTCGCAAATTCCCCATCGATTCCAAATTTGTGACGCTCATAGAGCGACGCTACAACCATCCAATCTCATGTCCTTCTGCCACAACACTGACCGACGAGAGTTCCTCCAAACCGTAGGAGCTGGTTTTCCCGCGCTCGCGCTTTCCGGACTGATGGCCAAGAACGTGCAGGAGAGTCACTTCGCGCCCAAGGCCAAGAGTGTGATCTTCCTCTTCATGTATGGCGGGCCGTCCCATATCGACACCTTCGACTACAAGCCAAACATGTATGGCATGGATGGCAAAACGGTCGCCGTGAAAACCTTCGGCCGTGGTGGGAAAAAAGATGGCGGCCGCATCGTGGAACCAAAGTGGAAGTTCAAACAATACGGTGAGTCGGGAAAGTGGGTCTCCTCGCTCTTCCCAAATGTTGCCGAGTGTGTCGATGACATCGCCTTCATCCACTCGATGAAAGCAGAGTCACCCATCCATGGCTCTGCCATGCTCATGATGAACTCCGGTTCCCTCATTTCCGGGAAACCTTCGCTCGGAAGCTGGGTCAACTATGGTCTCGGCTCGGTGAACGAAAATCTCCCTGGCTACGTCGTGATGCTCGATAAGACCGGTGGTCCCATTTCCGGAGCCAAGAACTGGTCCGCCGGGTTCATGCCGGCGAATTATCAGGGCACGGTTTTCCGCTCCAAGGGCGATCCCATTCTCGATCTCAAGAACGCCCGCGACATGCCGAGCGATCAGCAGTATCGCCTGATCCAATCGCTCAACGAACTCAATGAGCAGCATCGTGCCACGCGTTATCACAACTCTGATCTCGCCGCGCGCATCGAAAGCTACGAGCTCGCCTACAAGATGCAGTCGACCGCACCGGAAGCGATCGAACTCGCCAAGGAATCCGAGGAAACGAAAAACCTCTATGGCGTGAATGAGGACCGCACCCGCGAGTTCGGCACCAAATGTCTGCTTGCCCGTCGACTCGTCGAGCGCGGTGTCCGCTTCATCCAACTTTACTCAGGTGGCTCGCACAATGATCACAATTGGGACGCCCACGGCGACCTCGAGCACAATCACAACCTCCACGCGGGCGCGACCGATAAACCGATTGCCGGGCTTCTCAAAGACCTCAAGCGTTCCGGCATGCTCGACGAAACTCTCGTCGTTTGGGGCGGCGAATTCGGTCGTCAGCCCACTGCCGAATACGCCAAGGGCACCGGCCGCGACCACAACTCGGCTGGCTTTACGATGTGGATGGCCGGGGGAGGCATCAAAGGCGGCATCAGCGTCGGCCAGACCGACGAACTCGGTTCCGCTGCGGTTGAGAAGCCCTTCGAAGTCAAAGAACTCCACGCCACCATTCTCCACCAGATGGGCCTCGAGCCAAACGAACTCACCTACCACCACGCCGGTCTCGATGAATCACTGGTGGGTGTGGAAGGCGCCGAGCCGATCTGGGATTTGATTGCGTGATCGTGGCTGCGGCGTCCCGCCGCAGACCGTCCCGGGTGCGTCCCGCGCCCGTCTGTTCCGTAGCTACGGCAAGATGCCGTAGCTACGGTTCACCGAAAAAATGACGACCTTCATTTCGTATTCCCCCTCACATGATCAAAGTCCTCCTCATCTTTGCCGTTCTTCTTTCTTGTGCCTCAGCCCAAAAGCGTCGAGCCAATCCCGCAATGGCTCCGGTGACCGATGTCGAAGGACTTCCGCGCTTGCTCCTGATCGGAGACTCCATTTCGATCGGCTACACTGTTCCGGTGCGAACCTTGCTTGAGGGAAAGGCCAATGTGCATCGACCTCCGACCAATTGTGGGCACACGGGCAAGGGGCTTCGGGAGCTTGAGCGCTGGCTCGAAACGGGTGGGAAGGGGAAGAAGTGGGACGTCATTCATTTCAACTGGGGGCTTCACGACTTAAAATACATCGGTCTCGACGGCGAAAAGCTGGTCGCGATCAATGCTCCCCACAGCCACCAGCAGATTCCTGCGAAAGGATACGAAAAGAATCTGCGCGAGCTCGTCAAGCGTCTCAAAAAAACTGGAGCCAGGCTCATCTGGCGAAACACCACTCCCATACCGAGGGGCGCGAAAGGTCGGGTCGTGGGGGATTCCGTGAAATACAACGAGCTTGCCGCCCGCATCATGAAGGATGAAGGGATTGAGATTCATGATCTCTATTCCTTTGCCAAAGAACATGAAGCGATCATTCAGAGAAAGGCCGATGTGCACTACACGCTTGGGGGCTCAAGCAAGTTGGCTGGGGAAGTGGTGAAGGCGATTGGTCCATTTTAGTTGATCTGTGGAAGCCGGCTGTAAATCCCGCTTGCTGATTTGCAGGACCGGTGTTGACTCCCCCTGTGGCTTGTTTTTCCTTTCAGTCCCTGACCCTTCGACAGGAAATCGGGGCGAATTCCTATGCGCTGACGCTGGGGAATGAGACGGTGATTCTCGATGCCGGGATGCACCCGAAGGAGGAGGGGGCGGATGCCATTCCTCGTTTTCAAAATATTCCATTCGATAGCGCGGATGCCATTGTCATCTCGCACTCCCATCTCGATCACATCGGCACTCTCCCTCTGGCCCAGCGGGATCAGCCCTCGGCTCCTGTTTACCTTACTCCCGGATGTGCCGCGCTTGGAGAAGCTCTGCTTCACAATTCCGTCAACGTGATGTCGAGTCAACGAGTCGAACTTGGCCTCACCGACTATCCACTTTTTCATCATCGCGAGATCGATTATCTGCGCGATAACTGGATGCATCGCGACTACGAGCGCTCTTTCCATCTCAATCCGGGCGATGTCGATTCCGCCGAGATTACTTTCTACGATGCTGGACATATCCTCGGTTCCGCAGGAGTGCTGTTTGAAAAAGAAGACCAGCGGATCTTTTACACCGGAGATGTCCATTTTCATGATCATTCCTTGATTAAGGGGGCTCGGTTTCCCGATCTCGAAGGAATCGACACTCTCATCATGGAAACCACCCGCGGTGCAGATGAGCGTCCTGGTGGTAATGTGCGGCCTCAGGAGGAGGCCCGGCTCGCCGAACACATTCGCCGCACCTTTGATGAAGGAGGTTCGGTTCTCATTCCCGTCTTTGCGATTGGTAAGACGCAGGAAGTTCTGCACATGCTGGAGCGCTTCAAGGAGGATGCTCTTATTCCGGAGAAAACGCCCATCATCATCGGTGGGCTAAGCACAAAGATGACGGTGCTTTACGACAAATTCGCCACCACCACCCGCCGAACGACTCCCGGTTTTCAAATCCTGAGAGACATGGATGTGAAGACGGGGAGCAAGAAACGATCACGGGCTCCCATCGCATACAAGCCCGGCGCGATTTACTGTCTCTCCAGCGGAATGATGAGTGAGAAGACGACTTCAAACATCTTTGCCCGCTCTTTTATTTCCAATCCGAATAACACCTTGCTTTTCGTGGGTTACGCGGACCCCGATACTCCGGCGGGAAGGATCAAGGAAGCTTCAACGGGAGACGTCATTCGGCTTGATGGAACGCACAAGGTGCAGCTCAATTGTGTGGTCGATGACTTTGATTTCTCCGGGCACGCGCATCGCGATGATCTCCTTGCATTCGCGCTTAAAACAGCCCCCAGAAAGCTTCTCCTCGTTCACGGTGACCCGCCAGCAGTGGCCTGGTTTCAAAAACAGCTTGCTGCCAAACTGCCCGAGACTGAGATTCTCGTCCCCTTGCCGGGTCAAACGATCTCACTGGAATGAAAGAGGGACTGACTCAGGGGGAAGACGGGAGAGTGCGCTGCTGGTGGCCTGCACATCACGAGGACTACCTGAAGTATCACGACGAGGAGTGGGGGCACCCGGTGGCTGATGATATCCGCTTGTTCGAGAAAATTTGCCTCGAAGGGTTTCAGGCAGGTTTGAGCTGGTTGACCATTCTCCGGAAGCGGGAGAACTTCCGTCAGGCCTTTGCCGGCTTTGATTTCCACAAAGTGGCTCAATTTGAGGGCTCCGATGTCGAGCGGCTCGTCAATGATGCAGGTATTGTGCGGCACCGGGGGAAAATTCTCTCGACCATCAATAATGCGAATCGGGCGCTTGAGTTAAAAAAGGAATTTGGCTCGTTATTTGCTTACTTTGATCAGTTCCGCCCCGTTCAACGTGATCACAAGATGGATTTCGCGACCCTGAGTCGGATCACGATGACCGATGAGTCCAAGGCTATGAGCAAGGATCTCAAGAAGCGTGGATGGAGTTTTGTCGGTCCCACCACCAGCTACGCCTTCATGCAAGCCATGGGTTTGGTAAACGATCACCTCGAAGGCTGCTTCATGCGTCAAAAGCTCTAGGCTCGGAATTCCCATCCCGGGAGGTAGGGAATGCTCTTCCCGGGGATTGCTTGAGTAGGGAAATCTGCTTTGATTCGAAGCAATGAAAGGTGAGGTGTTTCTGAAAATTCGCGGGCTTGAGAAGAGCTTCGGGGCACATAAAGTGCTGAAGGGAGTCGATCTTGATATTTACCGTGGTGAAACTCTGGTCCTGCTCGGTGGATCGGGTGGGGGGAAATCGGTTCTCATGAAGCACACCATCGGGCTCCTTCAGCCTGATTCCGGGAGCGTGGTGCTGGAGGGGCAGGAATTGGCCGGACTTGACGAACGGGAGCTCACCTTTGCGCGGCGGCGGGTGAGCATGATGTTTCAGAACGGGGCCCTGTTCGATTCCATGACGGTCGGAGAGAATATCGCCTTCCCCCTCCGGGAAGCCGGAGTGAAGGATGACGCTGAGATCGAAGAGCGGGTGAACGAGGCTCTTGAGATTGTGAAACTTTCCGGGCAGCAGGATAAGATGCCATCCGATCTGTCAGGAGGAATGCGAAAGCGGGTGGCCCTGGCCCGGGCCGTGGTTGAGAAACCCTGCTGTGTGCTCTATGATGAACCCCATGCCGGACTCGATCCCATCACCGCGGATTCGATCGATCACTTGATTAAGGATCTCGAGCAGAATCACGGGATCACCAACATCGTGGTGACGCATGAAATGCGCAGTGTCTTCCGCATTGCAACGAGGGTTGTCTTTATGAAAGAGGGTCAGATTTACTGGCATGGCACCGCCCAGGAGCTGAAAGAGACGAAGGATTCCCTTTTGCGAGACTTTGTTGAGGGGCGCTCGGAGGAGGGCTGGAATCGATAGGCAGGGCCGAAAGCGCAAATGGCCCTTGGAACTGACCGAGCCTCCCGCTAAGTTCCGAGGGAATGAAGCGGGAGATAATTCTGGTCGGGCAAACCCCTCCGCCCTTTCACGGGCAAGCGATTGCGATCCAAAATCTCCTTTCCTTTGATTTTAAGGACTACGAATTTCATCACGTGCGGATGGCTTTTTCCGAGTCGATTGCCGAGGTCGGAGGGTTCAGCTTCAAAAAGATCTTCGAGGTTTTTCGGATTATCGGGTTGACCTTGAAGAAGCGTATGACCCGAGGGGTGACAAGGCTGTATTATCATCCGGCCGGAGGTGACATGGTTCCCATCATCCGGGATTTCTTGATTCTTATTGTGCTGCGTCCGTTTTTCAAAACAGTCATTTTTCATTATCATGCCGATGGTTTGACGGACCGCTATCGGGATTCGTCCTCCAAGATTTTTCGATGGTTTTTCCGTCGGGCTTATTTTAACGCGGATATCGGAATCAAGGTCTCAGCTGGTTCAAATATTGATCTCGATCTTCTGAAAACCCGTTATGGAACGGTGGTGCTCAATTCGGTCAATCCTCCCGAGGAGATTCCGGAACCACAGCCGGTTCGAACGGGAAACAAAATCATGTTTCTGGGAAGTGTCATCGAGAGCAAGGGCGTGAAGGAGATCATCGATGCCCTCGCGATTGTGGTCAAAAGCCAGCCCGATGCGGAGGCTCACATCGTTGGGGCCTACACCCCAGAATTTGGAGAAGAGCTCATGAATCATGCCGCGCAGCTCGGGGTGAAGGATCAGGTTTTTTTGCGTGGTCAACAGACCGGAGTCGACAAGGGCCGAATTTTTGCAGAGTGCGATGTCTTTTGTTTTCCGAGTTTTTATCCCAAGGAAACCTTCGGCTTGGTGGTCGCGGAAGCGATGAGCTATGAGCTCCCCGTGGTCGCGACGCGGTGGAAGGGAATTCCCGAGATCACGGGGGAAGAGGGTTGTGGCTTTCTTGTCGAGGTTCACGATGTCGATGATCTCGCAACGAAGCTCACCATGGTGCTTTCAGATTCCCAATTGCGTGAACGCTACGGGAAAACCGGGCGCGCGCGCTATGAGGAAACCTTTTCCTTGGTGAGTTTGCAGGAGCGGATCGAGCGCGAACTGGGTGCTGGTCTCAATCAGGAAAATTGACTTAGGAAGCGGGTATCGTTCTCGATGAGGAGGCGGATGTCCTTGATGCCATATTGAATCATGGCGAGCCGATCGAGCCCCATGCCGAAGGCGTAGCCGGTGATCTCAGCTGGGTCAAAAGCCTGGTCACCCCGGCTCTCGTTGACCTGCGTAAAGACGGCAGGATCGACCATGCCGCAGCCGGCCACTTCGATCCACTTCGGTGCTTCACCTTTCACCTGGAGTTTTACATCGATCTCAAAGCTGGGCTCGGTGAAAGGGAAAAAGTGTGGGCGGAAGCGGACTTCGGTGTTTTCGCCAAACATCGCGCGGTAGAAGAATTCGAGGGTGCCCTTGAGGTCAGAGAGGCGGACATCTTTGTCGACGTAAAGGCCTTCAAGTTGGTTGAAGACGGAGAGATGGGTTGAGTCAATTTCATCCCGGCGGTAAGCCGATCCCGGAGCAATAATCTTTACCGGAGGAGCCGCCCTTTCCATCGTGCGGACCTGTACCGAAGAGGTGTGGGTGCGGAGGAGTTTTCCGGAATCAAAGTAAAAGGTATCGGAATCATTTCGAGCGGGGTGATCGGCAGGCGTGTTGAGGGCATCGAAGCAGTGAAATTCGGTTTCGATCTCAGGACCGTCGGCGAGGGCAAAACCCAGGCGACGGAGAATCTGGATCGCGCGGTCCTTAACGATGGTGAGGGGGTGAAGGGAGCCCACAGGAATGTCCCGCGCCGGCATCGAGGGGTCCAGAGCAGCGACCGAAGCGGCATCAGCAGCGTCCTGCAGGCCTTGGCGACGGGTATCGAGTGCGTCCGTGATGGCAGTCCGGGTGGCATTGAGAAGCGCTCCCATTTTGGGCTTTTCCTCCGGAGACAAGTCACGCATTCCAGCGGCCAACCCGGCGAGGGGGCCTTTTTTGCCAAGATACTTGATCTTCACTTCATTGAGCGCCTGCTCGGTGGAAGCAGCGGCGATGGTGCCGAGTGCTTCAGTCTGGAGTGCTTGGACTTCCTCGTTCATGCGGGCGGGAGATTGAAGCGGGAAGGGGAAAGAGTGAAGAGTGAATTGTGAGAAAAATCTCCCGACTGGTGAGGAATTGATCCCTTTGCAGAACAAAGGCGCAAAAAAATGGCCGCGTCCCTCTCAGGAGCGGCCATGTGGATTGATCGGGAGGGACCGTTTTTTAGGCGGCTTTCTTGTCGAGAGCCTCTTTTGCTTGTGCAATGATGGACGACAAAGCGGCTGGATCGGTCACGGCAAGGTCGGCGAGGACTTTGCGATCGAGATCGATGTTGGCTGCTTTGAGACCTTCGATGAAGCGGGAGTAGGTGAGGCCTTCATTACGGACAGCAGCGGAGATACGCTGAATCCAGAGACGGCGAAACTGACCTTTGCGCTTCTTACGGTCACGGTATTCGTATTGGCGGGCCTTGTAGACGGCATCCTTCGCATAGCGGTATAGCTTGGAACGGAAACCACGGAAACCCTTGGCGCGTAAAAGAACGCGTTTGCGGCGCTTCCGGCTGGCCGGACTGTTGGTTGCTCTTGGCATTTTCTTGGTTTGGGTCGAACGGGTCGTTGTTTAACTATTCACTCCAGCAGTCTCACTCGTTCGGTGGTTCCTTTCAAAAGAAAGGACAGGCTGGCTGGAGGCCGGTCGTCCAGGAGACCGGAGGTGATCGTTTACTTCATAAGAAGACTTCTCTTCACGCGAGTCATATCGGCATCAGAAACGAGGGTTGCCTGTCCGAGGGCGCGTTTGCGCTTACGGCTCTTCTTCTGAAGAATATGGCGTTTTCCCTGTTTGCGACGCAGAAGTTTGCCGGTGCCAGTCACTTTAAAGCGCTTGGCGACGGCCGATCTGGTTTTGGACTTACAAGCTTTGCGAGCCATGGGAGGGCCGGTTTAGTCAGAAAGGTGATGATTGCAAGGATTTTTCGAGTGATTTCAACCCGACCCGCTTTGGGCACCCCATCGCTTGATTTCCTTTAAAAGACGGCGTTCGAGGAATTTATCCCGAGTTTTTCCGGCGTAGTGCAGTCCGTAGTGGTAGTCCAAGAGCTCATCGGCGAAGGAGGCGGAGTCGGTGGTGGCAAGGTGATCCCGCAGGGTGCGCCCAATGGGCATGGGGTTTCCAAGAGCAGCGCAGGCCTTGCGGAAAGCGGTGAGGTAGTTGGTGGCAGGTGGAAGGAGATGGCTGCCCGGGCCCTCGGTTGCCCCGGTTCGCTTTTTGCGTTTCAGAATGAGGAGGGAGATGAGAGCGACGGCTCCAGCCACCGCGGAAGCTCCGCTGAGCAGCTGAAGGAGAGCCACTGGCTCAAGCCCAAGGGTGAGGTCATCGGAATCTCCCAGCGAGAGTTCGGAATTTTGAAACGATGATTGATCAGGTCCTCCTGGTAAGGGAGGGGGTTCGGAGTTGTCGGCGAGAGAAGAGCTCCCTTCCGAACGGTCCGCTGGGGTCGCCTCGAAAATGACCCAGCCCTTGCCGGCGATTTTGACTTCGGTCCAGGCATGGGCCTCCTTGGCGCGAAAGACATACATGTTTGGGCCCTCGAAGTATCGCCCGCCGGACCAGCCGTAAGCGACGCGGGAAGGATAGCCGATGGTGCGGGCGAGGAGTGCGGCAGCAGTTGCAAAGTGCTCGCAGTAGCCACGGCGTTCCGTTGTCAGAAATTGGCTGATGATCTCCTCATCAGGGCCGAATGACGTTTCAAGTGAATACTGGCAGCGTTCGGCGAGGAGGCTGCGAATGTGATCGAGTTTCTCTGGTTTGGTTCCCACGAGGTTTTCAGTCAGGAGATTGAGCTGGTCGCGCAGGGACTCTGGGATATCGAGCTCTCCGCGTTCAGCCGCCGCGGGGCGGTCATTGGTGGGATTGAAAAAGAGGGGGCGGGAGCTGGCACGATAGCGGTGCAGTTTTGCTCCTTCCTCGAGGAGTGGCAGACGATAGGTATCCGGAGCAATGAGCCGGAGTGAGGGAAGGGAAACACTGGTGATATCGGGAACGCCAACGAGCAGGCTTTGGCCGGAAGTGTTTGGCTCGTGGGAAATCTCGTAGTGGAAATCGCTCTTCTTTTTCGGACGGAGCTGGATGACTTCGTCTTGAGCTTGCCTTCCGACCGTCGGAATGGGACGGGCTTTCCATGTGCCGGAATCGTAGCGTGCCAGCGTGAAGCTTCGAAGATAGAGCTCGTTTCCGAAGGTAGAGTATTTTTCACCTTGGCGGGGCCAAAGGAACACTTCGGGGCGATTGGAAGGGCGAACCCGCCCTCGTGTGCCTAGGGAGCGCTGCCCGTTGTTTTGCCAAAGCCAGTTTCCAGAGGTTTCCGAAGTCCCGGAGGATTCCTGCTCGGATTCTCCTTTTCCCGTCGTGCGGTAAGAACCCGGGTGAAGACGTTCATCGAGGGAAACGGCCATTTCGCTGAGCTTCTCTGGTGCGGTGGCGAAGAAAAACAGAAAGATGGCTTCCAGCGCCAGAATACCTGCGCCAAGGCTGAAATAGTCCAGCCACCCCGCAGCCCGTTCAGATGCGGCATCCTTTGAGGTGAAGGAGGCGCCCCGACCCCAGACGATGATTCCGATGACGAGCGTAAATCCGCTCAGGCAGATTCTCGGAACCGGAGGCCAATCGACAGGATGTCCTCGGAGCAAAAGATACGAGCACACCACCGCGGCGATGAGACAAAGCGACCTCATAATTGGAAGATATGAGATCGCGGGAAGGTCCGCAAGGACGGTTGGAAAGCGTGGACCAATCAGAGCTTTCCGGGACCGGTGTTCCAGAGGAGGTGCATTTCCTCGGCCGAGGGAGTCTTGGCTGGACGGATGATGCGGAAGCCAAGCCATTTGGTGTCCGTGAGATACCAGATCGATTTTGGATTCTGGGGGTCAGTCATTTTCCATGCGGGTTCGGAGGGAAGGCGTTTGCCAGATCTCAGGTCTTGTGGATCTGCGTCCCAATTTCCACCACGAGTGACCCGGGGGTAGCGCATTTTGGAAAGGGCGAGGGGATTGAGGGTTCCTGCTGGAATGGCTTCGTAGTTCGGCAGGTAGGCATCAAGGGTCCATTCGGAAACGTTTCCATGCATATCATGGAGTCCCCAGGGATTGGGTTTTTTCTCGCCGACGGGGTGGTAGGTGTCTTCGGCGTTTTCAAAGAACCAGGCGTAGTCGCCGAGCTGTGAAGCGTCGTCACCAAAGGAATAAGCGGTCGTGGTGCCAGCCCGGCAGGCGTATTCCCACTCGGCTTCAGTCGGGAGGCGATAGTAATGGCCGCTCTGAGCAGTGAGCCATTCGCAGAACTTGGAAGCGGCATGCTGAGTGGGGGCGAGGGCCGGGAGCTTGTCTCCGTAGCCCGCGTTGTCGGCGAGGCTGAAGTGCATCGGCCAGTAGGGCGGGGTCGGTTGGGAAACGGCATCCACCACATCCTTGGCCCCGCGAAACGGGGGATCGTGCGAGTAGATGTTGCCGTCGACGTTGAGGGTGCCGTCCTTGTTGCGGTTCTGACCGTTTTCCATGAACTGACGATACATCGCCCAGGTGGTTTCTGTTTTAGCCATCCAGAAGGGCTCGATTTTCACCGTCTTCTGAGGACCTTCATCGTTGCCGCGGTCGGTTTCGGAGTCCGGCGATCCGAGGGTCAGCTCTCCACCGGGAATGGGGATGAGCTCAAATTTCGCTCCGTTGGAAAGCGGCACGGTCTCGGTGTAGGGCTCCATCTTGGCGGGAACGGGTTTGAGAGCCGCGTGGATTTTCTGGGTGACTTCGAAGAACTTGGAACTGTCCTCTGGTCGCCCTGCTCCAATCAAGGTGACCGTCTCGGTGACGCGCTCTTTTTTGGCGGCTGGTTTGGCCTTCTCGACCGGGGGGGTGAAGATGAAGGTGTAGGTTTCCTTTTCATAGCAGCTGACGAGAGTCAGAGCAGCGAGCGACAGGGAGAAGGACTTAAAGGTCATGAGCGGTTGGAATGAAACAGCTTTTAAAGGGCGGCGACAAGGCTGAGGGTAGGGAACGCGCGTGTTGGGTTCGTTTTTTCGTAAATTCTCTTCGGGGTTGACGTATCGCTCAGTCGAATCAGTCTTTCACCCATGATTATGAAATTTTCCGCGATCGGTTTGACCGCTCTTCTGCTTTCCAAGCTTTCCCTAGCGCAAGATGCACTCAAGCCCCTGACGGTGGTTGGAAGTTCGGATGACGAAAGCGCCCTTGATACCGATGATTTGGAATTGCTGCAGATTGTGAAAACGAAGAACCTGCATGGACAGCTCCCGGGCTTCACTTCAGTGGCCTCGGATTCCGCCGGTTATGGAGACTTTATCGGCGTGCGTGGCACCGGGAACACTTCGTTCTTTGGCCCTGCCGGAGTCGGTTTCATGATCGATGATGTTCCTTTCAGTGATGTCTTCACTTATGCGACGGATTTCTATGATCTAGCGTCCCTTCAACTTCATCGCGGCCCTCAGGGAGCTTTCTTTGGCCGGAATGGTGCTGCCGGATTGCTTCAGCTGCGGACTCTTGGATTGGCTGATGACGCTCCGAATCAGTTCAGTGTGGCAGGCGGAAGTTACAATGAGGTCGATCTTCGCCTCCGTCACTCCAAGCAGGTCAGTGATACCGTAGGGCTTTCCCTCCAAACTTACTACAACGAGCGGGATGGATTCATCGATAACTCTAATCTGGGTTCTGATGTTGATGGACGAAATCGTTTCGGTTTTCTCGGGAATGTTTATCTCAACCATTCGTCTGACGCGCAAATGAAGCTCCGATTCCTCTATGAGCGCGTGCGCGATGGGGGGCAACGCATTTCCCCGCTGCCGCAGCTCACTAATCCCTTGATCGGGCCCAATCCCATCCCAAATCCAAACTATACCGGCAGTCCATTCGGAGTGAACTCAAACATTCTCGGCGAAACCGACCTCGACCGGTTCCAGCTCTCGTTCCATTACGATCGTGATTTTGGCTGGGCCTCGCTACAGTCGATCACCGCTTTTCAGCGCTGGGACCTTGGGCCTCAGCGGGTGGACCTTGATTTCTCTCCTTTAAGTATCGCGGATTCCAGCATCGGCCAGGCTCAGAATTACTGGACGCAGGAGTTCCGCTTAGGCTCTGAGGGAGATGCCTTTTCGTGGAACAGTGGAGTTTTCCTTTCCTACAAGGATGGCGATGGAAGCGCGACTCGCGGACTCCCGATTGATCAGATGAATCCCTTCGCCGGGCAATTTTTCCAAACGACGAATTTTGATCGCGAGGAAAAGACCTTCGCCCTTTACGGGAATGCGACTTGGGCGCTGAGTAACGAGCTCGATGTCACTGCCGGGGCCCGTCTTCAGTCTGTTGAGACCGAGATGACCCGGTCGAAGGATATCCTCGGTGTCGGGACTGTTGGTTCACTCACCGGATCAACCTCCGACTGGTATTTTTCGCCGACCCTTGGTTTGAGCTACGACCTCAGCAATGAAGTGACCGTCTTTGCCCGCTCTTCGATCGGGATCAAGCCTGCGGGCTACACTGCCTACACCGATGATCCCACGACCTTTGCCTTCGAGGACGAAACGGCGTGGGAAAATGAAATCGGAGTGCGTCACGAGTTGAACAACGCGGTCTTCGAACTTCGTGGCTATCATAAGCAGATCGATGACTATCAGCTGAACCGCTCCGTTGACGGAACAACCGATTTCATTATCGTGAATGCCGATGAGGTGGAAGCTCTCGGCGTGGAGGCTGAATTGACCTGGCAGCCGATCGAGCAACTTTCGCTCTTCGCGACTGCAGGATGGAATGAGACTTCTTTCGATGCCGGCGCGTTTGACGGGAATCAGGTTCCCTTCGTGCCGGACTTCACCGCGAGTGTCGGATTCGACTACAACTTCGGAAATGGCTTCTTCGTTGCCGGTTCCGCCCGATTTATCGGAGACACATTCTATGATGAGAATGAGTCTGCCCTCTTCCAGCAGAGCAGCTACAACGTGGTGGATGCTCAGATCGGCTACGAGACTGAGGACTGGAGCCTCGTTCTTTACGGTCGGAACCTCCTTGATGAGGACTATTACAGCTTCGTAAACTCACAGATTTTCGCCGGAACCCCGGGTGATCCTACCGTTGTGGGTCTCCGTTATGAGCGCCGTTTTTAGGGCATATTGTCCTCTTGAGAGGGATTTCACTTGTCAGATTGCCGTTTATCTGGTTTCCACATCGCTCACGGCCGAGTTTTCGGTCAGTCACACTTTGCGGAAACCATGGAAGCAGACAATATTATCCCGTTTGACTCCTCCGGTCCTCCACCACGCCCCAGCGCAGCTACTATGAAAAACGATCTCGTCGAACAGGCATCAGAAATTGTCACCGATCCTCTGGTTTTGATCAACCTCGTCTCCAAGCGGGTTGATCAGCTTAACACCGGCCGTTCTCCACTTGTGGACGCTCTCCCGAGCACTGGATTTGCTGATATTGCCCTGATGGAAATCATCGAGGGCAAGATCAAGCTGCGCGAGTCCGAGTAATTTGCTTTTTCAGCAAGGCGGCAGCATCTTTTTGGACCGATGTCTAAGGACAAAACCGTCACCAATAAAAAGGCGCATCGTGATTATCACATCGATGACACCTTTGAGGCCGGATTGGTCCTTGTTGGCACCGAGGTGAAATCAATCCGCGAAGGGAAGGTGAACATTGCCGACGCCTTCGCCCGCATCGATCATGAGGAAGCTTGGCTCTATGGCTGCGATATTCAGCCCTGGCAGACGGCTGGCGAATACTTTCAGCACACTGCGAAGCGACCCCGCAAGCTGCTCTTGCATAAGAGCGAGATCCTGAAGATGGCAATTGCGACCCAGCAAAAGGGTTACAGCATCATCTGCCAGAAACTATACTTCAAGGGTCGCCGGGTGAAGGTTCAGCTGGGTCTTGGCAAAGGAAAGTCCCAGCGTGATCAGCGTCACGATATTAAGAAACGGGCCGAGCTTCGTGAAGCCCAGCGTGAGGTGGCGCGCTTCAATAAGCAGGGGTAGTTGGAGTTTTTCATTTAGTAATTCGGGGTCTGCCAGCTAAGCTGGAAGGGCATGGAACCTTTTTTGGCTCTTATTCTGATCTGCTTGATCGCTCTTCTCTGCGTGCGCTGGGGAAGCACAGCACTTCAGCTGACTGGTATGTCGAAGCAGGTGGCTCAATTTCAGGCTGCTTCTGCCTTCTTTGGGGTGGGGTTCACGACGAAGGAAGCGGAATTGGTTGTCGATCATCCGGTCCGGCGCAGAATTATTCTACACCTGATCGTCGCCGGAAACATCGGGCTGACCTCAGCTATGGCCACTCTTTTGGTGACATTTATGGGAAGTGATGAGCGAGGGATTGGAGGAACCTTCGGCTGGCTCGCAGTCACGGCGCTCCTAACTTTCGCGATCGCCCTCTTATGCAATCTTCAAGCTGTCCGCGCCCCCTTGGATCGACTCATGAAATGGATGCTCAAAAGAGCTGGGATCGGCCATGTCCGGGATTATGATTATCTTCTCAACCTGCGGGATGGCTTTGGGGTTTACGACAAGGAAGTCATCGAGGGGCATCGCTGGATTGACAAGGCTCTTTGGGAAACCCGGCCATCTGATGCTGGTGTCGTTGTGCTGGGAATTTACCGCGAGGATGGCAGCTTTACCGGAGCGCCGAATAAAGACACCAAGGTGGAGCTTGGCGATGTCCTGATGGTTTATGGTCGCGCCGAAGATGTGAAAACAGCCTTGGACTGATGCCAGCTAAGAAGCCACCACACAGGTTTAGCACGTCTCTGATTGTTTTGAGGTCTGAGGGAGTACCGCCTCGCTGAACGTCCAAGGACTCAGTGTTTTGCTGGTTATTCTAGCCTTTGATAGGAATCTTTTCCTTTGCCATCAGACAGACCCAATCGAAATCCTCCTGAGTAGCAAAACCCACGCGTGGGAAGATCAGATACATGTGCTTCTGCGGGTAAAGGAGGAGAGCTTTGGAGGAAACGCAGCGATCGCAGAAGGAGTCCCATTTTAGATTCACATCGTGAAGGTCGGAGGTCTGGTGCAGCCCCTTCTTCGAAAATACAGTCGTGATTTGATGCCCCGCTTGGGGTGAGGTGGTAGCCCCTTTAATGAGTTGATATTGGAAGAAATATTTTCGGAGGAAAAGGAAGGCTCCGGACATGATGAACACGGTGCCGAAGGCTTTGTCTCCCTTACTCAGAAGGAAAATCCCAAGCGGAATCAGAAGAAGATAAACATAACGCATCTTCACAAAGATCGGATGCCGGTAGCTCATGTGTAGCCCGGATCCGAGCTTCAGCATGGCGGGATCAAAGACGCTCTTTGCGGTGACTTCCATCGCGGTCTAGCGCTCGCTCATCGGCGGGACAGGCGAGAGTTCCGCTGGTCCGACGTATTTGGTGAGCGGACGGTAGAGTCTGCTGTCATCGAGCTGCTCAAGAACCTGGGCCGTCCAACCTGCCATGCGTGCGATTGCAAAGATGGGGGTAAAGAGATCGGTCGGAATGTTCAGTGAGTAATAAACGGTCGCAGAGTAAAAATCGACATTGGCATTAAGGCCCTTCTTCTCGCGCATGAGGGTGGCGATACGCTCGGACATGTCGATCCATTTGGTCTCGCCGAGTTCCTCGGTGAGCTTGATCGCCATTTTTTGGAGATGAGGGGCGCGGGGATCAAGGACCTTGTAAACACGGTGGCCGATACCCATGATCTTTTTCTTGTTAGCCAGGCAGTCCTCGACGAATGCGTCCACTTGGTCAAGGGAGCCGATTTCGTTGAGCATCTTGATCACGCCCTCGTTGGCACCACCGTGAAGAGGGCCTTTGAGCGTTCCGATCGCGGAGGTCATCGCGGAGTAGAAATCGGAGAGAGTCGCGATGGTCACGCGAGCCGAGAATGTTGAAGCATTCATCCCGTGGTCGGCATGAAGGGTGTAAGCGATATCAAGGGTGCGGGTAGCAGCTTCGGTCGGCTCCTCACCGGTCATGAGATAAAGGAAGTGAGCAGCTTCGGAAAGATCATTCCGGACAGGAGGGAGGTCGAGCCCTTGGCGGGCACGGTGGTAGTAAGCCACGATGACCGGGGTCTTGGCTACGAGAGAGAGCGCAACCTGCCGGTTGGATTCCTGATCAGGGTCGCCAATTTTTGCGCGTTTGTCATAGAGACCCAGCATGGAGACACCTGTGCGAAGAATGTCCATGGGATTGGCATCCTTGGGAGCGGTCTTGAGAAATTCGATCACGCCCTCAGGAATCTCGCGGTCATTACGAAGATCATTTTGCAACGAAGCGAGTTCCGCCTCAGTGGGAAGCTTTCCACGATGGAGAAGATGGGTCACCTCTTCAAAGGTGCAGTTTTCGACCAAGTCATCGATATGATAGCCAAGATAAGAAAGACGTCCATCGAGGCCCTCGACGTTTGAAAGGGCGGATTCATTGGCGATAACTCCTTCGAGACCTTTAGCGTAATCAGACATGGGAAATATAAAGTGTGTGCGTGGAAAAAGCAGAAATTAAGACTGAGGAGAAATAGGGCGGCGTCTGGGACGGCGCAAGGGTTTCCGACAAGAGGACTTCTTTTTTTTATTTAGCCTTCATGAAGTATCTGCGAGATTCGGCCCGTGCCGGAAAATTGGACCCTTGTCATGGAAACCAGCGTGCCCGAGGCGACGCTTGTTTTGGCGCGGGGAGATACCCTTGTGGCACAAGGAAAGTTCACCAGTGAGCGTTCTCAGGAGGTCGATCTTTTCGGGCCTCTGCAGGACATTCTGAGTGGGATTCCGGAAGGGGGGAACTTGTCATACATTATCGTCGGCACCGGGCCGGGGAGTTATAATGGGGCAAGAGTCGGGATTGCCACGGCTCAAGCAATCGCACAGGTCCACAACTGCCCGGTTGCCGGTCTTTGTTCTTTTGAGGGCGTTCCCGGGCTCAAATGGGCTGTCGGTGATGCGCGTCGCGGCTCTTTTTTTATCTTGGAAGTGGGGAGCGATCATTGTCCTGAACTTCTCGCACCGGAGGAATTCCTTGTTCGCCTTTCGAAATGCGAGGGTCGAAAAGGAACCTTTGAATCGGCTGAAAAACTTGGTTCTCTGGCTGGTGAGATTGAAGAGGTCACGCCCACTGCTGAGGGACTTTTTCAAGCCTGGCGCGCCCGAAGTGAAGAGGAGAAAAAGAAGATTTCTGCGATTCCTGCGGAAGCATTTTACCTCCGAGCACCGCACATTACGGTATCGAAGAAGAGGCATTGATGACCGGTGCTTAAGGTGAGCTCATCGGCAGAGCGGGTGTCAGCCATTCCTGCGTTCTATGCGTGGCTCCCAGCATTCCTTTCGACAATTTTCAGTGACAAGGCTCGGTCAGGCCAAAATGCTCTTCACAACATGACCGTGGACATCGGTGAGACGGAACCGGCGGCCCTGATATTTGTAAGTGAGGGCGGTATGGTCGATCCCGAGCTGATGAAGGATGGTCGCTTGAAGGTCGTGAATATGAACCGCGCCTTCGACGTAGCGATGTTTGTCCGGCTTCAGTGGCTGGCCGTCGGCATCGGTGATGTTGTAAGCGTAGTCGTCGGTATGACCATGGACATGGCCCTTCTTGATGCTACCTCCAGCCATCCAGATGGAGAATGCCCGGTTATGGTGGTCACGACCGAACCGTTTGGCATTCATATCTCCCTGACAAAAGGGAGTTCGGCCGAATTCGCCTCCGAAAATCACAAGGGTGTCATCGAGCAAGCCCCGTTGCTTCAGGTCCTTCACCAAAGCGGCTGCAGGCTGATCGATGTCCTTACAGTTAATGGCGAGCTGCGTGTTGATGTTGGAGTGGTGATCCCATCCCGCGTGCATGACCTGCACAAATCGGGACCCCCGCTCGACCAGTCGCCGGGCAAGGAGGCAATTCCGAGCGAAGGAGCCGGGACGTGTAACGTCCTCGCCATACATTTCCCGGATGTTTTTAGGTTCGGAATCGAGATCAGCGAGTTCCGGCACGCTGGATTGCATACGAAAGGCCATTTCATATTGAGCGATGCGGGTTTCGATTTCTGGATCCTGATAAAGTTCGTGGCGTACTTCGTTGAGTTCGGCGAGATCCCCCAGCACTCGCTTCCGTTGTGCGCGTGAGATCCCTTCGGGATTTCCCAGAAAGAGAACGGGGTCACCTTTTCCGCGGAATTTAACGCCTTGAAACCGGGAGGGAAGAAAGCCGGACCCCCAGTAGTGATCGTAGAATAACTGGCCGCAGGAATTCTGCCGATCCCGGGAGGTGAGCACGACGTAGGACGGGAGGTTCTCGTTTTCTGTTCCGAGCCCGTAGGTGGCCCATGCACCCATGGCCGGGCGGCCGGCGATCTGGGAACCGGTAAAGAGATGGGTGAAAGCCGGGGCGTGGTTGATGGCCTCGGTATACATCGAGCGAACGAGTGTCATTTCATCGGCAATGCTCCCGATGTGTGGAAGCCAGCTACTCATCTTGATGCCGCTTTTTCCGTAATTCCTGTGTTCGGCAACACTGGGTAGAAGAGAGAGCTTTTTCTGCCCGGCGGTCATGGTGGTCAGGCGTTGGCCGTCACGCACGTGAGCGGGAAGGGCCTCGCCGACCTTATCGCGAAGGAGCTTTTTGTCATCGAAGAGATCGACATGGGGAGGCCCTCCGGACATTGCGAGATAGATCACGCGTTTGACGGGGGCATCGGGAGAGGTTCCCTTTGCCAGAAGACTGGTGAGCGCGGTGGAGCCGAGACCGAGGGCTGAGCGGGAAAGAAACTGGCGGCGATACATGGCTTACTCCTTGGTCAGGGTTTCATCGAGATTGAGAATCATCTGTGCGACCACCGTGAGGGCAGCGAGCCGTGGATCTTCGGATGAGGTGAGTTTTTTGACGTCTTCGGGGCGGGACTGGAACGCTTTCAATTCCCGATCAAATGCGCGTTTTATAATCTCGTGTTCGCGCGAGGTGGAGGGGCGCGTAGTGACTTTTTCGAAGAGGATTTTGAGGGTATCAGATTCGTCGCCGACTGCCCGCGCGAGGGCGAGCGCCGATTCGACATAAATGCGATCGTTGAGGAGGGTAAGGGCTTGCAGGGGTGTGTTGGTGCGGGAAGATTTCACGGAGCACATCTGTCGGTTCGCGGCATCGAACATGTTCGGGGGAGCGAGCGTCCGCCGCCAAAAGGTGTAGATGCTTCGGCGATACTTGTGCGTAGGGTTGTCAATTCGAGGATAGCGGAATTTTTCAAACGAAACGTCTTTCCAGAGTCCTTCTGGCTGATGGGGGTAGACGGGTGGTCCGAATTGTTTGCGATCGAGGAGGCCGGATACCGCGAGGGAGTAGTCGCGAATCAATGAAGAGGGTAAGCGAAAACGCGAGCCGCGAGCGAGGAGACGGTTCTCAGGGTCGCGCTCGAGAAGGAGTGAGGAGGCGCGGGAGCTTTGCTGATAAGTGTTTGAGGAGATAATGAGATGGATGAGCTTTTTAAAGTCCCACCCGGATTCTTGAAATTCGACCGCCAGCCAATCGAGTAAATCGGGATGCGAAGGGAGAGCTGCTTGAAAGCCGAAGTCCTCTGAGGTTTTCACGATTCCGGTGCCAAAAAGTTCCTGCCAGATGCGATTTACAAAAACGCGAGCCGTCAGAGGATTGTCCCGGGAGGTCAGCCAGCGTGCCAGAGTCAGGCGGTTCGCCGGGCCCTCGGGGAGTGAGCCCAAGGCTTCCGGAATGCCAGCAGCGAGGGGTTCGCCGACCGGAGAGTCGTAGAGGCCACGGTCGTGCAGCTTCTGCTGGGCGGGTCCAGCTTTCTCCTTCATCACCATGACCCGGGGGTAGAGGGAATCGACCTTGGCGAGGTGTGCTTCGGCGGCATCACGCCCTTTCATGAAGTGATCCCATGCGGGGTTTTTTGCGACCCGGGTGCGGAAGTACCTCGTGATTTCCTGCCATTGTTTTTCGGGGAGTTTTCCGTTTTTGCGATAGCTTTTGAGATGGTTGAGGTGCCAGTTCGAGAAACCATCTTTTTTGCTCTCGGCCTCGATATCCACCGTGGTGGCCCATTCATGGAAAGCGGCACGGTATTTTCGGTGAACTTCCTTGTTTTTTGCGAGGTAGGCTGTGAGCTCTTCTTGTCTTTCAGCAAGCAAAGCGTCGATTTCCGGAACGGGGAGTTTATGGGTCGGGCGGGCAAGCAGGTAGTGATGATGTTCGGCGTTGATGCGCTCCCGCGGCATGCCTTCTTCCTCGATGTTTCCAAAGAAGGCCATGAAGCGATAAAAGTCCTGATGGCTCAGAGGATCGTATTTGTGGTCGTGACACTGCGCGCAGGCAAAAGTCAGTCCCAGAAAGGTGGTGGCCACGGCATCGACGCGATCAACGCGGTAGTTGTAGAGGAGCTCTGAACGGATCGCGCCACCTTCGTTACTGATTGGGTGCATGCGATTGAAGGCGGTGGCAACGAGTTGGGCGTCGGTGGGGTTTTCCAAGAGGTCCCCCGCGAGGAGCTCGGTGATGAATTGGCTGACGGGCTTGTTGTCATTGAGCGAGCGAATGACGTAGTCACGCCAAGCGTAATGAAAATTGTTGGGGTCTCCCTGGAAGCCGTTGGAGTCGGCGTAACGCCCGGCATCGAGCCACGGGAGCGCCCAGCGCTCTCCAAAGTGCGGAGAGTTGAGAAGGGTTTGAATGGAGTCGTTTTCGCCAGGAGGCAAGCCAGTCAAATCGAGCGCGAGTCGACGCTTGAGAGTGGCTGGTTCAGCTGGTGGCGAGGGCTGGAGTTTTTCCTTTTCGAGGCGTGCGAGGATGAAGGCATCGATCGGGTTATTGACCCAGTCCCGGGATTTAACCTTCGGCACGTTGGGTTTTTCCGGTGGGATAAAGGCCCAATGTTTTTGATATTCGGCGCCTTCTTCGATCCAGCGTTTGATGAGATCTTTTTCTTTCTGTGAGAGCGTAAGATGTGACTCCGGGGTAGGCATCACTTCATCGGGATCTACTGAGGTGATGCGTTTCCAGACCTCTGATTCTTCCGGTTTTCCGGGAACGATGGGAGTGACTCCCTTGCGGGTTGCAAAAGCCGCTTCTGGGAGGTCGAGTCGCAAGTCGGCAGCCCGGTGAGCTTCATCGAAGCCATGACATAAAAAACACCGATCCGAGAGGATGGGCTTGATGTCAAAGTTGTAGTCCACCTTCTCCGCGTTGAGCGAAGAGGCGAGGACAAGGGGTGCGATCAATTTTCTAAGCATCAGTCTGTCGGAAAGCTACTTGTCATACATTTCATAAGGGATCAAACGTCGACTTGAAGGGGGCTTTTTCAAGCACTTCGCATTCTTTGCCCGGACCTAAAAAATCCAGCACCCGGGAAGGTGCTGGATTTTAAGAGTGAAGGGAGGTGCTGCTTATTTTTTGTCGCCCTCTGGCTTGGATTCCTCCGGTTTGACATTCTCCTTCTTGGGGAGCTGGGGGATGGCAATGGGAGGGGTGACAGCTTCGATCCGTTTGCGGGGCTTCTTTCCATCGGCAGGCTGGGGATTATTGGGTCCGCCGGGGATGAAATCGGGGGCTTTGACTGGAGGCGTGGTGGGAGTGTCTCCATTAGGGAGCCCGGCATTGGGAGTCGGGTTAGGAGTCTCAGGCTTGGGCTTGATCTTTTGCTGAAGCTCGGAGGCCTGTTTGGTAAGGGCGTTTACGACGAAGTTTGGAACGAGGAAATAGCGGCCTTCGAACTTCTTGTCTTGAGCGTATTTCTTCTCGGTATTTTTCATATTTGCAAGCAGAGCCTGATAAGCTGCTTTGTCTTCTTCGCTTGCATCGGCAGCGGGGACTTCGGGAGCTTTCGGTCCTGAGGTGATCTTGAGGCTGATCATGTAATTCCGGTTATCTGGCTGGGGAGAATCACTCCCTTCTTCCTTCTCCTCGGTATCGTCCTTGAGTTCGGGAACCAGGGAGTAGACGTAGGTCATGCCGGAGGCCGCTTCAATGGTGACCTCACGACTTTCCCCGGTAGCCTTGCGCTTGTTGACTTCTTCTTCACTGAGTAGCTCGGTGAAGGTGCTGTTTGCGAAGATGGTCTTGAGTGGCGCGGTTTGTGCCACGACGGTTTCCATTCCTTCTGGAAGGTTCAGAAGAAGCATGTCTCCAATGGCGGTCTTGCGGGCGACGGTCCATTCTTCTCCGGATTCGCGCTTCACCGAGACACGGAGCGGAGCTTCGATCTTGGGGAGTGATTTGTTAATCCAGGTGCTGGAGTCGGTTCGGATTTCATCGAAGCCTTCATCGACGATATAAACGCTGGAGTCATCGCCCGAAAAACGGACAAAACGCCCTCGCGAACCCCGACCACTGCCGGATTCGCGTTGCTTGCCGATGTAGATCATCAAGTCGTCGCTTCCGTCTTTGGCGAGCAGGGTGAGAACCTTTGGTTGGTCCGCTTCCTTTGCGGCGCTTTCGTCGAGGCCAAAGCGTTCCCAGGCCTCGGGGCCGGCGGGGAGTCCCTGGGTGATCTTGAGCTTGCGAAGGGTGTCGAAGGCCGAGCTGAGAGATTCAATGTTCACGGGGAAGTTCTCCTGCTCGGAGACGACCCAGCCTTTTTCGTTGAGAATAAGACTGGAGGTCTCGTTGCCCTTACTCACTCGAAGTCCGGATGAGGTGCGGAGCTGATCAGCGTTGAGGACAGTGTCACCCTGCGAAAGCGCGGTGCTTTCTTGAGGTGTCTGATGCTTGGAGCCTTTGACATTAATGAGAATGGCTCCCGCAATGAGAGTGAGAACCCAGAGGATCAAAAGATGAATTCGTGTCATGACGTTTTGATGTTGAAGGTTTGCGTTTCAGAGTTGGCAGAAATGGTTAGCGGGCCTGGGTTGAAAAGCTTCGGAAAAGAAAAACTCCGAGGCCGAAGAGGATGACAATGATGGGGACGGTAACAATCGATCTCCAGAAGACGCCGGATTTGATGGCGTCGACCTCAGATTGATTCTCTTTTTCAAGCTCGCGGATTTCTTTCTTGGAATCGACGACTTGCTGGTTGAGCTCTTCGAGCCGCTGCTGTTCGCTTTCGCTTAGGAAGACCTCGCCTCGATTGCCGCGCTTTTGCATGATCTTGGTGATCTCATCGTTCCAGCTTTTCTGGCTCTTTTCGATCTCCTCGATCTTTTCACCGGTCTTTTCCTCGGCCTCAGCTTTCATTTCCTGGAAGACAGTGAACGGGCGCCAGTTCGGGGTGCGGGCACGCGCTCCGATGAGGTGCTTTGAGTTGGTGGCTTGGTCGAGAAGGTTGAAAACCAGTGGTCCGTTGTCGGAGAGTTGCTGGGGAATTCCTCCTCCGCGCTGGCCTCCCATCGGGATGAGGCGGTAGGCAGCGCCGTCCGAGAGGAAATCGGAATCAGCAAAAAGGTAGAGGTGTCCCTTGGCTGAGGCCTCCTTTAAGCCAGATTCCTCTGCCGGCTTCTTTTCCTCCGTGGCATTTTCGCTTTCTTCCTCATCCTGATCGTCGTCTTTCTGTTCTTGCGAAGGATCACCATCCGGGAAGGCGGTGGTGAAGTCTCCGCTGAGGTAGACGAGGAGATCGTAGCGCCGGTCCTCGTATCGGAGCTTACGGCTCAGCTGGGCCGCCGCAGCGTTGTTGGTCGCCAGAGAGGCATCGACAAGGTCCGACTGCCGGGAGCTGCGAATGAGGCGGGAAATATCAAGCCCGGTGGTGTTCACCTTGTCGAACGCTCCGGCGTATCCAAAAAGAAGCTGATCGATGGAGGCGAGCGCTATGCTGTCTTCTACCGGCATCGCTTCTTCACCCAGGTTGATAATGGTTGGGTTTTGGCGAACTCCAAACTTGTTATCAGCGAGAATCTGGTCGCCGCTGAAGGTGATTTTTAAATGTTCAAGCAACTTGGGAAGGGTGGACTGGGGTGCAATGCCACCTCCCTGCGGAGGCATTCCGGGAAACTGGGGTTGCGGAGAGCTTTGTGCCGCATTGATGGAGTAAGCGTCCAGACACGCGATGACGGTTCCTCCTCGAAGAAGGTATTGATCGAGCGCGTATTCCGCCTCCGGAGTGATGGCGGCGGGATGGATGACGAGCACGACCGGGATTTTCTCTGGGTCAAGATGGTCCGGGGCTTCGCCCCATTCATTGGACTCGTAGACCGAGGCCAGACGATCGGTTACGCCCATGCCAAGATCAGCGAGGTTGTAGGCACGGCGCAGGAACTGGGAGAATACCCAGCCTTGTCCGGTCTGGCCGCCACTTGCGACTGGAAGGGGGGTGACAAGTCCGACCGTTGGTTTGTTACGGGAGGAAACCTCGGCGATCGCTGAGATAAGATCAAACTCAAGCTGTGTTTCGGTCTGCGGATTGAAGAAAGGCAGGACCGTTTTCTGATCCCAGCAAGTGATGGAGGCGCCAAAGAAGAGGTTCTCCTCTTGGGAGACCGGGAATTGCTGAATCTGATCAAGCGCGGCGGCGTCTTCTTCATCGGTGTTGGGCTTGGGGTCGATGAAGTTGACGGTGATGTTTCCATCCTTGGCGAGCCCTTCGAATTCCTCGAGGAGGTTGTCGACTCTGGGGATGTATTGCTTGATATCAGCAGGAGTTGAGCGGAGATCGCGGTTGACGTAATAGTTGATGACGACCGGGTCTTCGAGTTCCGCCAAGATGGCCTTTGTTCCTTCGGTAAGAGTGTAGCGGTCGTCCTCGGTGAGGTCGATATTCTTGCGACCGAGACCGGTTTCACCGATGAGCTGGGTCACGAAGAAGATCAAAGCAGCCAGGACGACAGTTCCGAAGGCGGCACGCATCACGCGGCCATCTGGGACGAATGACAATGCGGCAAGACCGAGTATCAGAGCGGTCCATTTGACGGATTCCAAGGATTCGACAAGGAAGCCAAGAACGAATAGAAGGACGCCAATTCCGGCGATACCTGCGAGGAATGGTTTAAGAGCTTTCATGTGTTTAAAAAACTAAGGTTAAGAATTAAGCACGTTGGGATTTGAGGACGAGATTGGTGCCGATGAGGCAGACGGAAATCAGTCCGATGAAGTAAAGAAGGCTGGGCACTCGGATGAGTCCCCGGGTCGCTTCCTGAAAGTGCGAATACACCCCGATGGAGGAAAGGAGATCAATGCTGTCTTTATCCCATGAGCGCCGGAGTTCATTGATGACCTGATCGATGCCGCAGACGGTGAGCAAGAAGCACACTGCGACCGAGATGATCAGGGCGACCACCTGATCGCGGGTGAAGGCCGAGATCAATGAAGTGATGGCAAGGAAGGTGCAGCAGACCAGAAAGCTGCCGATATAACCGGAGAAGATGGCCCAATTATCCGGATCGCCGAGGTAGTTGACCGAAGTGACGGCAGGGAAGGTGAGCAGCAGGGCGAGGAGCCAGACGACAGCTGCGGCGAAGAATTTTCCAAGAATGGCACTGCGCATGGAAAGGGGCATCGTGCCGAGGAGTTCGATAGTCCCCGAGCGGTGCTCATCAGTCCACATGCGCATGCTCACGGCGGGCGCGAGGATCATGAGCAAAAGCGGGTGCCACCAGAAAAAGGAGTAGTTTAGGCTGGCATCCTGGAAGTCCCAGAACCGGCCAAAGGTGAACATCAAGCCGATGGAGAGGAGGTTGAAGATGACGATGATCGCGTAAGCCGTGGGCTGGGTGAAGTAGCTGGTCAGCTCGCGTTTGAAAATAGTCCAAGTGTTCATGACAAGTCGAAGTTAGGCAGCTGGTGATTGGGAATTGGTGATGTCCGAGGTGGTGACCTTGTGGAAGAGCTCGTAGAGTGAGCCACCGCCTTGGGCCGCGAGTTCATCCGGGGTGCCATCGGCTACGATGGTCCCCTGATCGACGATGACGGCACGGGTGCAGGCCTCGGTGACTTCCTCAAGAATGTGCGTGGAGAAGAGGATTGCTTTTTCCTCGCCGAGAGTGCGGATGAGTTTGCGGACTTCGCGCTTCTGGTTGGGATCGAGACCGTCAGTCGGTTCGTCGAGAACGAGGACTTCGGGATCGTGGAGAAGAGATTGTGCCAAGCAGGTACGGTGGCGATAGCCTTTGGATAGAGTATCGATGGACTGGTGGGCGACGTTTTCGAGGAAGGTTGTTTCAATAGCTTTCTCGACCGCTTCTTTTCGCTGGGCTCCCCCAAGGCCACGCATGGAGGCGCAGAACTTCAGGAAGCCCTTTACAGTCATGTCATTGTAAAGCGGAGCGGATTCGGGGAGATACCCGATCTTTGCTTTTGCCGCCTGGGGCTTACCGATGACAGAAATCCCGCCGATCTCGATTTCTCCGGAGGTCACGGGAAGAAATCCGGTCACCATGCGCATGGTCGTGGATTTGCCGGCGCCATTGGGTCCGAGGAATCCCAGAACTTCGCCTTTTTGAACTGAGAAGGAGAGGTTGTCGACGGCCACTTTATTGCCGAATCGTTTGGTGAGGTCTTTGACTTCGATCATTTCTCAAAGTTGATGTTTTGTATGCACGATGTAAGCGCACCTCGTGCAGAATTTGTGCGTAAATTTTGGTAAGAAAGCGATTTTTTCAAGCGGAATTTAACGAGAACCTTAAGGAGGTGGTTTGATGGGAAGGGAGAAGGAAATGGAAGAGGAAACTTCGTCGTCGTATTCTTGTTAGGATCGGTTAGCTTTTTAGCATGAAAGCGCTGGGAATCATCATTCCTCTCCTTTTTTCACCGCTGATGGCAGACGATGGTAAGCCGAAGTCTCTTGATGAAAGCTTGCGTCTGCAGATTTTTCTCGACCAGAAGGGTTTTGGTCCCGGGTTTCTTGATGGGAAGCCCGGGAAATTCACCTCGGGAGCGGTTTACGCATATAATCGAGTCCAAGGAAGAGCCCCGGGTAATTGGGAAGCGCTTCTCTCCGAGGCTCAGCAGGATGTGCCAGTCTTGTATGCCACGGCAACGGTTCCTTCCTTTGCTGTGAAGTATGTAAACCCAGAGCTTCCGACGGAGCGCGAAGATCAGGCAAAAGAGAAGATGATGGCTTATCGCTCTTATCTTGAATTTATGGCTGAGCGATATCACACGTCAGAGAGCTTCCTGCTCGCATTGAATAATTCCGGCAAGATGCGTAATTTGAAGCCGAGGCAGTCCCTCAAGGTTCCCAACATTCAGCCTTTCCTCATCGAAGAGCTCGCAGTGGGACGTTCTTATAAAAAGGAAGAGCAGCTGAGTAGGCGAACCATCGTGGTCGACACCTCGCTGAAGCAGATTTTCATCTATGATCCGGCCGTGGTGATGAAGGTGTCCCCGGGTGCGGCCGTTGTGGTGGAAGACGATGAGGTTGAGGAGCAACTTGGAGCGATGGTAGCGATGTTTCCCATCACTCCGGGACAGGAAGAATTCATCCATCGCGGGAATTGGAAGATTCGAAATTGTGTCGAATTACCGGAATGGCGCTATGATAAAAGCTTCTTGGAAAAGGGTGTTCGGGGAGATGAGTTTTTCCAGATTCCTCCGGGTCCCAATAATCCTGTTGGCGTTCTTTGGGCGGGCTTGACCAAATCGGGAATCGGAATTCATGGAACTTCAACTCCCCGCACCATCGGGCGGGCCCAGAGCGCCGGATGCTATCGGCTCTCGAACTGGGATGCGGCAAGGTTCTCGGGATTTGCCCGGCCCGGGACCCGGGTTATCGTTCGGTAGCGAATGGAGGATTGAGTCACGGCTGCAGATCGCTTTAAAATCCGCCTACCAAAAAATCCCTCACTTCTTTGTCTGCTCCTGTCAAACTAGCGATTCGATTCGCAATTTATCTCGCAGTTCTCGCCTACCTTGTTTGCGATCTCTTCGTCTGGAAAGGCCCGCTCCATGAAACAGTGGCTGGAACGAATCTCGATTCGGAGGAAGCGATTGCGGAGGCAAAGGCAATGGGAATTGCTGCGCGGGTTTATCACCAGCCGATTTACCGGGCTCAGGTTGAGACGCGGGTGGCGGAATATCTTTGGAAGAGAGGGCGTGTCCTGGAAGAAGCATCGCTTTCTGAGCGGAGGTTTTTACGAGAGATGGCGATAGAGCAGTTGATTGATGAACTCCTCATAAAGATTCAGATCAAGTTGAGCGCCGAAGGGAGCTTTGAGGTTTCGGAGGAAGAGCAGCGCCGATTTTTTGAACAGTTTAAGCAGCGTTACCCGAGCGGAGAGGAATTTACCTCTCTGATGGAATCGCAAGGCTGGAACGGCGGGGTAAAAGAGGCGGGAATGCGGCTCAACGGGCGTCTGCAGCGTGAAGTCTATTTGGCTGATTTTATTAAGATCGAGATTACCGACGAGGAACTCCAAGCTTGGTTTGATGACAATCGGGCAAAATACCTGGCTCCAGAGAGGCGCCAAGTGAGGCAAGTTTTTTTGAGCACCTACGATTATGAGCCGGAACAAGCCGAGGCCATCATCCGTGCTGCCCGGAAGCGGGTCGTCGAAGGGAAAGAGGATTTTATGAAAGTCGCTGGTGAGATTGCAGAAGCTCTCAAGCTTGTCGGCCCAAGTTGGGTGACTCAGGAGCGACTTCCAAAAGACGTGGCTCTCAGGCTCTTCTCAGCCTCGACCAACAAGCCGTTTGTTTTTCAAAGCAAGCTCGGTTGGCATCTGGCGGAAATCACTGCCATTGAAGTGGAGGCGGAAGCGCCCTTTGAAGAGGTGAAGGAAGCGATTCGGCAGGCAATCACTACTGAACGCAAAGAAGCAGGATTTGCCTACTTCCATCGTTTGATGCGATTGCGTGCCGAGGGAAAAATCGAAATCTTTGAGGATGTTCTCTACGCTGAAGAGCTCGAGTAATTTGGACTACGAAACGGCGATACCCAACCCGGCGACGAGCGCGTTGGTAGCCTTACCGTATTCCACGTAGGAGTCGTAGCACTGCTGCCAGTCCGGCTCCTCGCCATCGGTGGCGTGGAAAACGGTCGCGACGTGAGGCTCGATTGCGAGTCCGCCAGTGTAACCGTTGTTTTTCAGCTCCGTGAGGATTTCACGAACCTTACCCTGACCATCACCGGGAAGAGTGTATGCCGCAGGTTCAGTTTCGCCAGCAGGTGGGTTGGTGCAGTCCTTAATGTGGACATGGACGACGTGTTCTTTCACTTTCTGGTAAAATTCGAGAGGATCCTGCCAGGGGAACCCACCATCGGATTGGGGCTTCGAGCGGTCGAGCTGGAAAACGGGGTTTGCGGTGTCAAAGACGAGCTTGAGCCCGGGCACTTCTTCGATCAGGCGCAGGGTATGGTCGGCAGAAAAGCCGCCCCAGTTCATGCAGTTTTCATGGATGGCCTGGAGCCCAGCACCGGCGAAGCGGGCGTGTATTTCGCGGAGTCGGCGGAAGCGCTCGGCCTCGTTCTGATCCTCGTCCCAGGGATTCTGGGCGTAAGACATCACGCGGATGAGCTTGGTGCCAAGCCGTTGCATACGGGGAATGGCACGCTCAACTTCCGCAAGGGTCATCTTGAAGTCCGAGTCGATCTTCTTTCCCCAGTTTCCAATGAGGGAGCCAAACTCAGGGATGGTGATTCCGGCCGCTTCAAGCTGATCAGCCACGACATTGAATTCCGCTTCCGGGAGTTCGTGAATGTTCGCACCATTCACCCCGCGGGCGGAAATCCGGCTCCAGCCAATCTCTTGGGTTGCTTTAATCTGGGTGGTAAGATCCTGGGCGGCTTCGTCGGCAAATCCGGTTAAATACATGGGGGTAATTAAGCGGGAATTATGAATTCGAAAACTCTTATTTTGTGGCAAGTGCGTCTTCCATTTCTTCCAGGCTGACACCCTTGGTCTCAGGCACCATGAATTTGACCCACAAGAGTTGTAGAACCATCATGAAGCAGAAAAACCCGAAAATAGTGCCTGGTGAGAAATGCTCCATGGCGAGAGGGAAAAAGTATGTCAAAAGCGCCGCGCACACCCAGTGAGTGGCACAGCCGAACGAGGTTCCCAGCGCTCTTACCTTGGGCGGGAAGACTTCTGAAATCATGACCCAGATGACTGTTCCCTGACCGATGGCATGGGCCGCAATAAAGGCAAAGATGCAGATCATGACAATCAGTCCGCCGGAGCCTGATTGCTTTCCGGCATCGGCGATTGCTTGCGCTGTAATGGTATCGATTTCCTCCGGACTGGGGTCTTCGGGAAATTCGACCGAGGAGCCCGGATAATTGAGGGGTGACGAGAGAACAACCAGATCACTCTTGGCTTCTTCAAGCTCGTTCCGAGCCTGGGTGATTTCGGTAAGCTGGATGTCGCTACGCTGGGTCTGTTTGTTGAGTTTCTGCACTTTGATGGCTGAAGAGCCGACTTGGAAGGGGGCAGCGAAGGCCAAAAAGGCCCACGCACAAAGCGCCAGTGAAACGATGTATCCCCACGATCCGATGATGAGGAGCTTGCGACGCCCCCAGCGGTCGATGAGCCAAAGCCCGAGCAAGGTGAAGGTTAGGTTAATGACGCCGATGCCGGCAGATTGCAAAAGGGCTGCACTTTCTCCCAGTCCGGTCATTGCGAAAATGCGCGGGGCGAAGGTGATGATGGCATTGATCCCGGAGAGCTGGTTGAAGAAGGCAATGAGAAAGGCGATGAGGAGTGGGGTTTTTAAGCGACTCCACGAAAACGAACCCTTCGATGGAGCGACCTTTGCAGAGTGTTCGATTCCTTCGGTCAATTCCTCGAGTTCGGTCTTTGAAAGCTCGGGATTGATTTGTGCCAGGATGGCTTTTCCTTCTTCCACGCGTCCTCGGGAAATCAGCCAGCGGGGGCTTTCCGGAAGTGAGAAACAAAGGATGCCATAAATCAACGCAGGGATGGCTTCGATTCCGAGCATCCACCGCCACGCGACATCGCCCATCGTCGCTGCGATCACCGCGTTTGAAATGAAGGCGATGAGAATGCCGAAGACGATGTTGAACTGGAAGAGACCAGTGAGCCGACCTCGCCGATCAGCAGGGGAAATCTCGGAGATGAAAAGCGGAGCCGCGACGGTGGCGATCCCTACGCCAATACCTCCCAAAAATCTTGCGCTCACGAATGAGGGGAGACCTTGAGCCATCGCTGATCCCAAGGCCGAAATGAGATAAAGGAGTCCAATGGCGATGAGGGTTTTCTTTCGACCAAAGCGTGCAGTGGGCACACCTCCGAAGAGAGCCCCGAGAACCGTTCCCCAGAATGCAGCACTGATGGCGGTGCCGTGTTGGTGACTGCTGAGTTGCCAGAGTCCTTGAATCGTTTTTTCGGCTCCGGAGATGACGATGAGATCGAAGCCGAAGATGAAGCCGGCAAGCGAGCAGGTGATGGCCCAGAGGCGAAGTCGAGGATTCATGATTCGAGAAGGTTTTGTCCGAGTGCCACGCAGCCGAGAAGCCCAGCGTTGTTGCCGAGTGCGGGCGGAACGATAAAATTATCAGGTAGAGACAGGTAGCCATTTACGTGCTTTTCCAAGGCTGCGCGCACCAGAGGGAAGAGGTGTTTCTGCTGCATGACGCCGCCACCCAAAATGATGGTTTGAGGAGGCGCAATGGTGAGTGCGTTGAGGCAAGTTTGTGCGAGGTAGTCAGCTTCCAGTTCCCAAGCCGGATGATTTTCGGGCAAGTCTTCTGCAGAAGTGGACCACCGCTTTTCGATAGCAGGTCCTGAGGCCAATCCTTCCAAACAGTCCTGATGAAACGGGCACACCCCCGGAAAGGAATCGCCATCATGGCGACGCACCCGCATATGCCCCATCTCGGTGTGGCCTCTGCCATGGATGAGTTGTCTCTTGATCATTACGGCACCTCCGATCCCGGTGCCAATCGTGAAATAGGCCGCATGTTCGAGGTCTTTTGCAGCACCCCATTTCGCTTCTCCGAAGAGGGCGGCATTCACATCGGTATCGAAGACTGCGGGGACTCCCAGAGCTTGCTGAAGCGGGCCCAGAAGGTCGGTGTTCCGCCAACCGGGTTTCGGAGTTTCCGTGATGAATCCGTAGGTCGAAGACTCTGGGTCGATGTCCGCTGGCCCGAAGGTTCCAACCGCAAGCGCATCTGCTTGGTGCTCCTCAAAGAAGGAAACGAGAGCGGGGATCGTTTCCTCCGGACTCGTAGTCGGGATACGTTTGCGAGCCAGGATTTCATCAGGCCCACTCGCCAGTCCGGCGACCATTTTGGTGCCGCCTGCTTCGAGGGTCGCGATGATCGGGGAATTCATGTTGAGGAGGAAGAGCTATCAGGAGGATCGACTTTCGAGAACCGAAATCACAGTTTGGTGCATGCGAATTTTACTTTTGGTCCTCACTCTTGGGGTGCTCAAGGCCGAGCAGCGGATGACGAATGCGCAAGCGGAGCAGTTTGTGAACCTCGCTCTGTCCGGGCTTTCGAAAGAATACCCCAATAAGATTTCTGTGGTGCTGCAAGATCGAAGTGATCTGAAATCTCCAAAGGAACTCTTTCCCGTGTTTTATGGACACTTCGATTGGCATTCTTCGGTGCACGGGCACTGGACCTTGGTGCGACTTCTCCGGATGTTCCCTGAAGCGCCATGGCAGGACAAAGTGCGGGTGGCATTGCGGTCCAAGTTTTCCAAAGCCAAGCTTCAACAGGAGGCCGACTATCTGAACAAGCACAAGTCCTTCGAGCGAATGTATGGCTGGGCCTGGGCCTTGCGAATGGGGATGGAGCTTCGTGCGCTCGATGATGCCGATGGGAAGGAGTGGGCTGCGTGGTATGCGCCGGTTGAGGATGCGATCGTGATGAATGCGAAAGTGCATCTCCCTAAACTCGATTGGCCGATCCGCTGCGGGTTTCATCCGGAGTCCGCTTTTCCGCTGGGGCAAATGTTAGACTGGGCGCGGGCGGTTGAGGATAAAGGGTTCGAGAAGCTTCTGATTACGAAGGCGAAGCAGTTTTACCTTAAGGATGTGGCCTATCCGGTTCGCTATGAGCCCAGTGGGACCGACTTTTTCTCCACCGGGCTGAACACCGCCGACCTGATGCGTCGGGTCCTGTCTGCTGAAGATTATCAGAAATGGCTCACCGCGTTTTTCCCGAAGGGCGATCTTGGAAACTTGGCAATCCCAGCGAAGGTCAGTGATCTCGAAGATGGACATCTTGTTCATCTTGCTGGACTCAATCTCAACCGAGCATGGACCTTGCGCGGTGTTTCCGGCTCCCTTGATGGAGACCTTAAGGCGCAGTTTTTAAAAGCAGCGGATGCTCATGAAAAACTGGGGCTGAATCAGATTTTCAGCGGGAGTTATGCCGGGGAGCACTGGCTGGGATCCTTTGCGACCTATCTTCTGACCGGAGTAGGGCAGGAAGGGAAATGATTCAAGGATCAGCAATTCCAGCATTTTCAATCTAAGTAAGCTCGTGCATCGTTTGAAGAAAGATGAGCCCCGCCAACCGTCAACTTGATCAAGTCAACGCGCTTCTTGTGTCCCTGGCATCCGGAACCAATGGCTTTTATCAAGCAAAGCTCGGTGGAAGGGAGGGGGTGGAAAGTCTGGAGCAATTCAGTGAGCTCGTTCCTCTGACCACCAAGGAGGAGTTGGCTTCCGATCAGTTGTCAAATCCTCCTTACGGAACGAACCTGACTTATCCGCTGGAAAACTATTCCCGCTTTCATCAAACCAGTGGAACGAGCGGTGCTCCTATGATCTGGCTTGATGATGATGCCGGATGGAATTGGTTGCGAGGGAACTGGGAGTGGGTTTGGCAGGAAGCCGGAGTAGTGGCGGGAGAGGCGGCGTTTTTCCCATTTTCTTTCGGTCCCTTCTTGGGGTTTTGGGCGGGGTTTGAATCGGCGACTTCGCTGGGTATTCGCGCGATCCCGGCCGGGGGAATGACGAGTGAGAATCGATTCAAAATGATGGAGCGCTTCCGCCCCGAAGTGCTCTGTTGCACTCCGACTTATGGTTTGAGACTGGCAGAATTTGGCGATGCCAAATCGCTCGGGGTGAAGAAGCTGATTGTGGCTGGTGAGCCGGGAGGGAGTTTGCCTGAAGTCCGTGCCCGCTTACAGGGGGCCTGGGGTGCCGAGGTGATCGATCATCATGGAATGACGGAAGTCGGCCCTGTGACGGTGGGGGATCGCGCTGATCCCACTCTTTTAAAAATCCGTCACGAGTCATACTTTTGCGAAGTCATCAATCAGGATGAGCAAGGCGTGGGCGAACTTGTGCTGACAACGCTTGGTCGACATGGCTCTCCTCTTTTAAGATATCGCACAGGGGATTTGGTGAAGCCGGTGGATGCGCCGGACGGCTTTGCTTTGAAGGGCGGAATCATCGGGCGGGCAGATGATATGGTGGTGGTGCGGGGGGTGAATCTCTATCCCGGCGCAGTCGAGCAAGTGGTTCGTCAGGTTCCCAGGGTGGTGGAGTATGAAGTGATCATTGAGGAACAGAATTCAATGAGCGAAGTGAGTTTGCGGATTGAGGGTGATGGCGCCGCCGAGTTGGAAGCAAAGCTCCGCGAGGTCTTCCAGCTCCGGATTCCGGTAACCACGGTTGCTACGGGAACGCTGGAGCGATTTGAAATGAAATCAAAGCGGTGGAAAAAATAACACGTCGGGAGTTCTTGGGCGAGGTTCTTGGGACCTTCATTCTGGTCTTCTTTGGGCTGGGGAGTGTGGCGGTGGAAGTGGCGACTGAAGTTTCGCTCGGACTTCCAGTGATTGCTCTCATTTGGGGAGCGGCGGTCGCTTTGGCCATCCATCTCTGCGGTCCTTTGAGTGGCGCCCACATTAATAGTGCAATGACGCTGGCTTTCGCGGCTTGGACGGAGTTTTCTTGGCGGAAGGTTCCTGCTTACATTGGCTCACAATTTCTTGGAGCGATGGCGGGAGCGCTTGCCGTTTATGGATGTTTTCGCAGTTCGATTCTGAATTTTGAAAAGTCGGCGGTGATTCAGCGCGGTGAACCGGGGAGTGAGGCGAGTGCGAAGATTTTTGGCGAATTCTACGAAGTATCGCTCTCCAAAGCCTTCCTTTGGGAAGGTTCGGGCACCTTTCTCCTCGCGCTGGGTGTATTCTGGCTCATCGAGTGGACCGAGTGCCGGCAGCTGGAAAAGTGGCTCCCGATTCTGATCGGACTGTGGCTCGCAATCCTGATTTGGCTCGTGGCTCCAGTGACTCAGGCGGGCTTTAATCCGGCACGGGATCTAGGACCGAGAGTGGTTTCAACACTCCTCGGATGGGGAAGTTGGACCTTTCAATGCAACGGATGGGGGTGGTTGCTGGTGTATGTCGTCGCTCCGTGTCTGGGGGCGTTCGTGGGAGGAAGGGTGAAGGGGGCGCAAAGCCATTAAACCTCTTCGAGCTTGGTGAAGCCATCGCCATCAAAATCATCGAGCTTGTCCTCAATGAGGATGGGCTGGTCGGGATCAACGAGGCGATACCTCCGATTACGGCTGGCTTTTTTCACATTTAGCAGAGCGCGACACACTGGCACTCGTCCACAAGCGGAGCGTAGCGGAGATTGCCAAGGTCAAAATGGGCTTGTCGGACAGCCTTTTGGGTTTTGCGCTCCGATACGGCGACAGTCTTACGACTTACTGTTGCCTTTGAAGATTTTGAGGAGGAGAAGGAGGATTCCTAGCAACAGCACTCCTGCGATGATCCATGGGAGGTTGGATGGTTTCTTTTCGGGGACAGCTTCTTCGCGTTCGCTCTTCAGACCTGATACATTGGTGTCCTCATTAGAGGAAAACGATCTCTCGTTCTGCTGAATATTTGAAGAACCAAGCCTTGAGTCATTTAGGTCCTCCACTACCGAGACAATCACGTTATCTTCATTGACTCCTTCGATGAAGCCTTCTTCGGTGATCAGAAAGGTTTCTTTTGACGGGTTACCAGAATCATAAGTTATTCTATCATGTCCAGAAAGACTCCATGCTTCTAATTGTTCGTTTTTCCAAAAGGATGAAAGATGCCGAATAGGACGAGAGAGCCTGCCTGCTTTCTTCTCAAGAGAAATTAGGACCCCTTGGCTTTCATTAGCCGCAATCAGGACTGTAACCTCTCTTTCGTCCTCAAAGGAAGAAGCTATTTCGTTGTGTAGCAAACCAAAATCTAGTGTTAAGCCATCGACTAAAGAGAAACGTTCCTCTGTCCAAGCAAGCGTTTCCTTTTCTGTGTTTTTATCACGTAGCAAAAGTTTATATTCGTTAACGACACCCTCGTCATCTCGGATAGTTTGAAAGATAAGAGAACGCCCGCCAGATAGCATGAGTTCACTCCCGCAGCAAACGTCAACAAACAGCAACAACACCAAAAATACCGCCTTCATCTGCTAAGTCTTATCTAGTTTCCTGAGTTCCCTTAGGATCATTTTTCCAGATCCAATTAAACGTGCCTCTTTGGCCATTTGGTAGAGTGACGGTTACAAGACCACCAAAAGCCTCAATACTAGCATCCTCCCAGGCAAGCTGGTTGGCAAAAGGTCCCGTTCCATATGAGGGATCATAAATCTTGCCATCGTATTCTACCACACAATGATCCGTAAATCGCGAGTGTGGATCCATATTACCTTGAGCGCCTATCCCTTTGAGATCAACAGGCTGAAAGGCATTCCCAGCCGTGTTCCAGTTTTTCACAAACAGCCGAGCATTGGCAGGATCAAATTGGAATGAAGATCCGGCAGGCAAATTTGCACCTGCGGAGGCTTGCAAATCGTTTAAGGTATACAAGGGAGGAAGGATCGCTTTTTCCGCACTATTGATCGAGTGCACCTTCAATATTTCCACCATCAATCGTCCCCAAGCCCCACACTTACCATCGCCTTGTTTTAGAAGGGTTGCAGGATCAAATATCTGCTGAGGGGGTGGACCCCAGTATGTCATATCACGTCCATCTGGATCACCATTGGCCGGATTAACTCGTTGAACACTTTGATCCTGAAACTCAGAATATACAGCATCTACAATCTGCTGGTGATTCGTCAATCCCGAGGCCTCGTTGCATCCGAGATAATATACCGTTTCCTGTTTGAGCGCAGTCGCCGGTTTCTCGAGTGTCAGATAAACCTGATGTTTGGATTCCCCAATAGATGAGAAGGCCCCTTCATCCACGCTGATTTGCCAGTCGATTTTAAAGGCCTTTGCATCATCAGAGCGATCGTAGAATTTGATGGTATTCGGGAAGGCTGACGAAGCTTCTTTCATTGGGTATTTCACTGATCCACCATCTTTTACTAGATTTTGATCAGGAAACTCGATTCCATCACTAGCTACGCCCTTGATCTTAATTTTTGCCAATAAGTCATCGGGAGCGTCCAATTTGAAGAAAACTTCGATCTTTGGTTTGGAATTTCTCTTGAAGGCTACAGACTCATTTGTGCCATCAGCTTTGATCCAGTGAGGTGCAGAGTAAGTTTCTGTGAGGTCATCTTTTTTCAACTCATAGTATTCCGTCCCGTCGAAACTGATTTTCTCTAAATCCACGGGCAGGAGATCCCTCGTGTAAAAATAAGGCACAAATTCTTCCGTGATTTCAAAGTGGGGGTTCCCTTGAGCCGCGGAAAGAATGAGCGGGGGATGGACTTGGGCTTTTTTGATCTGATCGTGTGGAGGATGATATTCAATGTAGTCCTGATATTCGAGCAGCTGCATCTTGGCTTCGGTCACTGGGGCTCCCGGCACTCTGACTAAAAAGACGGTGATTTTGAAGGGGCCGTTGTGCGAGTGTGAGGCGAGCCCAAGGGGAAAGCCATTGGCGACGGCAGCACCATCAACGGCGATCGCTTGGAGATGTTCGTCGAGGTCGATTGTTTTCACGGTGCTTTGGAAGGTTGCCTCTGTTTTAACAATGAGCTGAAAGGCCGCTCCTGCGATTGGGGTGGTGGAGGGCGGCACTGGAGTTGAGCCAATGGGGGTAGTCAGGTTACCACCGGCATTGAACACCAGCGGGTCCATGCCATTCGCCAGCTCGTAGTCCGTGGTGTATCCGTCCTGATCGTAATCAGCCTCGCCAGGATTTGTGACGGGGATATCGGTGTAGGCGAGTCTCACGAATACGCCCCCTCCGCTACCCTGAATCTCGTAGGCAAGTGGTTGCCCTTGGCCGAGCCAAACATCAGGCACGTAGTCCCAGTTCTGCATGTCGGTGGAACATTGCATAAAGTAAGTTCGCCCGGCAACTGCTTGCCAATCGAGAAAGAAATTATTCGGGGAGCCGGGTGTGACTGTCGGGCTTGGCTGAGGCCCGAGGGTGATGGCGGATGCCGGGTTCAGCTTGAGCAGCAAAAACACTGGGGTGAGGACCCGCAGGATTTGAGAGGGTTTCATTTCGAGAACCCTCCTTTACGATTGAGTTCCAAGTGCCGCTTGAGTCCGGAGTGCCGTTTGGGTTCCGAGTGACGCTTGAGTCCGGAGTGCCGTTTCTGGATGGATTCCACGCGGCGGAAACGGATGATGAGGTCTGGCTTCGGCGGTGGGTTGAGGAGGAGTTTACGGTGCTGCTCCCGTTCTTTGAGGCGCTTCCGATGGGCCTTTCGAAGGGTTCGTTTGTTTTCATCATAGAGTTCGTGAATCGCTTCTAGGAAATCGAGTGCTGAATCATTGCCCCCCTCAGTGACAGAATATCGGGCCCCTGATTCTTGAAAGGGAGTGAGCCATTCAGGCACCTCGGGAATGGCCAGGTCCTGTCCACGTTCTTGGAGTTTGATGAGGCGACTGAGAGAATCACTTTGAGAAAAATGGAGGAACGAAAAATGACCCCATCGACTGTCAAATTGGTGGATGCCTTGAAGATGTTGCCAGTTCAGATTTGACCAGCAAATGAGGGTCTCTCGCTCAGGCCCCGTGCTGGTTACAGTGAGTTGAGTGTTCGTGCCATCATAGACCGTGGAGGAAACGACGAAACTCTTAAGGGGAGGTTCGGGCGCGATTTTGAGAGGGGGAGGGAGCTTCAAAAAAGAGCGCCTTGGAACGGAAGTTTTTCGTGTCTGGCTGGGAGCCAGCATTTCAAAGCGAACAATTTGGTCACCTTGTAGAACGGACTTGCGAGCAATGACTTGATCTGCGTTGCGAAGAGGGGTCTCCGCCTCTGGATCAGGGGGGCGGAGTGCTTGTGCCAGCGCGAGGGATGGCGCGAGGCCCCCGAGGGCGAGGGCGATCAGGACTCCGGCGAGAGGGCCTGCGAGGGGGCCTGTGCTGGGGCCTGTGCTGGGGCCTGTGAGGGGAGTTTTTTCGAAACGAAAACGGGCCGATGATCTCAAAGGCATGGTTCAGGGGGGGGAATGGGGGGTGATGGGGGGCACGCGAGACTCCGTGGGGGGCACGCGAGACTCCGTGGGGGGCACGCGAGACTCCGAAAAGGAGCACGGACACAAACGAACTCCCCTGACCGGCGAAATCAGACAAACTTTTTGGTAAAAAATCGCAAAAAGGCCTAAAAATTGAGCCTCTGAACAGTGTTTTGGGGTCAGGCTAGGG
>JBMHCQ010000021.1:0-104876 GCA_049889835.1 Akkermansiaceae bacterium
GTTGAAGTCTAATACCTGAGCACTTACGAGCGCCTGAAGGGCTATGCTAACTAAAAGAATATAATTGGGGAGGGTCATCACATAATAAGGTTTTTGATTACTTTTACCCCATTCAAGTCAGGCAGCCCTCTCCTCAAACCCGTGGGGACAAACCCGTAGGGGCTCTTCTCCCCCCCCAAAAAACCTGCTAAACCAATGGATTCAGGGGCTTGGGGGGGGGAGAAGTTGGGGGGGGAGCACCTAACAACAAGGAGCTGTTTACACCCTTTCACTCCACCCGATTGGAATTCCAGACAAAATATTTTGATTTTTTTTCCTCTCCCCCCTTGATTATTCACGAGAGCTGACAATTTTCCCGGCGAATGGCCTGTGTTTCCGAAGGGTCCGACCGCGCTCGGAGAAGGGCTCCATTTCTGCTCTCCAGACTCCCCCAAAACCGCCAAAATGGGTTACTCCGCCCAGGCCACCCAAGCCACCCAAGCCGCTCTTCGAGGAGGGGTGCCGCCGGTCGTGAAGACGGGCTGACCAAAGGTTTGAGGGAATGCGTGGGGATTTTTCTCACGATCGGCCAGTGACTCTTGGTTGGTGAGTCGCTAAATAAGCGGTGTTGAACATCACGTATCCAGACCTGCCGGTTTCGCGGCGGAGGGAGGAAATCCTGGAGGCGCTGCAGTCGGCTCAGGTGGTCGTGGTCGTGGGTGAGACTGGATCAGGGAAGACGACGCAGTTACCGAAGATGGCGATTGAGTTGGCCCGTGCGGAGAAGAAAGAAGGACGGATTGGCTGCACGCAGCCGCGGAGGTTGGCGGCGACCTCAGTGGCGCGGCGGGTTGCAGAGGAGTTGCGAGTTGAGCTGGGGAAAGAAGTGGGCTGGCAGGTTCGGTTTACGGAGGTGTGCTCGAAGGAGACGCAGGTGAAATTTATGACCGATGGGATTCTGCTGGCGGAGACGCAAGGGGATCGGTTGTTGCAGCAGTATGACACGATCATCATCGATGAGGCGCATGAGCGGTCATTGAATATTGATTTCCTTTTGGGGTATTTGAAGGAGCTCACTTCCAAGCGGAAGGACCTGAGGGTAATTATTTCATCGGCGACGCTGGATGCGGGGAGGTTTGCAGAGTTTTTCAATGACTGTCCAATCGTGGAAGTGGAAGGACGGACCTTTCCGGTGGAGGATGTTTTTCTGCCGGATTACGAGGGGGAAGCTTTGCGTGATCATGTTTTGCGTGGAGTGGAGTATGTCACGGACTTGGATCCAGATGGAGATGTGTTGGTCTTCCTTCCGGGGGAACGGGAGATTCGAGAGAGTGCGGATCGGGTGGACGGATTTGGGTTTCCGAATACGGAGGTGGTGCCGGTGTTTGCGCGGCTTTCGCTCCAGGAACAGGAACGGATTTTTAAGCCGAGCGGGAGACGCCGGGTCTTCATGGCAACGAATGTAGCGGAGACCTCATTAACAATTCCGGGGATTGTCTCGGTGGTGGATAGTGGGCTGGCGCGGGTGAGTCGCTTTAGCCCGCAGCGGCAGGTGCAGAGTTTGCAGGTGGAGATGATCTCGAAGGCGAGTGCTCGGCAGCGTCGGGGAAGATGTGGTCGGGTGCGGGAAGGGATTTGTGTGAAGCTTTATGAGGAAGATGCTTATGAAGCGTCTTCTGAGTTTACTGATCCGGAGATTCGACGGAGTGCCTTGAGCGGAGTGATTTTGAGGATGCTTGCGCTCGGCCTGGGAGATGTGCGGGAGTTTCCGTTTATTGATCCACCGAGCCCGAAGGCGATTCAGGAAGGGTGGAAGACGCTGGAGGAAGTGGGTGCGGTTGGCGCGAACATCCAACGCTCAAGGTCCAACACTGAACGTCGAACGAGAGAGGGAAGTGGGAAGTATGAGATGACTGAGGTGGGGAGACGTTTGTCGAGGCTTCCGCTGGATCCACGACTGGGGCGGATGTTGATCGAGGCGGAAAGTCGTGGGGTATTTTCCGAGATGCTCATCATCGTTTCTGGTCTCTCGGTGATGGATCCACGGGAGCGACCGCAGGAAAAAGCGGAGGCGGCTGATCAGGCGCAGCAGAAGTTTCTTGATCAACAATCGGACTTCGGGGTCTTCCTGAATCTCTGGAAAGCGGTGGGCGATTTCCGAAAAGGCGGGAAGCGGTTTCAGAGTAATCAGCTCCGGAAGTTCTGCGTGAAAAACTTCCTGAATTTCCGTCGTGTGCGGGAATGGGACAGTGTGCATGCGGAGCTGAAGCGCGCTTTTAAGGCGAAGGAGAAGAAGAAGGAGATCGCTACACCGGCTGATCTTTATGCGGAGATCCACAAGTCGGTTCTTGCGGGGATTCCTCGTCAGATCGGGGTTTGGGACAAGGAGAAGAAAAGGTATCACGGAGTGGCGAATCGGAAGTTCGCGGTCTTCCCGGGGAGTGGGCTTTTTAAGCAGAAGCGGGCGCTGTGGGTGCTGGGATTTGAGCTGGTGGAGACGTCGCGGCTTTGGGCGCGGAAGCTGGCGGAAATCGACCCGAAGTGGGTGGAGGAAGTGGTGCCGCATTTGTGTCGGAGTCGGTATCATTCGCCGTATTGGAATGAGCAACAGGGTGCGGTTTACGGGATCGAGGACGTCCTGATGGGTGGGCTTTCAGTGGTGGAAGGACGTCGGGTGTTCTTTGGGCGGGTGAATCCCAAGGCCGCCTTCGAGGTCTTTGTGCGGGAGGCGCTGGTCGATGGAAAGATGCGGGGACAGACGCTCGTGCTGGATAATCTCCGCTGGGTGAAGGAGGCGATTTTTCAAGCGGAGCACAAGCTGCGTCGCGTGGGTTATCTCTGGAGTGAGGCGGCGGCTTACGATTTCTTTTTTGAGCGTCTGCCGGTGAAGATCAACACGGCCAAAGACTTCTATGATTACCTCAAAGATGGTGCGAAGGCTGAGTCCTTGATGGTGCGGTTTTCCGATCTCATCTGGGAAGAAGGAATCGAGGACCGTCTGCAGCTTTTCCCAGACAAGGTGGGTCACGGGGAGCGCGAGTGGCCGGTGGTTTATCTGAGCGATCCGGAGGCAGAGGACGATGGCCTGACGTTTGAGGTCGGCATTGATGAACTTCCGCATTTTCCGGATTTCCTCGCGAGCTGGGCCGTGCCGGGGCTGCTGCAGGATCGGGTGGAGTTGCTCATTCGTTCGCTCCCGAAAGACTGGCGCCGGGTGTGTCAGCCGATTGCGCAAATGGTCGATCTTTTCATCGATGAATGGCAGGGCTGGGAACCGCAGGCGGACTTGAGCGAGGCCTTGCTGGATTACATTCAAGAGAAGACTGGAAGGGTGGTTGAAGGGATCGACTCTGGTCGCTTACCAAATGAACTTCGCCCCAAAGTCCGGGTGCGCGACGAGACGGGGGAGGTGCTTGCGTTGGGAGAAAACACCCGTGTGATCAAAGAAGAACTGGCGGGGGTTTTGCGATCTCGGCGCGAGGCAGCCGCGAATATGGAATGGGAGATGACCGGCGGAGAAGTCTGGAGTTTTGGCGAAGTGCCGGAGGAGGCCGATGGAGTTTACCCGGCGTTGGTGGACGAGGGGGAAACGGTGGGAATGCGCGCATTTTTGGAGCGGGAGGAAGCAGCGGAGAGTCATCGTGCGGGCGTGGTGCGTTTGTTTCTGCTCGAGCACGCGGACCATGGGAATTACGTGCGGAAAAACTTCCCTTTAAAGATGTCCGGGAAATTGATGTTGCCGCTTTTACCGGATGACACACTGGAGGGTTTTCTGCGAGTCGCGGCGGAGGGGGCGCTGGGAAAAATCCCTCGTCTTGAAGAAAGCTACCAAGACCTTTCCCCGGATGCGAAGGGCGAGTGGTTCAATGCGGCGCGACAAATCTCCACGGCCCTGGAAGGCGTGGCCGATGCCGATGGCCGGGTGCGTGACTGGATGGACCAGCATCGGGATGATCGGCATCTCGGCGAAGTGGTGCGTCAGCTCGAGGAGCAACGCGACTGGCTTTTACGACCCGGCTTTGCCTGGACAGCAGGCTTTGACCGGATGAAGCGCTACCAGCGGTATTTCTTCGGAATGGAGGAGCGCATTTCCCGACTCGAAAGCCAGCCACTCATCCGGGACGAAGAAAAGCAGGATCAATTTTTCCCGCTCCGGGAGGTGTGGCTCGACCAATATCACGCACGACCGGATGCGGTGCGGCTTTGGGAAATTGGCTGGATGCTCGAAGAGTGGAGGCTACAACTTTTTTCACCGGGAGTCCCCCATGCAGGGAAGGTGAGCGCGAAGCGGATTGAGAAGGCATTGGATACCAAAAACTGAGGGACTCAGACGGTGTTATTTGTCATTGATTCTGACGAGAAAGCTCGAAAAATGGCGGACATGACGATTCGACGTTCTCTGGCGATGACTAGCGCCGTGTTTTGCCTCGGGTTAGCGGTAGGGTCTGCCAATGATGAGACCGCCTGGCAAAAAGTATCAGCGGGGTTGGAGTCACAGAATCTTTCGGAAAGACCCACGCTCGAGAACGAGAGTGCTTTCACTGAGATCGATGGTCCGGCAATCGGGATCGACTTTCAAAACTTTCTAAAACGGGAGAACATTAAGAACTATCTCCTTACCGGAGCCGGATTGACGGTGGGCGACTACGACAGCAACGGTCTTCCCGATCTCTTTTTGGTTTCTCAGGACGGGGCGAACAAACTCTATCGTCAGGTTTCCCCCTGGAAGTTTGAGGACGTCACGGAGGCCTCAGGTTTGACCGAGACGAAGTTTTGGGGATCAGGCGCGGCATTTGTGGACGTCAACAACGACGGACACCTCGACCTCTATCTTTGCAACAAAGGTGCTCACGATATTCTTTATATCAACAAAATGGATGGGACCTTCAAGAGTCACAACTTTGGCGGTGGAGATGCCACTTACCGGGCACCGACGATGGCAGCGTGGTCGGACTTCGATCGCGATGGCGACCTTGACTTCTACCGGACCGAAACGCGGCTGCTTTCGATCAAAGAGATGTTCGATTACAAGGTGGAGATGGTCAAAAATGCCCAAGGGGAAGTCGTCCCGGGACCGAAGTATGCGCGTGATATCACCATGTTGGGTGGATCGCTGGTGGAGCAAGGAACCTTCGATCGCATGTTCCGGAATGATTCAGCGGAAAAGTTGGTGTTTCAGGATGTGACGCGGACCTCCGGAATCAGCGTGGCTCGGGAACACGGGCTGGCCGCCGTTTGGTGGGACTACAACAACGACCTCAATCCTGATTTATACATCTCCAACGACTTCCACACTCCCGACCACCTCTATCACAACAAGGGCGACGGCACCTTTTCGGACATCATCGGTGAGGCCCTCCCCTACACTTCGTGGAACTCAATGGGGAGCGACTATGCCGACATCAACAACGACGGCTGGTTTGATTATCTCAGCACCGACATGTCGGCCACGACCCATTTCAAGCAGAAGACGATGATGGGTGCGATGACCGCGACGGCGTGGTTCCTCGACAACCTGGAGCCCCGGCAATACATGCGCAACGCGATGCACCTCAACACCGGAACGGGAAGCTTTTTGGATGTCGCATTCTTCGCCGGACTGGACAGCACAGACTGGACTTGGACTGGAATCTTCGGTGACATGGACAACGATGGATTCGAAGACGCCTACTTCACCAATGGGATCGAGAGAAATGTTCAGGACAGTGACCTGAACAACAAGATGGATGAGATCAAAAAAGCCGGTGGAAAGTGGGATGACGTCCAGAAAGTTTTCTTGGATTCTCCTCGCTTCAAGGAACAGAACCTGGCCTTCAAGAACAAGGGAGACCTCACCTTTTCAAACGTCTCAAAGGAATGGAATCTCGATGATCTGACGGTGAGTCATGGAGCGGTGCTCGCTGATCTGGATCGTGATGGCGATCTCGACCTCATCGTGAGCAACATGAACGATCCCATCGGGATTTATCGCAACAACAACGCGGAGCATCAGGCGATCCTGGTGAGCCTCACCGGCAAGGAGAGCAATCACTTCGGCCTGGGTGCCCGGCTGGAAGTGCGCTTGAGCGATGGCACCAAGATGAGCCGCTTGGTGACCAGTTCACGAGGATACATGACCGGCGTGGAGCCCGTCACTCATTTCGGACTTGGGAAGGCGACCGAGATTGAGTCCCTCAAAGTGGTGTGGCCGAGTGGCAAAGAGCAAACCTTTAAAAACCTGAAATCCGGTCAGCACTATCGCATCACAGAGGCGAGTGAGGCCCCCAAACAGGAAAGAGCTCCTGTGCTCGCCTCCATGTTTTCGGAAGCTTCCGAAAAGCCGGCTTTTACTCACCGGGAGAACGACCACAACGACTTCGGAGACCAGCCTCTCCTACCGAACCGCCTTTCAAAATACGGACCCGCGATCGCCCTGGGCGATGCCAATGGCGATGGCCGTGTTGATCTCTTCGCCGGAGGAGCGTCAGGCCAAGCAAGCGGACTCTTTTTCCAAAACGAAGCGGGCCAATGGGTCCAACAAACTTCTTCCACCCTGGCCGCGGACAAGAGCCAGGAAGATGTCGCTGCGCTCTGGTTCGATGCCGATCAGGATGGGGATCAGGATTTGTATGTTGTTTCTGGAGGAGCGAGTGAATTGGCGGCATCTGTCCACTATCGGGATCGGCTCTACCTTAACGATGGAAAAGGAAAGCTTACCCAAGGAAAGCTCCCGGATCACCGGGCCAGCGGAAGTTGCGTCGCCGCCAACGACTACGATGGCGATGGCGATCTCGATCTCTTTGTCGGCTCCCGCTTTGTGCCGAAACGCTACCCTACCACCCCCGAAAGCGTCTTGCTGCGCAATGATGGCGGGAAATTCGTGCGGGTCGAATCCCCTGCTGACAAAGCAGGAATGGTCACCTCAGCGGTCTGGGGTGATGTCAACGGAGATCAACGGGCGGACCTCATCTTGGCAATGGAATGGGGGCCGGTCCGGATTTTTCTCAATCAAGAAGAAGGATTCGTGGACTCCACCAAAGCGGCCGGCTTGGGAGAACAAACCGGCTGGTGGATGTCGGTCGCAGCCGGAGATCTCGATGGCGACGGAGACCTCGATCTGGTGGCGGGAAACTTCGGTCTGAACACCAAATATCATGTCGACCCCGAGCATCCGGCCACACTCTTTGCCTCGGATTTTGGAAACAAGGGCGAACTCCAGTTGGTGGAAGCGAAGTGCAAGGACGGGAAGCTTCTTCCGGTGCGAGGTCGCTCCTGCTCGACCACGGCAATGCCCCACTTATTAAAAAATGCTCCCAGTTACACCGCCTTCGCCAGTAAAACCCTCTCCGAGCTTTATACCAAAGACGCGCTAACTGAGGCAACCAAGCTGGAGGCAAACACCCTCGCCACCATGATCTTCCGAAATGATGGGAAAGGGCAATTTACGGCTGAACCGCTCTCTACTCTCTCCCAACTGGCACCCGTAATGTCGATCGCGCTTTCTGATTTCAATAATGATGGAAAGACAGACATCGCGCTGGGACAAAACTTCAATGCGGCGCAGCGTGAGACCGGAAGAATGAATGCGGGGCTCTCCGTGATTCTTCTCGGGCAAGAGGATGGCACTCACCGTGAACTTTGGCCTCAGGTAAGCGGACTCAAGCATCGCGATGACACCCGTCAGCTTCTCTCGCACGATATCAATGGAGATGGAAAGAGGGACCTCGTGATCGGCGTGAATAACTCTCCCGTCCGTATCCTTTTGGGACAATGATGGTGTTCAAAAAAGCCGACCTTTCCAACCCCCTTCACGGAGCGGCTATTCTTAAGCTGCTTTCAGGATATGCCGAAGGACTCAGCGGAGGAAGTGAGCCGCTGTCTGAAGCAACGCGGGAGAATCTGGTGAGCGAGCTCGCAAAACGATCAGACTGTCATGTCATCCTTGGCATGGATGAGGAGATTCCAGTTGGAGTTGCAATTTGTTTCGAAGGCTTCTCGACCTTCGCTTGCAAGCCGCTGCTGAACATTCACGACTTCGCCATTTCCCCCGATTATCAGGGAAGAGGTCTGGCCACACCCCTGCTGGATGAAGTCGAAAAAATGGCGCGCGGGCTAGGCTGCTGCAAGCTCACGCTGGAAGTGCTGGAAGGCAATGCGGTGGCAAAACACGTTTACGAGAAATATGGCTTTGCCTGCTATGAACTCGATCCCGCCATGGGGCGTGCTTTGTTCATGGATCGCCAAATTGTGTGACAACTTTTTCGTTTCCACCTCGTCGAAAATAGTGTTCTTTTCCCGTCCACTTTTATGGCCGTGCATTTCTCGATTTTTCGCTCAGTTTTGGGTGCCTGTTTGCTCACCGGATTTTCGGCGGGCGAGTTGATTGAGTTTTCCGGTCTGGGTGCAGGGAACTTACCGGGATCGGATTGGGATGAGTCCGGTAATCTCTTTCAAATCGACACCAATGATGGAATCGGAAATTCCCCTTCCCTGACTCTCAGCCCCCAGGCCCAGAGTTCCTATCGACTCCGCTACCGCAAAGGTGTCGCCGGCACCTCCTACTCGGTGAGAGCTGGCTTCCGGATGACGATTAATTCCGCCCAGCCCGACCGTTCCAATCATTTGCTCATCGGGGTCACCCTGAGCACCTCACCGGAGGTCGATGAGGGCGAAAAGCTTGCCTTCCGACTGCTGCGTCGAAACGATGGCAAGAGCTACGGAGTCGCCGGAATCGGTGACGACGCCCAAAACACCGAAAGCTGGCGCGTGACTGGCTGGGAGGACAATGATGAGCTCGGTCTCCCGAATACGCTGCCCGGTAGCTCGGCGGTTTCGAACTGGTTCTTTCTCGAACTCACAATCGAGCCAGCAGGAGGCAGTCTCTGGAATGTCGAAGGGCGTGTGATCGACACCAATGGCAGCGTGCTTTACTCCCATTCCGTCAATGGCCGCACTCTGCCAGATGGATTTATCGCGGGCCAAGAACTCTACGGAGGAATCGCAGTCCCCTGGGTCTCCGGCGACGACTACTCCCCTCTCATCACGGGCGGAGTGACCCGTCTGCAAATCGACAACTTTGAGATCAGTTCCGAAGTCCCCCCAAAAGGAGAGCTTCCGCCTCACGGAATCACGATGAATCCTTCCACGCTCGATCTCGATCAAAACGGCTACTCCGATCTTTGGGAAAATCTCTACCGCGTCTCCAATCTTCTTCCTCATGCGGATGCGGATGCCGACGGCGAGACAAACCTTGCTGAGTCGCTCGCGGGAACCGATCCCTACGATCCCCAGAGTTTTCTACGTCCTCAAATTTCCCCTCTTTCCTCAACCCACATGCGTCTCACCTGGCCCACCGTTTTTGGAAGACCGGGTGAGCTGATGGTTTCCCGTGATCTCGGAATGAGCGATCCCTGGACGCCAATCGGAACCCCTGCAACAACCGGCTCGGAATGGCTGGTTATCCTCCCCTCCAACCAAGCCTCCGCCTTTTTTCAACTCAGAGCCACCGAGACTGATGAGGACTCTGATGGCGTGCCTGATTGGCTTGAAAACGAAATCGGTTCCGACCTCACTTCTGCGAACTCCATCTTCGAAAGTCGCCCCTACGACACCACCGGGAACGGCGCGCCGGATACGACCCTCTCCGGTGATTTGGCGGCCTTCAACGAAGTTTATCGTTACGCCACTCCCGACGTTTCTCCGACGCGTGCCCAAGCCGCACGCTTTTTGATTCAGACGACTTTTGGTCCCGCCAATCAAGCGGAGGTAGATGCCGTGGTAAACCAAGGATATGCGTCCTGGATTGACGAACAAATCGAGCTGCCAAAATCGCGGACCTCCCAATACATCCTCGATATCAAAACCGATTTTCTCTCGGGTGGGAATAACAGCTCAGTCAGCGGCTACGCGGCAAATGACAACTTCGTCTTCGGGCTTAACTATCAGACCGCTTGGGTCCGCAACGCCATCAAGAGTCGGGACCAACTTCGGCAGCGAGTCGCCTTCGCCTTAAGCGAGATCCTGGTGGCCTCGCTTGATGCCGCGATGCTCGCGAACCAACCGCAAGCAATCGCGGACTACTACGACATCTTCGTCGACAACGCCTTCGGCAACTACGAGGACATTCTGATGGAGGTGACGCTTCATCCCGTGATGGGACATTTCCTGAGCCATCTGGAAAACGAAAAAGCGAATCCCGCGATCGGCCGCTACCCGGATGAGAACTACGCACGCGAAGTGATGCAGCTTTTTTCCATTGGCCTCTGGCAGCTCAATCCAGATGGAAGCCGCATTCTCGATGCCCAAGGTGAACCCATTCCCACTTACGACAACTCCGTGATTACCGAGGTCGCCCGGGTCTTCACCGGTGTGGGTTACAACGCAAACAACTTCGGCAGTGGCTGGCGGGATGACAATTACTACATGACCAACCCGATGAAGCTTTTTGCGAGTCATCACGACTTCCAGGCGAAGCGTATCCCATCCGGAAACGGAACTTTCCATCTGATCCCGGCACGCTCGGCCACCGATCGTAATGCAATGCAGGATGTGGAGGACACGATTTCCACCCTTTTCAATCATTCCAACACCCCGCCCTTTATTTCACGTCAGCTGATTCAGTTTCTGGTTACGGCCAATCCAACTCCCGAATACATCGAACGCGTCTCCACGGTCTTTGCCAATAACGGAAAAGGCGAGCGTGGCGATTTGGAGGCAGTCATAAAAGCAATCCTGCTTGATGAGGAAGCCCGCAATCCCATGGAGCATCTCCGTACCAAACACTTCGGCGGACTTCGCGAACCCCTCATCCGTTACATGCACCTCGCCCGCCTCGCGAACATGCAGCGTATCTTCAATCTCAGATGGTGGAACTGGCCAAATGACAGCGATGTGAAGTCGAGCATCCTCCAAGCACCCATGAGCTCCCCCACCGTTTTCAACTACTTCCGTCCCGACTACCGCATGCGCGGTCAGCTTTCGGACCGGGGGCTCGATGCCCCGGTGTTCGGAATCACCGATTCCTATGCCGCGATTTCAGTGCCAAACTTTTTCTGGGATTTCTGCGTGAACGGTCAACGCCAGAGCGGGAGATATGATCACGACCCCGATTGGACCCATCTTCGCGATCTCGCCACCGACATTCCCGCCCTCCTTGATCACCTCTCGCTCCTCGTCACCGGCGGCACAATGTCCGCATCCACACGCGAGCACATCACCACTGCACTCGAAGGCACCACCAGCCGGACCGAGCGCGCCCGCCTGGGAGTTTTCCTCTCAATCATCAGCCCCGAAGGAGCCAGCCTGAAATAAATATCCGCCCATGACGTCACGCCGCCAATTCCTCGGAGAAGCCTCTTGCTCGCTGGTAGGCTCCTCAACTGTCGTTTCGACCCTTCTCAATCTCAAGCTCGCCAATCAGGCAGCTGCATCCTCGCTGCGGCCCGGCGATGACAAGAAGACCATCGTTTCCATTCTCCTCGGAGGCGGATGTGATACCTTCAACCTGCTCGTCCCCCGAGATGGACGCTACAACGAGTATTCCAACTCACGCGGCGGAGTCGGAGGCGGCGGAGTGGCTCTTGCGCAGAATTCTCTCATTCCCCTCAACCAGCGATCAGGCGGCGATGGCCAGCAGTATGGCCTCCACCCGTCCTGCCAACGCCTGGCCGAAATGTTCAACGGAACCGGCCCTTTTTCCGGAAAACGCCGGCTCGCTTTTGTCTCAAACGTAGGCACCTTGATCCAGCCCACCACGATGAGCCAATACAAAGGCGGGTCGGTTCCCCTTCCGAAATCGCTCTTCTCACACATCGACCAAATCACCCAATGGCAGACCTCGCTCCCGCAAGGCGGCGGTCAGCTCACCGGATGGGCCGGGCGAATGGCGGACGTCTTGCACTCCAGCCAAAACACCGGTCGAACTGCGATGTCCATCTCTCTCTCGGGAAACAACGTCTTCCAGATCGGCAATGCCACCTCGCAGTTTTCCATCACGCAAAACGGCGCTCTTCTTCTCAATGGAGACACCTCGGGCAATTCTCAAAGCGCGCGCAAGAATCGTGCGCTCGAAAGCATGGTTGCCGAGACCTACCGCAATCTCGTGCAGGACACCATTTCCAGTCACACCGCCGAAAGCCTCGCCGCACAAGAAGCCTTCGATACCGTCTTCAAGACAATCGACGACTCGGCGGTGGCCAATCTCTTCGCCAGCAACAAGTTCGCTCAGCAACTCCGTGTCGCTGCCAAAACGATTGCGGCACGCACCCAGCTTGGCTTGCGCCGATCCAGCATCTTCATCGAGCGTGGTGGCTGGGATGCCCATGGTGAACTCCTCAACACTCAAGCCGCGATGCTCACCGAAATTTCCGAAGCCCTGAATGCTTATCAGCGAGCGCTCGAGCACTTCGGAGTCGCCGAAGACGTCATCACTTACACCGCCTCAGACTTCGGACGCACCCTGCGCAGCAATGGTCGTGGTACCGACCACGCCTGGGGCGGAAACCAGATCGTGATGGGCGGACCGATTGATGCCGGAAAAATCCACGGCTCCTTCCCTTCCCTTGCGCTCAATGGCGACGACGACATCGGCCAGGGTGGACGCATTTTACCAAGCACTTCGATTGACGAGTTCTTTGCGGAAATGGCCACTTGGTTTGGCATCAAGGCTGCCGACATGCCGGCTGTTCTGCCGAATCTCGAAAACTTCGTTGATATTGCCCGAGACCCGAAACCAGTGGGTTACTTGACAAGTTGAGTTACCAACCGAGTTCCATCAGCACTGCTTTGGCACGCGCCACGACCTCATCGATCTCCATGTCAGATGAGTCAATGACAGTTGCTCCATCGGCAATTTTCAGAGGCGCGGTTTTGCGCTGGCTGTCCTGCTTGTCCCGGGCAGCGACGGCGTCCGCCTCTCCATCTGCAGCGCGACGGGCCCGGCGCACTTCCTCGGAAGCATCGATGTAAATCTTAAAGGGCGTGTCGGGAAAGACCACCGACCCGATATCGCGCCCCTCCATCACCACGTCACTCCGCAGGAGATAATCGCGCTGGAGCTGCACGAGGCGCTCACGCACTTCCGGGATGGCGGCCACTTTGGAAACCTTGTTGTTCACCTGCTCCGAACGGAGTTCCTCCGCGAGACGACGCCCATTGATGGCGATGGTTGAGAAGGAATGTTCCTCCCCGCAAGTGATCTCCATTGCTTGAAGAGCGGAAATGACAGCCTCGGAATCCGTGGGATCGACGTCGTCTTGCAAAATCTGCCAGGTCACGGCTCGATACATCGCCCCGGAGTTCACCATGATCATCCCCAGTGAAGCTGCGAGACGTTTGGCAACGGTGCTTTTTCCCGAGGCGGCGGGTCCGTCGATAGCGACTGCTCGGTAACTCATCGGCTACGCATCTCTTCGAGGTGATCGGCAAAGCCCGGGTAGGAGGTATTCACGCACGCGCAATCTTCAATCACCGTGTTACCCTCGCTTGCGAGAAGTCCGGCAATGGAAAAAGCCATCGCAATCCGGTGGTCTCCGTAGCTCTTGAGGTGCGCACCCTTGAGCTCAGTGCCTCCGGTAATGGTCATGCCATCTTCAAACTCCTGCACAGCACCACCCATGGCACGAAGGTTCTCAATGGTGGTCTCAATACGATCCGTTTCCTTAACGCGAAGTTCAGCGGCATTCCGAATCGTCATCACCCCTTTTGCAAGAGCTCCGGCAACAGCAAGAATCGGAACTTCATCGATCAAATTCGGGACCTCCTCGGGGAGGATTTCCGTTCCCTTGAGTTCCTGGCCGATGACTTCGATGTTCCCGCGAGGCTCTCCCCCGTCTTCGTGCTGGACAGTCACCTTGATGCGCGCGCCCATGCGGACGAGAACACCAATGATCGCGGTGCGAGTCGGGTTGAGGCCCACATTGGTGATGAGAAGATTTGAATCGGGACGGCACGCCGCCGCTACGATCCAGAACGCCGCGCTGGAAATATCTCCGGGAACGACGAGATCACAGGAACGCACCCGCTGGCCTCCGGAGATGGAAATCGTGTTTTCATCAGTCGTAACGGTGACCCCGAAGGCGTTCAGGAGGCGCTCGGAATGGTCCCGCGTTGTGGCGGGTTGAATCACCGTGGTTTGATCCGGAGCGAAAAGGCCGGCGAGCAGAATTGCGCTTTTCACCTGCGCGCTCGCCATAGGCATTTCGTAGGTCAAATTCGTCAACTCTCCTCCCGTGATGTGAAGCGGCGCACAGCCGGGCTTGAGACCGCGGGCATCGAGCTTGGCTCCCATCGCCTCGAGCGGTTTCATGATCCGCCCCATCGGGCGCGAGGAAAGCGAGGCATCTCCCACAAGGACACTATCAAAAGACTGTGCTGCAAGAACTCCAGCGAGCAGGCGCATTCCGGTGCCGGAATTTCCGCAATCGAGTTCAGCCGCTGGAGCACGCAGAGCTCCGGCGACTCCCTCGATGGTGAGATCAAGCGGAGCTTCCTCGGTTCCTTTTTCGACCTCATAACTGACGCCGAGTTGCCCCATGGCCTTGAGCGTGTTTACGCAATCTTCCGAGGGGAGGAAATTCTCAACCCGGCACGCCCCATCGGAGAGGCCGGCCAAGATGGCTGCGCGATGTGAGATGCTTTTGTCGCCAGGCACCGAGAGTTCACCGGCGATGGTTTTGATCGGGCTGACTTTAAGGGTGTCGCTCATTGAAGGTGGGTGAAAGTGGGAAAATAATTCAGCTGACTTGATCGCGCCTCGTCTTCACTTCGGCGAGATAATTCTCAAGGCCTTCTTCGTCGGAATTCTCGAGAAAGACAAGCATATCACGCAAGGAGTCTTGCGCTTCGGCCATCACGTTGAGAAGAGCCTCCCGGTTTTCCATCATGATCTCGGCCCACATCGCAGGGTCGCCGGAAGCGACACGGCTGGTATCACGAAATCCCCCGCCGGCTAAATTGGCCTCATCCCCGGTCCTAAGGCCGACATCGGCCGTGAGCACCGCCACCGCATGCGGGAAATGACTGATCCGAGCCACCGCCCGGTCATGATCTGAGGCATCCAGCTCCTCCACCCGGCACCCAAGAGTCTCCCAGAACGACCGAATCTCACCCACCCGGTCAGAAGCCGAATCATTGGTGACAACACAAGCAGCATTTTTTAAGAGATCGAAACGCGCCGCTTCCACTCCGGTTTGCTCGGACCCAGCCATCGGGTGGCTCCCGATATATTCGAAACCCGCCTCACCCAGCATTTGACCCGCGGATTGATGGACCTTCATTTTGACGCTCCCCACATCCGTCACCAGAACGCCCGGTTTTAAATGAGGAAGCATCGAATCCGTGACCTCCGGCATAGCCCCAACCGGAACGGCGAGAACCACCAAATCAGCTCCTGCAACGGCCTGGTCGATCGCCGTGGTCGCCTCCAATCCCAACTTCCGGGTCGCTTCAACCCGCTCTTCCCGCCTCCCCCAGAGAATGACTTCCATTCCTGCTTCCCGACAAGCGAGTGCAACCGAACCTCCGAGGAGGCCGGGACCAAGAATGGCAATTTTTTGAAACATTATAAAAAAGCCACGCCCCCCTGAGGAAAGCGTGGCGGGAAAGTAATAGACGGAACGGGTTTAGGGAACCCGGAACTTGTTTGTGGCCCGATTTGGATCATCAGGATCAACCACCAGACGCCCACCGGGGATGCCACGCACATCCACTTCCTTACCCGTGTAGGGATTGATCACAAAGCCCTCACGAGAGAGCTTAGCGATGGGATACTTGGATTTTTTCCGAACAGGAGCGGGCTCTTTCTTTTTGACGATCTCGGTTGTATTGCCGTTTGCCTCGCGCTCAACATGCCCTTCCCGCCAAGGACCGGCAGCACGCTTAAGGCGTCCGGCATCGTGCACTTTTTTGGCCTCGAGACGCTTCCGGTTGGCGTCCTTCTGCTTTTCAATCTCGGTTTGAAATTTCTGTTCGGCCTCGGTTTGGGTGCCTTCGACTCTTTCAGCGTTCAGAATGGGAGCGGCATACGGGCCTTCGGGGGGGTAAGGTGCACAGCTTACGAAGAATGCTCCCGAGAAAACGAGAACAAGAAGCTGCCGGAATGAAATCATGTCTTTCATGTCAGTGGAGTTTTTGGGTAGGAATGTCGGGGTGAACTAACTGTTCATAGATCGGACCTTTTCCACAGAATGTCAAGCGAGCACCCCATCCAACTCCGTGCCCAGATCACAGAGTTCATCACCTCCGGGACCCCTTCTTCCTTTGGAGAAACCGCGCTTGCCGTCTTCCAGCATCAATTTGCGGGCAATCCGCCCTACCGGAGCTTCTGCGAGGGACTCGGTCACACTCCGGACACCGTTTGCCGCTGGCAGGAGATTCCGGCAGTTCCCAATCTGGCGTTTAAAGTCCCCGCGTATCCCCTCTCAGTCGGACCAATCACTTTTCTCACGTCCGGCACCACCGGCGAGATCCGGGGCTCCCACCATTTCCCGGAAACAGCACTCTACGATCTCGCCGCGCTGACCCATTGGCGCGCTGCCATGCCCGACCTACCTCTTTCCTTTCTCAGTCCTTCGCCGCAGGAAACTCCGAATTCTTCACTCGCCCACATGTTCGACCAGCTCCAGAGAGTACTGGATCCGGAGAACTCCAGGCCATTTCTTATCGAGAATTCCCGCTTTCACCTCGCTCCGCTTTTTGAAGCCTCCAAACCCCTCGTTCTTAGCGGAACCGCCCTCGCCTTCCTTCATCTCATGGAGACCCAACAAGCTATTCCCCTTCCCGAGGGCTCCCATCTTCTCGAAACCGGAGGCTACAAGGGCACCGCGCGATCTTTGGAAAAATCTGCTTTCTACCAGCAACTCTCTGATTTCTTCGACGTTCCAGATTCCCAGATTCACAATGAATACGGGATGACCGAACTCTCCTCTCAGGCCTACGCCTCGGGCTCTTCCGGCCACCATTGCTTCCCTCACTGGTGCCAGTTTCAAATCATCTGCCCGGAAACCGAAAAACCCCTCCCTGCCGGCAAGACCGGATATCTCCAGATTCACGACTTAGCCAATCTCCACAGCGCCGCAGCCATCCGCACGCAAGACTTCGCCACCTCACACCCCGATGGATCCTTTACCTTGATCGGTCGCGACCCCGGTGCCCTTCCGCGCGGGTGTTCCCGCTCCAGTGACGACTCCCTCACTCCAGCCACCCGATGAATCATCCCATTCAAGAACTGGCTCAGTCTGCCGAGCTCTTCGCCCCCTTTACCGGCGTCTTCGATGAAGCCGGGCTAAGGAGCTGGCTGGCCCGCGAGCTCACCCCTCCACCCGGAACGCGTTTCCTGTATCCGGAAACGATCGTTCACATCATCTCCGGAAACACCCCACACGCTGCCTGGCAATCCCTTCTTGCCGGCCTCCTTCTTGGCTCCAAAAACCGCCTCAAGCTTCCCTCCAACGCCCTTTCGGATTTCGAAAAGGAAATGGCCCGGCTTCCGCTCCCACTCCGTGAAAAAATCGAAACCTCCCGCTTGCTCCCCGATGATTGGATCACGACAGCCGATGCTCTCATCGTCTACGGAAATGATGCCACGCTGAGCCATTTCCGGAATCTTGCTCCCTTGGAAATTCCTTTCATTGCACACGGTCATCGGGTCGGAGTCGCCCTCATCGAGGACCCCAGCGAAGAGGCTGCCCGTCTCGCAGCTCAGGACATTTACGAATTCGACCAGAACGGCTGCCTCTCGCTGCAGACCATCTACGTAAATGACCCCCGCGCCTTTGCTCCACTTCTCGCCGCAGAATTGGAGAAAGCTCCCCCTCGCGCCGCGCTCTCGGCCTCCGAACACGGAGCTATTTCCAACCTGCGGCTCGAAACCCGCTACCTCGCAGCTCAGGACCCGGAAAACCATGCCCTCTGGCAGAGCGAGAATTCCACCACTTGGACGATCATTCTCCGGGACACCACCGGGCTTGAACCCTCGCCCGGGAACCGCACCGTTTTCCTGAAACCGCTTTCCCGATTTCAAAACTCCCGCCACCTTTCCGGCATCGGCCTCCATCCTTTTAAAGATCGCCCCGAGCTCCCCTCTCCCCGCCTCTTTCCCCTTGGCCAAGCACAAGATCCCGGGTTTGCCTGGGCCCACGATGGTCTCCAAACTCTGCGCTCACTCACCCGCCTCCAGACCTCTGAAAAAAACACCCATCCCCATCAGTAAAACCCACTCATGAGAACTCTCGCTATTTCCGACATCCACGGCTGCCTCGCCCCGCTCAAACTCATGTGGGAAGTCATCGATCCCCAACCTGAAGACCACATCATTTTCATGGGGGACTACGTCGACCGCGGGCCCGACTGCAAGGGCGTGATTGATTTTCTTATCGAACTGCAAGGCCAGTTCAACATCACCTTCCTCTCCGGAAATCATGAAGAGAAATTCTTCCTCTCCGAGATGGACCTCACCGACCGCGAGCACTGGCTCAATGTCTGGGGCGGGCCCGAGACTCTTGAGTCCTACGGTCCGGGCGGATTCGAGGATATCCCGGCCGAGCACTGGGAATTTCTCCGCACCTGCAAACCCTACCTCGAAACGGACACCCACATTTTTGTCCACGCCAACCTCGAGCACGATGTCCCGCTCCACGAGCAGCTCCCCTTCACCATCGTTCATAAAAAATTCGGCACACCTAAGCCTCACTGTTCCGGTAAGATTATGATCGCCGGACACACCGCACAGAAATCCCACCTCCCGCTCAACCTCGGACATGCCGTGTGCATCGATACCGATGTCGGCCGCGGCGGCTACCTCACCTGCCTCCATGTCGAAAGCGGGAACTACTGGCAGACCAACTTCGACGGCGAGGTCCGCGAACACTCCCTTTAAAAAATGAGAATCCTCACAACCCTTCTCCTCCTCTCTCTGGCTGACGCCAAGCCCAATCTCGCCAATGCCAAGGACCATCCTTACGCGGACACATCTGGAGGGCGAGAGGCTTATACGCTGGCCGATGAAACGGTCAACGAAGCCCGCCTCTACGAATTCTATCAGCGACAGGCCGACTACTACCTCGCCCATCCCGCCAGGATTCCCGAAATCCTGCCCTCCTACCCCGGACTTGATGGGGGAAATCACGGCCACTGGGGAAAACACAATCAGAACAACCACACCGATACCCGCTGGAACGATGCCGAAATGGGAGAGGTCGTCACGCAAGTCTTCCGCGCAAATAAGCTCGTTGTTTTAAAAGGGATCTGTGTGCGCCTTGGCTCCAATCGCGAAATTTCCGCCTGCTTTGATCCCATGACCCTTCGCTACCGCGCGATTTGGGAAGGTGGATTTGTGAAGTTTCAGGGCTTCCGCTGGGGTACTTCACGCAATGCTCATCTCGATGGCACCCCGTGGGTAACGGTTCAAAAAGCAAAGATGCCCGAAGGCGGAAAATACCTCGGCTACTACCGCTACGGAAAACGCACCGTCTTTCGCTACCAACTCGGGGACACCAAAATTCTCGATGAACCGTGGGCCTTGGCCGGCACCTTCTTCCGCCGCGTCGATGTCTCTCCCACCGGCCATCTCGACCTCCCCCTCGAAGAGGGGCTTCTGCCAGAGATCGTCTCCGCAAAGAATGTTGAGGCCGCGATCAGCAACAACATTCTCTCTCTTAAAAACGCCCGCAAAGGAGCCTCCGTCATTATTCGGCAATTCCATCAAGCTCCAAAATCCGCTAGCCCTGCCGCTGCCATCAGCCACCTTAATACTGAGCGCAAAGCCTCCCGCAGGTGGGCTGAGAAAATCACGATGCCCGGCACGCTCGGAGACAGCTCGAAGCCCTATACGGTCGACACCCTCACCGTCCCCTACGACAATCCCTACCGCGTGGTGATGCAGCTCAGCGGACTTGCCTTTCTGCCCGGTGGCGACGCCCTCGCCTGCACTCTGCAAGGAGATGTCTGGCGCATTTCCAACATCGACGGCGATCTCAAAACCGTGACCTGGCGACGCTACGCCACCGGCTTCAACCAGCCCATTGGCATCCATGTCGATCAATTCGGCGTCTTCATCCTCGATCGCGGACAGCTCTACCGCCTCCATGATTTAAACCGGGACGGCGAAGTTGATTACTACGAAAACTACGCCAACGACTTCGGCGGATACGACCGCTCCCACACCCACACCTTTGGCCTCCATCGCACCGCCGATGGCTCATTCCACTTCATCCAACGCGAGAGCATCCTGCGTACTGGGCCCGACCAAAAGACCACCCTCCAAGGCAGCGGCGTGCGCAACTGCATGGGAATCGGCGGCAGCAAGGATTACTTCTGGATCGCCCCGCAGGAAGGCACCTGGACCCCAGCTTCCGCAATCATTGAAGTGAACGCGGGAGAATTCTACGGCCTTCCCAACAAAGACGCAAAAGCGGGAAGCACCATCGCTCCTCCGCTCTGCTTCATCCCTCGTGGCATCGATAACTCCACCGGAGGGATGGTAGAAATCACAAGCGGTCAATGGGGCCCTTTCCAAGGTTCCCACATTGGCTTGAGCTACGGATCCGGACTACACTACCTGATCCTACGCGATGATTCCTCGTCCCGACCGCAAGGTGCGGTCGTTCCCCTTGAGGGTGAATTCATCTCCGGCTCCATGCGCGGCGCCTTCCACCCGAAGGATGGGCAGCTCTACCTCGTCGGCCTCGATGGTTGGGGAGACTACTCCATCCGCGATGGCTGCTTTCATCGCGTCCGCTACACCGGGAAGAAGGTTTACAAACCGAAGGGATTTCAGGTTTTTGAAAACGGCATTAAGATCGACTTCACCCAGAAAGTCGTGGCTCCAAAACCGAAGCAAATTTTCGCCCACCAATGGGACTACGAATTCGCCAAGCGTTATGGTTCCCCCGAGTTTTCGGTGAACCATCCCGACTCCCTCGGCCACGACCTCCTTAAAATCCGTTCCGTCAAATTGCTCGACGATGGGAACTCCCTCTTTGTCGAAATGCCGGACATGCAAGCCGTGATGCAACTGCACCTGCGCATGCATCTCACCGCGGCCGATGGCCACGCCTTCAAGGCTGACCTTTTCCCCTCACCCCTCTTCCCGGGGAAATTTTTCGAGCATGAAGGACTCGCTCCACCCGTTTCCGGAAAGCTCAAGTCGGTCAACCTCCGCATCAACCAACCCAAGGCGAAGGAACAACCCAATGAATCCGGCAAGATGGTCGAAGGCGCTCGAGCCACCGGCGTCGATGCCATCGGCGGACTTCAGTATCAGCAGAAACTCCTCACCGTAAAACCCGGTGAGCCCCTCGCCTTCAAGCTCTCAAACAAGGACGTCATGCCGCATAATCTCGTGATCGTGAAACCCGGCACCGAACAGAAAGTCGGTGAAGCTGCCTTCAAGATGGTCAGTGATCCCAAGGCTGGAGAAAAACACTATGTTCCCGATCTTCCGGAGGTCCTTCACTTCATTCCCGTCATCAATCAAAACCAAACCCACACTCTTCATTTCCGCGCTCCCACCGAGCCCGGAGACTATCCCTACATCTGCACCTACCCCGGCCACTGGCAGTCGATGCAGGGGATTCTGCGAGTCAAATAAAACTACTTTTTGGGCGATAGCATGGTCGGGAATCGCTTCGCGAATTGAGCGATCTTCGCTCTCTCGGGAAGGTTTCCGGTCTTGATCAGAAATCCGTAGGCGAATTTCAAAGTTTCACCTTTGGGAATGTCTGTTTCAAAGAAGGCGCCGAAGCGGCCGTAGTCACGATAAGCCGAGTAAACGGTACCTTTGGGATTCTCGGGGTGATTGAGATGAACGACGCCATACTTTTTCCCATCGAGGACAAAGCTCTCAGCGGCCCAGCCGATGTCCTTTGATTTTTTCACGTCGGTCACTCCATCAGGGAAAAGATACTTGGTTTTCTTCTTTTCCACATGATCGGCCGGGCGAAACTGAACCCCCGCATGCTCGGGGTCGCCTTTTAAAGAAACGTCACCTTTGATCGCGGTGAGGTCTGAGGCCAAGATGATAAAGCTTACGGTCTCATCCCCACGCTTCATCGGCATGACCGCAAAGTTCCGCTTCTCTTCCAGAAACGGCTCTCCTTTTTCATCCATCCAGTGAACGAGTGAGGTGAAGTTGGCGACTTTTCCACCGTGGATCTTCTGCTCGGTGAATTTCTGGTGCACAATGTCACCCCCCTTCATGTGCCAGCGATCGTAGGTCTTGCCATTGAAGCCGATCCGGTTCCAGCCGACGAAGATTCCCCGGTGATGGGGAAACTTCCCACCCGCACCCTTCGTGATCGGCGCCTGTCCTTCCTCATCGAAGACATGAAGGTAAGGTTTGTAGGTCTCCTTGTGCCGCTCCGGGGTCGAAGTATCATGCTCATACATGTAACGGGTGAGCACCTTCCCATCGAAGAGGACATCAAGGTGCTTCCCCTCGGTGTCTTTGAAACTGAGTTCCGCAGCCCCCACACAGGGCAGCAGAAGAAAGGGCAGCAGAAGAATTATTAGAAAATGTTTCATCCTCTTTCCAACGCCTGACCGCCCGATGGTCTTACACGGAGCCCAAAAAAACTCCCGCCCCACTGAAGAGACGGGAGTTGAAAATGATCAAAGACAAAGAGCTTTTACTCGTCTTTTCCAAGACGGCGCATCCGCTCCTGCAGAGCTCGCTTCGCTCGCTCAGAACGGTCGATGACCCGGTCTGTCGCATCGGCATCGGGGTCTTCGATAAAGTAATCAAGAATCGCCTCCGCCCAGAGGGATTTCTGCTTCGCCATCGCCTGCACGACCTGCATCTGTTCGGTCTCGCTCACGGCAATGGTAGCTACATCCGTCCAGTAAAACTCGATGTCTTCTTCCTCAACTCCCTTCACTTCGTTCAAGAATTTCACCAGCGCACCGAAACTTTCCTTCCGCAGCAGGTTGTCTTCCTGCCCGTCGGCAACGCTATGAAGAATCTCAAACATCGTGCCGTCAGGCCACTGGCGCATCGCTGCAATGGCGGCGATCTTGATGGTCTTATCGTCTTTCTCGACCTCAGCCGCAACGATCTCCCCCGCCTCCTCTCCTCCGGAAGCCCCGAGCAGGCGAAGCAGGCTGATCTTGGTGTCGGTATCAACCGCGCTCTTGTAGGCGGAAACAATGGCCTCAGCAAAGCTGGAAGGATCCTCGGACTTTTTGACGACTTCACTGAGAACGGTGACCGCTTGGTTTTTCACCGAAGAGTCATCCGCAAGGCTAACTGCCTTCAAAAGCTCTCCAAAGTTGGAAGCCGTGGCCATGAGACCTGCGGTTTGGAGCGCTTGCTTCCCTTGACCGGATTTTTCGGTCTTTCCAGCAAACTCCACCAAGGCAGGAATCGCGGACTCCCCCTTACGGCGATTGAGAACTTCAAAGAGCTTTTGACGAGCGGTGGGATTTCCATTCGTCGCTTCGCCGGTGGCGAATTCAGCAATCACGCGATCAATATCGGTATCATCGGTCGCAACCCCTTTCCAAAGCGCAGTGAGATAAGCCGGCCGTTCGCCCTCTTCCTTCTTCCCTTTGGTGTTGATCTCCTTAAGGAGGATGCTGAGGTCCTTCTTATTCATCGAACGTTCTTTCGCTTCCTCGATGCCATCAGTAAGACGATTCAGGGTCTCGATCCGATCATTGTCCTTGCTTTTCGCGATAAAAATCAACGCTGCAATGATTAAGCCAACTGCCAGAGCCGCGGCGATCACCGCTTTGACCGGAGTGCTAAGGCCACCCTTCGCCTGCGGCATTGCAACTCCAGAAGTTGTTGCTCCGGGAGCAGTGGCCTGCATCGGCCCGCCCTGAGGAGCTGAAGCAAGAGCGGTTCCTGCGAGAGGAGCAGCCTGAGCAGGAGGCGCCCCCTTAAGATGAACGGTGACCTGCTCAGTTGACGATTCGACCGGAGCCGCAACGACAGGCTGAACTGGAGCCGCGACGGGAACAGGCTCGGCAGCCGGAGCTGATGGTGCTGCTGGCGCTGCCGGAACGTTAAGCTTTACTTTGGGAGCCTCCGGTTGAGCGGGTTGGGCTGGCGCAGCGGGTTGGGCTGGCGCGGCGGGTTGGGCTGGCGCGGCGAGAGTTTCCACCGGCGGAGCCTGAGCCAGGGGTGCGGCTGGCGCGGGGGCTTTGAGTTGCTGAGCTTGGGTATGGACCGAAGGCCGAGCTCCTTCTGGAGGAAGAATAGGCTGTGGAGCTGTCTGAGTTGGCACAACTGAAGCAGCCGGAGTCGCTACTTCCACGGGAGCAGCGGGAGTTTCCGCCGGCGGAGGCGTTACCGGAGCCGGCTCGGCACCGGGAATGATTAATTTGGGACGGGCTGGCTTTTCAGGGGAACCTGGAGCCGGAGTGTTTGGATTTTCGCTCATGAGAAAATTGGAAAGTGATTCACGTGCATCGTTGGGACGGGCTTCCATATTACGCTCAAGATGCCACATAACCCAATCACAAAGCCACTCCGGCAGATCGGGCCGGAGCTCTCCAATCGGAGTGACTTGGTGCTTGAGGTGGGCACACATGACCTGTGGGGCTGTCTCACCATGGAAAGGATACACTCCTGCAAGGGTGAAATAGTAAACGCACCCGATGGAATACATGTCCGTGCGTTTGTCGAGCTCGGTGCGCTCGAACTGCTCCGGGGCCATGAAATGGATCGAGCCAAAAACGGCATCGCCATGATCAATCGTCTGCAAGGACGGTTTGGGGGAAAACTTGGCGAGACCGAAGTCCACCAGCTTCACCTGAAAACGCCCACTCGGAAGCCAGGTCACCATGACGTTAGTTGGTTTAATATCCCGGTGGACGAGATCGAGATCCTGTGCCGCAATGAGAGCCTCTTGCGATTGCAGGGCCACTTCGCGAAAGTCTTCGTAAGTCAGCGTTCCCCGCTCCACCATTTCATCAATGGTCCGACCGGAGAGCAGTTCCATCACCACGAAGGGACCATCATCATCCCTTCCGGCATCGAATACCGTGACAATATTGGGATGCTGCACCGAGCAAAGGGAAGACGCTTCCTTAAGCATGGCCTTGGTCGCTTCCTCCTGATTTTCATAACCGCCTCCCGCCAAAACACGCTTGATGGCAATCTCACGATTCAAGTGAGAATCGAAGGCGCGATAAACCGCACCGACCCCACCTTGGCCGATTTTTTCGCGGATTTCATAGCGTTCCTCGGTTTCCATCAAAATACCCGCGCCATCATCGACAGGAAAGGCCCCGTTTCAATTCCAAAACTCGCGCCTCGAAGTCAAGCCGCCTTGTGTCTCACAACCGCGATCGGACAACCCAAAAGAACTCCAAATACGAGCCCGAGCACGTGCGCCATGACATCGGTTGGCGCCTCCGGATCCGGCGTCCCGATCCCAAACATCGCAAAAAACATCACGCCGATCGCCAGCGGAACCAATACCCGAATACCACTGCGCACCGTTCGATCCAGCCAAGCCTGATAAAGCCCAACTCCCACCAGCAGCCCCAAGGCGCCAAAGGTGGCGGTGGAGGCTCCTAGGGAAAGAAAGACGGAATCCTGATGCAGGGCTGCATTGGTCAGATTCCCCAAAGCCCCGCTCGCAAAGATCAAACCCCAGCCCGTCCAAGGACCCAGCGAATTCGCGACGAGGAGGCAGAAGATGGAACCATAAAGAATATTGCCCAAAAGGTGCTCCATGCTCCCGTGGAGGAACAAGGCCGTGAAAGGCCGGTAAAGTTCCCCACCCTGCATCACCGCAACTGAGGAATTCAGGTAAGAATCAGTGAACCCCGGCTTTTCCAGCTGCATCGTGTAACAGAAAAACAGCGTCGCGATCCAGATGAAGAGCAATTCAACACCCGACCCAAACACGGGAAGCACCTCCGGTGTTTGGGCGTCCTCCTGCTCCTTTCGGTAGAGGCGGAATTCATCACGCACCGCGATCGCGAAGGGCTCTTCCACATGAATAACAAAGGCACCGTCATCCACAGAAATGAGGCAGTCCAGATTCATCGCCAGCACCACAAGGGCGTATTCCTGTGCCTCGCCCAAGGTGTCAAAAAGAGCCAAAGGCACCATTCCGCCTTCTCCGGCAGAGGGGGTTCGATGCTCCAAAAGCTCCTGCATCCTTACACGGTGCGCCATTCAACCGGCAGCGCAAGAGGAAGATTGGCGCGGGGAGATCGGCAGAGGCAAATGGTCCCCGATTTTTCTCTTCGCTGCCGGAAGGGGAAATATGGCTTAGGTCGTGTGGACAAAGTGCTTCACAAAGCGACCAATCACGAAAAACAAGATTCAGGTGATGAGCTGGAAGTGTGTCAAAGCGTCCCTTTCGCTTCACAAATCAATTGGTCCACACGACCAAGTCTCCTTAAGCAAATTCCCTGAATTCTACGCTTTAACTTTATGAATAACTTAGTTAAATTGACAATCCGATGCCGCGTCGCCAAATCAACCTTCAAGCTGGAAAGAGCAACCGGATGCGCCGGGCGGCCCGCCCCTCGCTTGGCGATACGCTAAAGCTGGCGAAGCAGCGGACCCGTGACATGCAAAACATCCGAGCCGGACGCCGCGCTGGGATGAGCGCAATGGCGGCGATCGCAGAGTCGGGCAACGAGTTCGTCTGCGACCATGATTTCCATATTCCCTGGCCCAGCCGGATGATGCGCTGGGCGGTCGCCTTGTTGGTCCTCGCTCCCCTCTGCTTCATCACCATCCTCACGCTTTTTCAGCGGGTAGGCGATGCGCATTTTCTGGCCCACTTTTACAAAACGACGGAATTCGTCTGCTTTTCCGCAGGAGTCGTTCTGATGATCTCCTGGTTTTTTTCCGGCCTCTTGGGCGATAAGTTTCTCTACCTCTACGTGCTCGGCCACGAGCTCACGCACGCCTTTTTCGTCTACTTCTGTTTCGGCCGCATCAGTGACATGCGGGTGAGCACGCAGGGTGGTTACATCATGACGAATAAGTCGAACCTCCTCATTGCGCTCTCCCCTTATTTCGTCCCTTTCTGGTCGGTGGTCGTTCTCGCGATCTTCGGGCTGATCTCGATCGCGACCGAGATTCCCTTCGGCGAACAAATCCTCCTTGTCCTCCTCGGCGGTAGCTGGTGTTTCCACATCGTGTGGACGATCTGGATGATTCCCAAAGACCAGCCGGACTTGAAGGAACACGGGACCTTCTTTTCCCTGATGATCATCTTCTTTTGCAATCTCGTGCTTCTCGCTCTGATGGTCTGCGCCGCTTCTCCGGCGATCACTTACAAAGGGTTCGCCTTCAACTGGGCCAATATCGCGTGGGACCTCGGCGAAGCCGGAATCCTGCAGGCCAAGGGACTTCTCCGGGAGTTTATCGGGTAAGGAGAAATTCCGCGAAGCGCTCTTCGAAATCCTTCGGAACCACTGCGCTCACGATCACGTCATTTCCCTCGTAGTCGGTCTCGAGCACCTTGCCTTCACGATGAAGGAGGCCGGTGATGTCACCACGCGACTGCGGGATGCGGTAGGTCAGTTTTTTGACGCGGTCCGAAAGCTGAACAGAGAACTTGAGTTGGAGTTCTTCAATGCCAGTTCCTCTCAAGGCGGAAACTTCCACTGCTCCGGGAAATTTGTCACGGAGGTTAGCCAAAAGATCAGGATCGTCGACTTGATCAATCTTGTTGAGAACCATCACCACCGGTTTGTCATCTGCCGCAAGTTCGGCAATCACCTTGGTGGTGGTGGCTGCATGATCGAAGATTTCCTCCGATGACGCATCGAGGACGTGGACCAAGAAGTCGGCAAGAAGGGCTTCTTCAAGCGTCGCTTTGAAAGACTCCACCAGACGGTGAGGAAGATTCCGCACAAAGCCCACGGTGTCACTGATCAGCAGATCCTGTCCGTCTTCCAGCTCGATCCTTCGCGTGGTGGGATCGAGAGTAGCGAAGAGCATGTCGGCCTCCATGATGTCCGATCCTGCAAGACGATTCAGCAAAGTGGACTTCCCCGCATTGGTGTATCCCACCACTGCGGCGGTAGCGGTATCGGCACGTTGACGTTCTTTGCGTTGAGTCGCGCGTTGCTTGCGGACGTTTTCGAGCTCCGCCTTGAGCGCGCTGATGCGTTTGCGGGCGAGACGACGATCAATTTCAATCTGTTGCTCACCCATTCCCCGGGAAGCTCCCCCGCCGGATCCGGAACCTCCGCCACCCCCCTCTCGATCGAGGTGACCCCACATGCGGGCCATCCTAGGGAGGGCATATTGCATACGGGCGAGATTGACCTGAAGACGCGCTTCCTTGGTGCGGGCCCGCTTGGCAAAGATGTCGAGAATCACCTCCTCGCGATCGAGCACCGTAATGTCGGCGATTCCCTCCCAATTGCGCTGCTGCATCGGGGAAAGTTCGTTATCAAAAACAATGCAATCGCACTCCCGCTGCTTCGCGAGCTCGACCAACTCATCGACCTTTCCCGTGCCACACAAAAAGCCCTTGTTCGGGTCGCGCACCCGCACGAGCTCCATGCCCACGACTCCGATCCCGAGAGTATCCACGAGTTCCTCGAGCTCCAGAAGAAGCTTACGGGTCTCCTCCTCTTCCCTTTTATCATAACAGATGCCGACGAGCATTGCCCGTTCGACCATGTCTGGCTTTTCGCGAACCTCAAACATCAATCACTCCTACATCACCCCAAATCCGAAGACGGCGAACACCAAAAGTATTTTCAACGCTCCAAGCGGACCACCCGCAAGAACAGTCATGGTAATCAGTAAAACGAGTTCCTGAATTCCGATGGCATTCATGCGGCAATGATGAAACAGGATCGAAGCTTTGGCGATGATGAAAATGGCCGGGAAATGCTAACGCCCGCGTCGCCGTGCTGATTTTCCAGCGGCCTTCTTCCCCATCTTTCTCGGCTGGGAACGACGATCCCGACTTCCCCCGCCGCCTTGCTTCTGATTCCGGCGTCCACGAGGCTGTTCATCACGAACCGGTGCGGGGACATCGTAGTCGAAATCCCGGAGGTGCTTGCGCGGAATGTCACGTTTCATAAAACGCTCGAGATCTCGCAGAGCCTTGTGATCACCAGGACTCACAAAGGTGTAGGCATCCCCCTCGGCGCCGGCACGACCGGTGCGCCCGATCCGGTGAATATAGTCTTCATTCTGCATCGGGAAGTCGTAGTTGATCACGTGGGTTACTCCGGAAATATCGATTCCGCGCGCCGCGACATCAGTCCCAACCAGGACGCGCAGTTTCCCGGCCTTGAATTTATCGAGCGCCCGCTGGCGTTGATTCTGAGAGCGATCCCCATGGATTGCCTCAGCCGAGATTCCCGCCTTATCAAGGCGCTTCGAAAGTCGACTCGCGGCATGCTTCATTTTTGAAAACACGAGAACACTGAAGAGCTCGGGGTTTTCAAGAAGCTTGAGAAGAAGGTCGAATTTGAGATGCGGCATGATCTCGTAAACCTCTTGATGAACGGTCTTGGCCGGGTTCGAGCGCGCGCCCACTTCCACCAGTATGGGCTTCTGCTGAAACTCGCGCGTGAGCTTCTCAATCTGACCGGAGAGCGTGGCTGAGAAAAGGAGTGTTTGGCGGTCGTTGGGAATCTTGCGCACGATCTTACGCACGGCCGGAAGAAAACCCATATCGAGCATGCGATCCGCTTCATCGAGAACGAGCATTTCAAGCCCACGAGTATCGAGATGTCCCTGATCCATGAGATCGATGAGGCGCCCTGGAGTGGCAATCACCACCTCAGCCCCGGCACGAAGAGCATCGATCTGGGGCTTCTCCCCCACGCCCCCGTAGACACAAGCGAGCTTCACGCTGATGTTGCGAGAGTAGTCGTGGATGTTATCGCGAATCTGAGTCACGAGCTCACGCGTCGGCGCGATGATGAGAGCCCGGATGCCTGGAGCCTTGGGCTTCTGCGCACCCAGCAAGCTGAGAAGTGGAAGCGTAAAAGCTGCCGTCTTTCCTGTCCCGGTCTGCGCGATTCCGGTAAGATCCCGTTTTTTAAGCACGAATGGAATGGCCTTGGCCTGGATCGGAGTGGGCTCGCGGTAGCCTTTCTGCTCGATGGCAGAGAGGATGGGAGCCGGAAGGTTGAGGGATGCAAAAGTCATCTGGGTCAAGGGGGAACACGGAATGGCATGAATGAACAGATTATTAGCAAACGGGCTCATTCTCCCAAAACGAATCATTTCTTTAATCTATTTTGACAATATTGCTTTTTAAAATACCCGAGCCGCATGAAAAACATCCTAAGCGTCTCGGTGACTCTCTTTTTTCTCAGCTCCGGGGCGTCACTTTTGTCAGCAGCAGTGCTGATAATTGATAGTGAGGAGGAGCTTCCTCGCATGAAAACGACTTATTTGGTGGAACATACTCGGGAGGTCATAAACCCACCGATAACCAGGCTCTTACTCCGTAGTTTGATCGATCCTGAATATGCACGGGAGTCCAAAGACCCTCTGGCTTCCCTCGCAGCTCCCAGAGGCACCCTCGAAATACTCGGGATCAAGAGTCCCCGCTTCCTCTCTCCCCACTGGGTTTTCACAAGTGATCCCAATCCTGAAGAGGCTGAAAAGCCTCAAATTCGCTCCATCTTTCCGGATTTTCCACATCCCAGCTTAAATCCGAGGCGCTACTAGTTCCCTCCAAAATACCGAGCCACCCCGGGTAGTAAACTGGATCAAGGCAGGCTCCTCAAAAGACTTACCCCACCGATCGATCCCAGTAGCACCTGCCCCCAGAAATAAAATGGCAGAGGCGGGATTGCCTTTGCGCAAAGGCGATGGCCCCAATGCGGGCCATCTCACAAGATGGGGCGATCATCCAGTGCGTGGACTTCTCCTTTGTGATTGAACTTGTGTCTTGGTTTGCCACCATGACGAAACGGCTGAACGCCTTTTATTTACAGTACCCGTGATATATGTCTGCTCGTTTTAAACCCTTATTGATCTTATTTTTGTTGTGCAGGTTGATTCGCGCCGAACAAGTCGTGATCAGCGAAGTGATGTATCATCCGCCAGCGGGAGGATACGAATTCGTTGAGATCCAGAACTTGACCGCCACTCCCTTCGACATCGCGGAATGGCGACTGCGAGGCGGGACCGACTTTGACTTTCCGGAGTTTATCTCTGGAACCGAAACATTTCTGAAGGCTTTTGAACGCATTGTGATTTGCGAAACCGACCCCGCCACCTTCCGGGCCGCCTACGGATTGCCCGGTGCAATTCGCGTTTTCGGTCCGTGGTCTGGAAATCTTGCCAATGGCGGCGAAAGGATCACTCTTAAGGATAAAAACGGCGTAACTCGCTGCTCGATGCGATACGATGACGAGCGCCCCTGGCCGATTTCGGCAGACGGCGCAGGGCATAGCCTCGTCTTTACAGAGACCAGCCGGGAGAATGATGACTACCGTGCCTGGCGCGCCAGCGCTTCAGCCAACCCGACGCCGGGAACCGGAGAGCCGGCCGCAGCCGAGGAACCCTTTCCCAATCCAGAGGTGAATCTTTCAAGTGGTCTTCCCTTTGTGAACTACGGAGACAAGTGGGACTTCAATGACCAGAACATCGATCTCGGAGTGGACTGGAAAAATCCCAACTACGACTACAGCCACGCCGGCTGGACACTCGAAAACGACCCAGGCAATAGTGGCGGACTCTATGGCTTCGAGACCTCTCCCGTCCCCCCACCAAATATGCGGACTCCGCTTCTGAATAGTAATGATGCCGCCAACCACATCGCCTACTACTTTCGGAAGGAATTCACCTACAATGGCCAAACGACCGGAGCGCAAGTGACGATCGATATGATCAACGATGACTCGGCTTATTTTTACCTCAACGGTGTTCCGATCGGAGGATTGGGAATTGGTCAAAATGCTGGTTGGAAAGACACCGCTAATCGGACGGTGGGCAACGCGACCGAAGAATTGGCAGTTGCTACCAATAATGGCTCCGCGCTTGTTCAAGGAGTTAATATTCTGGCCGCACAGGTCCACCAGACAAATGCGAGCAGCTCGGACTGCGTCTTTGGCGCCCGTCTCAACATCTCTGCACCTTCCACCCCGACAATCGCGATCAATGAAGTGCTCCCAAATGCCAACAACGGCTTTATCGAATTTTACAATCCCACCGCTTCCACCATTAATATCGGGGGTTGGTATCTCAGTGATGATCCTGGCAATCTGACCAAATATCAAATCCCTGGAACGCTCAATGTGGCCTCCTCGGGGCTTTCCTCGCTTACCTATGCCAGCACCGGGTTCTCGGTCGCGGCCACCACCAGGATTTACTTGACCGAAGGCAACGGCACTACCATTTCAAATGCCATTAACGCCGCGATTCCTCTCGATGGGCGCTCCCTCGGCCGCAAGGCCGATGGCACCGGCTCATGGTTTCTCTTCACCCAGCCGACCCGGAATAGCTCAAACTCCAGCGGCTCCTCTGAGCTTTCGCTCAAGATCAACGAAGTTCATTTTAATGCCCTTGGAGACGCCGATTGGGTCGAAGTCCACAATCCCGGAACCGCCTCGGTGGGAGCAAGCGGATTATTCATTGCCAGCGAACTCGGCTTTCTCAACAAAGTCGCCCTTTCCGGCTCGGTACCTGCGAGTGGACAAATGTCCATCGCCACTTCCTTCGCCGCTCCTGGTGGAAATCTCACGCTGTATCTTGTCGACGCCTCGAACAACGTCCTCGATGCCGCAAAAATTTCCCGCCGCGCCCCTCGCAACTATGTCGGCGCGTTCCCCGATGGCTCCGGTAACCTCTTTGCCTCCGCCACCGGAACTCAGGACGCTCCGAACAACCCAACTCGTGAGGAGAACATCGTCATCACCGAGCTGATGGTTGATCCCCCGACGAATCATCGCGATGGCGAATTCATCGAACTTTATAACAAGGGCGGTATTGAGGTGGATCTCTCAGGCTGGGCCTTCACCAGCGGCGTGGACTTCATCTTTCCGGTCGGGACTACTCTTGCGCCCAACACTTACCTCGTCATTGCGGCGAACGAAGCCTTCACCCGAGACGCGCATCCAGGAGCCCAGGTCATTGGTCAATATAACGGCGAACTCGCCAATGGCGGCGAGCTGCTGACTCTCAGAGACTCCTACGGAAACATCGCCGATGAAATCCACTACCACACCGGAGGAAACTGGCCGGAACTGGCACGCGGACTCGGCAGTAGTCTCGAACTGAAACACCCGGAGATGGATAACTCCCACGGCACCGCATGGGCGGATTCCGATGAATCAAACAAATCCTCCTTCCAAACCTTCACCATCACCGAACAGTATCTCCAAAATAACTCCCGGGGCGGCGCGACCGACTACGAAGAACTGCATATCCAATGCGTCGGCGATGCCCACCTCGCTTTTTCCAACATCTCCCTGACACGGAACGGAAGCTCCTCAAACATCATTCCTGGCGGAGGAACTTTCGTCACCTCTGGGAGCGATGGATCAAACGGCTGGCTCTGTCAGGGAACCCACCACGCCAGTGAAACAGTGAACGGCGAGCTGCATGTCATCTCCTCTGGTCATGGTGATGTGAAGGCCAACCGGTGCGAGGTTGATGTGACTCAGATTTCTGATAACGACACCCTGACCCTCACCTTTGATGGCCGATGGGTTTCCGGAAAAGGAACGGTGATCTTTGAAACTTGGGACCGCTCCTTTGGCGGCGTCTTTTTTCTCCCGATTCCCAAAAATCTGGGAACACCCGGCGCAGCGAATTCCGCCGCCATTTCCAATGCCGCCCCTGTTATCTCAGGCCTGATCCATAGCCCGGCGGTTCCCACCTCAAGCGATCCCGTTCTCGTAACCGCGAGGGTCTCGGGAGCTTCAACCGTCAATCTGCGGCACCGTCTCGATAATTCATCCGGCGCTGGAACCTACGCCACCACCGCGATGAACGACAACGGAACTGGGGGAGACCAGCGCGCCAATGACGGTATTTTCACCACGACTCTGACTCAGTATCAGTCGGATAATGCCATCGTGCAGTTTTATGTCGAAGCCACTTCGCCTGGTGGCGCCACTCGCCAACCGCCGGTGGCGCCCGAGAGGCCCGCAATGTGGGTAGTCGACAACACCAATCACCCTTCCGACCTCCGGACCCAGCGCTTCGTGATCTCAGCCCGGGATATCAATGCCTCAGGCAATGCAGGTGAATCCTCCACTTTCGACTACGCCTTCCCCCGCCTTTCAAACCACTATTTCAACGCCACCTTCATCGGTGATGAAAAGGAAATCATCTACAACTGTGAACTCCGGAAAAGTGGCAGCCCCTGGACACGATCCAGTGGAGCCGACTTTTCCCGCGCCAAGTGGAAAACTCCCGGCGACAATCGCTTCCGAGGCTACTCCAAGCGCTCGATTGATAACGACGCCGGAACCGCTAAAGCTTACCACAATCGCATCATCCGTTACTGGCTCTACCTCTTTGGCCACGCGGCGAATGAAAACGAATTTGTGCGCGTCATGATCAACGGTGGAAATTCATCCGTCCGTGAAGACGTTGAGCCCAACGCTTCAGACTTCATGAAGCGCAACTGGGAAGACGGTCAAAAAGGAGAGCTCTACCGCATCGATGACGAATGGTGGTTCCAAGACAATTGGAGCCGTGGGCAACGCAATGCGGACTGGAGCTACAAGGGCACCTACGAACCCGAGCGCTACAATTCCGAGTGGATCAAACGCTCCATGGAAAGCGAGTATGACTACACCGCCTTCATCAGCTGGACCGAAAAGGTTCACGGCAACAGCTTCACCCGCGATGAGATCGAACGCATGGCGGATATCGATCTCATGGCCGCCAACGCAGTCGTCCGGGGCTGGTGTGATGATTGGGATACCCTTACCGGGCGCCGTGGGAAAAATGGCTACTTCCTTCGCCGTCACAGTGACGGAAAATGGATGCTGGTTCAGTGGGACTCCGACCTCACCTTTGGGAACTCAAATGCAGCCTTCATTGGAAACCTCGCCGGAGTTCAAAACTTCTTCGGCAAGCCTTACGTGCGCCAACGCGTGAACTACTACCTCGGGCGGATGATCGATGACTACACCGCAAACTCCGCCCGTCTTGCCGCCTGGTTCCAGTGCGAGGAAGAAGCCTCCAGCTCTTATTCCAATAATGTCAACACCTACAACAACTGGAATTCCGCCCGACTCTCGCGTGCAAACTCAGAGATTGGCTCGGCCGCGCTGAACGCGAACTTCAATGTCACCTCCGGAAACGGATCCTCGGCTTCCACCAGTGCTGATACATTTGACCTGAGTGGGACCAGCTCCTATGAAGCCTTCGCCATTGAGGCCGTCGGCCACCCCGAAGCCGAGTGGAATTTTGGAGCGCAAACCTCTTGGACCCTGAGCGGAATTCAGCTGCGGCAAGGCGCAAACTCGATTGTCGTTCAAGCCAAGAACAGCAGCGGAGAGGTGGTCGGCAGTGAAACTTTCACCATCAACAAATCCGGCAACGCTCTTCCCGTGGCTGATTTGGATGCCAACCCCGGATCCTTCCGGTCGCCCGTCGCCGAGGCTTTTGAGATCGATGCTTCCGGCAGCTACGACCCCGAGGGAACCAGTCTGACTTACGCGTGGAACATCACCCCCTCAGCCACCATTTCTGCTCCTACCGCCGCACTCACCGAATTCACCTTCGACTCCCCCGGCCTCTACAACATCACCCTGACACTCACTGATGGCGACAACCAACAACGGATGATCAATCGCGAGGTCGCGGTTTACGCAGGTTCGGGTTGGGACTCCTTCGGAGACCCGGTTCTCGATCCGGCCTGGACTTTAGAAAATGTCGAGCTACGCGATGGCGACTCGCCTTCTGCCTGGTTTAGCCTCGATGACATTCCGAATTCCCTGTCACTCAAACTCGAGGCCGATTCCGCAAAGCCTCTGACAATGAATTCGCCCAGCCACCCGATCATTTGGCGCGATCTTCCCGCCAGCGATGACTGGGCCCTGCACACCGAGGTCGAATTCGGAACCGTGCAGCAGGGGGACTTCTTTACCGGACTTCTGGTCGAAATGCAAGAAGGGGCAACCACCACGCGCTACGCCTTTGGATTGGAGGATGGGGATTTCATCCGCGTCAAGCGCTCCACCGGAGGGGGCTACTCCGTGATTGGACTTGGAGGCTGGATTGAAGGGGGAGCAGTGATCCGGGTGCGTCGCGCCGGGAGCAATCTTTACTTCGACTATCGCACCGAACCCGGAGCATGGACCAACTTCCATACCCACTCGATCCCTGCGGGAACCACGGCACGGATGGGTGGTATTTTCACCGCAACCGATCAGGCACGTGCAGCGAGATTTGAGTTCGATTACGCCCTTCTCGTCGATCCCTCCTCGACCACCGACGCCCTCGAATTCCTCCGTCTCACCGAGATTATGTATCACCCGGCTAATCCTGATGAGCCCGAGTTCATCGAGTTTATGAACACCGGGTCCGCACCACTTTCCCTGCAAAACGTCACCCTTGACGATGCGGCACCTTTTGCGGGATTTACCTTTGGGAATGTCACCCTCGCTCCGGGAGCACGCGGTGTTCTGGTGAGTGATCCTGCCGCCATCACTGCCACCTACGGCGCAGGCGTTCCTATCATCGGCCAGTGGGCCTCCGGTGCACTTTCCAACGGAGGCGAGGAAGTGATCCTTCGTGATCCGCTTGGAAACGTCATCCACCAGTTCACTTACAATGATGCCGCTCCCTGGCCCACCGCAGCAGATGGCGCGGGTTCTTCCCTGGAAGTCATCAACACCGAGGGCGACTACAATGATCCTCTTAACTGGCGTGCCTCCCCCCTTCCCGGAGGTTCACCCGGTCTGGAACCGCAGGAAGATGCCGATGGCGACGGCCTCACCGACTCCGAGGAGAACACTCGGGGCACTGACCCCTTGAACCCTGATAGCGACGGCGACGGCCTCCCTGATGGGGCGGAAGTCATCGCCGGAACCAACCCACTCAACGCGACTTCAACCTTCCGCATTTCATCCATCACCTCCGTGACAAACCCTGATGAATATACCCTCACCTGGCCGACCGTGCCCGGAAAAACCTACGTTCTTGAAACGCAAGTGCCTCTCTCCGGCACATGGATCGAGGTTACGACGATCATCGCATCTGGAAGCTCTGTCTCGCACATCCACCAGAGCACCGATCAGCAGCGCTTTTATCGCGTGAAAGTCGAGGAATAATATTCGGACTGTGTCATCGTAAGAGAGGGTTTTATTTCCTTCTCAAGCCCGTTATCCACATCGCCCCTTCGATGACACCCAATCGCTCCATCCTATTCTATTGTGTGGCCCTCGTTTCCGCACCACTTGGAGCGGACCCTGCTCAAAGGGTAGACAACAACGGCAGGTTCCAGTTGACCATCCCAGCGCGAAGCAGTGAGTATGCGGTTCTTTATCGTTCCAATGATCTCGTCCATTGGCGGGCAGTCGGGATGGAGCAAGGTGAACCCTTTAGCCCGTGGCGAACGCTCGAAGATTCTGTCCGTCAAAAACGCAAAGGCTTTTACAAAGTCGAGCACTATCCAATCGCCTCTCCTCATGACTCCGATGGCGACGGTCTCCATGATTTACAAGAGCTCTTCGCAGGTGCCTGGCTGAATCCTGCTGCTTCCTTTGCCCATGAGAGCGGTGCTCCCCTCTTGCCTGATTTGGCCACTTATGACCGCCTTGCAAAACGCGACAACTTCCCCGGCGCCAGCAACGTCAAGGAAGTGAAATTCCTCATTACCGATGTGCAGACCGATCAGCCAAAGCTGCACTTCATGAACGTAAACAATCACCAATATCACTACGATTTCGCACGCAAGGTGCTCGATAAGCACACCGAGGAATCCTACTGGAGCGGGCTACGCGATTTCAACAACGAGACCTACTTCACCAATGCTCGAAAGAATATGGCTGGTTCGCTTGTCTCTCATGAAAATTACATCGGACCCGAGGGCGAACGTGGACTATATACGCTGGAGTTCTGGCCCACCGACCCCGTCTCCTTTGAACATATTCAAATTGCCTATGAAATGGTGGCCGCCAACGCCCCCTTCATTGATCATCTGGTCTATCACGCTCCCAGTGAAACGCAGCGACAGGTCGTCATCGACAATCAAACCGATTTTGAGCGCTCCTTCATCCATATCATCGACACCGAGGACCTCTTCTCCAATGTCGAATACTCCCCGATGAACCAAGAGGAAGCTTTTGGCCGGCTTGTTCTCGCAGATGGTGCTGATACTCTTTCCGCACGGGATATTGTAATTTTTAAAACCCTCCCCAACGATCTCACGCACGTTTCCGGAATCATCACCGAAGTGCCCCAAACTCCACTTTCCCACGTCAATCTTAAGGCCCGCCAAAACGACACGCCCAATGCCTTCATCGCCAAGGCCTCCACTCATCCCGAGATCGCCCCCTTCATTGGCGAAAATATCTTCTACGCGGTGCGTCCGGAAGGCTTTGTGATTCGATTGGCGACCCAAGAGGAAGTTGATGACTACTTTGAGTCCATCCGCCCTTCCGAAACGAGCTTCCCGCCTCGGAATCTCGCCATTCAAGAGATCCAGTCACTGAACACTATTCGCTTTGCAAATTCTGATTCCTTTGGAGCAAAAGCCGCCAACGTCGCTGAACTGCGGCGCCTCTTCCCGGGTAATGTTCCTTTCGGATACGGTATTCCGTTCTCCTTTTATGACGAGTTCATGAAGCACAACGGCTTTTACGCCGAGGCCGCTGCGATGATGGCCCAGGAGGATTTCCAAAATGATCCCGCCATCCGGCGCTCCCGTCTCAAGGATTTCCGGACCCGGATGAAGAAGAATAGTTCTCTCCCTGGATGGATGTTTGATGCTCTCACGGATTTACAGAATTCCTTCCCCCCTCAAGTGACACCCCGCTTACGCTCCAGTGCCAATGCCGAGGATTCCACCGAATTCAATGGTGCTGGTCTCTACAACTCTTACACGCACAAAGGAGACGAAGGTCACATTCAGAAAAGCGTCAAACAAGTCTGGGCCAGCCTCTGGAACTACCGTGCCTGGGAAGAGCGCGAGTTTTACCGTATCGACCACCTCTCTTCCGCGATGGGCATTCTCGTTCATCCCAACTTTAAGAATGAACAATCCAATGGCGTCGCGGTGGCTCGAAACATCTTTGACCCCAACTGGGAAGGCTACTACATCAACGTGCAAATCGGTGAGGACCTCGTCACCAATCCCGATCCCGAGTCCACTCCCGAAGAAATGCTAGTGGCCAGTCTCGCAACTTCAGAATACGAAATTCAATACATCCGATCTTCCAATCAAGTGGAAGCCGGTGAGCGCATCCTCACTCGGGAACAGGTGCTCGACCTCGCTTCCAAAATGCGCCGCCTCAACACCCACTTCGACAGCCTCTATCCCGGATTTGATCCGGACTTTGCCATGGAAATTGAATTCAAGATGACCGAGGAAGGTCTCCTCGTCATTAAACAAGCGAGACCTTGGGTGGATTAGCGTTCGCTGTTCACATCAATTGCGCTCCTGCCTCCGCAAGCTCACTGCGCTCTCCTCGGGAAAGGGTGACGTGGGCAGCGAATTTTTGACCGCGCATTTTTTGTCGGGTGTAGACGAGCCCGTTGCTCCGGCTATCGACGTAGGGGTGATCGATCTGCGCGGGATCACCCACCATCACGAGCTTCGATCCTTCCGACATCCGGGTGACGACCGTTTTCGCTTCCTTTGGAGTAAGCTGCTGGGCTTCATCGAGAATAAAATAACGCTTCGGGATCGAGCGTCCGCGAATATAGGCAAGTGCTTCGACCTCAATAACGCCTTGCGCTATGAGATCATCGTAGGGCTTGCGGTTCATCTCCTCCTCGGACTTACTGGCTCGCTTCCGGCGCGGGCCTTGGTTGTTCTCCGAACTCATGAGGAACTCGAGCGCATCGTAAATGGGCTGCAACCAAGGACGCATCTTTTCCTCCAAAGACCCAGGAAGATATCCGAGTTGCTCGCCCATCGCGACCACGGGACGGGAAACAGTGAGGCCGTTGTATTCACGATTAAACATGCCATGAAGTCCGGCTGCCATCGCAACGAGAGTTTTACCCGTTCCCGCCTGACCGTAGCAGGTGACAATTGAGATATCGGGATTCAAAAGCGCATCAATGAAGCATTTCTGACCTAAGTTGAGTGGCTTCAAATGCCGGCCATCAGGAATCCGGAGAACCTCGGGGACAACCAAGCGCACAAACTTCCCGGAAGATGCGAGACGCGCTGGCATGGTTTGCTTTTCCCCCGCTGCCAGAAGGACGTATTGGTTAATATGAAGGCCCTTGATCTTCTCCTCCGGGAACTCGAGTTCACCCGAGCTGGCAAAACGTTGAAGCTCGTTCTGATCAATATCGATACGAACCATTTCACTTTTGGCAGCATCCATGATCTCGACCTTGTCGTTGAGGTAATCCTCACACACGATACCCATGGCCCGCGCTTTGAGTTGCATGTTGAGATCCTTGGTGACGAGGACTACTGGAGGATCGACGTATTCTTGAAGGAGAAGAGTGCAGGCAAGGATGCGATGATCCACACGATCGCGGTCCGGAAAGACTCGGTGGAAACGCTGCAGAATCGCAGAACTGCGTTCGCACATTGAGGGGTCGTATATCACAAGCCGGACCGTTCCTCCGCCATCGGTTTCGACACCACGGGTGACTTTCTCTTCCGTATCAAAGAGTGCCGTGAGTTCGCGATGAACTTTTCGAGCACTTGCTCCGCGCTCTGTTTGTTCATTTTTAAACCGATCCATCTCAGAGAGCACATCGGCAGGAATACAGAGGTGATTTTCCTGAAATCGATTCAAGCAGGCGGGATCGTGAAGAAGAACGTTGGTGTCCAAAACGTAGTGTTTGCCAACCGCTTTGGGAGATTTAAGACCAAATTGCTCAAGTTGCTGGTCACCAAGAATGCCGTCATCGGAAAGGGGTTTCGAAGTCGGTTTTTTCTGAGTTTGAGTTGCAGTTACTGGGGCTGTCATGGTGAAAGGGGCCCCAAGAATCGCAGGAAGACTTTACGGATTCCAAGGCGGTTTGAGGGTTGATAGTGATCATCAATCGCTAACAGATTAGAGGGCTGGCAATTATCTAAGCAATCTTAATCGAATTGAATTTGATTCATGCTCAAGCGATTGATCTTTCCCAACGGTCCCCGTGGAAGCGCCGCTAACTCCTTCCAACTTTGAATCCGCTCCGGCCCAGAAAGTTGGGAATTTAAACGTTCAATCTCTGAACCATTTCCAGTGTAAATCAGATGAAGAGTGTGCATGCGGCGATCATTCGGCCGCGCAATGACAACGACTTCCGACCCGGTATGCTTGGCCCAAAACCCTTCAAGAGCATCGAGATCAACCAGCTCACCGAGAACTTTGACACAGCGATCAGCTCGTCCTGCAAAAATCATGTTCCACCCATCCAGATTGACCCGGTCCGAAGTGAGAAACCAACCCCTTACCTTTGGGTCACAAAAGCAAAAATCATCGTCTTCCCGGGTAATATACCCCGTAAGAAGCCCCCCTCCCCGGACCTCGAGAAGTTCATTATTCAACCGAACCTCCCAGCCCTCAATCAACGGGAGATTATCGCCGGTGGCAATCTGTGAGGCGGTTTCAGTCATTCCGAAGCTGGGTTGCACCGGCCAACCGAGCGCGCGGGCCTGGGCCGTGAGCTCGAGATTCAAGTGACCTCCTCCTACCACGATGGACCGGAAGGAATTCGGCGCAGAAAGCCCAGCCGATACCAAGTCAGCCACTTGAGTCGGCACAAGCGAAGTGAGCGTGATCTTTTCAGCTTCGCAAAAATCGCAAAAGGCAACGGGCGACCAGGCCTGCGGGAAATGAGCAAGGCGAGCTCCCGAAAACTCGCAACGAGCGACCACACCGAACCCGCCAACGTGATGGACCGGAAGGCAGAGGGCATAAATATCACTCGCAGATATTTCAAGATGCCGAATCACGGCCTCCGCCGACCAACGCAGCGCAGACTTTGAAAGCGCAATCCATTTGAGAGCTCCCGCGCTTCCAGAGCTGCGGAAAAGAACGTGATTTGCAAGGAGTTTCTGCTTCTGAGCCCATTCGGCAAGGCCCGGGTAATCATCGAAAGAGTGAGGCGCACACTCTTCCCAAAACTGCGGTCCACGAAATTCCTCCACCCTCATGACAGCTTACGATTCACTTGATTCGTGATCAGCGCAAGTGGAGATGCTTGCACCTCGAGCTCGGCAGGCTAGAAAAGCGGCGTGCGAATTGCGGTTTTAGGGTCAGGGACAGGGTCAAACTTTGCGGCTCTCTCTCAAGCTTGCATGGACGGACGGATTCAGGGGAAGATCGTCATCGTGGGATCTGATCAACCGGAAGCTGCCATCCTGGCAAAAGCGGAAGCTCTGGAGATTCCAACCTTCTTTGAAGAAGGCGGAAAGGATTTCTCAGAACGCGTCACAAAACGATTGATCGATGCCGAGGTAGAGCTGGTCTGTCTTGCTGGATTAATTCGGCTGATCAAAGAGCCTATGCTGGGAAGGTTTCCAAATCGTATTCTTAATATTCATCCTTCACTGTTGCCAAAGTATCCCGGAAAAGAAGCCTGGAAACAGGCACTGGGAGATGGCGCCAACGAAACTGGGTGTACCGTGCACTTTGTCGACAAAGGGATAGATACCGGAGAAGTGATCCTTCAGGAAGTTGTCCCGATTCATGAAAATGACACCCCTCGATTACTCCACGCCCGCATTCAAAAGGCCGAAAATCGGGTTTATGTGGAGGCTGTCCGTTGCTTAACCGCTGATCAGCTCACTGTAGGTTCATCTTTCACTCCACCGTGACCGACTTGGCAAGGTTACGAGGTTGATCAATGGAACATCCACGGAAACGGGCGATGTGGTAACTCAGGAGTTGCAGGGCAACGGTTGCCGGGATGACACTGGTATGCATTGGGCAGGCAGGAATCTCAATGAAATCATCAACTGCCGCAATCGCTTCTTGGTCTCCCTCGGTCACAATTCCAAGCACAGGTGAGTCACGTGCCTGACATTCAGCGACGTTCCCAAGAGTCTTATCCTGACCGGGCCCTTTGTTACAGAGGGCAATGACGGGAACACTCGCCTCAAGAAGGGCGATTGGTCCGTGCTTAAGCTCGGCAGCATGGTATCCCTCAGCGTGAATGTATGAAATCTCCTTTAGCTTCAAAGCCCCCTCTAATGCAACAGGATACATGTATCCGCGGCCGATAAAGAAAGCAGAATTGTTGTCGATGTAGCGTTCCGCAACTTTGGCAATCTCATCGTTCTTTGCGAGAACCTGCTCTACCAATGAGGGGATCGCTTCGACTTCCTGAACAAATTGTCGACCTTGCTCACGGGACATGCGCCGGGAACGGGCGAACTTAAGCGCGGTCATGAGAAGAACCGAGACCTGAGAGGTGAACGCTTTGGTTGAAGCAACAGAAATTTCAGGACCCGCATGAAGGTAAACCCCACGCCCAGTTTCCCGGGCAATTGTGGAGCCAACGGTGTTGACCAGTCCAGCTACCAAAGCGCCCTTATCGATGGCCTCACGCACCGCGGCGAGGGTGTCGGCAGTTTCTCCGGATTGAGAAATAGCAATGACAAGATCACGGCTTCCCACAATGGGGTTCCGGTAACGAAATTCTGCGGCTTGCTCGACTTCGCCCAAAACCCCGGCGAAATCTTCGATGGCATATTCCCCAACAAGGCCGGCATTCATGGAAGTGCCACAACCCACGATGAGGACCCGGTAAAGATCGGCGAGTTCCCGCGGTGAGAGGCCCAACCCGGAGAGCACGGCGTTTCCACGGTCAGCGTCCATCCGGCCGCGAATGGTGTTTCGAATCGATTCGGGCTGCTCGAAGATCTCTTTGAGCATGTAATGCTCATATCCTCCTTTTTCGGCAGCGTTTTCCGACCAGTCAATTTCCGAGGCTGGGCGGGAAACAGGGGTAGCATCAAGCGAGCGAATGTCGACATCGCCGTGGTGAATCTTCGCGACATCGTTGTCATCAAGATACACCACTTGGCGGGTGTGCTTGATGATGGCGGAGGCATCAGAAGCAACAACCGTCTCATTTTCGCCTAAGCCAATCACAATGGGTGACCCTCGGCGGGCAACAATCAAAACACCAGGCTCGGATTGGGCGAGACAGGCAATCCCAAAAGTGCCTTCCACTTCAAGAAGAGCAGCCGTAACAGCCTTTATGAGATCCCCTTGGTAGAAGGAATCAATAAGATGGGCGAGAACCTCGGTATCGGTCTCGGAAAGGAAGGTGTAGTCTTCTGCAATAAGCCGATCACGGAGAGCGCGGTGGTTCTCAATGATGCCATTGTGAACGAGAACAATGCCATTCTTTCCTCCCGCGTGCGGGTGGGCGTTGGCGGTGGTCGGCGGTCCGTGGGTCGCCCAGCGGGTGTGGGCAATACCAGCGGTTGCTGAGTTCAGTTCCGCTTCATCTTCACCGAGGAGACCAGCAAGCTCGCTGACTTTTCCTTCACTCTTTCGGATGGTAATCGAGCCAGATGTATCGACCGCAACGCCTGCTGAATCATAGCCTCGGTATTCCAGGCGTTTCAGACCGTTGAGAAGGACGGGAATGGCAGGGCGAGTGCCCGTGTAGGCTATGATTCCGCACATAATGATTGTGATGAGAGGGTATTTACTGGGTGATATCCTGACGGACGATTTCGCCCGGAAGAGTGGTAAGTCCGGGCCCGATTTTACGACCCGGATAAAGGGAGGTGTTAATGCCGGTATGCACTCCGGCACCGACGATCACTCCCATTTTTCGGCGTCCCGTATCAAGCAATTGGCCCCCGACCATGGAACGATGATTGGACCCATCGTGACGAAGATTTGAAGTGATCGTGCCAGCCCCAAAATTCACTCCGGAGGCAAGAACGGAATCACCGACATAACTGAGATGGCCCACGTTGGTTCCGGGCATGAGAATGGAGTTTTTGAGTTCCACGGCATTTCCGATGTGGCAATCATCGCCAATAAAAGTGGAACCCCGAAGGTAACAATTTGGACCAATCTTACAGTCCGTGCCGATGACAACTTTGCCCTCGATGTAAACACCGGGGAGAATTTGAGTGCCTTCGCCATAAATGATCGAGGAACCCTCAGCCATTTGAATTCCGGTGGAATCAGACCACTCAGTGAGGCCATCGATCAGCTCGGCATTGAGATCAATAAGTTCCCAAGGGTAAGTGAGATCAAAGATGCGCCCGAGTTGACTCTCCCAATCGGCCAGAGATTGGCCAGCAAGGAAGAGTTCGGATTTTGAATCTGGGAGAGGCCACATCATAATTTTAGGCGATGGTGTTCGTTACAGCTTGGCAAATCGATTCCGCAGTGGCCTCAGCAACGGCCTGATCTTTCGCCTCAACAAGAACGCGGATTTTCTTTTCCGTTCCAGAATATCGGACGAGAGTGCGACCATCATCACCCAATGTAGCCGTGGCCTCATCAATGGCTTTCTGAAGTTCAGGGACATCGGCAATAGCAGGTTTCTCTTTCACCGGCATGTTGACAAGAACCTGCGGATACTCGGTCATGCAATCGGCCAGTTCAGCGAGAGACTTTCCGGTTTTCTGAATGAATGAAAGCACCATGAGTGCACTCACAATTCCATCACCAGTGGTGGCGAAGTTAGAGAAAATAATGTGCCCGGAATTTTCTCCGCCGAGGTTGAACCCTCCTTCACGCATCCTCTCGAGAACATGACGATCTCCGACTGCGGTGGTCTCCAGAGTGATGCCATCAGCCGCAAGCGCATCGCGGAGACCCAGGTTGCTCATCACGGTGGAGACAAGGGTGTCGTTGAGAAGTTTACCCTCGGATTTCAAGGCCTTGGCACAGAGACAGAGGACGCGATCGCCACTGATGACCTGACCCTTTCCATCAATGAAAATGACCCGATCCGCGTCACCGTCGAGACAGATTCCCAAATCAGCATTTTCAGAAAGGACAAGTGCTGCTGCTTCCTCGGGATGAAGAGACCCCACTCCCTCATTAATGTTGTAGCCATCGGGTGAAGTTCCGATTTTGACGACTTCAGCACCCAACTCTTCAAAGATCAGTGGTCCCACAAAATACCCTGCCCCATGAGCACAGTCGACGATGACTTTCAAACCTCGAAGGTTCAGTGAACCGATGCAGCTTTTTGCAAACTCGATGTAGCGCCCGGTGGCATCGTCGATTCGAAAAGCCTTTCCGAGACGCAGCTCACGTGGGTGAGGTTGCTCGCCGAGGATGATTTTTTCAACTTCCTCTTCAAGAACATCATTGAGCTTGTAGCCGTCAGGACCGAAAATCTTGATCCCATTATCCGCAAAAGGATTGTGTGAAGCCGTGAGCATGATTCCGGCATCGCACGCCATCGACTTCGTGAGATGAGCCACTGCAGGAGTCGGCACTGGACCTGTGAGAAGGACCCGCGCGCCTTCGGAGACCAGCCCACTGGTCAGAGCCGTCTCAAGCATGTAGCCGCTGACTCGGGTGTCTTTTCCGATGACGACCTTATGGCGCTTGGCATCGTGTGCTTCGAGAACACGAGCAACCGCTCGCCCGATGCGAAGAGCCACTTCCGGAGTAATTGGATATTCATTGGCAACACCGCGAATTCCATCGGTGCCAAATAATTCAGACATAGTCCGAGTTCCCTAACATTATCCTTGGGTTTGTTCAAAATATTTTGAACAAAAACAGAAACGCTGTTTGTGTTTTGTCACGAACAAAAATGTCTTTGGGGCCGTTACGATATCGTCACACATTTGTTCCTCTTTCCTTCTTCGAAAAATTGTTTCATCATCGCGATGGTGCAAAACATCTTGATCATTGAGGACGAGGTTGACATTGCCGAACTCGTCTCCTTCAACCTCACGCGCGAAGGTCTTGGAGTCGAGACCGCCCATGATGGAGCGAAAGGGCTCCAGCTGGCCATTCAATCGCAGCCGGATCTCGTCATTCTCGATCTCATGCTGCCGACCATGGATGGTTATCAGATTCTCAAGGAGATGCGGAGAGATACCCGCACGCACAATATTCCTGTCCTAATGCTAACAGCCAAAAGTCAGATTGAGGACCGGATCCTCGGTCTCGAAAAGGGCGCTGATGATTATCTCACCAAGCCCTTTAGCCCCAAAGAGCTGGTCCTGCGGGTGAAAGCGATCTTGAAGCGAAACCAAGCGACACCGGCCAACCTCATCTTTTCCCATGGCCCGTTTGTTTTCGATAAGAACAACGTTGCATTCTATCTCGAAGACGAGCCCGTCGATCTGACTGCCATCGAATTCAAGCTTCTGCTCTACCTCTGCCAAAGGGCCGGGCAAGTCCAAGATCGCAACGATCTTTTGCAAGCGATCTGGGGCTATAACGACGATGTTCACAGTCGCACGCTTGATACTCACATGAAACGTCTCCGACAAAAACTTGGCGATTACAGCTCGCTTATTGAAACGGTGCGTGGAGTGGGGTATCTCGTGAGCGAAGCTTCATGATTGATTTTTGGTTTTTCATCGCCCTTGCACTCGGGGTTGCGCTCTATCTGACCAGGCGCAGGATCGGTGAGATTGAAAAATCCAGTATGGCTTCCGAAGACGCGCTTCGCCAGCGTTACGAGCTTGAAGAGCAATCCCATCAACGTGAGATCAAGCGCTTCCTGGACTCCTTCACTGATCCTTTCTTCTCCATCAGTGAGGAAGGAAAAATCGTGCGGTGCAGCTATGCCGCGATGGAGTTTCTGAGAGGCCGCGAAATCATTGATCGATCCTACCAACAAGTCCTCATCGATCAGGGCCTACGGAAACTCATCAAAAAATCGCTGAAGAACTCCCAACCGATCTCAAAACTGATCACTTTGGGGATCGAATCGCATTTTTCCACTGAAGAGCGGGAAACCTTCTGGCAAATTGACATTCGGCCCCTCGCCATGCGGGACAACAAACTCGAGTTTCAGCTGATGATGAAGGACATGACTTCCTTCGTGCAGGCTGAGCAAATTCGACAAGATTTCATCGCCAACGCCTCCCACGAACTCCGCACTCCCCTTTCGATCATCTCCGGCTACCTCGAAATCCTCACCGAGCAAGACGGGCTCGAGTCGCCCGAGATGGCCAAGAAGATGCTCGGCACGATGGAACGGCACACCGACCGCATCAATCGCATCGTTGATGACATGCTTCTGATCTCAAAATTGGAATCCGGAGAAAGCGCTCCCCTCATTCAAGAACCTTTCGAGCTGCGGAACTGTGTTGAAGATGTCATCGAGCGCCTTGATCTCCTCATTGAAAAACAGAAGGCCAAGGTCACTCTCGAACTTGAGGAGATCACGATGAATGGCGATCGCTTTTATTGGACACAAGTCCTCTTCAATTTGGTGGAGAATGCGCTCAAGCAAAACGCAGCCAATCCTATTGAAGTCAAGGTGACCGCTGAGAAGATGGAAAGCGAGAAGATTGAGATCAGTGTCATCGACGATGGCATCGGCATTCCTTCCACCGACCTTCCCTTCATTTTCAAACGCTTCTTCCGCGTCGAAAAACACCACGGACAGAACGAGATCAAAGGAACCGGGCTTGGTCTTTCCATCGTCAAGCGTGCCGTTGAAGCCCATGGTGGAACGATCACCGCCCGATCGACTCCAGGGGTCGAAACAGCTTTTGTGATTCGGGTTCCCGCGAATGAAATTTGATCAAGAAGTGATGATCTTCACTCGGCAGTCCGGGCAATTGGGTTTTGCTGAAGGCAAAAGGGGGCGTTGGCAGTAGGGGCAGTTCCTTGCATCCAAGGGCTCGACCAAGGACTGATTCATTTTGAAGGTCGCATACCTTTTCTGGCGCAGCAGCCAGATCAACCAAGCGGTAAACAAAAACCCAACGAGGAAGACCCAAAGCTCCTGCCCAAGAAACAAGCCGTAAGCTCCCACAGCGGTGAAAATACATCCTGCAACCACCCCGGCACTCAAGATGAGTGGCCTGCTTGGCCGCTGTGAACCGAGATCAATGTCACACGAAGTGCAAAAATACCGGGTCTTGAACCCAATTGGCAGAATGGGGATGAACATGAGGTGGAGGACCACGATGCTCCGGCGGCCTTCAAAAAATCGAGGCCCATGACAAACCGAGCAAAATGCGTTTCGACAGGAAACACGTTTCCTCCCAAAATAGTATGTTCCTGCAAAGATCATGCGACGCCTTGGAGCTTCCGCTTAAGGACCGGAGCTCATCTAATCGCAATCTTTCGGAAAGTCTCTTCTCAAGTATGCCGAATGTCTTCGGCAGAGGTGATGAAGACCACATCTTCTGCGATGTTCACCGCGAGGTCACCGATGCGCTCGAGACTTCTGGAAATGAAGAGCACGTTGAGCATAGCTTCCGTGTTCTCCTCGCCTTCTTCAGCGATTCGGCTGCTGAGATTCTTGGTGAGGATCTTGTGCGCTTCGTCGACTTGAGCATCCATCTCGATGACCGCATGTGCTCCCTTTTCATCAACATCGGAATAGGCAGTCATCGCAGCCGAGACGATCTTGCGCGCTTCAAGGTAAAGAGGCTCGAGAAGTCGGGTCTGGTCGGATCCGGACCCCTTGAGGATTTTCCGGGACCGCTTGGCAATATTCACTGCATGATCACCAATACGCTCAAGACTCCGGCAGATATTGATGGAGGAAAAGACGAGGCGTAGATCCGAAGCGACGGGATTGTAGCGCAGAAGTATGGACATTCCTTGCTCGTCGATTTTCTTCTCCGCGTTATCGATCACTTCATCATCATCGATGACCTCCGCGCAAAGTTCACGGTCCCCTTCAATCAAGCCGTTGATGCTCTTTTCGAGCGCTAACACCGCGTTCCCTCCCATCTCGAGGACCATGTCCTTGAGATGATGAAGATTGTCGTCGTAAGTTTTGAGAATGTGTCCTGACATGGGTTCTGAGGGTTAACCAAAGCGTCCACTGACGTAGTCTTCGGTCTGCTTCTTGGAGGGGTTTCCGAAAATTTTCTCCGTGTCATCATACTCGATGAGTTCACCAAGGTAAAAGAAGGCGGTGCGGTCCGAGACACGAGTGGCCTGCTGCATGTTGTGAGTCACGATTACGATGGTAAATTCCTGGCGAAGTTCATCGATCAGCTCCTCGATCCGTGCGGTGGCAATGGGATCGAGCGCGGAACAGGGCTCATCCATCAGCACAATTTGAGGCTTCACGGCGATGGTCCGTGCGATGCAGAGACGCTGCTGCTGTCCGCCTGAAAGACCCAGCGCACTGGAACTGAGACGATCCTTCACTTCATCCCAAAGGGCAGCTTTTTGCAGGGATTCTTCGACCGCCTGATCGAGAATGGATTTCTTTTTGATCCCTTGGACGCGGAGTCCGTAGGCCACGTTCTCGTAGATCGACTTCGGGAAGGGATTGTATTTTTGGAAGACCATCCCGACGTGCTTGCGGAGCTCAATGGCCTCGACATCCGGCGCGTGAATATCCTGGCCGAGGATCTCGATCTTTCCAGTGGTCACCTTCGCGGTATCGACGAGATCGTTCATCCGGTTCAGACAACGCAGGAGGGTGGACTTTCCACAGCCGGAAGGCCCAATGAAGGCGGTGACTTTTCCGGAAGGAATATCCAAAGAAATGTTGCGAAGGGTGTTGGTCTTTCCGAGGTCGTAACTGAAGCTCAGATCATCGATATTGATGATCGATGCTCCGGCTGCGGGCGCGACGGCGTCCTGGGAATCGAGAAGTTCGGGAGGGCTGGTCATTTGAAAAAAATGGAAAAGGTTACCACTTCAAGCGGCTGCGGAAGAGGATACGGAAGAAGATGGAGAGTCCGGAGAAGCCCATCACGAGCATGAGGAAGACAAAGACCGTTCCGTTTTGAACGGCGATTGTTTCAGGTGTGCTCGGCAGACGAGCGAAAGTGTAAATGTGATAAGGGAGCGCTTGCACCGAATCCATGAGCCCTCCGGGAAGTGAAGCTTTGTCAGCCACCGCAGCGGTGAACATGATGGGCGCGGTCTCACCGGCAACCCGAGTCACCCCGAGAATGGATGCCGTCAAAATCCCGGGCGCGGCGTATGGCAGAACCGCAGTGCGAATGCATTGCCACTTGGTGGCACCGAGAGCGAGGGACGCTTCACGGAAGCCTTTTGGGACGGCCTTCAGCGATTCCTCACAGGCAGCGATGATCACGGGAAGAACCATCACCGCCAAAGTCAGTCCACCCGCAAGCGCGGAGGCCCCCATGCCAAGGGCGAGACAGAAGGCCGCAAAGCCAAAGAGACCGAAGACGATCGAAGGAACCCCGGCCAGATTCATGATCGCGAGCCGGATCATTCCGATGAATCGACCCTGCCCCGCATATTCGTTGAGGAAAATGGCCGCGGCAATCCCTACAATCAACGCCACCACCATACAAACCACCACGAGGAGCGCAGTTCCAACGAGTGGACCCAAGATCCCTCCTCCGGTGTAAGCGAGGCCTTTTTCATTATTAATGACAGCATCGGGGTTTTCCTTCTTCCAATCAGTGAAGTCAGACTGGTCCATCTTCACCTTGTCGCCCGCTTCATTTTCGAAAACAACAAGGGTTTCGGGGCTCTTGGTGAGAAAGTCCCAGTTGATAAACGAATCCTCAGAATCAAAAAGAACCGGAACACCCGCAAAGGCGATCTTACAGAAAATCCAAACCGCGCAGGTGAGCAGGAAATAGGTGGCAGCCGCAAACAGGACAGATCCCGCGAAGTCTTTGTTCCGGCGGGTGCGTGTCTTGGCGACGAAGGGATTGAGTGATGAGCTAGGAGCTTCCATGACCTAAACGACGAATGACCCGCTGGGCGAGAACGTTGATGATGAGAGAAATCGTGAAGAGAACGAGGCCCACCAAAAAGAGGGCTCGCCAGTGGAGAGTGTCTGGAGCGACTTCGCCCATTTCCTGGGCGATGATCCCGGTCATGGTGTGGGTCGGTTGAGCGATGACACCGACCCCGGCACTCCACTCCGGCATTGCGATCTTGTTTCCTGCCACCAGAAGAACGACCATCGTTTCGCCGATCACGCGGCCTAGCCCCAGGAGAATGGCCGCCAGAATTCCGGAGATCGCAGTGGGTAGAATCACTTTCAGAATGGTTTGCAGTCGAGAGGCCCCGAGCGCAAAGGAAGCTTCCGAAAACTGGCGGGGGACATTATTCAAAGCGTCCTCACAAAGAGTGAACACGGTGGGCACCGCCATCAGCGCGAGAAGGAGCCCGGCATTGAGCACATTCAGGCGCTCAGTCATGGGAAAGCCGGGAATCCAAGAAAGTGCCTCCCAGTTACTGATCTCGCGAAGCTGTTCACCGAGAACGAGAATGCCAAAAATTCCGAGGACAACCGATGGGATCGCTTGCACCAGTTCGATCATCGGCTTGATGAGATTCTGCTCCCAACGCGTCGCGATCCGATTCACGTAGATGGCCGCTCCGACCGAGAAAGGAACGGCCACCGATAGAGCAATGAGAGAGATCATCACCGAGCCGGTGAAGATGGGAAGCAGGCCGTAAAAATCGTGCCAAGAACTGTTGGTGATCCAATCGGTTCCGAAGAAAAAAGCAGTGGTGGAATAGAAGTAGTCCACGCGTTTATCCCAAGCCCATTCGTCAGCCTCTTCGCTGTGTTTCTCGAGAAGCTCTAGGTAGTCGGGAGTGCCTTCCCTGACTCGCTTGATGAGTTTCGCCGCGGGCTCGGAGGCGAATTCGTTGGGGAGCTTGGCAACGCCGGCCTGCAGCTTCTCATACGTTTCTTTGACCGCCGCTTTATGAGCAGGTTTGGCGGCGCGAATTGGCTCAGTGCGCTCTTCAAAGGGGAAGACCTCGAGAATGACAAGCTCATCCAATTTCTTCTGAAGCTCTGCTTTTCTCTCTTCGGTCTTGGCTGCTTTGATGCCCTTTTCGAGGGAGATCTTACTGGCAGCATCATCGATGTTTTTGGTGACATCTTTCTTGGTCTCCGCGGCGATTTTTACGAGCTCGTCTTGAAGCTTCTTGAGAGAACGCTTGGCGGAAGAAATCTCGTCCCTTGCCTGACCGAAGGCAGCCATGCCTTCATCCATTTTTTTCTTTGCGGCGGCGGCGAGTGGGACCATCTCGGCTTCGACCGGGTCCCATTTTTTCATCCCCCCAAGAAGTGCCGTCCAGGAGGCATCATCAAGCCGGCCATAGGGATCGATTTCCTTCCGGTCGACCTTTGACAGAGTTTCCTCAGCGAACTGATCCCACGCTTTTTGTGCGGCGGCGATCGCTTCAGCATCCTCATCATCGCGTGCATCCTCGAGATCACCAATGAGGTCATCACCCTCATCTTCGAGTGGCTCAATGAGCGAGTCGTATCCTTCGACCAATCCACGCTCAGTTCCGTAGGCTGCGTCGAGTTCCTGATAATAGGCTTGGTTCGTGAGACTCTGAAGGCGGGTGTGGCCATCGACCTGTTTGATGATATGACCAACGTATTCTTGGCCGGTCTGTCGATAGAGTTGAAGTCCCTTATGGTGAGTGGGAAAAAACTGGATCGCCTCACTGACCAAGTAGAAGCAGATGAAAAAAAGGATGATGATGGAAAGGGTGGCGTTGCTGCCGAAGAATCCCTTGATCCAGTCTTGCAGGTCCCAGCCTAAAAACCGTTTTCCTTTCCGTTGAAAATGCTTCGCCATGTGAGTGCTTGGGAGCAGTAAAAAGGCGCCGCCTCAAAAAGAGGATGCGCCTTGTGTGACACTTCCGTAACAGTGTCGTCAGATAAGGATTGGCAACTTACTCGCCGACGGCAATAAACCCGACTTTTTCAATGACTTCGTTCGCTTTTTCAGCAGTGGTCGCCCATTTGATAAAGTCCGCAGCGGCGCCTTTTGGCTCGCCCACGGTGTAGTAGTAGAGTTTACGGGAAAGCGGGTAGTCCGCTTTTTTACGAGGCTTGGGAGCAACTCCCTCAACTTTGATCGCCTTGAGACCTTCTTTTTCAGCGTATGCGAGACCCACATAGCCAATCCCGTTCACGTTGCCTGCAGTTTCGGTCGCGATTTGCTCGTTCCCCGCCATCTTTTGGGTCCCGGAACCGTAGTCCCTCTTACTCATCGCAAGCTTCTGAAAGGTTTTGTAGGTTCCTGAAGCGGTGTTCCGGGTGTAGGCGGAAATTTTACCGGGCTTGCCGCCCACTTCCGACCAGTCCGTGATATCTCCGGTAAAGATCCCTTCGACTTGCTTGAGGGTGAGGTTTTTCACGCCGTTGTCCTTGTTCACGACCACTGCGATCATGTCCCAAGCAGCCACGTGCTCAACCAGACTCTCGCCTTTAGCGACAAAGCTGTCCTTTTCGGTGGACTTCACGTCGCGGCTTGACATGCCAATGTTGCAGGTCCCTGCCAGAAGGTTGGTAAAGGCCTGAGAAGAACCTTCCGCGGCAATTTCAAAGGCCACATTTTTGCCAGAAGCAAGATAGGCTTCTTTGAGTTGAGGAACCATTTTAGCACCAAGGGTATCGGAGCCTTTCATCACGATCTTATCTTGAGCAACAGCCGATCCGGTGAGAAGGGCGCCGAAAGCAAAGAGTGCAGTGTATTTCATTGTCAGTATTTTGGGTTAAATCAATGTCGCCTCTTTTGAGCGACAAATTGAAAATACCTCATGGGCTGACTTTGAATAACGTTCTCGTGTCACGGTTTCGTCACATCTCGAAACCGCTGCGCAAGCAATGCATACGCGCAAAAAAACAGGCACCCCGTTTCCGAGGTGCCTGTTGATATGAAAAAGACGCTATTAATTGCGTTTCTTAGAAATACATGCGGAAGGCTGCCCAGAGGGTGGTGGCTTCCAGGTCCACGATGTCGCCGCGGAGCGTCTCGTATTCAGCACCAACCATCACCTTGGCATTGTTGCCACAGAGGTAGTAGTTGAGGCCAGCGTAGACAGTGTGGTTGAGGTCACCCCGTCCGATTCCAATTCCAGGGGTTTCATTCGCAGCAACGTTACGCACGTTCCGGCTGTTGATTCCGATTTGGTCACCTGTCGCATTGGCATACTGGTAACGGAACACTGCTTCCAGCTTATCTTCGATGAGGTAGGTAGAGGGCATCACGACGAAGCCGTAAAGGTCCTCTCCATCCACTTCGCCATAAGTGGTATTGGTAAAGAGGTCCCAATTCCCGACTTCGGTCTCGTAGGTCAAGGAAGCGGCCCACTTGACTTGCCGGGACACGTCATTTCCGACCGCACCGTCATATCCGAGGAGCTGCGCAGTCACATCACCGCCGAGAGCTTCCAATTCAGCTGAGAGCAAATACCCAACGCCACCGTTCCAAGAACCAAATGTTTCTGGGTCTCGATCGGTCGTGAAAACACTTGCAGAGTAATCGACAGCACCACGCTCTGCTTTGAAGACCGCGCCAGTAGCACGGCGAGGCGCAAAGTTATTGTTTAAATTAGAACGCTCGACGGTTTTGATCTTCTTGGAAGACGTCGCTTCCTCACCCCCGAAAGCAATTTTGTAGCGACCATAGCCGACACTGACATCTTCGAACCCGAGCTGACCACCGAGGTCATAAGAAAGGTAGAGTTCATCAAAGCCATCGTAACCGAACTCGGTATTTCGGAAGCCTCCTTCTTCAAGATTGACCCGTGCCGTTGCTTTAAAATCATCAAGAAACTTAATCGATGTCCCGAAGCGCAGGCGACGGAGCTCGGCACCACTGCCGTCGAAGTCGACTCCATTGTACTCTCCGTCGGTTTGACCCCACTGATAGTGAAGACGGCCAAAGAATTTGATCTCCTGAATGAAAGGATTGCTTTTATCTTTGTAGATCTTACCGAGGTCTTCAAGAGTCTCACACCAATTCCCATTGTTCACAGGAGCTGGTTCGGGGGCGACTACGGCTTCGCCAGCGAAAGAATTCAAGGTGGAAGCAGCAAGGCCAACACCGATAGCTTGGATGGTTTTATTAGTCATTGATTGATTTGGATTGGCGCCGTGTGATGACGCTGGATGGCAAAGCTGTCCCAAAACTGTTACTTTGCAAATTCAAAATGTGACGGTTCCGTGACATAATTATTCAAAGGACGGGGGCCGAGGACCTTTTCAAACCAGAGATCTTGAGCTGCCAAAGACCGTTCATGGGAATTTTTACCCATGACAGGTCTTGGTTTTCATTTGAATGCAGACCAATCTCATGCTTTAGCTTTCCAAATCATCTATGGGTTTTGCACAAAAAAATCCATGATGAGTTGACAAGCCCGCCCCGATCGCTAGTCTGCGCGCCCCTCACCAAAGAGGTGGGGCACCCGACCCCTTTCCCTTCCAATCTCTCAAAGTTATGAAAAGAACTTTCCAGCCCTCCAAGCGAGTCCGTAAGCGTCAGCATGGTTTCCGTGCCCGCATGGCCACCAAGGCCGGTCGCGGTATCCTCAAAAACCGTCGTCGTAAGGGTCGTAAGCGTCTTCTTCCGAAGGGCGCAGAAATCCACTTCAAGCGCCACACGGTGCAGAACAACTCGAAGTAAAGGTTGGCTCTTTCAGCCCCTCTACTTCATTTCTGGCGTCATGAAACTCTCACGTCAGCAGCGCATGCGCGATTGGTCGGAGTTTCAAGCCGTAAGGACAAACGGTCAGTCACAAGCTGGCCGTTTTTTAGTGGTCGGGGCTTGCGAAGACGCTTCTCTAGACGACCGGCGATTCGGATTCATCACTTCCAAGAAGGCTTCAAAAAAAGCAGTCGTGCGAAACCTTCTGCGCCGGCGTTTCCGGGAGATTGTCCGGAAATGGGGGGGCGCCCTCCCCATTCACTATCGCTTCGTCACCATCGCCCGCTACCGTGCTGCCGATGCCTCCTTCCAAGAGCTCGAGGCCGACTGGATCAAAACCGTAAAACGCCTCCAGCTTTGGCGTGATGACGTATGAAATGGCTTATCCGACTCCTCATCCGGTTTTACCAAATCTGCCTTCGGCCCCTCATGAAAACCCTGGGTGGGCCAACCGCCGGTTGCCGATTTACCCCGACCTGCTCATACTACTATCTCGAAGCCGTCGAATCCCACGGCTCCCTCAAAGGGAGCTACCTCGGTATTCGGCGGATTTTACGCTGTCATCCCTGGGGCGGGTCCGGTTATGACCCCGTCCCGTCAGACCAACTCCAAGACTCCTCCGAGACTCAAAACTGACCCTTTTTTATCATTATGGATCGCAAAGCCTGGATCGTTGTCACCCTCTGCAGCATTTTGTTCGCTTACAGTTACCTGCTGCAGAAGCAAAATGCTGCTGCCATCGCCGCTCAAGAAGCGGAGAACGATCAGGCCGAAGAAAGCACTCAGACGAAGTCCTCCGACGAGGCGGGCGGGCCCGGCACCGATGACGGTCCCTCAGAGTCAGACCTCGTCGTGCAACCTGAAAGCCCCAAGCGCAAGGTCGTCGAAAACGCGCTTGAGACCGAGACTAACATTTTCACCCTTTCCTCCCGTCAGGGCGGCATCAGCAATTCACTGTTTAAAGATGAAGCGGCAGTAAAAGACCTCTCCAAGAAGATCCGCATGAACGAGCTTGGCGATCACCAGATCGGCGCCATCCTCTCTCGTTCTGGCGAAATGGTTGAGACCACTTACAAGGTGCTCGAGGCCTCCGAGAACTCCGTCAAATACATCGGCCGTCTTTCCAATGGACTCGGTGTCGAAAAAACCTGGACGAAAATTTCCGAAGGAAGTGGCGCCTCCTACCGCCTTTCTTTGGATGTAAAATTCGTCAACGACCAGCAGACCTCCTTCTCCCTCTCGGACCTTTATCTCTCGACGGGGTCCGCCGCGCCCATCATCGACACCGAGCAGTCCCGCTATCGTAACTTTTTCTGGCAGGAAGGCGGCGAATTTGAGAGCGAAATGCAAGACTACTTCAAAGGCGGGTTCTTCTCAAAAGAGAAACTCGACTTCGCGCAGGAGACCGAGGCCGCGCTGGAGTTTGCCGGCGTTGAAAACCAATTCTTTGCTACCATCGTCGATCCTCAGGAAGACTACCGCGCCACGGTCCGCGCCCGTCCCGAAAAGATAGATCTCTCCCAGGAACGGGGCGGCAAACCTTCCACTCTCCTCACCTCTTCCTTCAGCTTTCCCGATAAAACCCTCAACTCCAAAGAAGTCGAGACAGTGAGCTTCGATATTTTCGTCGGCCCCAAGAACAACTTCCTCATCCGCTCGCTCGAGGGTGAAAAAGATGAAGTGATGAACTACGGCTTCTTCGGCTGGATTTCCAACATCCTCAACTGGCTGCTCAACATGTTCTCAGGCCTCTTCGGAGGTCAGGGCAACGCGTGGTCCTGGGGATGGGCGGTCATCGCGGTCACCCTTCTCATCCGGACCCTGATGTGGCCCCTCCACGCCAAGTCCACTCGGACCATGAAGCGCATGGCCAAGCTTCAGCCCAAGATGGCCGCACTGAAGGAAAAGTATCCTGATGATCCAAACAAAATGAACCAGGAGACAATGAAGCTCTACCGGGAATTCGGCGTCAACCCCATGGGAGGTTGCCTTCCCATGCTGGCGCAAATCCCCATCTTCTTTGGATTCTTCACCATGCTGCAATATGCCGTCGAGCTCCGGAACCAGCCCTTCCTCTGGGTCACCGATCTCTCCCAGCCCGACACCGTAGCCCACCTCCCCTTCTCCATTCCCTTCCTCGGCAGCGGCATCAACGTTCTCCCCATCCTCATGGCCGTCACCATGATCCTCCAGATGCGGATGACCCCCCAAACCGGTGACAAGATGCAGCGACGCATCTTCATGTTCATGCCGGTCATCTTTTTCTTCTTCTGTTATAACTTCGCGAGCGCCCTCGCCCTCTACTGGACCACGCAGAACATCTTCTCCATCGGACAGACCTGGCTCATGCAAAAAATGCCCGAGCCCGAGCTCAAAACCTCGAAAAAAGCAGGCAAGAAGACCATGATGCAAAAGCTCGCCGAACGTGCGGAAGAAGCGCAGAAGCTTCAAAAGGCCCGCAAAAAAGGCGGGAGCCAAGAACAAGCCAAACCCAAAAAACCCCGTGGTCCCAAGACCGGAGGGTAATCTTCTGAATAAAAGGAGACCGATTGCCGTTTCATGGTCTCACACCCCATGAAACACGTCATCCTCCTCTCCACTTTTTTTCGGCTCTTGGCTTGGCACAGGGTCCCGGTGACCCCTCTGCTGGCTCGACTTCGGACCCCTTACCCCATTCCAGCCAAGTCGTAAGGATTCTCAATCGCGGAGCGCCAAAGGCCCTCCACGTGTTGGCAGGAGAAAAATTCGGTCGTGTCATTGGCATTCTCCAGAGCCGCCGTGCCAATCCCATCAAAAGGTCCCAACGGACTTGAAGTATCAGCCGGCAGTGGTTTCGAATCCCAGAACCAGAGACCCCAGGAAGAAAGGTCACTTTTTCGGTTGTTTCTTCGCCCCGGGATCACGACGCACTCCGAACTTCTGTGGTGTGAGTCCGTCTTTCACCGCTTTGAGGTGTCGGCCTTTGAGGCGTTCCTTGTATTCGGCGATCTCGAACCATTGCGCGGCCATTTGCTGCACTTGCTCAGGATGTTTGGCCGCGCGATCGTTAAGTTCGGTGCGATCTTCCGCGAGATTGTAGAGTTCCCATCTCCCTTGCTTCGCCGAAACGAGTTTCCAATCACCTGATCGCAAGGCGCGGTCGGTGCCAAAGTGAAAATAAAGAGGATTGTGAGGGTCGCGAGATTCTCCACGAAGTAGTGGCATGAGACTGTGGCCTTCCAGAGATTCAATGGCACGAGACCCGATCCGCTGACGATATTGCGCCCCTGAGAGCTCAAGAAAAGTCGCCATAAAATCAATGAGGTGAGCAGGACTGCGCACGATGCTCCCGCCGGATGTTTTGGGCGCGAGGGATTTCGGCACCCTTGCAATCATCGGAGAGGCGATCCCGCCTTCATGTTGGTTCTGCTTGTAGAGGCGAAAGGGAGTATTGCCGACCGAAGCCCAGCCGACGTCATAGCACCAATACGACTTCGGGTCCCAGGGCTTGAGATTCTTTCCCCTCGTCCGGTCAAAGGGACAGGCTCCGTTATCAGAGCAGAAAAAAATGACCGTGTTTTCGTAAATTCCCTCTTTCTTGAGCTGCGCAATCAGCCGACCAATATTGCGATCCAGCACATCCACCATCGCGGCATAAGCCTCCATGCGATCTTCCTCCCATTGCTTGTCCTTGGCCGAAAGAGTGTCCCATGCCGGAATGTGCCCGGCCCGCGGCGAGAGCTTCCACTTCGCTGGCAGCAAGCCAGATTCGATCTGCTTTTGGTGCCGGCGTTTCCGCAACACGTCCCAACCTTCGGCGTAGCGGCCGTCGTATTTTTTCACGTCCTCTTCCGGCGCATGAAGCGGATAGTGCGGAGCGTTGAATGCGCAGTAGAGCAGAAAGGGCTTTTCCTTCGGTCGCTCGCTCAGAAAATCGAGCGCGAAGTCCGTGATGACATTAGTGGTGTAAAACGGCACTCCTTTGTGAGTTTTTGGAACGAGCCACGGCTTGTCATCGAGCCGAAAGGTGTCGTCACCCGTGAAAAAATTCGTCGCCCCCGAAAGGTGCCCCCAGTAGCGATCAAAGCCAAAGTCGACCGGGTTCTTCGAGAGATGCCATTTCCCCACCATCATCGTGTGGTAGCCCGCTGGTCCCAAGTTTTCCGCAATCGTGCCACCGCGCGAAAGCGACTCACCTCCAGCCTGATCGCAGTAGAGACCTGTCAGCAGGGAAACGCGCGAGGAATGGCATTTCGCGGTGTTGTAAAACTGCGTGAAGCGCGTCCCTTCCTTCGCCAGCTGATCCAGATGCGGCGTCTCGATCTCTGCTCCGTAACATCCCAAATCGGCAAACCCAAGATCATCCGCCATGATGAGGACAATGTTGGGCTTGGCCGTAACGAGGTGGAGCATGGGGACGAGTAGAAAGCAGAAACGCATAAGGAACCCTTACGGGCCCGCTGGTCTCAGGTTTATCATCCGAAAATCCACCTCCCTTGACATTTGACAAATTATGGGCATGAAAACCAATGTGAGCACCCTTCTGAGGGAGTTCCCGAAAATCCGGCAAACGGCCATGGCCGGCGAAGAAGTCATCATTGTGACGCGAGAGGGAAATCTTCGTTTGACAGCCGAACCAAAAGACGGAGCGAGTGTTTTGGGCGCATTAAAAAATCAGGTCAAAAACGCGGCGGACGATCTTGATCAACCCACGACCCAGGTTTCCGATTGGAAGGCGAGCCTTTCATGAGATACTGTCTGGATACTCACACTGTCATCTGGGCGGTCAAAGATGATCCTCGACTTGGCAGAAACGCTCGCAAGGTGATTTCTTCCTCGAATCGTGAGGACTTACTCTTGCCCAGCCTTGTTCTACTCCAAATTTCCATGCTTCTCTCCAAGGGTCGGCTTGAGATTCACGGAAGCCCGGCCAGTTTTTTGAAGAGCGTGGCGGGCTTGTTTCACCAAGCCGAACTCAGCCCAGAGATTGTGCACCAAGCAATGAAACTGGAACTCCCACATGGGGATCCGTTTGACCGGGTTATTGCCGCAACTGCTATGGTCAATAGGGCCGCCTTGCTAACGCGGGACTCTCATTTGGCGAACTGCCAATCGATCGAGACGGTCTGGGATTGATTTCGTCAAAAAAATCCACCTTCCTAACACCGGAACCCCTTTACAAATCGGGGCGGTATTGTCAGATACACGAAGTTTTAGACAGACCTCATGCCGAAGGACACCAGCATCAATAAAATTCTCGTGGTCGGAGCCGGCCCCATCATCATTGGACAAGGCTGCGAATTTGATTACTCCGGCACCCAGGCTTGCAAAGCCTTGCACGAAGAAGGTTACGAAGTGGTCCTCGTGAATTCGAATCCAGCCACCATCATGACCGACCCGCAATTCGCGGAGCGGACTTACATCGAGCCCATTACGGCGGAGTCGATTGAAAAAATCATAATTAAGGAAGGTCCCGACGCCCTCCTCCCCACGCTCGGAGGCCAGACCGCGCTCAACGTTTCCATCGACCTCTTCAATGCTGGCACCCTCGATAAGCACGGGGTGAGAATGATCGGAGCCAATGCCGACGCCATCGACAAAGGCGAAAACCGTCAGCGTTTCAAAGACGCGATGATTAAAATTGGGCTCGATCTTCCGGTTTCCGGCACCGCCCACACGATGGAGGAGGCCAAAAAAATCGCTTCGGACATCGGAAGCTACCCACTCGTCATCCGCCCCGGCTTCACCCTCGGTGGCACCGGCGGTGGCATCGCCTACAACGTCGAGGAATTCGAGACGATCGTTACTCGTGGACTCGACCTTTCTCCGACCACCGAAGTCCTCGTCGAAGAATGCCTCCTCGGTTGGAAAGAATACGAGATGGAAGTCATGCGTGACCACGCGGACAACTGCGTCGTCATTTGTGCGATCGAAAACCTCGATCCGATGGGCGTCCACACCGGCGATTCCATCACGGTCGCGCCTGCCCAGACTCTTTCCGATCGTGAATACCAGATCATGCGTGATGCCTCCTTCGCGGTAATCCGCGAGATCGGCGTCGAGACCGGCGGCTCGAACATCCAGTTCTCTGTCGATCCCAAGACCGGCCGCTGCATCGTGATCGAGATGAACCCTCGAGTCTCTCGTTCCTCGGCACTGGCTTCCAAAGCAACCGGTTTCCCCATTGCCAAGATCGCGGCCAAACTCGCCGTCGGTTACACCCTCGATGAACTCCCGAACGATATCACTCGCGAGACACCGGCGTCCTTCGAGCCGACCATCGACTACGTCGTCACCAAAGTCCCGCGCTTCACCTTCGAGAAATTCCCCACCGCCGACCCTGTCCTCACCACTTCTATGAAGGCCGTCGGCGAGGCCATGTCCATTGGGCGGACCTTTAAGGAATCTCTTCAAAAAGCTCTTCGCTCACTCGAGACCGGGCGCTTCGGTTTCGGCTACGATGGCAAGGACCCCGAAGCCACTCGCGATCAAATCGAACGCAAGCTCATGGTCCCCAATGCCGAGCGCATTTTCTGGCTCAGCGTCGCCTTCCAGCAAGGTTTCACCATCGAGGAAATCTTTGACCTCACCCAGATCGACCCCTGGTTTCTTGAGCACATGCGCATCATCGTCGAGGAAGGAAAAGACCTTGCGAATCTCGATGTCAGACAGGCTAAAAAACTCGGCTTCTCCGATCTCCAGATCGCGCAAGCCCGAGGCGTTCACCAAGACGACATCCGCGCCGAGCGGAAGGAAAAAGGCATCCTGCCCACCTACCGCCTTGTCGATACCTGCGCGGCAGAATTTGAAGCCGCCACTCCTTACTACTACTCGACCTACGGCGACGAAAACGAAGCCCGCGAAACTGATAAAAAGAAAATCGTCATCCTCGGCGGTGGCCCCAACCGCATCGGCCAGGGCATCGAGTTCGACTACTGCTGCGTCCACGCCAGCTTTGCCCTTCGCGAGCTCGGCTACGAAACCGTCATGGTCAACTCTAACCCCGAGACCGTCTCAACCGACTACGACACCTCGGACAAACTTTACTTCGAACCCCTCACCCTCGAGGACGCGCTCAACATCTGTGACCAAGAAAAACCGGACGGCGTCATTGTCCAATTCGGCGGCCAGACCCCGCTCAACCTCGCTGCTGATCTCGAGCGCCACGGCGTCCCCATCATCGGAACCTCACCCAAGTCCATTGAGCTCGCCGAGGACCGGAAATTTTTCTCCGCCCTCCTCGATAAGATCGGCCTCAAGCAAGCCGAAGCTGGTACCGCTGTTTCAGAAGAGGAAGCCGTCGCGATCGCCGACCGTATCGGCTACCCCGTCCTCGTCCGCCCGAGCTTCGTTCTTGGCGGTCGCGGCATGATGATCGTCTACAACGACGAGGAACTGAAAACCTACATCAAGAACGCCACCGACATCGCCCCGGATCGCCCCATCCTCGTCGACCGCTTCCTCGAGAATGCCACCGAAGTCGACGTCGACTGCATCAGCGATGGCGAGACCTCCGTTGTTGGCGCCATCATGGAGCACATCGAACAAGCCGGCATCCACTCGGGCGACTCCGCCTGCGTCATTCCTGCTTTCTCGCTCAGCGATAAAATCAAAGGCGAAATCCTCACCGCGGCCAAAGACCTCGCCCGCGAGCTCGAAGTGCGCGGCCTGATGAATATCCAGTTCGCGGTCAAAGATGACGAACTCTACGTCATTGAGGTCAACCCGCGTGCCAGCCGGACCGTCCCCTTTGTTTCCAAATCCATCGGCATCCCGCTCGCAAAGCTCGCCGCCAAGATCATGGTCGGAGAAAAGCTCGCCGACATGGGCTTCACCGAGGAAATCCTCCCTCCCGTTTACTGCGTCAAGGAAGCCGTCTTCCCATGGGGTCGTTTCCCGGGTATCGACATCGTCCTCGGACCTGAAATGAAATCCACCGGCGAAGTCATGGGCGCCGATGCCGACCTCGGCATGGCCTACGCCAAGTCGCAGATCAGCGCCTTCAACCCACTGCCCAAGGAAGGCAACGTTTTCTTCTCCGTGAACGACCGCGATAAGGACCGCGCCGTCCCCGTCGCCCGCGACCTCGCCGACCTCGGCTTCACCATCTACTCCACCGGCGGCACTTACAAACGCCTCAAGGAAGAAGGTATCGCCGTCGAGCGCCTCTACAAACTCGCCGAAGGCAAACGCCCGAACGTCCTGGATATGATGAAAAACGAAGAACTTCACTTCATCATCAACACCCCCAGCGGCCACGAAGCCCGCGAAGACGAAGTCAAAATCCGCTCTGGCGCCGTGCAGTATAAGATCAGTCACTGCACCAACCTCGCCGCCGCCGAAGCCTCTATCCGCGCCATCCGCTCGCTGCAGGATCAGGAGTTCACCGTGACTCCGCTGCAGGAGCATCATGGATAGAAGGTGAATCGGTCATTCTTCAACAGCTCGATCCGCTCCTGTCCGGTTCGGAGGTTTTCCCCTTCCTCGGCCCGGCTGACCTGATCGTTTAAAGGCTCATCGACCTGAAGATTTCACTTCGCCACCGTCCAAGCATCAAGCCAGCTCTGCGAGCCCTTCTGAAAACCTTGCTCGCGAAGGCTCTTCTCGAGATCGGGGAAATGCGCCGCGCCGTAAAAGATACCAATGTTTTGGTGCCCTTTTCCCAAGGCAATCTGGAGCACTTGAAGAGCTTTGGCATTACGATTGTCAATGATCACCGACTTTCCGGCAAGGGCATCGATCTGGTCATCGCCCTTTCCCAGATCACCGATAAGCTGGAGTTTGACCTTGTTGGCATCACCCGAAAGGAGGGCGTCCATGAGTTTCTGAAACTTCGGGTCCTTCGTGTTGCCTCCCTTCATTCCGAATCCGAGAAGACTCTCACCTTTCTCTTTCTCGAGTGCTTCGAACTCCTCGCGGGTGAGATCGGCATGCACGAAGTTTTTGGCCGAGTAGTCTACGATGTTGCGCTGCTCAGCGAGCTTTAGAACGGCCGCAAGCACCTGATACATCCTAGCAATCCCCGTCGCGGGCTTTAAGCCCGGCTTCATTTGGGCGGCTTTCTCTCCGCCGATCATTTCAAAAAGGATACAATCGAAGGACTTAAAGCGCTCATTAAGATCCACGTAGTAGCCCTCGTCCGCAAGGTGCACTGCTCCAATGAGGGTGACCTTTTGCACTCCCTTTTGATAAGGGGTGATCGCCGTTTGGAGGTAACTCGCTGTTTCCCCCTCTTTCACCCGCAGAAAGTCTGTCTGCACTCTCTCCTCCGCCGGATAAAGAGCGAGGCAAAGAAAGAAAATTAGCAAGGCTTTCATCACGAGAAATCTAGGGAGTCTTGAAAAAGCATTCAACGAACGAATTCCAGCGATTGCGAAGTGCAGGGTTTTGGCCTAAGAGATGATTGTTCATGTCAGCTGAGCTTCAATATTGCGACGACCTCTTCCGCTATCAGCGGCGCGTTTCCCGTGAGGTTACGGTGGGAAATGTTAAAATGGGCGCCGACCATCCGGTAGTAGTGCAGTCGATGATCACCTCGGACACCCGCGATACCGAAGCCTGCGTAAAGCAAGTGCTCGACCTTGCCGAGGCCGGTTGCCAAATTGTCCGGATTACGGCACAGACTAAAAAATACGCCGCAAATCTGGAAAACATCCGCGATGGCGTGCGCGCCGCCGGTTGTGATGTCCCTCTCGTCGCTGATATTCATTTCAAACCGGACGCCGCCTTCGAAGCTGCAAAGTGGGTGGAAAAAATCCGCGTCAATCCCGGGAACTACGCGGACAAGAAGAAATTCGAGACCCGCGAATATACCGATGCACAATACGCCGAGGAACTCGAGCGCATCCGCGAAGAGTTCGCTCCGCTGGTGACCTTATGCAAAGAACTCGGCCGAGCAATGCGCATTGGAACGAACCACGGTTCGCTCTCTGATCGCATCATGAACCGCTACGGCGACACGCCACTCGGCATGGTGGAGAGCGCGCTGGAATTCGCCCGCATTGCCCGCGAGCAGAACTACCACAACTTTGTCTTCTCGATGAAGGCCTCAAACCCGAAGGTCATGATCGAAGCCTACCGCCTCCTCGTGGCACGCCTTGCTGCCGAAGGCCCGGACTGGAATTACCCACTTCACCTTGGCGTTACCGAAGCCGGTGATGGGGAAGACGGCCGGATAAAAAGTGCGATCGGAATTGGCTCTCTGCTTTCCGATGGCATTGGCGATACCATCCGTGTTTCCCTGACGGAAGACGCAGTGCACGAAGTTCCCGTGGCGCAAAGTCTCGTCGAACAAGTGGGCAAGCTCCCCCAAGGGGAAATCATTTTTCAAGGAGCGCCTTCCTGGAATCCCTTCGAATACGAGCGCCGAAAGACTGAGGTCATTTCTAAAAATGATCTCTCTCTCGGGGGGACCGAGTTGGTCCGCGTCCTCACCACGCGCGAGAAATTTGATGCCGTCTCGCATAAGTTGGATCAGATGGGCGACTACCAACCCGAGATCGTCATCGAAGATTCAAATGTCATTCAGATTGATCCGCGAAGCGATGCTGCCATCGCCGCCGTGAATGCCGAGACTGACTCACAACTCGTCACAGTTTCAGACAATCTCGACCTCGCTCCGGTCGCGGCCTTCCGACTCCTTGCTTCCCGGATCGACACCCGTCATTCCATCCTTTTAAAAGACACTCTTGTCCCAGTGATGGACGACTTTTTGCCGACACTCCTCCGGGGCAGCATGACCATCGGTTCGCTAATTTGCGATGGTATTGGCGATGCCATCATTCTTCAGGGAGAATCCGCGCCCGGGCAATCGCTCCGCCTTTCCTACAACATCCTGCAGGCCTCCGGCGCACGTATCTTCAAGACCGACTACGTGGCTTGTCCCTCTTGTGGTCGCACCTTGTTCAACCTTCAGGACACCACGCAGAAAATTCGCGAAGCCACCGGCCATCTCAAGGGTGTGCGCATCGCGGTCATGGGCTGTATCGTGAACGGCCCCGGGGAAATGGCCGATGCCGATTTCGGTTACGTCGGCGGAGCCCCCGGAAAGATCAACCTCTATGTTGGTAAAGAAGCGGTGAAGTTTAACATCCCGGAAGCCGAAGCCGTCGAGCGTCTTCAGGACCTCATCGCCGAGCACGGAAAATGGATCGATCCTCCGGCTCAAAAAGTGGATATTTAAATGAGTATTCACGCCGTCGAAGCCCCCAGCCGCGAAAGCAAGACCCGTCAGAAAGAAGAGACGGGGCAACCGTGGAATGTGCTTGTTTTCGACGATCCGGTGAACCTCATGGAATACGTCACCCGCGTAATTATCCGTATCTTTGGATACTCCAAGGAAAAGGCGGAGGAAATGATGATGCAAGTTCATCTTGAGGGCAAATCCGTGGTTTGGAGCGGCGGTCGCGAAAAAGCCGAGATGTATGTTCAGCAGCTCCACACTGCACAGCTCCACGCCAACCTCGAAAAGTCCTCATGACCGTCATGCCCATCCTCAACGGCGGGCTCATGCTCATTCCCGAGAGTGATAAGGACTGGCATGTGCTCGGGTGTCTTGCCGCCGACGCCGATTGTGATCTCGCGATGCGCCTCGGGAGCCTCATGGATGAGGAATCGATGTGGGATGACATCGTTATCCCGGATCTCGAAAGCCATTTTTCCGCTCAGCTCACCACCGTTCTCAAAGCGATCAAAGCTGCGCAGCCTAAAGATCAAGCGGAGGCCGAGATTGAGATCACCAAAGACACTGCTGAAGACTGGTATGGCGCCTTGAACCAAGCCCGCCTTGGATTGGAAAAGACCTATCATTTTGGCCAGGAGGGCGAGCTCGACTCTTCCGATCTTACAAATCCCGAGAGCCGCAATGCGTATCTCAGAAGCCGTTTCTACTCCTCTCTCCAAGGGCTGCTTTTGGAATACGTGATGACAGAGTAACGCACCACTGACAAAAAGTTCCTCAGCGGTAGGATTCCCTGACCTTACGAAACCGAACGGTTTTCACGGTTCTTCCACGACGAACACCCCCCTTCGCGGCACGCTACGGTTTGGACCAAACCACCCTATCGTTTGCTCACTAAAACACGTGCGTATCCGGTTTGTCCTGGTGGAAGTGAAACGGCGAATCTGCGCACTCCGCCAGCTGTAATCGATTGCGTTATTTCCGATTCCACCGCTGGCGCCCAAGTCAAAAGATTGGTCGAAAACTCAACTTGGTAAACCGCATCATCGGCCAAGGAAGGTGCTTCAAAAATGAAAGCTTCTCCTTCCATGATGGGATTCCCTGAAAGGGCGTAGTCGATGAAGGATCCACCGAGGAACGGATCTCCGTCGCTGGTTCCCGGATCGCCTTCTAGGCTCGAAGAAGCGCGCCAGTTCAGCCCGCTCTCCCCATTTCCGCCCCGGAAGACCAATGAACGGCTCCCACCATCGGCCTCTTCAGGCCAGGCGCCATTGTCACGATAACGAACCGTGAGCACAATTTGATCATTGGCATCCGAGAGCGTTAAGCGCTCGCCTCCGTTCGAAAGTGAAGTCCCTTCCTGAAATGTTCCGGCAATCATGGCATCCAATCCATTTCCGTAAACCGCTCGGAAGGCAGCGAGATCTCTGACAATCAGCAAATGACCGCCTGGATCCAAATTATCGATCGCAGAATGGGCCTCAAATTCAAACTCAATTCCATTGGTAAATGTCAGGCCCGCCAATGTAATCGGATGACTTCCATCGTTTCGGATTTCGATGAACTCGGCGAATTCATCGCCTCCCGGGTGATACATGATTTCACTGAAGGCGAGACCCTCAACACCCACCACAAAAGACGCTTGGGTAAGGGCCGACCACTCGCCATTCCCGGCTCGCGAACGGACGTTCAGAATGAAGGATTCATTCGCAGTCAGCGAAGCTCCCGAAGCAATGGTCTGCGCATCGCCATTCACATTTCCACCCGTCAGTCGCGGATCAGAGCCATCGATAGTGTAGTGAATCGTTCCCGCTCCAGTGATGACGACCGAAGCTCCAAACGAAAGCCTTCCCCCATGTTGAGAGAGAACCGGCGCATCGATCTCAGGATAGAGATTCGCATTTCTCAACTGCTCCAGCACGACATCGCTGCGCTGCGGGATGTAGGTATCGACCAACCACTCATTCATCGGCAGATAGTGATCATCCCGCGTGTAGAGATCGAAATTCGCCGGGGTCCAGCGGCCATCGTTGACATCGCGACGATGATCCCCCCAGCGGGCTGATTCCGCGACAATGGCATCTCTCATTGGAGCCGCTCTCACATTCCAGGCCTCGGCAGATGCCTCGGGAGTAAAGGGACCCCCATTAAAAAAATGAAGCTGCACCCGGTCGGCATAGCGCTGTCGATACTCTGCGTTTAATTCAAGGCGCTGCTGCAGTCCCGTTGGTCGGCGGTTCCCGTTGTTATTGAGGACGTTTGTCGCAAGTGCGGTGGTCTCAAAATCCGGCGGAGTAAAAACCCCTCCGCCAACATGAGACGCCGCGAACTCGGTGTCCCAGGGAAAGAAGAGATACTTCGCCCCCGCTTCCCGCTTTCGTCCGGCCCGCCAGTTGTGACCATCCCAATCGCGGTTCCCCACGTAGGCATTCAGCATCATGTAGTCGATGAAGGCATCGATATCGAGATACTCCTGAATCGCCGCATACGTTCCCGAGGTTTGGATGGAGCCATAAGCGAGATCCATCATTTGATTGTAAGCCACGAGATCGCCATTGGTCGCGACGGAGGAATTCACGGTGTCATAGTCCTCCTGCTCCCCGCCGAAATAATTTGCCATGTGATCCGCATCCGGGCGTTCATGCAAGTCGTAGAGCCCCCAGTAAATCCCATTCAAAAAGAGATGTACCCAGCGGCCATGGGAACCGCTCTGGCCCATCTTGAGAAAAAGATCGCTCGCCCACTGGTCCCGGCCATAAAGGGCATGATCAGCCTGATACCAGTGCCGATGCATCCAGCCAAAGTTGTATTCCGGGCGGAGCTGCAGAACATCGAACTTTTCAATCGCGGACTTCCCTTCGGGAGTATTTTCAAAAAGCGGATAGCGGAGCTTTCCTTCGCCATATTCCGAGCGGAATCGCAGTGAGAGTGAGTGCTTCGGTGTGTCCGGGTTTCGTGACGACCCGCCTTGGATTCTGACTCCGGCATTGATCTGGAACCCCGGCTCCGAGCCATCAGGGAGGAAAAACTCCGCCGAGACAGGCCGTTCCCACGCCGAACCTTCGGACCCCGGGCGCTGGTAGATTCCAGTCGAAGGATGAAAGAAGGCATCTTGGTCAAAGGTCAGCGACAGCGTCGGCATCGCGGCGAAGGCCTCTTCAAACTCGTTCTCATAATCCGGATCATTCACGATCTCCGGATCCATCTCATAGTCAGCTCGCACGCCTCCCCAGGTTGAAGGGTAGCCTGCGGGTTGGGTCTGTTGCACGATGTCTTCCACAAAAAGATAGGTCTGCGCGTCCACGTTGGTGGGCTGATGATTGGCCTTCGTCGCGATGGCCCGAAGCGTGGTCGTCGTGCTGATTGTAAGTGGCCCGGAGTAAACTGTGCCATTCCCCTCCGCAGGTTCGGATCCATCAGTGGTGTAGATGATCGTTGTTCCAGGAGTTTCACTCGAAATGACCACTTGGAAAGGCTCCGAGTAATAACCTCGATCGGCCGAAAACTTCGTGTCTTTGACAAAACCCACCAGAGGCGCGTCTCCGTTCGGCTCTCCTGGTGTGGGATCCAGAAAGTATCCGAAAGATCCCTCCCCGGATCTTTCAGTCGCCGAGAGTTCGGGGAGCAAAAGAAAGTCCGAAGAGTTCGAACCCGAAGCGGAAAGATTCAGTCCCTGAATCGCAAGCACATTGGTCCCCGATACAAGAGATCCGGTAGCGAGATGAAACTCCTCCGGGACGACTGCATCCTCGTCTGGATTGAAAGCGGTCGCATTGGAAGTCGGAGTAAGCGATGCCTCGTCCGGCGCGTTTGAGGAAGCGACGCGGACGCCGTTCAGGTAAGCCACAAAGCCATCTTCATAACGCATCTTCAGGAGCATGGATTCGATTTTACTGGCCTCGTCGATCTCGAAAGTCATCCGCGCATAGACGCTTGCGTTCACAAACCACATTGCGCTCCGCGTGTCGCCGTTCGCGCTCACGAGATCATAGCCGTAGCCAATCGCACTCTCCGAGCTGGTCCAACTCGAGTCATCGAAACCCGGAAGCTGCCAGGCCTTCCCAAGATCCCGGTCCGGTATGTGCCAAGTCAAGCTGTCCCCCGGTGTCACTAAATCCAGCTGATTCGAAATCACTCCCAACCCAAAAGAAACGTCTTCCTCTTGCTGGGGATATTCCGGAGAGAATTCCTGCAACACGGAACCATCCGGCTTAAGAAGCGCGAGATACTCCCCCCCGCTGCTGAGCGAAAAGGTGGTGTGCAAATTTCCCGCTCCGTCGCGATAATCGGCCTCATCGCGATCGGAAGCGAAAACCACCAACCGTTGCCCTCCGGGAATGACGGCGTCACTCGGAAAAACGTATTTCGATGCGTCAGCCGGGTCATCAGTGAGACGGTATCCGGATAGGTTCAGCGGCGATCCCTCCGGGTTGTGGATTTCAATCCAATCCGAGGCGTTTCCATCCCCATCGAGCAAGGATTGATCATTCAGAGCAACAAATTCCGTGATTTGTGGCTCGGCGAACACAAGAGCTCCGCTGCCCAGGAGAGCAGCGGAGGTGACGGGGAAAAAACGCACTGAGATTAAGGGGCTGGAGCTTCAACGATCCGCATGAAGAACTGCTTCTGATTCGGCGGAATGATAAAGTTACTGCTGGTTGTGGCCTCGGTCGCAGCGACCTCCTGTTCGATCGGAAACCAATCCACCAAGTTGGTGGAAAATTCGGCATCGTAGGTTTTTCCCGCCTCGGAATTCCAGGTCAGGGCCACGGTGTTCGAGCCATCAAATTGAATATCAGTTACTGCATTGAGCCCACCAGCTGGCGGAAGACTAATGGTTGCTACCACATCAAAGGAGGACTGGATTTCCTCAGGTGTAAGAATGCGATCGTAGACATTAAAGATCGCGGTCTCTCCGGTAAATCCAGAAAGACCCTCGGGTGAGGCATCAGCGGCTTCGGTTCGGCCGCCAAGATTCAGCTCCGCACCTCCTACCGCACCGGAACCCCAGTTGCCGAGCACTGCTCCGTTCCCGCCGTAGATCACAGCTGCCGTTTCAGTCACGGAGCGGCTAATGCCGGAGGTATCAGAAACTGTCGCCTGAAAAGTATCGGTCGCCGTGTCATGGGAGAAAACCACCTGAATAAAATCGGTCAGCCTCATGCCGCTAATGGGAACGACCACATCGAGATTTCTTGTGTCGCCCTGACTTCCCAGAAAGCGAACTCCGGCGCTACTGATCAGGGCAGCGAGACCATTTTGGCCTCCTCCAGTTTCAAAGAGAACGCCATGATCGGAAGTCAGTGCCGCTCCGGGACGCACCCAGAGTTCAAAGGTTGCCGCCGGAAATTGGTAGGCCCCCGCTGTTGCCCCGACAAAGCCATCAAGCGCCTGATAAGTCGCGGTAATGTTCGTATTTTCGGATGCCGTGGTCAGTGGATTATCATAGATAAGAGTGTTGGTGTTGAGATTCTTTCCGCTCACTTCATCGATCCACGAATTATCGAGGTTCCCTTCAGTCGAGGCGATGTGGCGGTGAACCGGAATCGGTCCCTCAATCGCGGTGACTGACACCTCCGCACGAGTGCTGCCAAATCCGTTGGCGGCCGTCAGAGTATAGGTCGTGGTTTCATTGACGGTCACTGAAGTCGTCGTGAGCGCCGAAACATCAGTCGCCCCAGGGTCAAGAGTCACGGTATCGGCTCCGATGACCGTCCAAGAGAGATCCACATCATCACCCACATTCACGATCGGTGTCGAGATAACGAAATTACTGATCTCTGGAGCCGCTCCGGAGAGAATCTTCAAGGCATGAGTGTTCTCTACCTCTCCATTGGCACCCTTCAAATAATAGGTGGTCGTCTCCGCCGGAGAAACCATAGTCGATCCGGATCCTGCCGTGGTCAGAGGCACGAGATCCGTGGTATTCCCCGCTTGGTCTTCGAGAACGAGGGAGTCAAATGGCTCGTTAATGGTCCAGCTCAAGGTGGCAGGATTTCCCGGTGAAGTGCTTAAAAGGTCGGTAGAGAATGCCGTGATCAGCTCGACACCGGAAGGGCCGTATTGGGCGTTGAGTGCGAGATCAGCATCAGAAAGAACTCCATTTGAATCCGAGTTGTCGTAGAAGGCGATTTCATCAATCGCACCATCAAGCGCGAAGGGGCCTCCATCCGGCGAACTTGATCCGATCACGCTTTGGAGACCATGTGTTGCAGAGAGAGTTCCGGTTGCCATCGTGGCTGGACCATTGGTAGCGGCGGTGATGGCGGCCTCATCGATCGAGTCTCCGGTGAGTTCCAAAACGGTCACCCGGAAAGGAGTGGAGTCAGCGCTCGCAGAATCATAGCGGAAGGCACAGAAATACCAGGTCCCATCGTTTTTGAGGGTGAGAGGGTGGCTGACCTGGGTGGTCGCTCCACTGCCATCACGCACAAGAAAACGGACGCGGTCGCCAGTTGCGCCGAGATCGATCCGGATGCCACTCTGGCCCGGGCCGTTTCCGTCCAGTGACTCAAAGATTCGGTCATAACTATTAAACGCAGCAGGCTGAATGAAGCAGGTCATCGTAAATTGATCGGTCGGTTGAACTGCGGCATTCGTCCCCAGAGCCAAAGCTCCGCCGTTGTTGTCCTCTTCATTAATGAGGTAGGAAGTCCCGAGGGCTTGGGTGGCCGCGGGGTGACCCTTGATGACCGAGGTGAAGTCAGGATTGGCATCAAGGCCTACAAGACTTGCAGAGTTTCCTGCGATATTCTCGGCGACATTCGCATCTGAGAACTCATCGAGCGGATACCAAGCCACGAGTTTGGCAGACAAGGGGAGCGCAGCGGCCAAGCCCAGCGGTAACAAGGAGAGGAGAAGGTTTGTTTGTTTCATGAGCGCATTAAAAATCGAGATGGGAGTTTAGGGAAGTCTCCACCATCTGTCAGTGAAGAAATGGGGAAACCTTTGTTCAACACTGCACGGATCGAAAAAATCTCACGAAATTTAAAGCCGAGGTTTAGGGGCCTTGACCGGCGGCTTCCAAGCGGGAGCTTCCTTGAGCTTCACCTTGCGCTTATAAATTCGGTGGCGGGTCGCGATGTAGAGGTTGTCTTCGAAAAGCGCGCAGTAGTTGACGCGCCCGTCCTCGTAGGCCGGCCTCGGCAGCACGAGCTGAACCCGGCCCGGTTGATCGAAAATCTGAAGCCCTGCTTCCGTCCCTACCAAGAGAAGCCCGGATGCCGAGGTGCATTGCCCATCGAGCGCATAGCGCCCGGAACCCGTCGGGCCTTTGGCGTAGAAATACGGCTGTGCGTTGTTCAGGGCGCCATCGGCTTGTATAGAATAAGAGTGCACAAAGGGCCCGTCGAACTGACAGACAAAGAGCAGGGTCTGATCGGCACTCATCCCGATCCCATTGAGGCCTTTAAGTTTGGCGACTTCCCGCTGTTTCCTCGTTTTCAAATCCACATGCCACACTTTCCCTTCTCGCGGGTCGGTGAAGTAAAGATGGCCGGAATTTGAGACGACAACGTCATTCGCACCATGACCTTTTGCGATCACCTCATACCCGCCCGTCGCGAGGTCGTAGGCGCGAATCTGCTTGGAAGAAGCCGTGTAAAGCAATTTTCCCTCCGGCCCGAGCGCGATCCCATTGGCGTTTGCCGTTTCCTTGGCCACCAGCGATTCCTTCCCATCCGGGGTGATTTTGAAAAGCTCCCGATCTGGCACATCGGTAAAATAAAGCGTTCCATCCGGAGTCAGGGCCAAGCCTTCCGACCAATTGTGTCCCTCGCTCACCACCTCCCAGTCCTCGCCCGGAACGAGATATTCTGAGGCGCGGGATTGGCACTTTTCCGGATGAGTCTTCACCGGCACTTTCCCGTGATCTTTCCAGAGCCAGCGCAAGGCCTCGGGCATGAGCTTGTTTCCTTCCGTCCGATTATGCCCCCCTTCATCCCAGCGGTGGGTGTGCTCATAACCCGCCCATTTCAGGGCACGTTGCATCGTCTGATTCGCCATCCACCAATCACCGGCGTAGATATTGAGATCGTTTGAGCCATCCTGAAGAAAGATGCGAAGCGGCTTCGGCTCGGTCTTACGAATGAGCGCAGGGTAGTTGTTTCCTCCCCGCAGCCCGACGTATGTCCCGATCATGGAGTAGACACGACGAAAATGATCCGGCCGCTCCCAAGCCACCGTGAAGGCCGCGATCGCTCCGGAGGATGCTCCGCAAATGGCACGATCATCCGGGTTCTTGGAAATCTTGAGGTCGCTCGCTTCCAGAAGAGGAATCATTTCTTCAATGAGAAAGTTCGCATACTTCGGCCCCATCCCATCGTATTCGAAGGACCGATTGAATCGTGGCTGTGCATTCGCGTTGGCCGCCGGCACCACACCCGGATTGATGAAGAGCCCGATCGTCACCGGCATTTCCCCGGCGGCAATCAATTGGTCGAAGACATCCGGCACGTAACCCACCTGTCCCGGCTTAGCCACGAACCCACGCCCATCTTGAAAAACCATCAGGCATGCCGGCTTGGCCTCGTCATATTCCTCGGGCACATACACCCAGTAATCACGATGAGTCCCCGGGAAGATCTTCGAATCCGAAAACTGATGTTTGGTGAGCGTTCCCTTCCCGAGAAGGGGCGAAATGAGAAGAATAAGCGCGCCGAAAATTCGCATCACCCACTCAAGCGATTCCGACCCTCCATGGCAAGGCCCCAAGCTTGCGCGAATTTCAATTGCCGCCCGCGCCTTCCCCGTCTATTTCACTCCCATCATGGCTCGCATTAACGAACACTTTCTCAAGCTCAAAGCCGGGTATCTATTTCCGGAAATTGCCCGTCGCGTAAACGCCTACACCGAGGCGGAACCTGGAAAGGCCAAGCGCCTCATTCGCTGCGGGATTGGGGATGTCACCGAGCCCGTCCCCGTCGCTGCCCGCGATGCGATGAAAAAAGCGGTCGATGAACTCGGCGAGCGTGGCACCTTCCGCGGCTACGGACCCGAGCAAGGCTACCCCTTCCTGCGCGAAGCAATTGCCGATAACGCCTACCACGGCCTTGGGATCAGCGCTGATGACATCTTCGTATCCGATGGCTCGAAGTGTGACTCTGGAAACATCCTCGATATCCTCGGACCCGGAAACAAGATCGCCGTCACCGATCCCGTTTACCCTGTTTATGTCGATACCAACGTCATGATCGGAAATACTGGTGAGGCGAACGAGGCTGGTGAATACGAAGGGCTCGTTTACCTCAAGTGCACCGCTGAGAACGGTTTTGTCCCCGCCATTCCCAAGGAGAAAGTCGATCTTATCTACCTCTGCTACCCGAACAACCCCACCGGCACCACCGCCACTCGCGAACAGCTCGAAGCTTGGATCGCCTATGCGAAGGAGAACGACGCCGTCCTTCTTTACGATGCCGCCTACGAGGCCTTCGTACAGGACTCCAGCGTTCCCCGTTCCATTTACGAAATCGAAGGTGCCAAGGACTGCGCCATCGAGTTCCGCTCTTTTTCAAAGAACGGCGGCTTCACCGGCGTCCGCTGCGCCTTTACTGTCATTCCCGAGACCGTCACCGGCGCCACCGCTTCCGGTGAACGCGTCCCTCTCAAGCAGCTCTGGTCCCGCCGTCACTCCACCAAGTTTAACGGCGCCAGCTATCCCGTCCAACGCGGCGCGGAAGCAATCTATTCGGATGCTGGAAAAGCTGAAGTCGCTGAGCTTGTGAAGCACTACATGACTAACGCTAAACTTCTTCGTGAAGCTTGCGAGACCCTCGGCCTGCAAGTTTGGGGCGGCGAAAACGCTCCCTACGTCTGGGTCGGCTGCCCGGAAGGAGAGACCAGCTGGAGCATGTTTGATAAAATGCTCGAAGGCGCGCAAGTCGTTGTCACCCCCGGAGCCGGATTCGGCGCCGCCGGCGAAGGCTTTTTCCGCATCTCGGCCTTCAACTCTCGCGCAAACGTCGAAGAAGTCTGCCAACGCCTCAAGGCGATGGTAGAATAAGTTTCAGAGACTGGAGCTCAGAATTCCTTGGGGCCAGCGGATGGTCGCGCTGGAGGGCTTTGCCGCACCTTCGAGCTTCCCGAACACGCAATCTACCAGCCTAATAAGGTCAGCGTTCATTGGTCCATCGACTCGAAGTCTCAATGAAAGTTATGAACCTTGAGCTGCAGTCAAAGCGTGCCCTCGCCGGGGCATGAATGGACTCAAACGTGATTCTGGGGAATCAAAAATCACGATCCTTGTATTCGGAGAATCTATAAATCCCTGATCCCTCTCAAGGCGAGCAGTTGCCGGCCTCTTTGTGTTTCCCAAGCCGGTGGCTGCAGGAGAAAGTTTGGGTAGAGAGGCTTCTGTTCATACTGGCGGTGAAAGACGGAGGTGGCCGCCCCCGAAATCGGCGGGACGATCCAGCTCCATTCCGCACTGACATCACGCCCTTCTTTCTCTTCCTGTTTACAGAACCTCAAGAAATCATCAGATACGCCGTGGTGGTCCGAAATTCGAACTCCTTCAGCGTCGAAAGACCACAGGACCGCCTCATTGAGGACGACGAGCGCATGATCTTTCCAAAGGCTCCGACGGCTCGTCGTATCGAGACCAAGCCGAACCGCGACTTCGGGCAGTAAATCGTAGCGATTCGAATCGGCAAAATTGCGCGCCCCAATTTCTGTTCCGAGGTAATGGCCACTAAATGGCGCACAGGGGTAGAGCGCAGAACCCGTCGCAAAGATCATATCGGAGACCACCGGAACGGCATACCACCGCAGGTTCATTTCCTCGAAGAAAGGGTATTTCGGGTGGCGGATCGAGACCTCAAGAACATCCTTTCTTGGGAGTTCGTACCAGCGCAACCGATCTCCCGCTTGAATAATGATCGGCAAGAGATCGAAAGGGCCCGGGTCAGCCGGGGGGCGCCATCCAAGAGATCTTGCCAAGCTTGTCAGAGCGACGTTCATCGGATCGCCCAAGGTCGCTCCACTTGCTGTCGTATACCCCGCATAGCGGATCAATTGATGGTTCCAAATTCTGATCTCCGCCTCATCGGGTAGCCATTCTCGAAACACCGACATTACGGGCGTAATTTTTCCGCCGTTTGTGGCCTTTCGGAGATGGGCCACAAGTGATTCAAAGATATCGTCGGGCTCGCTGAGGGTTCGAGCGTCAATCACATCCAAAGCTTTCCAGAGTCGTCTTCCAATACAGCGAACGGAATTTCGCCAAGCTGTTTGCGCGCATTCCTCCAAGTTACCAGAGTCAGTCCCCTGAGCCGGACGGAGGAGATCGCCATGCTCTACGAGGTCCCACCGCAGGTCATGCCCCTGCAGGGGCGACTGTCCCATCGACAAGGGGCACTGAGGAGGAGGATCCCGATCCACTTCTGAGACTATCCCTCGGAAGGATAAATGTCTACTGGCTTATCGAGGCTTTAGGGATGTTCAAGCGGGATTCGATCCCCTAGCCTCTTTCCTGATGAAAATTCTCTGCTCTTTCCTCATCGTATTCTCCTGTCTAGCCATCGCAGCATGGAGTAAAACCCACCATGCTTGGACCCTCACCAGCGAAGTCTTTGCCACCGCCAAACCGGCGCAATCCGATCGCTCCCCAAAATCCCAGGTGGCAGCCGCCAATGCCTTCCTCGCCTCTCTCTCAAAGGACGAGAAGAAGCAAGCGCTCCTCTCCTTCGATGATCCCGAGCGCCGGAAGTGGACCAACGTTCCCACCAAGGCGGACGATGGTGGTATTCGTCTGGGTGATCTCACCAAGCCCCAACTCGAAAAAGCCGTCGCCTTCCTCTCCACCGTCCTCAGTGAAAACGGCTACCTCATGGCGCGCAACATCATGCTCGCCGACGACCTTCTGATTCGAAACGAACAACGCGCTCAACGCCGGGGAGGGCTCGGAGCTGCGAACTACTGGATCGCCATCTTTGGAACGCCTTCGGAAAGCAAGCCCTGGGGAGTGCAATGGGACGGCCACCACGTCGCGGTAAATCTCACCATCGTGGGGGAAAAGATGACCCTCTCGCCCGCCTTCATTGGGACCCAGCCCCACAAATTCATGCTGGGCGAAGAGCAGATCATCCCCATGGAGAACGAAATCGCCTGGGCCATGGACTTCATGAATAGCCTCGATGAGAAGCAGCGTAAAAAGGCCATCATCAACACCAAGCGCGGCCGCATGCAGGCCGGGGCGGGAAAAGACGGCTACATTCCCCCCGCAAAGGGCCTTCCTTGCAAAGACCTCACGGAAGCTCAGCACGCCCGGCTTTTAAAACTCGTCGGACTCTGGGTCGATGACCTTCCGGCCAAGCCTGCGGCCACCCGGATGAAGGAGCTTGCTGGCCAGCTCAAGAAAGCCCACTTCGCCTGGTATGGCCCCTTCACGCCCGGAAGCGATGCGTCTTATCACCTCGTGGGACCAGAGATCATCGTGGAATACACCGGGCAGGATCTCGGCGGCAATCCCCTCGATCACATCCACTCGATCTATCGAAACCCAGCCAACGAATATGGAGCACAGTGGACGAAGTAGATCCCTAGGGAGGGTAAGAGAGTCTTAATCCCTTGCGTGATCCCGCCAAATCCAACGAAAGGTGTCGGGTAGAATCGCTCCGCCATGCTTGCCGTTGTGACCGCCATCGCCGCTCACAAATTTGGAGTCATAACCCCGGAACTTCAGTGCCTTTTCCATCTGGAGATTGGCAAGCCACCAGTTGCCGAATTGGTTGTCGAGATCAGCCGATCCCGCTTGCAGAAAGACGCGGATGTCTCGCTTGTCTTCCTTCCGAACGAGAGCAGGGTAAACGTGTCCACCTTTAATGTTGGTGAAACTCCCGATGTGGCTGATCACTTTGTGAAACAAGTCCGGCCGTTCCCACCCGGCGGTGAAAGCACAAATTCCACCTGAACTCGATCCACAAATGGCACGCCGTTTCGGATCCTTGGTCAGGATCACTTTCTTGGCGACGAGCGGAAAGACCTCCTTCTCGAGAAACTCCGCATACTTCGAGCTTAAGACATCATATTCCGTAGCCCGGTTCCGCTTGTCCTTAAGGGTGTTCCAAGTTTGACGCCCCTCGATTTTTTCAGTGAACAATCCGGGATTTACGAAAATCCCAACCGCCACGGGCATCTCTCCACTGGCAATCAGGTTGTCCATCACGATGTTCGCCTTAAAGGATCCCTGCGGCCCGACGTAGGCATGGCCATCTTGGAAAACCATCACCGCCGCTTCTTTGGATCCGTCGTATTGCGCTGGCACGTAGAGATACCACTGACGCAAGGTCCCGGGATAGATATCACTCTTCAATTCATGCCGGGTCACTTTTCCCTGCGGAACTCCGGGCTTCACCTGGGAATCTGGATGAACCGGATAAGCGGTCTCCGCCTTTAGAGCTGAGCAAAGAGCAAGGACAAGGGGCAGATGTTTCATGCCTATTTAAACCCGGGATATAGGACAATCCTTTCCAAAAACTGTCGCTGCCCCGAGAGAGGAATCTCGTGCCGGAAATCCATCCTCAGCTTCCCTTGGCTTCGAGAAGATCCTGAGCCATCTGGGCTTTGAGCTCCTCGATGCTGGCGAACTTTTTCTCCTCGCGAATCTTGCGGTGAAAGGCCACCTCAAGAAACCACCCGTAGCGATCAGGGACCTCATCGGAGAAGAGATGCACTTCCAGACTCCTCTTCATCGAGTCATCGACCGTGGGCCGCGTCCCGACATTGGCTACTCCGGCAATCCATTCTTCCTGCCATCGTCCTGAGATCGCATAAACGCCGTTGGAAGGGAGCAGCTCATCCGCCACCTCCACATTCGCCGTCGGAAAACCCAGCTGCCGGCCCAACTGCTTTCCTTGCTTCACCTCTCCCAACACGGAGTAATCCCGGCCCAGCAAGGCCGCCACTCTTTCCAAATCTCCCTCAGTCAGGGCTGACCGAATCGCCGAACTGCTGATCCGTTCGCCATCTGCCAGAACAGCCTCGACTTTGGTCACTTGAACCTCCGGAACCCAATCCTTCAAGAGGTCGACATTGCCCGAGCGGCCCTTCCCAAAACTCCAGTCATGACCAGCGGCGAGCCTCCGCACTCCCGTGGCGACCAGATCCTCTGCAAACTCCCGCCCAGAGACATTGGCAAATTCCCGCGTAAATTCCACCACCACCAAAAAATCAACTCCAAAGTCCGCGAGCACCATTTCCTGATGAGCTAACGAACCCATAATCTTTCGAGGAGCCTTCCGAGGCGCCAGTACTTCCACCGGATGAGGGTCAAAGGTCAGCACCCCGGTTCGCCCCTCACCCCGCGCAGCATCAATAACCGCCTGATGCCCAAGGTGGTAACCATCGAAGACACCCAAAGCCAAGCCGAAGGCCTTTCCAGATTCTCCCGCCGTCATTTTTTGGAGTCCTTGATAAGTAATCACCGCAAGGACTAAGGGGAAATTAGCGACACAAGTCACCCAATTTCAGTGAATTTCTCTCTTCACATCAACTCCAACTTGTTGATACTGGCGAGATGCACACACATGCAATGCACCGCCTCATAAGCCACCTAATCGGATTGGCCGTAACCCTCTTCGCACTTTCCACCCTTCACGGAATTGACTTGGTTGAAAATTTTGAGGGTGATGCGATTGATTCCGCGGTCTGGGATACGGGCGGAGCAAAGACCCTTACCGTGGCCGATGGCCGCCTGACCGTCGGTGATGGCGGAGGCAATTGGGCCAACGGGAACATCCGCAGCCAACAACGCTTCTTTCTCCCCGAAGCAGGGGAGACTACCTCCATCGAATGGGTTCTTGGGTCCGCAACATCCAGTGCCGAAGCTGCGGCCGGGCAGACGGTCCGGACCCAAATCGGCATTATCAGCGCCAACCAAACCGGTGATAATCCGGAACACTACCCCAACAACACCGGTGGAGTTTGGATCGACCTTGATTCCTTCCTGAACGCGGACCTCACCAGCGTGGGTGGCGTAATATTCGTCGCCAACAAAGACAAACCGGCCAACCAGAATGCAGACAACTACGGAACCGTTGTCCCCGCTTGGGATTGGAAAACAGGCACCGCGACCTACCGTCTTGACCTCACCGACACCGGTTTCTCTTGGTTCGAAAACGGAACCGAAGTCAGCGTAGTGAACTGGACTGATTTCGGGCTCGATACCGAATTCGACAACGGCTTCCGTGTCATCGCTTTGGGGATGAACTATGATACCGGTCGAGGTTCCAACTCCTTTGAATCCATCACCGTCACCAACGGACAAGGACCTCCCTCTCTCATCACCTCGTTCCAAAGTTCCCAGACCAATGTGGTGTCGAATCAGACTGTGACCCTCTCTTGGATTCTTGACCCTGCTGCTTCTGGCTCGATCGACAATGAGATTGGAAACATCGACGCCCTCACCACCAATGGTGAAGGATCAACCGAATTCTTAGTTCCTGAAGTCACGGAGGAAACCACGCTGGAAATTACCCTTTCTGGCAACCTCAACGGAGACACCGCAACCCGGACTGTTTCACTGACCGTCAGCCCCGCCCCTGATGCGAATCTGGATGACTTCCTCGACGATTTCGACGACGCATTCCTCAATGACACCGAGTGGGAGCACCTTGGCGGCAAGACCTACGTCGTTGATTCCTCCCTCATCACCTGGGACGCCGCGAGCGGAAACTGGGGCCATGGCGAAGTCGCCTCCCTGAAATCCTACCCCATCCCAGAGGCTGGGAACACTACCACCGTCATCTGGGTTCTCGGGCCAGCAACCGTGGACAACAACGCCGCCAACGATGAGAATCGAGCCATTCGCCCCATGTGCGGAATCTTTAGTGCCTTTGAAGATCATCCCTGGAGTCGCCAGCACTGGCAGAACGACTCCGGTGGCCTCTGGTTGGATATCACCCAAATGTCGAGCATCCGCACTGATGGAGTCTATGGAGACCTCGTCACTGCCGATGACACCAAAGCCTTTGAGTCGAACGGGACAGTCACCAACAATTTCGATCTGCTGTGGAACTGGGAGACCGAAGGAACGACCATCGAGCTCTCCTTGACCGATACTGGTTACACTTGGAGCAGCGGTGAAAATGAACTCGGCACCGGGACCTACGCGGATGCCGGAATCGACACTGAATTCTCCAACGGGTTCAAGGTCATGTTCTCCGCGATCAGCTCGGAAGACGGACGAGGAACAATCGCCCTTGATTCCATCGCGGTGGACAATGGCGGCACCGCTCCTGGCGAGGGCCCGCTCGTCATCTCTGAGGTCGTTTATAATGCGGACACTTCCGTAACCCTCACTTGGAATTCCCAAGCCGGCCAGAATTACAAGATCGAAACCTCCACGGACCTCGAAATATGGATCGAACAAGTCGACGGCGTTGCTGCTGACGGTCCGACCCGCGAATTCACCCTTCCCTCATCAGGTGGGACCCGTTTCTACCGGGTTGCCAAAGAGTGATTGGAGAGCTCATCAGCGTTCCCGAACGGCCGCTTTCCCAACGGGAGGTGGCCGTTTTTACTGCTCCGAGAAGAGCGCGCTACCCAGAATCATCGGCGCCCATTTCACTCGGATTGAGCAGCTTCCCTCAGGCCGCACCAAGGAGGAAGGAAACGAAGGCAAGGAGCGCGGTATTTTTCATCGCAAGAAAGGGATGAGATTTTTTAGGCGTTAAATCCTTCGGACGATGAACAACTCCCCCACTTCTTTTTGTTTCGCAAGGCTGATTTTGATCGCCGGGAGCGCAATTCTGCCTCTCCTCGGAGCCACCCCATTCACCGTCGTTTCCTACAACATCAAGCATGGCCAGGGGATGGATGGAAAGATCGACCTCAAGCGCATCGCAACCGTGATCAAGAAGGAGAATCCCGACCTCGTGACGCTGCAGGAAATCGATTCCAACTGCACCCGCTCTGGTCAGATCGATCAAGCCGCCGAACTTGGTCGCCTCTTAAAAATGCACCACCGCTTTGGAAAGTTCATGGACTTTCAAGGGGGACAATACGGCATGGCCGTGCTCTCACGCTTCCCGATTGAGAAGACCACACGACACGTTCTCCCAAAAGGAGCCGAACCCCGCTGCGCGCTGGAAATCGTCGTCCGTCCCGACGGTTGGAAGACACCCCTGAGTCTGATCGGGATTCACAACGATTGGATCACCAGCGAGACTCGAATCTCACAGGTAACCACCCTTCTGAAAAAGCTCGCTGACACCAAGCATCCTGTTCTCCTCGCCGGGGACTTCAATGCTCAACCGGGAAGCGCGTCACTTGCGGTTCTCAAAAACAAGGGTTGGAAGATGCTGCGCGAAAAACGAACCCCCACCTGGCCTTCCAACAATCCTCAGCAAGAAATCGATTTCTTCTTCGCGCACGGATTCGGGCCGATCCATTTTGAAGAAAAAGTGATCGCTGAAAAAGTAGCCTCGGATCATCTCCCCATTGCTGTCACGATCGCACCTCAAGTCATCAGATGAAACTCCTCGCATTTCTTACTCCTCTTCTTTCTCTCCTCCCGCTGCAGGCCCAGAAACTCCCACAGTGGAAATCGCTCTTCAACGGGAAAGATCTAAGCCACTGGGTCGACGTCAACACCTCCCCGGAAACCTGGACCATCAAGGATGGCCTCCTCGTCTGCACCGGACAACCCATCGGCGTGATGCGCTCAAAAAAGCAGTATGAAAACTTCATCCTCCGGATCGATTGGCGTCACATGGTCGCAGGCGGAAACTCTGGAATCTTTGTTTGGAGCGAAGGCTCGACACCCCAAAACCGACCCCTCCCCAAAGGAATGGAGGTCCAGATGCTCGAGCTCCAGTGGCCCAATATCAACCGCCGGGGCGACGGCAGTCCCAATGACAAGCGCTACGTCTCGGGCGAACTTTTTGGCGCGAACGGCCTCACCGCCATTCCCACCTACCCACGTGGAAACCGCAGTTCGTCCATCGAATATCGCTGCAAGGGCGTGGGCGAGTGGAACACCTACACCGTCGTCTGTGTCGATGGCACGGTGAAGCTCTCGATCAACGGAAAGTTCGTAAACAGCATCCGTGACTCCTCAGTTCGTAAAGGCTACCTCTGCCTCGAAGCCGAAGGCTCCGAAATCCACTTTCGAAACATCCAAATTATGGAACTCCCCGGCGGAACGGCCACTCCCGAACAAACCGCTCCCGTCATTGTCGACAAAAAATAATTTCCTCCACTTATGACCAAACATCTCCTCCCTCTCCTCTTTTGCGGCTTCGTGCATGGCGAACTGATGCCAGCGTCCTCCGAACTCTTCGGCAAGGACTTCCCCAATCTTGATAACCGGGCCACCGGCGAATGGTGGAAGCGCAACCCCAAGCCCGGGGCTGTCGAGGAAGCGCCAAAGAAAAGAAAAGGTCGGCATAAAGCCCTTCTACCTCTCAACGTTCCTCGTGAAGAGGTCATCGGTTTCGCCATTTACACCCTTCAAAATTCCACCCTCAAACTGACCGCTCAACTTTTCCCCCTTCTTCCGGAAGAGACCCAGATAGTTCGCCTTGAGATCAAGGACGGAGAGGCCTGGAAACAAATCGCTGAGCAGAAAGTGAGCTATCCTGGCTGGTCCGCCCACTTCAGGATCAACGATTGGGACAGCTCGAAGGATCACACCTACCGGATTCGGCATGCCGAGAAAGCGTCCTTCGAAGGAACGGTCCGCAAGGACCCAAAGGACAAGAAAAGCATCGTGGTGGCGAACCTCTCCTGCAACTCCTCCCGCGAAAAGGGCCCCAGGCCCATCATCGTCAAAAACCTCCTCGCCCAGGATCCCGATCTTCTCTTCTTTGCCGGTGACCAAACTTATCACCACACCCAGCACACCAGCGGCTGGCTGGAATTTGGGATGCAGTTTCGCGATGTCATGCGGGACCGCCCGACCGTCACCATTCCGGACGATCACGATGTCGGCCAAGCCAACCTCTGGGGAGAAGAAGGGATCAAAGCCACCACTCCCGCCGGTCCCAGCGGCGGATATTTCTATCCCGCTGCTTACGTGAACATGGTGCAGCGACAGCAGACCTGGCACTTGCCGGATCCCGTCGATCCCCGCCCGATCAAAAACAACATCAGCGTTTACTTCACCAATCTCACTTACGGCGGAGTGTCCTTCGCCATCCTCGAGGACCGGAAGTTCAAGACCGGCCCCGAAGGCACGATTCCAAAAATGGGGCCGCGACCTGATCACATCAACAATCCCACTTATGATCGGAAAGCGGTCGATGTCGAGGGCCTCAAGCTCCTCGGCGAACGTCAGCTCAAGTTCCTCCACGACTGGTCGCAGGACTGGACCGGAGCGGAAATGAAAGCCGTCCTCTCCCAGACCGCCTTCTGCGGCGCGGTCCACCTTCATGGCAATCCCAACAACCGCCTCCTGGCCGATCTCGATTCGAATGCATGGCCGCAGACCGGTCGTAACAAGGCGCTTCGCGAAATCCGCCGCGCCTGGGCCACGCACCTTTGTGGTGACCAGCACCTTGCGGTCTCCGTGAAGCACGGGATCGACTCACACGGCGATGGCCCCTACGCCTTCACTTCACCCGCCCTCGTCAACACCATCTACGGACGTTGGTGGCATCCGGAGGATGAAAAGGCCGGTCCCAATCCCGTGCCCCATTCACCTCTTCCCTGGACCGGCGATTTCCTCGATGGCCTCGGAAACAAAATCACGATGCTTGCCTACGCCAATCCCGAGGATCGGACCGACGAAAAGAAGCGCGCCGACGGCTACGGCATTTCCCGTTTCCACAAAGACACCGGAAAGGTCACCTTCGAGTGCTACAAACGGTTCTCCGATGTCACCACCGACAAAGACACCGCGCAATTCCTCGGATGGCCCATCACCTTCAATGCGCGGGATAACGATGGCCGCAAGCCAGTGGGTCACCTTTCCTACAACGTGGATCTGAGGAACCCCGTGATTCAGGTGATCAACGATACTTCCGGTGAGATCCTTTACACCGCCCGCATGAAGGCGAGCAGCGGAAGACTTCCGATTTACTCGGACGCTCCGCACACCATCAAGATCGGAAAGGATCGCCCCACGCAGGTTCTGAAAAAACGGTAGGGTCCTTTGGTCCAACCAAAGGACCGTTCGCGGCGGCTGCGGATTGGGCCAATCCGCCCTACCGTTCCGCTACCAAATAAAAAACCGCTCCTCGTCCAGAACGGGAAGCGGTTTGAAAGTCGAAGCAGGAGAAGTTACTTCCCGATCGCGTAGAGGTGAGTCTGGGTGGCCACGTAGATCACGTTATTCGCTACCACGGCGCTGGAGTAAATCGGAGCCGGGAATTCGATGGTGCCGAGGACTTCCTTGCTCGTTCCAGCTTTCAAAATGTGGAGCTCTCCGTCCTCGGTTCCAAGCCAGACCTTGCCATCCGCCACAAGGGTGGATCCCCAGATGCGGGACTGGGTTTCGTGGGTCCAATGGAGCTGACCGGATTTGGCATCGAAGCAGTGAATATCGCCATCGTATTCCGCCGCATAGAGGAGGCCATCTGCAACGCTGAGAGTGGAGATCGAGCGGCCAACTTCCTTGTTCGCCCACACGATCTTCCCATCTGGTCCTATGCAGAGGACCTGGCCCACGCCGTCGCCGTGCTCCGGATCCTGGCCGATGATGATGTAGGTGTGGTTATCGGAAACGACGGCGGTTCCAATCACTTCACTCGGACCCGCATAAGTGGCATACTTGATGGGCTTGCCATCTTTCTCGCGATACTCGGGTGGGTTGCAATCAAGGCGCCAAAGTTCTTTGAAAATTCCGAAGCCTTCTTCGTCTTTCTCAGGAATAGGATCAAAGGCGTAGGTGAAGCCATCGCCGCCACCCCAAACGATAGCGTCTTTTCCATTCAGCTTTCCATAAGCGGGAGACGACCAAGATGCGTGAAGAACGCGCGTGGAAACTCCGGCTGTTTCCTCACCAAGAAGTTCACCGGTGTTTTTATCGAGTGAAACGAGCGAAGGCGCGGACTCGTTCGGGATGTTGGTATGAGACCAGTCCACCCCGTTGGAAGTTGCGGTGAAAAGTTGGTCACCCACAATGACTGGTGAACAGGAGGAAACGTTGTGTGGAAATACTCCAAGCTCTTCACGCATGTCGTAGATCCAGATGATATCGGCAGATTGCGCGCCGATCTCGATGGGCGATCCGTCAGTGGAAGAATATTTCGCCTCGTCCTTATACGGGCCGTCATTTCCATTCGCCATCCCGGCCATGTCGAGGCAGATCACTTCGCCCCGATTGGTGACGAGCCACATGCGATTTCCTTCCACAGCAGGAGAGGAGCAGAGACCGACGTATTCCCAGTCGCTCACCTTACCAGCGCCGAGCTTGGGGATGACGAGCTGCCAGGCGAAGGAACCGTCCTTCTCGTTGAAGGCCATGAGGACCCCGCGGTCGCCTTGCTGCTTTTCATCGCGGGGAGATTCGTTGTTGGTTCCAACGACCACCAGACCACCGGCTACGATGGTGTTTCCGTAAGCTTGGGAACCGAGCTTCGCCGCCCACTTGATGTTCTTGGCTTCGGAGAGATCAGCAGACTCATCATCCTTGAGATCGCCCGGATGTATGTCGGTCGGCAGATCATTGGCAATGCCAACCATGTTCCGGGAAGGGGTGCCACCCCACATCGGCCAATCTTTGGTGATCTCGGCTGCGGGAGCCTGGGCTTCTTCGGCAGAACTGGAAGAGCTGTCGACATTTTTGACAGGATCAGCGGAATCGCAACTCGCTAGAATGAGCGCGGAAAGTGAGAGGAGGTAAAACGGTTTCATGGAAGTTGATGGAAAAAGGAAAAATGGAAGTTACTCGGCAGCGGAGATTTTAATGTTGTCGATGTATACACGCTTCTGGGACTGAGGAGAGAAGGCAAAAATCCCGGGAGCCCCTTGAGGATGAAGCCGCTTCACCGGGACTTCGATCGTCCAGGCTTCCGGCTCAGTCCCGCCTTTGGCCCAGGCCTTGGCTCGGATCGTTCCGGTGCCGTCGCCATTGGCTTTGACGTGGGTTTTGAGAGAATACCACTGGTTGGCTTTGATCGGGAATTTCACCGCTTGTTGCACCCGCTCATAGTTGGAGGAAACCTCAAGTTGATTCTTGTTTCCAACAAGGGTGATACGGTAGCGCTGATTAACGAGGCCAACCTCGGATTTGATCCGGCGGTTGCCATCGGTCATGACATCGGCACTGAGAACATAATTCTTCATATCCTCGCCGCCGAAGAAATTCATCGTACGCTGGAAGAGGACGTTGTCGAGCCGGTTGGCAATCACCTTGGATCCGTCCTTTTCAAGAACGTGCCATTTGACCCGTGCTCCGAGCCAGGCCAGAGGAGGAAAGTTCACTTTTTCCCCCTGATGCTCCATTGGCAGGGGGGTCGACTCAAAGTCTTCGGTGTAGCCAATCGCGGCCTCCACCCGACCACGGGTGGTAGCGGAGATTCCGTTCCAGGTTACCTTGAGCGCTCCGGCAGAAAGTTTGGCATCTGGGGCTGCGCTGACTTTTCCAGTCGCAGGATCAAGAGTCGCGTCGACTTCCGATTTCACTCTGGCGGTAGGAGGGATAAATTTCCCCCAGCTAAGCCCCTCGGTCATGACTTCAACGCGACGACCTTCCTTGTTGAGTCCCCAAACCTTGAACTCCTGGCTCTGTCCGGGAGCGATGGCAAACTCAGCGGGCACAATCTGGAGCTGAGTCACCGGACCACTGGCCTTTTTGACGGCCGGAGCTTGAGAGGCAGGAAACTTGCCATCCTGATTACCGAAGCAAAAGAGCCCGGCTCGGGTGGAGAGATAAACTTTTCCAGCCCAAATGGTGGGAGGGGCAAGGCATTTCACGCCAGAGCCGTCTTCCTCTTTAATATGCGCGAGGGAAAGGACCTCGGCTTTTTCGTCGGAAGGCTTCACGATGGCAAGAGTGCCCTCGAACCATGGTGCATAGATTTTCCCATCGCCATAGATCGGAGAGGCGTGAATTTGGTCTGGCGAGAGCTTTTCCTGCCAGAGTGTTTTGCCGGTATCGGCATCAACATTGATCAGCTCACCGGTAAAGTTGGTGGTGAAGACACGATTGTTTACCAAAATCGGGGAGCTGGTGAAGCCTATGTGGTCGTCATTGCGCCAGACTTCCGCACTGGGCTCGAGAACGAGTTGCTCCTCCGGATACTCTGTGGGAATTTTCAGGCAAACAAGTCGACCCTTCGAGGTGGCATCGACATTCTCCTTCCCATGGATCGCGATCAGCTTGTCTTTCCCGTAGAGAAGGACCTGCGAATTCACGCCACCCTGCGAAAGCTGGAATCGCCAGACGGGCTCACCCGTGCGAGCGTTGACACAGACGACATTGCCACAACCAGTGCCTGCGTAGAAAACACGCTGATCGCCAAGATCACCAAAAACCGGCATGCAGAACGAGCTATCGACTGGGCGAATCCCGGGAGTGGAATACCAAACGAGCTCTCCGCTCAGCTTGTCGAAGGCGTAGAAACGGTCGCGAGCCGGCCCGGTGGTTCCCCAGTTCGCGGTCACACAATGGAAAATCACCAGCGGACCTTCGATCGCGGCCGATCCTGTCCGGCCGTTGGGGAAGGTCAGGCGGGACAGCTCTTCCATCAGTGATAATTCCCAGATTTGCTCACCCTCCGGAGTGAACGCGACACAACGGCCATTCGAGGTCTGAAGGTAAACGTTTCCGGTTTCCTGATCGATGACCGGAGATCCGATACCATAGCGGTTGTAGACGACATCGGAAATGTAATCGCTGAAGCGCCTCTCCCACTTCATTTCGCCGGTGTTGGCATCGAGACAAAGAAGCGTCTCCTGCACATCCTCCGCAGGATCATCACCGAATTGACCGTAGCCAAAGACATAAAGATTTCCATTTGCGATCACAGGAGCGCCGGCACCATTGAGATCATATTTCCAGATCTGGTTTGCCGCGCCAGGCTCCCATTCTTCGGGAAGACCGGTCTCAGCGGAGACGCCGTTTTGAGTGGGGCCCCGCCAGTCGAGCCAGCCATCGACTTGAGCTTGCATGAGGGAACTGGCCACCAAGACTGCTCCACAGAGAAAAAAGCGAAAATTCATGAGTGATTTCATACGCGTGAGGACGCTGAAACTCTCATCTTTCGCAGGTTTGTCGTCAAGAAACCTCGTAACCCATGAAATCTGATGATCACTCTTAACTATTTTCAATTCCCTGATAATTAGATGATTGGACCTTTATTTTTGAATTTTGGGCTTCCCTTACGTTCATAAAATTGCCTACTTTCACAGGTCTCGATGAATTTCGAGACACACATAGCTATGAAAATGAATAAACTGACACTTGCATCTGTGGCTGCTCTCTCTTTGGGAATGGCACAAGGTGCGCTAACGACGACCATCATCGGCGCAGGCGGTGGTTCCGTCACTGACAACGGGGGTGGCTCGTATACCCTTTCTGATTCCACCGAGACCGGTGATTTCTGGAATGGAAATGACGAAGGCACTTATCACCACGAAGATGCCCGCGTAACCGGCAGCTTCTCTGCCGTCGTGCGTATTACCGGACAATCCGAGGCCGCCAACGGCCGCTGGGGAAAAGCTGGTATCATGGCCCGCGATACCCTCATCGGGCAGACTTCATCCATGGCCATGGCTCAGGTTGCTTCAGGAAATGGTTCCCAAGCTGGCGGTTCGAACCCCGTGCCAAACCGTCTTTCTGTTCTTCGGAACCAAGCAGGCGATGGCGGGGCGGAAATCGCGATTTTGCCTGAGACCACCAACAACACCTTCAACGCAGACGGTTCAGTGACTCTCACTTGGTTGCGTCTTGACTACGATGCGGGTACCAATGAGTTCGTCGCGGGAATTGCACCGGATGTTGCAGGTGCTCCAGGAGCTTGGTCACTCTCACCAGCAGATGCTGGGGTTTTTGACTCCGATCCGACTGACGGTTGGTATGTCGGCATGGCCTACAGTGCCCACAACGACATGACCATTGCAACAGGCGAAGGGCTGCATTCTATCACCTTCGACAACTTCAGCGTCACTCAAGTGCCTGAGCCTTCCACCTCCCTTCTTGGGTTTGGAGCTCTCGCTCTCCTCATTCGCCGCAAGCGATAGAGGCCTGATTGATCGAATCAACTTCAAAGCCGCTGGAGAAATCCGGCGGCTTTTTTGTGGCGTGGTGAGTGATTTTTTTTACCCTTTAAGCATCAAGAAGATCTTTCCCATCATACGGATGAAATTCCGAAGATATGGCCTGATAGTCTCAGGACTCATCGCCCTTCCCCTTTCACTGGCAGGCGAAGATCAGACGCCGCTTCTTTCCGACATTCCGGGTCTCAAGAAAAACAAATTCGATGCGGCAATCAAAGATGTTGCGCAGCTCGATGACCCCCTCGCTGATGGCTGGCAAACAGAAGACTTCGATGAACGGAGCGGGGCTCAACTCAAAAAACTCGGCGAATGGCTTAATAGAGACGGTGAAATTGTTCTCGCTCATCTGATCCACACCGATCACCCGTCAAAATCCCTCTCTCTGGGTCACCTCTCAGCTGAGGTCTATCAAAATGATACCCTCTCGGTAAGGCGACCCTCTCCTGAGGCCAAAGATGAGAACCGGATTTTGAAAATATCTGCGGAGGAACTTCGTGAGCTTCTCGGCAGTTACGCTCCCATTCGCTCCAAATTTAAGACCATCCGTGTCATCCCGGAAAATGACGGGGTGAAAACTGTCGTTTATGTCCAACTCGGGGGAAGGAATGACTCCGAAGCCCTACAGGTCAACGCCACTTGGACCTGTCATTGGGATCTCGACAAGACGCCTCGGCTAAAAACAGTTTCTTGCACGGACTACGAGGAGGTCCGCCACCAAGTGAACGAAGGCCAGACCATTTACTCGGACTGCACTGAATCCGTCTTTGCTGACAAGACTCTTTTCCCGCAGCAACTCGTCCATGGCATCGACCATTGGACGGCGCGCTTCGATGGCTCGATCGCCCGACCAGCCGCCGGTCATGGCTTGGCGATTTCCGATGTCAATGGCGATGGCCTTGAAGACATTTATGTCTGCGAGCCCCCGGGTCTTCCAAACCTTCTTCTGATTCAGCAGCCCGACGGCACCGTGGTGGATACCGCGCTCAACGCCGGAGTGAACTGGCACGAGGGCACCCGAGCTGCCGTTCTTAATGACCTCGATAACGATGGCGACCCGGACCTGGTCGCGGTGATGGGGCATAAAATCATCGTGCAGGAGAATGACGGAACGGGGAAATTCATCTTTCGCACGATCATCGATGCCGCCAGCAGCCTCTTCACCATCAACGCGGTGGACTACGATGGTGATGCAGACCTCGACCTCTTCATCTGCGGCTACACCCTCAGTTCCGCAATCAACCTCGATGATGTCTTCGCCAATCCCATGCCCTTTGAGGACGCCAACAACGGCGCTCCCAACTTGATGCTGCGGAACGATGGCGGATGGGGCTTCACGGACGTCACTAAGGAGACCGGCCTCAATGAAAACAACATGCGCTTCAGCTACGCCTCGGCCTGGGATGATATCGATCGCGATGGAGATCTTGATCTCTACGTCGCCAATGACTTTGGTCGGAATAATCTCTACCGAAACGACGGCGGCCTCTTCAAGGACATCGCCGCCGAGCTCGGTGTGGAAGACATCGGGCCTGGAATGTCTGCGTCCTTTGGAGACTTCGACAACGACGGCTTCCCCGATCTCTACGTCAGCAACATGTTTTCCTCGGCAGGAAACCGCATCACCACACAACGCCAGTTTAAATCTCATCTCGATGAAGATGGAAAACGCGACTTCCGCCGCCACGCCCGTGGGAATTCACTCTATCGAAATAGAGGCAATGGCACATTCGAGGATGTGAGTGTCGGCTTGGGTGTCACTCTCGGGCGCTGGGCCTGGGGCTCGGTCTTCGCCGATATGAATAACGACGGCTGGGAGGACCTCTATGTCGCCAACGGCTTTATTACCTCGGAGGGAAAAGACCGGGACCTCTGAAGTTTCATGTGGCGTCAGGTCGTGGCGCAATCCCCCGGAGAAAACGCTCCTGACACCGAAGTCCTCCGATACGATGTCGGCTGGAAAGCGCTCAACACCATGCTCAAGGCAGGCCGCTCGCTGAGCGGTAACGAGCGGAACTGTGCCTTTCTCAATATTCCGGGAAAACGCTTTGCCAACATTGCACAAGCCACCGGGCTGGACTTTAATGACGATGGCCGGGTCGTCGGAAAAGTTGATTGGGATCACGATGGAGATCTTGACTTCTGGATTACCAACCGCACCGGCCCGCAGACACGCTTTCTGCGAAACAACACGAATAGAAGCAATCACTCGGTTCAATTCAAACTCCAGGGAACGAAGTGCAATCGCGATGCCATCGGAGCAAAACTCACCGTTACTTTTTCCGATGGTCGCAAACCACGCATTCGCACCGTCACCTCAGGAGGAGCTTACCTTTCCCAACACAGCCCATGGATTCATCTTGGGCTGGGTTCAAGGCCCGTGGAAATCAAGAGCATCACCGTAGACTGGCCCGGTGGCGCATCCGAAAGCTTCCCGCCAACCGCGATCAACCGTCGCCACCTCCTCATCGAAGGAAGCGGGGAAATCCTCACACAACAAAAGCGCCCCCCACTGGCATCACTGAAACCATCAGAAATCAAGGTCCCAGATCCTACTGATCAAGCGCGCATCGTCCTCATCCAGCCACTGCCAATCCCAGATATGACCGTGCGCACTCGGGAAGGAAAAGAAGCGCCAATTATTTCAGGAAAGCCTCGCCTCGTCACCCTCTGGTCCAGCAACTGTCCATGCTGTCGGGAAGAGCTGGAAGTATGGAAAAAGGACATCGCGGTTTTCAAAGAAGCTGGAATTGAGGTCTTTGCGATCAATGTCGAGGAAGAGTCCGAGCAAGCACGGGCGCTCAAGTTCTTCGAACAGGAAAAGTTCCCCTTCACGGCCGCTCTCGGGGGACCAGAAATCGGAGCGCAGTTCGACGTCATCCAGCGCTCCATCCTGAGCAGACAACGTCCGCTCCCATTACCAAGCAGCTTTCTGATTGATGGAAAAGGAAACCTCGCCGTCATTTATAAAGGTCCCGTTTCCGCCTCTCAAATCGCGGAAGATGCCCAACTCTTTGGGATGGACCTCGACCGCCTTCTCTCCGCTGCTTCTCCCTTCCCGGGAAAATGGCTCGGAATTCCAAAAGGCTCCTCCCCCAACTCCCTCGCGATCCGTTTTGCCGAAGGCGGCTTTACCGAAGAAGCTCAGGCTTATCTTGAGCGATTACTTTCCGAAGGAACCGATAGCCCCGTCTTCAATGCCGGCAATGCCTTCGTCCTCCTCGGAGCGATCTATCTCGATCAAAAACGCTACGAGGAAGCGGCGACGGCCTTCAAGGAGACACTCAAAATCGATCCCTACCATCGCCAGTCCGCCATCGAACTCGCGGGAACACTGATGATTCTTAAACGACCAGCCGAAGCTGCCACTTATTATCTCAAGGCCCTCGAGCGTCGACAAGACGACCCCGAACTCCACTTCAAGCTCGGCCTGGCCCAGCTTCAATCAGGCGACACGAAGAACGCAACCGCCAGCTTTCAAAAATCCATCTCGCTCCGCCCTTCCGGAGAAGCCCACTTCAATCTTGGAAATATCGCTCTCGGCAGTGGCGACCTCCCCACGGCCCTTACTCAGTATTCCAAAGCCTTGGAATTCGATCCTCCAATCGCGCCCGCCGCCAACAACCTCGCCTGGCTTCTCGCCGCTCTTCCCGATCCCAAGATGCGCAATGAAGAAAGAGCTCTCCAACTCGCCCAAAGGCTTCTCACCATTCCGGGCGAACGCACTGCGTCCCACCTTGACACCCTCGCCGTCACCCTCGCGGCCAATGGCAATTTCAAAGAAGCAATCTCCACCGCCAAAGAAGCAATCTCCCTCGCAGAGAAGAACGGGGACCCCGCCATCGCGCAAGATATCGCCAAGCGACTCGCTCTTTACCAAAACAACACTCCTTACCGCGAGTAATCCACGATGAAACGCCTCTCTATCACTGCGCTTGCGTTGTGTCTCTTCTCTTGTTCGGAGGAGAAGAAAGAAGTTTTGTCAGAGACTGAAATCGCGACTCCCAAAGAAGAGAAAGCCGACCTCATTCTCCACCCGCACGTTCAGAAGCAGACCTTCGACCACGCCGTCAAAGACATCGTCGTCAATGAAGATCCAGAGGTCGATGGTTGGGAATCAGAAACCTTCAGCTTCGCCGCCGGAGCGCAGCTCAAGAAGCTGGGGAAATTTCTCACTGGCGAAGCCAAGCCGCCAGAGAATCTGCTCCATCCGGAATTCCAATCCAATCTGCCCACCCTTCAGAAACTCGAAGCACAGATTCTAGGCGAGATTCAAGTCACCACGTCGAAACCAACCACTCAAACCGAAGCGAGCCTCAAGCCACTCTTAAAGTCCTCTGAACATCTCAAGTTCAAGATCACCCGCTCTTCGCTCACATCAGAAGGAGCCTCCACCACTTCGGTTCTTCAGATTTCCTCTATTGAAAATTCCACCCGCATCCAACTCAACGCCACTTGGGAATGCCTCTGGACCAAGTCGGAACCACCCCTTTTAAAATCACTCACCGTTCTCTCGCACGAAGAGGTTCGCAGCCCACTCACCTTTACCGACTGCACCGCCTCCGCGCTTGGAAATCCCGAAGTCGTGAAACAACAACTCGTTCACGGCCGAGACCGCTGGTACGGCAGCCTTGAATCCTCCATCGGCGTCGAAGGCCGCGGAAATGGCATCGCGATCGCCGACGTGAACAACGACGGACTTGAGGACCTCTACCTCTGCCAACCCGCCGGACTGCCAAACAAATTCCTCCTGCGCCAGCCCGATGGTTCCCTTCGCGATGTCTCTTCCGCGACCAAAACCGATTGGCTCGATTCCACCCGCTCTGCGCTGTTTGTAGATCTAGATAACGATGGCGACCAAGACCTCATCCTCGCGCAGTCCACTCACATTCTCATCCACGAGAACACTGGCAAGGGAACCTTTCCCGTGCGCTTCGCGACTGATGCCAAGAGCCTCCTCTTCTCCATCAATGCCATCGACTACGACGGCGACGGCCTCCTCGACCTCTTCGCCTCCGGCTACTCCGGTGCGGGAAAAATCCGCCCCGAGGACATCTTCGCCAGCCCCATGCCCTATCACGATGCCAACAACGGCGGACCCAACCTTTTTTTGAAAAACGCCGGCAACTGGAAGTTCTCAGACGTCACCGAACAGACTGGCCTCGGCGGCGACCACCTCCGCTTCACCCTCGCCTCGGTGTGGGAGGATTACGACAACGATGGCGACCCCGACCTCTACCTCGCCAACGACTTCGGCCGCAACAACCTCTTCCGAAACGACAACGGCACCTTCACCGATGTCGCCGCCCAAGCAGGTGTCGAAGACATCGGTCCCGGCATGTCCGCCGCTTGGGGCGATGCCAACAACGACGGCCTCATGGACCTCTACGTCAGCAACATGTTCTCTTCCGCCGGCAACCGCATCACCCGTCAGTCTCAGTTCCAAAAAGCCGACCTCGCCGGCTTCCAACGCCATGCCCGTGGCAATTCCCTCTTCCTCAACCAAGGCGACGGCACCTTCCGCGATGTCTCGGAGACATCCAACACGATGATGGCCCGCTGGGCTTGGGGTTCTCAATTCGTTGACCTCAACAACGATGGCTGGCGCGACCTCTACGTCACCAACGGCTTCGTCACCGCGGACCGACTCGACGACCTCTGAAGTTTCTGGTGGCGCCAGGTCGTGGCGCAATCCCCCGAAGAAAACGCCGGAAACGCCGCCGTCATCCGCTACGATCTCGGCTGGAAGGCCATCAATGACCTCCTTCGATCCGGCCGCTCCCTCAGCGGATATGAACGCAATTCCTGCTTCCTCAATCTCGGCGACGGTCAAAAATTTGCCGATGTCTCCAGTGCCCTGAAGCTCGACTTTGATGACGACGGCCGCGTCCTTGCTCTCAGTGACTGGGATTACGATGGCGACATCGATTTCTGGATCGCCAACCGCAACGGTCCGCAAATCCGTTTTCTCAAAAACGAAGTCGCACAAGCCAAGTCCATCGCCTTCCGCCTCTTCGCAAAGAATGGAAACCGGGATGCCATCGGCGCACGTATCACCCTCGTCACCGACTCCGGGCAACAAACCCAAACCCTTCGTGCAGGCGAGGGCTACCTCTCGCAAAATTCCAAATGGCTTCACTTCGGCCTTGGTGATTCAGCCGTTCAGAAAGTCATCGTCCGCTGGCCGCAAGGCACCAGCCAGGAGCTCACCGCTCTCCCCTCACATTCCCACCTCCTCCTCTTTGAAGGCCAAAAGAAAGCCACCCCATTCAAACTTCCAAAAACAAAACCGCTCACCGAAAGCCCGGTCACCGCACCTCCGGTCACCGACCGCGCCCGCCTCTCACTCCTCCGCCCCCTCCCGCTTCCCGAGCTTGATGGCCTTTCCAAAAACATCACCGGCGCGCGCCTCGTGAACCTTTGGCTCTCCACTTGCCCGACTTGTAAAAGCGAACTCACCGATTGGAAAGAACACGCCTCTGAGTTCGCAGAAGCTGGCGTGGAGATCGTCGCCATCAACGTCGACCCCGAGGAGAACACATCCGTCTGGGAGGAACTCGACCTCCCCTTCACCTACCGCTTTGGAACTCCCGAACTCGTCGAAAAATTCGACGTCATCCAACGCTCCCTCCTCAGTCGTCAACGCCCCCTTCCCGTCCCGAGCAGTTTCCTCATCAGTGCCTCCGGCGAACTTTGCGCGGTTTACAAAGGCCCCATCGATCCCGCCACCATCATCCGTGATGCCTCACTCGCCGAGACCGGTCGTGAACAACGACTCGCCGCCGCCATGCCCTTTCCAGGCCAATGGCTCAGTCTCCCCGCCGGAGCAGATCCCCAAAACATTGCCATCAAATTTATCGAAGGCGGCTACCTTGACGAAGCCGAGGAATTCCTCACCACCATCACCGCCGATCCCACCCGCGTTTCCGCTCCTTTGTTCAATCTTCTCGGTGCTCTCTACCTTGAACAAAAGCGCTACTCTGAAGCAGCCCGGACCTTCATCGCCACGCTTCGTCTCGACTCCGAAAATCGAAAGGCTCACGAAGAACTCGTCACCCTCTACCTCGGCGCCAAGCGTGGACGCGAAGCTGAATCACATGTTCGCTTCCTCCTCAAAGCCGATCCCAAAAATCCGGATCACCTCGTCAGCCTCGCGAAGTCGCTCAACTTCCAGGGCAAAAAAGAAGACGCCCTGAAACTCCTCCAAACCGCTCCTCAGACCGAGTCCGTCTTGAAAGCCCTCAAGCTGCTCTCGGAGTAGCTGGAGGCTCAGCTCTCTTTCTTGGGCGAGGTCATTTCCCAGAGCACTCCACGCGTCTGACTTGGCTCGATAAACGCCGCCGATCCTCCCTGTGGAGCCGGATGCGGCTCACCGGCTTTTGCTTCGAGTCCGTAGTCACTCAGGCGCGCCATCGCCTCATCCGTGTCATCCACTCCCCAGCACAAGTGATGCAGTCCCTCGCCGCGTTCTTCGAGCTGCGCCATCAAGGGATGATCATCCCGTAGCGGCTGCACCAGCTGGAGTTTGACATTGCCCATATCCAGATGCGTCAGCCGCACTCCGACCTCAGAAAGTTCTTCACTCACCAACACCTCCAACTTCAACACGTCCCGGTAGAAAGTGAGCGCCTCCTCGGTGTCTCTGACCAAAATCGCAATGTGATCCAGTTTCTTGAACATGATCCACCCTAGCAAAGCCCTGCTCCAAGTAAACGCGAAGCCCTTGCGAAAAAACCCCTTCTCACTGCCTCCGTCATTGGTCAAACTCCACCCCCATGAAATCGCGATTGCTCTCTCTTCTGGTAATCTCACTGGCACTTCCGCTTTCAGGGAAGACTCCAAAATCCTCTCCTCTCCCCACCGCCAAGCCCGAGGATCTTGGAATGTCGAGTGAACGCCTGGCCGAGATCGATCCTGCCATGGAGAAACTCATCTCGCAGAAGAAACTCGCTGGCGGTTCCGTCCTTGTTCTTCGAAAAGGTCACATCGTTTACGACAAGCAATTCGGCCTCACCAGCCAGTCCGCCAAAACTCCGGTCAAACAAGACACCATCTTTCGCATCTATTCCATGACCAAAGCCATCACCTCGGCTGCCGCCATGATGCTCGCCGAGGAGGGCAAACTCGATCTCGACGATCCCATTTCCAAACACCTTCCCGAGTTCAGCGAGCTCAAAGTCTGGAAGAAAAATAGCGATCCCATCAAAGCGTCTCCCGCACCCACCGTGCGCGACCTTCTTCGTCACACCGCCGGCTTTTCCTACGGCTGGGGCGGCCATCCCGTCGACTCATTCTACCAAAAGGCCCAGCCGCTTGCCCGTAACAAGTCCCTCGCTCAGATGACCAAGGCGATTTCCAAAGTCCCTCTCCTCTACCAACCCGGAAGCGATTGGGTCTACGGAATCAACACCGATGTCCTCTCTCGCGTCATCGAGGCCGCCTCCGGCCAGAAGTTCTCCGCCTTTCTGCAGAAGCGCTTCTTCGGTCCGCTCGATATGCCCGACACCGGCTTCCATGTTCCGGCCGAAAAGTCCGACCGCCTTTCCGATGTCTTCGGGGCACGCGCCGGCTTCTTGATCACCGCCGAGCCCGCCAAGGGATCGATGTTTCTCAAAGAACCTGCACAAGAATCCGGAGGCGGTGGCCTCGTTTCCACCATCACCGACTACGCCCGCTTTCTCCAGATGATCGCCAATGGCGGCACTTTTCAAGGAAAGCACTACCTCAAGAAAGAGTCCGTCCAGCTCATGACCACAAACCAACTTCCCGATTCCATCCCCGCCATCAAACTCGGAGAATCACGTCATGGCACTGGCTTCGGGCTCGGCTTTTCAGTCCGCACGGCAAAGGACAAGCGCTGGGACAAGGACGCTCCAGTCGGCGAATACGGGTGGGGTGGCATGGCCTCCACTCACTACTGGGTTTCTCCCAAGGATGATCTCGTCGTCATCACCATGGAACAAACCCTCCCTTACAATTGGAACATGGAGAAGATCCTCAAGCCCATCATCTACCAAGCGATCAATCGCTGACCGTCACCCGTAGAAATTCCCCCGTCGCCTGTCGTTCGGTTGCGAAACCTCCAAGGTTATCGTCCAGATCGAGAAAGACCGCATCTTGATCAACCACCCAGGTGTCGAGATCACTGCTCTTCTCCAGCTGATACGTTTTCCCGGGAACGCGAAAGAACGCCACTCGCACCAAATCGTCCTCCACCAGAAACGCTTTCAGTTCGAACTCGCTCCCCGGCACCGTTGGATCGGTTCCCGCGTCCAGCTCATCGGCATTACTCACGCCATCGCCATCGAAATCGTCACTTCCCGTCTGGTCCAAATTGCCAAACAGCTCAAGCTCCGCCGGGTCGGACATCCCGTCCTGATCAAAGTCCGGATTACTCCCCGCTTCAAAGTTGTCGAAGGTCACATCCACTGTGCCCGTCGGCTGACCTGCACTTCCAAAAAGTCCCGTGGTCCCTTCCGGATAGAGGTCATCAAAGCCCGTGATTGTTCCAATCGTCGTCGTCAGATCAGCCAGATCAAAGACCTCGATCAAAAACTCTCCGCCCTTTCCGTGGAAGACAATTCGATAGTCTTTCGCCGGATCGAAAGGAATCTCCACACTGTCCATAATCATCGGTATCTCCCCATCCACCCTGGCCAGATAAGCGCGCGATTCATCGGTGTCAAAAGTCGCTGAATAACCATTCAAGGTTCCCAACCCCGGATTGGTCACCCGTGCCAAAATCCCAATATCCTGTTCCAGACTCGCATCCGTTCCCACGATATCCACCGCCACTCGAAAAACCGAATGCACGCTGTCCGGTCGCATCGAACCAGCCCGCCCCTGCCCGAGCATTTCGGCATTGGGAGAAGCACCTGCCTGGATTCGATAAGTATTTCCGCCTGGAAACGAATGCGTCACCGATCCTCCAAACGCTTCAAGAAAGTTTAAACGAGTCCAACCGGTGTCATTTCCGTCATCGAAGTTGTCACTGACTTGCGCCCAGCCCACAGTCACGCAAAGAGCATAACAAAGAATCAAACATCGAGTTTTCGCTTCTACCATAATCGACCTAACAAACCGTATATCAATGCTTTCTGTCAAACTCATTCGCCATCTTTTGATGCCATCAACCATCCCTCTCACTTCCTTCGTTCTCGACATGGTTTCTCTTCATGAAAAACTCGCGATTGATGAAATCTCTCCTCATCCCGATTCTCGTTGTCACCTCACTTTCCGCTCAAGTCTCCCCACCCACTTCCGTTCCCGCGGAAGACACCCTCACGCCTTTTACCTCCGGAGACTCGCTCAATAACTCCCGCCTCTTTCTCAGCTACTCGGCGGAGAAAATCCCCATCGTGAAGTTCGGAGACTACTCCCTGGAGCTTCCCGCCGGAGAAAATCTCACTGCTGATCTCACGTACGAGCATCTTCCCAATCATCCCGCGACGATTCATTTGAAGTCCTCGGGCGATCCCACCACGCAGCGCTTCGAAATCCCCAATTCCCGCTTCAGTGATCGCGCCGTCGATTTCACGCCTCTCCCGGGAAAGGATTTTCCCATGGGCAAGGCCTTCACCCTGCTCGTGCGATTTTCCACCACCGCAGAAAATGGCACGCTCACCTCCCGGGCTCCCACTGAAGGCGAATGGAAGCCCAAGGGCAAAACCCTCTTCCTCCGGGACGGTCGCCTTACTTACGACATCGGATGGGTGGGCGATCTCGGCGGTGGACCCGCCGTCAACGATGGCAAGGAACACCTCGCCGCCGTCACAACCGATTCCGAAGGCCGCGCCACGCTCTACCTCGATGGAAAAAAGATCGCCGGTCCCGAAAAGCTCTCCTCTCCCGATCACCGCAAGCACGTTTTCAAAATCGGAACCACCGCTACCGATTTCGCGGGCGATTTCTCAGACGGCACCATCTCCCAAGTCCTCTACTGGAAGCGTGCCCTCAACCGCAAAGAAATCCGCACCCTCACCGATGGAAAAACCACCAAGCTCAACACCCCCGACTTCCACTGGAAAAACCCCAATCCATCCCCCCTCAACCAAGGCCCAAAATCCAAGTCGTTCAACGTTCGTGTTCAGCTCTCAAATCTCAAAGTTCATCAATCCTGGATTCAACCCCTCGAAGTCTCCGACCACGCCGCCCTCATCCGTGCCTGGGGAAAAGACTCCCTCCAACGCGGCCAGAAAATCTATCAGCAACTCTGCATCACCTGCCATGGTGATGAACAAAAAGAAGGGTCCATCCCCATCGCCCTCAAGTTCCATGAAGGCCGATTCAAAAACGGCGCCGATCCCTACCGCATGTTCCAAACCCTCACCAAAGGCTACGGCACCATGATGCCCATGCCGCAGTATTCCACCCGACAGAAATACGACGTCATCCACTACATCCGTTCTCAATTTCTCGCGAAATCCAATCCTACGCAACTCACCGAGATCTCCGACGGCTACCTCCACAAACTCCCGCTCGGCCAGTCTCTCGTCAAGGAACAAGAAACCACCGAATCCATCCCGCCTTACAAAATGATGGACTTCGGAAACGTCCTCTTCGGCACCTACCAGATCGAACCTGGCCCCATCGATGAAAACGTCAACATCGCCCAAAAAGGCATCGCCATCCGACTCGACCCCGGCCCCGGAGGCGTGTCAAAGGGCAATTCCTGGGCCATCTACGATCACGACACGATGCGCCTCGCCGCCATCTACACCGGCGACCAATTCGTCGACTGGAAAGGCATCGACTTCGACGGTTCCCACGGCACCCACACCTCCATCGTCGGAAAAAGGATCCTCACCAACCCCGACAAACCCGGCTGGGCCCACCCCAAAACCGGATCCTGGGAACCCATCCGCACCAAAGGAAAAGACGGCCGCCTCTTCGGTCCGCTACCGAAGGACTGGGTGAAGTTTAAAGGAGTCTTCAATCTTCCTTCCGGCCCCGTTCTACAATATCGGGTTGGTGGTTTTCCAGTGACGGAACACCTTTTCTTAGAAGGTAACGGAACGGTTTTGCGATGCCTCAGT
>JBMHCQ010000022.1:0-54542 GCA_049889835.1 Akkermansiaceae bacterium
CTTGGAGTGGAGAGAGGATATTCTCCGGGCTTGACGCGGCTCCCGAGGAAGAGGTCGAGGTCACCGTCTTGATCGTAATCGCAAGCTCGAACACATGAGCGGACATCATCGTGCTTCGGAATATTCTGAGCTCGTGTAAACTTCCCGCTTCCGTCATTTTTGTAGAGCCGATCACCGCTGATCGCCTCCCCGACACTTGCCACTTCGTAGCTGCCGCTGCCAACGTAAAGGTCCAGATCTCCGTCATCGTCGGCATCAAAAAAGAGAGCACAGAGATCTTCTTTCAAGGCATCGGCTGATAGATCATCGCATCGAATAGGGCTAAGACCTTTCCCCGTGTTCTGGAAAATTTGTCCACTTTTTCCGGTGGCGCCACCGAGGAAAAAATCAAGATCTCCATCGCCATCGATGTCTCCGGAAGCAGTGCCGGGTCCAAGTTGTGAGAGCTTGTGGGGAAGAAGAGCTTGGAGTGCGAAGTCATCGAAGATTTCTTCCCGGTGCGCGATCTCTTTAAAGATTTGCGGCGCTGAGAAGTAAGTCTTCGATCTTGGTGGGGCGGACACGACAGCGGACTTTTTAGCGATCTGATAATGGTTTCCAGGAATCAGGTTCGGGACGGCTTGTTCGGTGCCATCAGGCCAGGTGATCTTGAGTTCGGCGTTCTGCGCGCTGGAGAAACTTTGGGTTGGAGAGGACGAGGTGTAATAACCGTTTGCTGTGCGGACGGTCTTTCGCTGTCCGCCAAGAGCGAGAACAGCTCCTTCAGATACCGGGTGATCCAAAGTGATCGCAATTCGGGGAGCGGTGGAGGTGTTTTCAAAAATGGAAACCGTTTCTCCGAGATTGGTGATCACGAGATCAGGATCTCCATCTCCATCGAGATCACCGCAAGCCAGGCCGTGGCTGACGTTCACCTCATCGAGCCCCCAGTTCTTTGAGGTCTTTTCGAAGTAGTAAGATTTGGTGTTTCGGAAAGCGAGGTTTGCCTCAGGACGGGGAGGAGTGCCTTTCCAGCGATCCCAGTTTGTCATTCCGGGAACGTTTTCGGCATCATAGTCAGCGTGGTTAAAGGATCTGATTGCGCCGTTGGTGACAAAGAGGTCCAGTCGCCCATCGAGGTCGAGATCGGTGAATTTTACTGCCCAAGTCCAGTCGGATTTTCCCAATCCGGCAAGCTGGGCAGCTTCCCGGAATCGCCCCATCCCGGAATTCAGGAAGAGGTGATTTCGCATGACTTGAAGTGGCTGGATACTTTCAAGAAGGGCCTGCTTAGCGCCCATCTGGCCCATGCCAACCTTCTGCTTGTAGTGAGTGGTGAAGGCCATGTCTGCACAGAAGAGATCTTCCAAGCCATCACCATCGATATCAGCCGCATCCGCACCCATCGAGAACCAGGCACAGGTTGGGAAGGCGATCCGGGCGACATCCTTGAAGGTGCCATCTTGCTGGTTCACGTAGAGGCGATCGGGTTCGCTAAAATCATTTCCAACATGAAGGTCCGGCCAGCCGTCCTTGTTAAAATCAAACCAAGTTGCACTGAGTCCGAAACCAATTTTATCGATTCCGGCTTCCTTGCTCACGTCGGTGAATTTGAGAACACCATCTTTTGAATCGTTACGGTAGAGATAATCCGGACGCCCGATGTCATCGAGTCGCAGCTCCCCGTTGGCATCTATTTTGATCCCATAGTAGCGTTCGAATTCTTTTTTGACACGTAATTTGCCATCGGGGCCATTTTCAACAGGCGGGGCCTTTGGGCGACCGCCCTTCCGATAGAGCTGGTTTGTGACGACGAAGAGATCGAGATCGCCATCTTGATCGTAGTCGCGAAAGGTCGGCATCATGAAGGCATCGCCCACCGTAAAACCGGCTTGTTTTCCGATTTCAGTGAATTGACCTTCACCATCATTCAAGAAAAGCTGGAGTGGCTGATCGTAGGAGCAGACGATCAGGTCTTGGTCGCCATCCTGGTCCAAGTCTGCAGCAGCGGCACCGGAATTCCATCGTCCGGCTTCAAGCCCTGATTGCGCGGTAACATCTTTGAATGAGAGACGCTTTTCTTGCTGAAGATAGAGTCCATTTTTACCAGACCCTCCGGTAAAAAAGAGATCGTTCCTTCCGTCTCCATTGAGGTCACTCATCACGACGGAACCGCAGCCAAAGCCGCTGTAGTAGAGTCGAGCGAGCGGGTGATTTTCGTCGAGCCGGTTCACATGGCTCACTCCGGACTGCTCCGAAGACAGTTTATGGAATAGAGTCCCGGATTGTCCCGCTACCTGACGGAGAGGAGTTCTCTTGATGGAGTCAGCAGCGGAAACAACTGTCAGCGAGGCGAGCGCGAGTGATGAGAGGCGGGCGACCATTAGTCTTGGATTTCTCGAACGCGATAGAATCTCTTGGGATTGGCGGAAAAATCAATCCCAGTCTCAGTGAAGCTTGTTACGGAACCGGTAGCCAAAGAGTCGTCGATTTCATTTGCAGGTGAAAACTCTAGAGTTGAATTCGCATCCAAGGCATAATTTCTGCCATTGATGGAAGACCAGGTGATAGTGACTTCCCCTGCGGCCCGGTTTTCTTCAATGCTGAGAATGACGGGACCACCCGCGCCACCACGATTGACTATTTGAATGCCACTGATGGCCCCCCGGTCGGCACTTCCGACATCACCCGCTGGGTCGAGAACCAGATTCAGGGTTGTTGCGGTCAAATTGGGGATCACGATGAAGTTTCCGGTCTGGGAGTTATCGACCGCGCTTTCACTCTGTTGGTTTAAGACGACCGGGTTCAAGATATCGGTGTTGTCTTCATGAAGGCGGAATAATTCAAAGGCATTGTTGGCTTCGGAGAGGTCGACATCTTCCGTGCCACGGTCGTGGGCGGTGTATACGACCAGGTCATAAGTTCCGTAGGGAATGTTCGAAATGTCGATCGTATTCAAGCCGCCAGCCGTATTGGCAGAGACCCAGCCTGTCAGAAGGGTTCCGTTGGTGTCTGCAGCTGGTCCGACGAAACTCCATTCTTCGTCCATGCCCCAAGTGACTGTTGCTCCCGAAGAAGAACCAGTATCATCCAGCAGGTTGACGGGCCCACCAGCACCGAACTCCAGGTTATTCCAATTCGCTTGCGCTGCGAGCCCTGCGGTATCCGTAGCGAGTAGGGCAGCATCAGCACGTCCTGCTCCAAAGTTTAGTCCAAGCGCTCCTGAGACGTTCCCGTTGTCATTTCCGTTGACTGGGTTCCGACCGTTAGCGATCTCCCAGCCATCTTTTACGAAGTCGCCGTCTGTATCCGCATTATTGGGGTTTGTGCCAGTCTGGGTTTCGTTGACGACGGTGCCTGTGTTGTCCTCGACCCCATCAAGAAGCCCATCGGCATCGGAATCAGGATTGAGAGGATCCGTTCCGGTTGCGGTGATACTGATGAAGTCTCCATCGTTGGTTTCAACTTCATCGGTGAGATTGTCATCATCGGTATCTTCATCCCGGGGATTTGTCCCGGCTGCTTGCTCTGCGGTGTTATCAAGTCCATCGTTATCGGGATTTCCTGTGCCGCCATTGTCTGGATCATTGGTTCCGTTATCGAAGGGATCGAGCATGTTGGCGATTTCCCAATCGTCGCGAAGAGTGTCGTCATCGGTGTCTGCTTTATTTGGATTGGTGCCGGTGTTTGAGTCGTCGACGAAGGTTCCGGTATTGGTCTCTACATCATCCCGGAGATTGTCTTCGTCTGAATCTGCAAGAAGGGGGTTGGTCCCGGTGTCGTTGGCATCGACAAAAATCCCCGTGCCGGTTTCCACCCCATCTTTGAGATTATCCATATCGGTGTCATCGTTGGTAGGATCCGTTCCAAGATCTTCTTCATCTGAGTTGGGCACACCGTCCATGTCGGGGTCACCTGCGGCACCGTTATCGGGATTTCCGGGGACCCCGTTGTTATTGGGGTTGAGGCCATTGTCATTGAAATCGAGTCCGAAGCGTTGCTCCCAGGAGTCGTCCAGCCCATCACCATCGGCGTCGCCCGCGACAAGCTCTACGATTTGTATGCCGGTGATCGCGCCCCGATCTGTGCTGCCCGCAGGGCCGGCCGGAGCCATAACGATTTCCAGATTGGCGGCAGAGAGATTTGAAAAGCTAGCAAAGTTTCCCTGTTGCGTGTCATCGCCGTCAGCGGTGAGGAGTTGTTCGACCAAGGTAACAGGTGCCAGAATATCGGTGTCATTTTCATGCGCCCGGAAGGCGGGGAATGCTCCGTTGGCTTCAGAGAGATCAACATCCTCCGTGCCCCGATCGTGGTTGAAATAGACGTAAAGCGTGTAAGAGGCGAAAGGGATGTTTTCGATGGTGATGGTTGCGTCCGGGGCATTGTTGTTGTTTGCCGAAACCCATCCGTTCAGCAGCCTTCCGTTTCCGTCGGCGGGTCCAGTGCCGATACTCCATTCTTCATCCGTGGCCCAAGTCACGGTCGCGCCGGAATCGTTTCCGCTGGCGTCGTTTAGAGCAAGTGCTCCGCCCGAAGCTCCGGCGGCGTTGTTCCAGTTTGTCTGGGGTAAAAATCCGGCTTCGTCGGTAGCGGCCATGCTGGCGTCATCGCGTCCTGCGCCAAAGTTGATTCCGATCGGGTCGGCTTTTGATGCCAGCACTGTGGCTGCGAGTGCAGCGAGTAAGAAGAATGTGTGTTTCATAGCAACGGGCTTAGAGAAAAATGGCCTCAGGCGATTTTCACACCTGGGGCCATCTCTTTAAATGATAGAGTGTTGAGGTATCCGTAGTGATTAACGGCGTCGACGACCCACGAATCCAAGTCCCGCAAGAAGGGCGAGAATGGAAGTGGAAGGCTCGGGGACTGCGACGAGCTGGATGCCAGTGATGGCTCCACGATCTGCACTCCCTTCTGCACCAGCAGGTCCAAGAATAAGATTGAGATCCGAATCTGTCAGTCCTGTGAAGAGCGCGTAATTGCCTTCTTGAGTGGAATCGCCGTTGGCGTCAGCAGTTTGCTGCACCCAAGTGACCGCGCCTGTGATATCCACTTCGAGATCACTGTCGGTCTCATGAAGACGGAACGTTCCAAAAGGACCGGTAAGGTCAACATCCTCGGTAGTCCGGTCATGGTTCATGTAAACGTAGAGATTATAGACTGCGAATGGAATATTTGTGATGTCGATCGTGGCATCCGGTGCCGCAGTGCTGTTTGCAGAAATCCAGCCATTCAAAAGAGTGGCATCTGGATTGGTCACTCCAGTTCCAGCACTCCATTGTTCGTCGGTGGCCCAGGAAACAGATGCTCCGCTTGCGTTTCCGTCATCGGTATTGAGAACGGCGAGGGAACCGCTGTCCCCGGAGGCGTTATTCCAGTTGGCTTGAGCAATGACTCCTGCAGAGTCTGCTGCGCCAAGAGCTGATTCCGCGCGTCCTGCTCCAAAGTTGATGCCAATCGATGCGGCCTGAGCTGAAGCAGCTAGGGAGCAAAGAGTCAGTGTGTGAATAATGGGATACTTCATGATTTTTTTTACCCTAAGATCTGAAAAAATATTTTCATGCTACGTCAAGCCTTTTCTACGGAGCGCTGAGTCAGGATCGCTAGCTCAAGGAATTCGTTGCTCATTTCTTGAAAGGAAGTAGTTCAATTTTCTTAAATTCAATGGGGGCGGTTTCGGCCTGAATGGCGATGTAACCTCTGGTGAGAGGGGTGCCGTCGTCGAGCTGGGTCTTGTCATATTCACAGACGACCTTCCCATTGGCGATGTGCTTGAATTTGTCACCGCGGACTTCGATCTCAACGGTTACCCAATCGTCGCCATGAATCGTAGGGCCTTTGGTGTTGATGACGTGCGCCTTGGTCAGTTTTCCCTGCCAATGGAGGTGGGTTCCCGGGGTGCAAATGTTGAGCGTGCCGCGATCGCCTTTTCCAAAGCCTCCAAGGAACTGAACTTCAATCGAGTTGGGGAAGTCCTGATCTTTCTTGATCGTTTTAGGGTCTTGGCAATGGAGCATAAAGCCGTTGTTTCGGTTGGCCCAGCCGGGGCCGCCTTTGACTTGTTTTCCAATGAAGCGGTAGGTGGCGCGGATGCGATAGTGCGAGTAAGGAGTTTTGTAGAAAAGGTGGCCAAACTCACCGCTGAATTCTTCCCATTGGGAGTAGTCGATGGTGAGGAGTTTGTTCTCGACCTTGAAGGTGTCCTTGTAATTGACGCCAAGGTCGGAACCGGAGAATTTTGGAGTCCAGCCGTCGAGGTTCTCGCCGTTGAAAAGTGGGATCCATTTCTCCGACGCCTTTTTTTCAGCATGGTGATCGGCATGCAGAGTGAGAGTGGTGAGAAGGGAAAGAGTGATTGCCTTGAACATGATCTGGGAATTCTAGGGGATTGAGAATCAGGTTCAATCTGGAATGTGCGAGGAATCGTGAGGGCCCAAAAAAGCCCGGGGAATCCCCGGGCTGTGATGAATTTTTGAGATCAATGGTGGCGGCAGGTGGCTATCGCATCGCGGCGAAGCGTTGCTGTAAGATTTCCTGATCGGAGAGATCGCCGACCTTGCTGCGGGCATCGGTGAGCCAGGCGCCCTCCTGTTCGTTTTTCGTGGGGCGCTGGGTCTCGTAGTAGACACCGAATTTTCCGGGGCTGAGATCCTTGCTGAGCTCCATGGCTGCGGAAGTGGAGGTTAGGTCTTGGGTCTCCTCATCGACGAGATCGAAAACTCCGCCTTTGCGAGGGTTGCCGTCATCGAATGAGCCGGGGTTAAACATCGTGCACTCGGAGAGGGTTTCCACGACGGCAAAACCCGGGTGAAGAATGGCACGCTCGAACATTTCGTTCATGTGTTTCACCTGGGCGGCGTGCGTGCGTGCAATAAAGGTCGCACCGCTGGCGACGAGTTGTGCCATTGGATTGATGGGGCGGTCGATCGCACCGCGAGGGTCGGTCTTGGAACGTTGTCCGAGGGGAGTGGTAGGGGAGGTTTGGTTTTTGGTGAGTCCGTAGACGAAATTGTCCATCACGACATAGGAGAGATTGACGTTCTTCCGTGCGGCGTGATTGAGATGATTTCCTCCGATTGAGAAACCATCGCCATCCCCGCCGAAAACGAAGACGTGAAGGTCCGGGCGGGAGAGGGAAATACCGGTTGCCAGCGGGAGAGCGCGGCCGTGAATGAAGTGAATCCCGTGAGCGTTTACAAAGTAGGGGAATCGTGAAGAGCAACCGATGCCAGCGACGACACAGATTTTTTCGTGAGGGATGCCAAGCTTTTGGACGACATTGAAGAAGGAAGCGAGCACAGCGAAGTCACCGCAGGCGGGGCACCAAGTTGGGTGGTCGGCCTTCAGTTGCTTCTTGGTCAGCTTTTCGGCCGGAGCGGCGGAGGTGGTGTCAGACATGGAAAGAGATGTTGAGTTACTGGGGTGTTGAGAGACCGAGTTATTGGGTGGCGATGAGTTTTTCCCCGGCGGTGACGATTTCGAGGACACGGAAGCCGATTCCCTGAACTTTGTTGGTGGATTGGATTTTTCCGCAGCAAGTCTTGGCGCGGAGCAGGGTGGCGAGCTGGCCGTAGCCATACATCGAGGAGTCGTTCATCTCGGGGACGAGAATGTGATCGTAGTTTTTAAAAATCGCGTCGAGATCGTTCGGAAGTGGATGGACATGTCGAATGTTGATTGCGCCAACCTTATGACCTTCGGAATTCATGCGATCCGTGGCTTCTTTAATTGGGCCATAGGTAGACCCCCACCCGACAAGGAGAAGGGAGCCGGAAGTTTCCCCGTGAATTTCGGTGGGGTCGTAGCTTTCGGCGAGCTTAATGAGTTTTTCACGACGCTTCTCGGTCATCTTCGCGTGATTTTGGGGATTCCCGGAAGGATGCCCCCATTCGTCGTGCTCAAGACCGGTAACAACAGGGTACTTTCCTTCGGTCGAGCGGGCGCCCGGAGGAGAGTGGCGGGTGATTTGATCGAGTGGGTAAGGCTTGAAGTCCTCACCGCGTTCGGAAAGGTCGAGCTCAGGAGTATTCCAATGCTTGGAGAGATCGGGCTCTTCAAAGGCTTCCAGGCGTGTTGCAATCGCCTGATCGGAGAGAATGAGAACCGGAGTGGAGTATTCCTTTGCGATGCGGCAGGCCTCGACGGCGGTGTAGAAGCAGTCTTCGACATTTCGGGGGGCGATCACGACGCGGGGGGCATCACCGTGGGAACCGTAGATGGCCTGCATGAGATCGGACTGTTCAACGGAAGTCGGGAGACCGGTGGAAGGACCACCTCGCTGGATATTGATCACGACGAGTGGAATTTCAGCCATGCAAGCATAGCCGATGGCTTCCGCCTTGAGCGCGAGGCCGGGACCCGAGGAACCTGTGATGGCGAGATGACCTGCGTAGGAAGCGCCAATTGCGAGGGAGACTGCGGCGAGCTCGTCCTCACACTGAATGAACATGCCATTGTATTTCGGCAGTTCGGAGCGGAGAAACTCCATGATGGTGGTCCATGGGGTGATGGGGTAACCGGCACCAAAGCGGCAACCTCCGGCGATGAGACCGAGGGCGAGCATGGTGTTTCCATCGGTTGAGATGCGTTTGTCACCTTCGTTTTCACCAGGAGCCATCGGCATGTGCTCGATATCATGCACTGGCCAAGCGTAACCCGCATCGAAGGCGAGCATTGCGTTGCGGAGAATGTCTTCCGACTTCCTACCAAACTTTCCGGTGATGATTTCGGTCATGCGCTCGCGGTCCAGCTGGTAAACAGCGCAGAGAAGGCCAAGGACAAAAATGTTCTTTCCTCGCGATTTGGCATTGCCGCCAATTGCCTCGATAGTTGCGGAGGTAAATGGGACGCCAATGTGAATGATGCCACGCTCTTCCTTGAGCTCTTCGACGTTTTCAGAATCGTAGAAGCAAATGCCTCCGTCCTTAAGTGTCTTGAGATGATTATCGTAGGAATGTTGGTAGAAGGCGACGAGGGTGTCCGCTTGATCTCCGGGATGAAGGACCTCGCCGGAACCGAGGTGGACCTGAAAAATGGAGGGTCCTCCCGAAATAGTGGAAGGAATCGTCATGTAAGTCATGACTTCCTGGGCAGTTGAACCGGCAAGTTGGCCGAGGAAGGCACCAACGGATTGAATTCCATCCTGCGAGTTACCCGCGAGGCGGATGACGGCATTTCGGAGATGAGAGGAATCGGATGAAGAAGGATCCGCGGAAGCGGGAGCGGGCGATTGCGACATGGTGTTTTAACGCAGTAGGTAGAGAAGACGGTTTCAATTAGCACTCTGGAACGATTTCTAAAGGAAAAAGGAAGGCCAAGATTAGGAACTTTCGCTTTGTGAGAATTTGTATGACTAATCGGAGGGCGAGTCATCTGGGAATTGGAGTTGGGGGAAAGAGTTTTATTTCATTCATTCGAGCGCTCGATGGCGTTGACACAGGTCGGGAGATGCGTATTTTTCGCCGCACTTGTTACCTTTTCATGAGCGACCAACCCGAAACCCAATCCTTCCAGGCTGAAGTCCGACAGCTACTCGATATCGTGATCCATTCTCTTTACACGGATCAGGAGATTTTTGTTCGCGAGCTTATTTCCAATGCCTCCGATTCGCTGGAAAAAATCCGGCTCAAGCAGCTTACGGAAAACACGATCCATCAGGGAGATTTACCACTCGAAATCAAGATCACCACCGATGAGGATGCCAAGACGATCACCTTTGCCGATCACGGGATTGGAATGAATCGTGAGGAACTTGCACAGAATCTTGGTACGATCGCGCGCTCGGGCTCGAAGGAGTTTCTTGAAGCTCTCAAGGAAAAGGGGGACGACAATGCTTCGGTCATTGGCCAGTTCGGAGTGGGTTTCTACTCAGCGTTTATGGCGGCGGAAAAGGTCGAGGTATACACCCAGTCCTGGGAGGGGAATTCCGGTTCCCACAAGTGGGAAAGTGATGGTCAGAGCGGCTACATGATTTCCGAGGCGGAGGATGAGCAACGGGGTTGCCGGATCGTGGTTCATCTGAAGGAAGACGCGGCGGACTTTGCGAAAGCCGACACCTTGAAGGGGATTATTTCCCGATACTCACGTTTTGTTTCCTTTCCGCTGAAGGTGAATGACGAACTCGTCAACACCGTCGACGCCATCTGGATGAAGTCGAAAAAGGAGGTCACTGAGGAGGAATATCAGGAGTTCTATCAATACTGCGCTCATGCCGTCGACACTCCTCGTCACACCTTGCACTTTAATACTGATGCTCCACTTAGCCTCAACGCGCTTCTGTTTACTCCGGAGGAAAATCAGGAGCGTTTCGGAATGGGGCAGATGAAAAGTGGAGTCTCGCTCTACTGTCGCAAGGTGCTCATTGATTCCGAGCCACAAGGACTGCTTCCTGACTGGTTGCGCTTTTTGAAAGGGGTCGTCGATAGCGAGGACCTTCCGCTTAATATTTCCCGAGAGTCGATGCAGGATAGCGCGCTGGTGCAGAAGCTCAACCGCCTCCTTACCAAGCGCTTTATCAAGCATCTCACCACCGAGGCAAAAAATGATCCCAAGAAGTATCAGGAATTTTTCGAAAAATTCGGCCGCTTCATCAAGGAGGGGATTGCAACTTCCTACGATCATCAGGAACCGCTTGCGGCATTGTTACGTTTCGAATCCAGCATGCTGGAGAAAGGTGAACTTTCCTCGTTTGAGGATTACCTGACCCGTGCCAAGGATGATCAGGAGACGATCTATTTTCTCACCGGCCAGGATTACGAGACAATGCTCAACGGGCCCTACCTCGAGGCTTTCAAGAAGCGTGGCATCGAGGTTGCACTCTTCACTGATCCGGTTGATGAATATGTGCTCGAGCATCTTCGTGAATTCAAAGGTAAAACTCTCGTCAATGCGGATCGGGCTGAGATCGATCTCGATGATCTGGATGAAAACGAGAGCAAGTTGAGTGAAGAGGATGGAAAAGATCTCGTTGCCTGGCTGGAGTCCACCTTGGGTGACAAGGTCGATGGAGTGGAACTCGGTAAGCGCCTTGTTTCCCATCCCGTCGTCGCTCTTCAGCCGAAGGATGCACCCAGCGGGCAGATTCGTGCCATGATGGAGGCAATGGGGCAGGATGCACCGGAGATGAAGGCTCGTCTCGAGTTCAATCCGAACCACGAAATCGTGGCCAGGCTGCATGCGCTCAAAAGTGAAAGCGAAGATCAAGCGACCCAAGTCGCTCATCAGCTCGCGGATAACGCACTTCTCGCCGCTGGGATGGTCAAAAATCCGGCCAAGGTCATCGCCGGGATGAATGACCTGATCAGCTCGATGTTGAAATAGTTTCAGGAGGTCAGAGACTGCGAAACGAGAGGGCCCGCGATCTAAAAAAGTTGCGGGCTTTTAGGCGCTTCAATGACCTTTGGATCATTGATTCTACTGATTTTTCTGGGCGACCGTTGGAGTCGGGCACCCTTGGAAAATGGGGAAGAATCGGGCTCATAACGCTTTCTCCTAGAAATTGGCACGCCAGTTGCTACCTTCGAATCAGACCTTAGTCTAAAAATCATGAAAAAAATCGAAGCCATCATCAAGCCGTTCAAACTCGAGGAGGTCAAAGAAGCCCTCGCCGAGGTCGATGTTCAGGGAATGACCGTTACCGAAGTCAAAGGCTTTGGGCGTCAAAAAGGCCATACCGAAATCTATCGTGGCTCTGAATACACTGTGGATTTTCTTCCGAAGGTGAAAATCGAAATCGTGATTAATGACGAGGATGCTGCCAAGGTTGCCGAGGCGATCGTGAAGAGCGCGAATACCGGAAAAATCGGGGACGGAAAGGTCTTCGTCTCTCCTGTCGAAGAGGCTATCCGTATCCGTACTGGCGAAACCGGAGCGGAAGCTGTCAACGTGAGCTAGAAGCTCGAACATATCTTTTATCTCAAGGAGCCGCTCCAGGAAACTGGCGCGGTTTTTTGTGTGGAGTCGGCATTGATACCGCTATCTACCGCGGAGAAAAAGAAAAGGCAGGAAGGAGGGTGTTGGACCTAACCGAGGTCTTCGGCGGTGACGCTGCGCTGCTCGCGTGATCCAAGCTCGAGTGCTTGGTCGATGACCCGCTCCCGATCACCATCGAAGCGATAACCGTGGCAGTTCGGACAGATCACGACATCGCTGACGACAATCGAGTCACAACCTTCGCAGACCTTGTAGCCGACGGGGTTGTTAGCGATTTGCTTGGCCTTCTCGAGGCGGTCTTTTTGAGACGTGTCCGGCATTGGGAAAACTAATAAAGACAAAAAAGCCGAAAGGGCAATCCCTCCCGGCTCTTGTGAAAAACTTAAAGAACTCTGGAGGGCTCGGCTTTGGATTAAGCAGGCTTGATGGCCTTGTTGGTGCGGGACTTGAGATTCGCAGCCTTGTTGGCTTTGATCACGTTCCGCTTGGCGGCCTTATCGACAGCGGAAGAGAAAGCGCTAAAGCTCTTGCGGGCTTCGTCGTTGTTTCCATCTTCGGCAGCGGCGAGGGTCTTCTTGTGAAGAGTCTTAATTTCGGACTTGATTGCACGATTACGTGCGGTGCGTTTTTCGATCTGACGCACTCGCTTTTCTGCTGACTTGCTATTGGCCATAATTGATGCCGCTTTTGGGGCGGACCGGAAAACTAGGGATTTCGACCCACCTGTCAAGTTTCAGTGCTTGGAAAATTTCGCGTCGCGTGAAGGATCACTTTGTGGGATGTTTCTTTATGACCTTGAGATTTTCGCTACTTTTGGCTCTTCTTTGCCTTCCATCGTGGGCTCAGGAGAAGCCGGAAATCCCGGAAGACCTGCTCGATGATGAGCATTTTCGAAGCGAAAGTGCTCTCAACGAATTCACCGTGCCATCGATCGCCAAGGTCTTCGATGAGCTCGAGAAAATCTCTGCGCTGGTTTATTCCAACGAGCATTTGAAAGCGCACGAACGTCTTCCTCTGGATCGTACCCGCTTGGCCACGCGTCTGGGTACTTTGATCGCGGATGGATTCATCGCGGTCCAGACGGGGCATTCGGAAGATGTTCCTACCATTGCGTCTCACCTTTCCCGATATGCCAAGGCTCTGGGAGCGGGGGACCGGATCAAGCGCCACGCCGCCTCATTGCTTGATCACGCCAAGGCAAAGGACCTCAAAGAGCTTAAGAGAGCGCTCGCAGCTACCCAGCGCGACGTGGAGCGCGAGTTGGTGAGTCTTCGTGATCCGGATCTCTCCCACCTGATTTCATTGGGGGGATGGCTTCAGGCCTTGGAGGCCGCATCCAGTGCCGTGGATAGAAAGTTTACTCTTGAGCGCGCACAGACCCTTTTTCGCGAGGATATTGCCGATTACTACTCGGAGTCAATTGGCACGCTCAATCCAACTCTCAGCGAGCTTCCTCACATCAAGCAGATGCGTGAGTTTCTTCAGGGACTCCGAAGTGCGATGACTCTGGGCGAAGATGAAAAGCCCACTCCGGAAGGGGTGAAGGAAATCAAGGAAGTGGCAACCAAGCTTGCGGAGTTTGTTCGAAGGTAGAGAGCAAGCGCTTCTCAATGGGGTCATCGGTGATTCGTGTGAATTCGCGGTTTCCTCTCCGGGGATCTTCAGTAGAGTGCGGGCATGACGCTCCTTTTAGGACTTGGTATCATCGGATCTCGTTCGGCTGATCAGCTTCTGGCGGCCGGAATTGATCTCAAAACATGGAACCGTACTCCCAAAGATCGAACAGATTTGGTGTCCGATCCAGTAGCTGCTGCTGCAGAGTCCGAGGTGATTCTTTGTTACCTCATGGACGACACTGCAGTGCGGGAGGTTTTTGCCCGCATCGCCCCGTCTCTTGGAGAAGGGAAAACTTTTATCAATCACGCTACGATTGACCTTGATACTACGCTGTGGCTGGCAACGCAGTGTGCGCAACTTGGATGCGCCTTCTTGGACTGTCCCTTTACGGGTTCCCGCGATGCAGCGGCAGGCGGAAACTTGGTCTACTATGTGGCTGGAGAGAAGAATCTTCTCGAAAAACACCGCAAGTTGCTCGAAGTGACCTCGCGAAAGATTCTTCATCTTGGTCAGCCGCCTGCGGCCACGGTGGTAAAGATCACAACCAATCTGGTGACCGCTTCTGCGGTTACTGCGCTCACCGAGGCAATGGAGATTTCCCGACGTCATGGGATTGATCCCCGCGCCTATGCTGAGGCTCTGGAGCTCAATGCCAGCTATGCTCCGGTTCATGCGATGAAAGGGCCTTCCATTTTGGTCAATGATTACACGCCACATTTCTCGACCAAGAACATGCTCAAGGATGCTCGCTATTCGGAACACCTTGCTTCTGAAGCCGGGGTTCACGCTCCGGGAATCGCGACTGTTTCAGCGCTTCTGGAACAAGCTTATGGGCACGCGGCGGACGAGGACTTTTCCGCGCTCGCCAAAAATGAACCACTTGATGCGGAGTCGGGTTTTCTCGGGTTTCGCGCGATCATAAAGGCCGAGGGGCCGGATGCCGCACGCTTCCTCAATGGGCAGATTAGCAATGATATCGCTCTCGCTGACTCTGGTGATAGCATTTCGGCCTGCCTTTTAAACGCCAAGGGAGGGCTGGAGGCATTTGTTTATCTCCGGAAGTTTGATGAGGCCTACTTTATCGATGCACCGATCTCAATGCGTGAGGAGCTGATGGCACGGTTGAACAAATATCTCATCGCCGATGATGTCACGTTGACTGATGTCTCGGATGACTACTTCATTAATCACGTGTTGGAAGAGCTGAAGGGGCCGAGGTGCAGTGTTGCGAATCGTTTCGGGGTTTCCGGAACTGATATTTTTGATGATCAAGAAGCTGATCTTAGCCCTGGGACTTTTGAAACTCTCCGCATCGTCAACGGCGTTCCCAAATGGCCCAATGAGCTTTTTCCTGGGCTTCTGCCTCCGGAGGCCGGTCTCGACGAGACCTCGGTCTCATACCAGAAAGGCTGCTATACGGGGCAGGAAGTCATTTCGCGGATGAAACGAGCAGGAAAGGTAAATCGCAGTCTGGTAAAGCTCACCCTTCATCAGCCGCTGATTCCAGCGAAGTCCGCCTTGATTGTGGATGATAAGGAAGCGGGAGTAATCACCTCGGTGACTCGGCATGAAGGTGTCGAAATCGCGATGGGCTACCTAAAACGCACCTTCGCTTCGGTGGAGGAATTTCAGGTTGCTTCACCGTCCTCCGGAGAGATTATTGGAACGGCTGAGCTTCGCTAAACGTCGAGCTCGACCCAGCTGCGGCACCCGCCGTATTTTTTGGCGTAAGTCAGGTGGAGTGGTTGGGGCATCTTCTCCACCTGCACGTAGGCCACATGAATGCTTCCGGAGGCCATCCCTTTGCCTTCCCAAAAGAACCGGTCGCGGATCACTTCTTCCTTCCAGATGTGTTGATCCGCAAGCGCGGCGACTTCTTCCCAAGCGGTGAGGGTCACGGCCTTGGTGATTTGGACCCGAGAGGTGATCACGATCTCTTCGCCCACCTTCCATTCGGGTTTTGCAGTGATCCCGGGGATCGTCACGAAGTCGCCCTGCGCGTGAAAGCGGGTGGGGAAGAGGAGAAATTCCTGATGAGCAAAGGAAAAGCCCTCCCGTCCTTCGTGAATTCCACCCTTGCGAAGAATCACCGATTGGCGTCCTTCTTCGAGAGCCTGACAGATGACGTCCCATTCCTTGAAAGCGATCATGGGAATGACTTAGCGTGAGTTCGGGGCCGCTGCAAGTTCTCCCCTGAAGCTTTGATCCCTCCTTCGTTCTTTGCTAAAATCTTCCGGATGGAAGAAGTAAAAGAGCGGTTACAGCTGGTCTGCCTTCGGTGCGGCGAGGCAAACCCCGAGGGCCTTTCGAGGTGCGGAGCGTGTCAGTGCCCTCTTGATGATTTTGCATCCAGTTCACCCTGGGAAATGGGTTCGGCGGAGAACTCCGCCTATCATGATCCGACCGACCCCGTGAAAAAGCCCATCGTCTTTTGGGGGGTGTGGCTTTGGTTCGGGTCCACGGTTTTTGTGTGCCTGCATGAAGTGGTGGTGTTTTTGACCTCCGACTTCGTTTCCGGAGGGTTCATCGCGCTAATGCTTCCCCTACTCTACTCTTTTCTCGGAATCTGGGCCCTTTCTTCGGTGACGCAACGCTACCTTTGGAAGGATGCAGAGGATTCGAGGGAAGGAGAAGTTGAGGATTAAAGATTCCAATCCCGGCATTTTCATCTTTCACTTTCCTTGTGAGTGAGACGACCACTTCCTTTCTTCCTCTGGGTGATCTCAATCTGCGTGAGGGAGGGAAAATTCCAGGCGCCCGGTTGGCTTATGCCACTTGGGGGGCGCTCAATGCGGATCGATCGAATGCGATCCTCCTTTTCCATGCCCTCTCGGGAACCCATCACGCCAGTGGAACTCATCCAACGTCCCCTGAAGGCTGTAATCTCTGGACCGAAGAGCTTCATGAGGGGTGGTGGAGTGCTTTTATCGGGCCGGGAAAAGCGATCGATACCGATCGCTACTTTGTGGTGTGCCCGAACTATCTCGGAGGGTGTTACGGATCGACTGGTCCCGCTTCGATGAATCCGGAAACAGGGAAGGCTTATGGGGCTTCTTTTCCCCATCTCAATGCGAGCGATCTTGTCGATGCCACCGTGCCATTGATTGAGGAATTCGGGATTGAGAAACTTCACTCTGTCATGGGACCTTCGGTGGGAGGTCTGCTGACCCTTACCTTTGCAACCCGACATCCGGAGCGGGTTCGAAACGTCGTTCCCATCGCTTCGGGGTTTAAGACAACTGTTTTAAATCGTCTGATTTTGTTTGAGCAGATTCTCGCGATCGAAAATGATCCTCATTTTAATGGTGGTGATTATTATGAGACCAAACCTCCGCGAATTGGTCTCGCGTTGGCCCGGATGATTTCTCACAAGACCTTCGTTCATCTCGATACTTTTGAACGCAGGGCTCGCCAGAAGCTTGTCGAGGAAAATGAGATGCTCTCGTGGTTCCAGGTGCGTGATACCTTTCAAAGCTACATGCTCCATCAAGGGAAAAAATTTACCGAACGGTTCGATGCCAACACCTACCTGCGGATCATTGATATGTGGTCCCGCTATAATGCGGTGGTCGAAGGGGAGGCTGCTGATGCGACCGAATTGATTGCGCGCTCCAAGGCTGCTGGGCACCGGTTTCTCGTTTTTTCCATCGATTCAGATTTCTGCTTTTATCCGGAAGAACAGGCTGAGCTGGTTCGTCATCTCGAAGCGGCGGAGGTGCCTACGATGCACATCACGGTTCACTCTGACAAAGGGCATGATTCCTTCTTACTGGAACCTGAGCTCTACACACCCCACATTCAGCAGCTTTTGAGCTGAGGAAGAGAGGCTGCGGCGATGGCTTGCCCGTGACGCTTCATCGTTTCATCGGGAGTGACAAAGGTGATTTTTTCGAAACGCTCCGGGTTGTGGCTTTTGAGGGTTTTCTTCGCTGAGTCGAGGATGATTTGTCCTCCTTCGCCCGAAGTGACGCGGCCAAGGAGAAGGAGGTTTTCGATTTCGTAGTAATCCGCGTAAAGCTCAAGGGAGTGTGCGAGATCGCTGCCGATGCGTTCGAAAATGACACGGGCGTTCTCGTTACCCTCTTTGACCGCTTTTTGAACTTCGATGAGCTGTTTGGGAAACGGCATGTCGCCAAAGTTGAAGTCCAGTCCGCGAGCATGACGTGCCACCGCTTGTTGGGAAAAGTATTGCACGCCGCATCCCCGATCGCCGGACCATTCATCGATAGCGGCATCGGGATGGTCGTCGACAGGCACAAAGGCCAGTTCGTTGATCCCCGGGGTGAGTTGTCCATTGGGGTCGCAATATCCCACCGCCATCGAGGTTCCCATGGCGATCCCAAGGACGGAATGCATGCGAAAATTCATCGCAGCAGCGAGGGCGGTGACATCGCCATCATTGATGACCTCAAAAGGCACGTCATTCCATTCCTTCTTCAACTGAAGAAACAGGGGTCGCACTTCCTCCTGATAGCGCTCCGGGTCTTTCACGCCTCGGAAGAGGGAGGCTACTCGCACGGTGTTGTTCAAATAGATTCCGGCAGCCGAGCCCCCGATGGCATCTATCCGGGGGAGATGCTCTGCGGCGCGCTGGAGAGAATGACGAATTCCTGTGAGATGATAGTTGGGGTCGCTTTGGAAATACGGGTCCCAGGGAACTTCTTCCGAGAAGACAACTTTGCCATCGATCACGGCAGCCGTCTTGCGGTCTGATCCCCCGAGATCGAATCCGATACGGCATCCCTCCAGATTGCGACCAAGGCCGCTGACCTGAGCTTTTTCTTCGGGGAGAGAATCTTCGGCTTTATGATGAACGAAGGAGAGTGGTTCACCGGATAATCGGGGTCCCATGAACTCGGCATCGAAGCCTCGGGGGCCGAAAGGGGAGAAAACGGAGCAAAGATGATGAAGAATTTCCTGCGGTCCCCAAAAGTGAATTCGTGATCCACCCTTGATCCAGAACAGGGTCTTCAAGGTCCGCTCCACGAATTGATCGTTCAGAGCGCGAGAAGGTCCTTCATGAGGGAGGAGATCGAGCGCTTGCGCAAAGCAAGTCCCATCTTCACGCGTCAGGGCAAGCTTTGCCTTAAACGATCGGGGGTTCTCGTTGACAGCCTGACGAAAAGCTTGAGTCCAGTGGTGAGAGGGGACGAAGTCATGCATCTTGGGTTGCTCCAGTCAAGGAGGTCTTCAAGATGGGGAAGGGGGTCTGTTGGCTCAAGATCAAAAACGTGTTGTTTGTGACTCGAAAGCGCTTTTTGATTTTCTGCCAAAACTTAATGACTCCAGTCCCATTGGTCGAGTGCACAGGCGGCAGCCGAGAGTAAATCAATGCAATGCGCGATGTCCTTCTTGTGACTCATCTCGATCACCTGATGAATGTGCCGTGTTGGAATGGAAATAGCCCCAGCGATGGAGCCTCCGGGTGACATTCGCTGGAGTCCGGCGGTATCGGTTCCGCCAGCCTTCAGGATTTCAGGCTGCCATTTAATTTTCTGGTCCATTGCGGTGTTTTTTAAGAACTCGACCATGCGGTAATCACAAATCGTTGAGCTATCCATGATCTTGATTGCGGCTCCATCTCCCAAGCTGGTCACTCTTTCATGGGGCGCAGCTCCAGGGGTATCGAAGGCAATCGTGGTATCAAGGCCAAACCCGAAGTCTGGTTGAATTTCGAGGGCGGAAGCGTTGGCTCCCCGAAGGCCGACTTCTTCCTGAACGGTGAAAACGGCATAGAAATCGTAGGAAGGTTTGCGTCGAGTCTTTTTGAGCGTTCTAAGCACCTCGAGGAGAACAAAAACTGAGACCCGATTGTCGAGGGACTTCACATTGACACAGTCACCCATTTCGATGAGCTCCCGTTCGCGGGTGATGGGATCGCCCACGTTAATGAGTGATTGTGCCTTCTTCCCACTCATGCCCAGATCGATAAAGTAGTGTTCCAGCTTCGGTGCCTTCGTCCGCTCTTCGGGAGACATAATGTGGATGGGCTTGGAGCCCATCACCCCGATGAGATCTTTTTTCCCGTGAACGATGACCCGCTGGGAGCTGAGAGTTTTGGGGTCAACCCCCCCGAGGGGGTTGAAGCGAACAAAGCCCTTGTCATCGACATGGGTCACGATGAATCCGATCTCATCCATGTGGGCCGCGGCCATTGCTTTTTTCTCAGAAGACCTTCCTTTTTTCAATGCGATGACGTTGCCCATGGAATCGACGCGCACCTCATCGGCGAGTTTCCCGCCCTTGAGCTCTTTGAGAACGAGCTTGCGAATTTCTTTTTCAAAGCCCGGGGCACCGGGGGCTTTACAGATTGCACTCAGAAGGTCGACATCGATGGCCATGCCAAAACACTAGCGGGAAGTGGGCATAAAAAAAGAACGGAGTCCGAAGACTCCGTTCTCAAAGGTTTAAGTGTGTCTCAACTCAAACGACTTAGAAGCCGTAAGAGAGGGAGATTCCACCGTAGAGATCGTCCCCGTCAGTTGGGTGACCGTCGGTGTTTTCAGCAGCAACGTGGATGCTACCGGTCAGGTTATCACCGAGCTCCTTGGAAACGGCAGCAGAGAGACCATAAGTAGTGTAGTCTTCTCCAGCAAGTGCGACGGAGTCGAGAGTAGTGCCGAAGTTCGCAGCAAGGTCGAGAGTGACGCCGCCACCGACTTCGTAGGACTTACCAACGGAAATTTCACCCCAGAGGTTACCGTCAGCTGAATCGATATCGTAGTAGACCGAAGCAGAAACGTCGAGACCAGCGATCTCAGTTCCAGCTCCAAGAGCAAGCTCAGAAGTGTCACCAGCAGCGCCATTGCCGAAGTCGTAGCGAATCAGACCGAGGCTGAGCTCAACTGCACCGAAGTCTTTGGAGATCGAGGCAAAGAGATCAGTCTCCTCCTGATTGTCGCTGTAGTCAGCACTCCAGATGCCAGCTTCCCAAGTGGCACCGCAGTTGCAGTCACCAGCAAAGGTAAGGCCATACTCATAGAGGCTGTTGCTGTCGCCAGCAGCTTGGTTAACACCACGCCAAACGTAGTCAGTGCTGTAACCAACGTGGAAGGAGCTCTCGATGTCTGCAGCTGCAGAGCCGACAAGAGCGGAACTAATTGCAAGAATAGTGGATGTCTTTTTCATGACGGGCGAAATTAAAGCAATGATCATGCCAAAGCGCAACCATTAGTTTTACGTATTTTTAACATTCACAAAGTATTGACAGGGCCTCCATTTTGAGGTGAACGGCTTCCAGCTTCTCATTGCGGGCATAAAAAAACCGACCTCCTAGAGTAGAGGTCGGTTTTGAGGGAAACCAATTTTGTTAGTCGAGGTTATATGCGGTCTCACCGTGCTCGGCGGTATCAAGACCGGCATGCTCGGTCTCAGCATCTACGCGCAGTCCAACCAGAGCACGGGTGATGAAGACGATGACGATGGTGGCAACGATCGACCAAGCGATGGTGATTCCAAGGGCTTTGAGCTGAATAACGAGTTGGGCCATCGATGAGTCAGCATTGATACCGAGTCCTCCGAGAACTCCCTCGGCGCCAAGGAAAGCGACGAGGATCGTTCCCATGATGCCGCCGACTCCGTGAACGGCGAAGACGTCGAGGGAATCATCAATCTTGAGGATGTTCCGCACGATTCCGCAAGCAAAGTAGCAAACAACTCCGGCGAGAAGTCCGATGACGATGGCACCCATGGGGCCAACGTTGCCGGAAGCGGGAGTAATGGTCGCAAGCCCGGCGACCATTCCGGTGGCGATGCCGACCACGCCGGTCTTGCCAGTTTGAATGCGTTCAACAAGGCCCCAGACGAGGGCTGCGGTGGCGGCTGACAGGTGAGTGACCAACATGGTCATTCCCGCAGCACCGTTAGCGGCAAGCTGAGAGCCAGCATTAAATCCGAACCAACCCACCCAAAGCAGGGAAGCTCCAATCATCACAAGACCGGGGCTGTGTGGGGGTTGCAGCTTATTTGGGAAGCCTTCGCGAGGCCCAAGCATTTTGGCGAGAACAAGCGCGGAAACACCCGCGGTGGCGTGAACCACAATTCCTCCGGCAAGATCAATGGTTCCCCACTGGAACATGATTCCGCCGCCCCACACCCAGTAAACCGCAGGCGCGTAGACAAGAACGAGCCAGAGACCTGAGAAGACCATGACGGCGACAAACTTCATGCGCTCCACAAAAGCTCCCACGATCAGGCCGGGAGTGATGATCGCAAAAGTCATCTGGAACATGACCATAATCGTTTCCGGGAAACCACCGGCATCAGAATCCAGTCCCACTCCCTTGAGAAAGAACTTTCCGAATCCACCAAGCCATTTGCCACCTTCCTGGTGATCGAAGGCGAGGCTGTAGAGACCAACCGCCCAGAGGACCGAGGCCATTGCCGCAATGGCATAACAGTGCATGAGCACCGAGAGGACGTTCTTTGCGCGAACCAAGCCGCCGTAGAAAAGAGCGAGTCCGGGAAGGGTCATGAGGAGGACAAGGACCGTAGCGGTCAACATCCAGGCAGTAGTGCCACTGTCAAACGCTGGAGTAGCTTCTTCTTCAGCCATGAGCATTCCTGCTGACATCAAAAAGGTCAGGAGAAGTGCCCAGAGGGATTTGGAGTGTGTTTTCATAATTAATATCAAACGTGGTGGTCCAGAAATTAGGGACTCGGCGCACAATGAAGCATCATTCATGCCAACCATGAATTTGACTCATGATCTGTGGCATGCCCGTTGCTGAGTGCCATCGGATTCAACCCAAAATAATAGAAAAGAATGATCCCACATACGAAAAGACCACTCCTCTGGCTCACAATACCTTTTGCGATGATCGCAACTGCGTTTGGTGACGATGCCGAAGCCGTGGATGAAACTAAAGCCGGTTATGAAGAACTCCTCGCAGGGCAAGGTGATACCGCCTATGCTTTCGATTTCTTTACCACTTCAATGCTCTGGACCGTAATCGCAGCTGCAATGGTCTTCATCATGCACCTTGGATTTGCGACCCTTGAGTCTGGTCTTACCCAGAAGAAGAACACCGTTAATATCCTCTTTAAAAACGTCTGGATTATCAGCATCGGTCTGTTGACCTATGCTGCCATGGGATTCAACACCCACTATCCTGTCGACAGCTGGCAGATTCCAGGGATTCTGGGGATTAACGGGCCGATCAGTGGTTTGACCGGTGGAGAGAACGATACTTTCGCTTACGGGGGGGTAGGTCTCGCGATGACTGCATATGGCGATTTCATTTTCCAGGCGATGTTTGCTGCCACTGCCGCAACGATTGTGTCCGGTGCCGTAGCCGAGCGTATTAAGCTTGGGTTTTTCATGGTATATTCCCTGATTCTTGTTGCTGTGGGATACACTGTCGCCGGTTCATGGCACTGGGGTGGTGGTTTCCTTTCCTCTCTCGGAGGTGAAGATGGGACTGCGTTTAAGGACTTTGCTGGTTCTACTGTTGTTCATGGATTCGGTGGCGCTGCTGCCCTAGCAGCTGTCATCGTTCTCGGTCCTCGCAAAGGTAAGTATACTGCAGAAGGAATTAAGCCTATTCTTGGCCACAGCATGCCTCTTGCGGCAGTTGGGGTATTCCTCCTCTTCTTCGGTTGGTTTGGTTTCAACGGAGGTTCCGTTCTTTCAGCTGCTCCCGGGCCTCTTGGTCTTGTCTTTACCACCACAGCCCTCGCTGCCGCCGCTGGTGCCGTTGCTTCGATTGCCACGGCCATGATTGTTCTCAAAAAGCCGGATCTTTCGATGGCTCTCAACGGCCTCTTGGCCGGTCTCGTTTCAATCACCGCTGGTGCCGATGTTGTGGGCCCCTGGGGAGCGGTGATCATGGGTGCCGTTGGCGGAGTGATCGTAGTCTTCTCAATCCTCTTCCTCGATAAGATCAAGATTGATGATCCTGTCGGAGCGATCTCCGTTCACGGTGTCGTGGGAATTTGGGGCACCATCTCCCTCGTCTTCTTCCATACGGGAGAGCCTGGTGAGTTCAGCCTTGTCTCACAAATCATCGGCATCGCATCAGTTTACATCTTTGCTTTTGTCTTCTCGTTCATCCTTTGCATCGCCGGTAAGGCTCTCTGCGGTATCCGCGTTAGCGAAGAGGAGGAGTATGAAGGTCTTGATGTTGCCGAGCACGGAGTTCCTGCTTACACAGACTAAACGATCTGTCGAAACTCAGCCGATTCATGAAAAGACCGTAGGTTCGCCTGCGGTCTTTTTTATCGAGAGATCCGAGGATTGGCTCTTTTTAAAGAGCCCCTCCCATCGGTCTGGATTCGTTTATTGTCTGGGTCAGGATTATTTCCGGTTTGTCATTTCCATGCCCCAGTGTTCGATGAAGAAGCGCTTTTCGTTGGTGAAGAGGCTGTCGGAGGTGCCGATGATGGGACGGAGGGTGGTGGACATTTGCAGGCTAACGAGGAGGAAGATTCCGATCCAGATGCGAAGGGGGGCTTTCTTTTTCGTTCCCGTGTGATCGAGCATTTTTAAAAGAAGTCCGGTGCCGAAGAAGACCGCGATGAGCCAGGCAATGAGGACCAGAAAGCCAAAGAAGGGCTCAGAATCGGTTGACTGTGAAAAGACCCAAAGCACGGGGGTAAATCCGAGAAGGAGGGCGGCGATAAGGGCGAGAGCGCCGGCCATTCCTTGCCCGATCTCTTTGATGCTCAAACTCGTTCCGGTGAGTGCGGAAAAGATGCACAGGCTGGGAAGGCAGATCAGAGTTGCAATGGTGAGACCAAGGATGGTCTTCAGTGGAGCGGCCCAAAGTTGATTTTGAAAGGAGAAGCTTCCGAGGGTGAACCCAAAGATAAGAAAGCCTCCAGAGGCGAGAAGAATGAGCTTCCCAACCAGAAGGCGCGGGTTCTCGCTTTGGCGAATGGTGTTGATGAGGGAGTGAGGATGCTTAAGGAGGCATTCGAAGACTGCGCTGACTCCTGCATTTTGCGGAAGTGGTTTGGCCTTGGTAGGATCAGGGTTGAGCTCGGGTGGCTTAGAACTTTGGTCATTCATGGCTAATTTAACGGTTAGGTTTGAGGTTGGTAAAAAGTTTGATCAGAGGAGTAAGGAGACACCGGAACCTGCTTGTTAGGACAAAAAGAACGAAGGCCGGGTTATCGGCGGTTATCAGGATGAACGATTCTTTCCCGGAGCTTGGGAGGGGCGGCGCGAACCCTCGAAGGTTTTGATCAATGGGAGGATGAGTATGATCGTGATTACCGCGAGGAGAGCGAGGAGTTCGAGGGGGTGACCTCCCGAGAATCTCCGGAGGGCATACCAGGCGGTTTCGTAGAAGTTGCTCTCGAAGGCATCCGGCCGAACAAACTGAATGTCGATATTCGGACTGCCGAGAAAGGGCCGCATGAGCCAGGCGAGTTGAGTTCCGAGGAAGGCATTGCCACCCAGCCAGGCAATGAAAGTGATTGCCGCTGCCGCTTTCGAGCGGGCAAAAGCAATGAGAAGTCGGGCCAGATGGACGTTTGCGAAAACTCCGGCGATGCCGATGAGGATGGTGTGGACACTTAGGAAACTGGCATAGGAAATAGTGTGCACCGTGGGGTCGGGCTCAGGCGAAGTAAGGGCGGTGAAAAAGAGGATGGGTGAGAGGGAGCCGAGAATAAGGGCGGCGATGGTGAAGCTAATGAGTTGGGCGAGGATGGATTGCCGAAAGCCAAGTCCACTCCCGAGAAGTATGCCGAGGATACCGTTGAGAAACCCGTTGAAGGCGAGGGTGGTAAAAATGAGGAACGGCATCTTGAGGGCGACGTAACATCCCATGATGGGGTCCCGCCAAAGCCCGACGGTGAATCCATAAGCGCCAAAGCCGATGAGAATGATGGTGAGACAGATGAAGAGGGATTCCGAACCGGGGTCCTCGATCCATTCCTGCAAGTCCTCTGGGTTCCCCCGGAGAAGTTTGGTGAGACGTTGCCGCATTTTGTAGGGTTAGAACCAGCCAGTGACTGGGGAGGGTTCAGCTTGTTCCACGGGGGCAGTTTCGTGCCAGGAAGCGGGTTGGATTTTGATGGGTTGAGCCGCAGGTCTGTCTGGGTTTTGGGATTTCAGGGCGCAGATGAGGCAAGTGATTGCCGCGATGAGTGCCAGATCAGCGGTGCGTAGAATGATCATTGCCCAAGCGTGGCGGGCTTGTGTGAAGCGATGATGATCTGAATGTGAAGATTCAGCGAAAAATCAGCTCCTTTCCTTTCCGGAGAGCGGGAAGGTGAGGGTGGCCTCTGCTCCCCCATCGGAGTGGGTCTCAAGTGAGACGGAACCGTGATGAAGCCCGATCACTTCCTTGACGAAGGCAAGCCCGAGACCGTTCCCCTTTCCTTGTTCCCGCGCACCGGGACGGAAGGAGTAGAAGCGATCAAAGGCGCGCTTGGCCGCGAAGTTGGGAATGCCTGGGCCGTGGTCGCGAATGCGCAAAAGAAGGTCGTTTTTTCCGGCTTGGAATTGAAAGGCAACCGTTCCTCCTTCGGGTGAAAACTGGATCGCATTTTCCAAGAGGTGATTGAGCGCAGATCCGATGAGGAGTTCGTTTCCTAAGTAGGGTTGCTGTGGCGGGAAATCGGTTTCGAATGTGACCTGATGTGTCTCGGCGAGAGGAGTCATTACCTCGATGCTCTTTTGGCAGCGGGCAGTGAAATCGAATTCATGAGCTTGCTCAAGATGGGATTGGGCTTCGACTGCGGAGAGCTCGAGGAGGCGGTGGGTGAGACGTTCGCAGCGTGCGGTTTGGTTTCGAATGTTCTCGAGAAAATGACTCCGGTCCTCAAGTGGCATCTCCTCGCGAAGAAGTTCGGCCGCGCCCTGGATGGCGGCGAGGGGAGACTTGAGCTCGTGCGTCAGGTTTTGGATGTATTGATCAGCGTGCTCGCGGTTTTCGAGGGATTCCCGCATGTCATGAAGGGCGTTGGCAAGGGTGTTGACTTCCCGCCCAAGACCGACGCTGGGTTTTGAAAGCCGCTCGCCCCGGGTGATCGCTCGGGCATAGTCGGTTAGCTGGCCAACGGGACGGAAAAGCCAGACAAACACCGCTGCGATGAGCGCGAGAATGCCCAGTCCGATCAGGACGACGGATTGGATGATCTGATCACGCCGACTTTGAACAAAGGGAAGAACGTCGGACTGGGCCTTGTAAACCGTCAGGCTTCCCACAATTTCGCCATTCTGGCGAATGGGAGCGCCAACAAACATGACCGAGCTGTTCGGGTCGTCTTCGTCTTCTCGAGAAGAACGCGTCCCGTAGGTTCCCTCCAGTGTGCGTTTTACGTCATGCCATCTGGCGTAATCCTGGCCGACCTTATCCGGGTTCTCCGAGTGATAGAGTATGATTCCATTGTGATCCGTGAGATAGGCGTCGAGGCCAACGGTTGTTTTGATCTCCTTGTAAATAGTGGCTTTGAAGAGTCGCTTGTCAGCATCCCTGAAAAAATCGTCGAGGGTGGCTACCGGGTTGTCGTCCCAGTTTTTTTCGACATGGGATGCGAGGAGGTTGGCAGAATCGACCATGGATTCTTCGGTCGCTTGAAAGGTCTGATACTCGAGGTCCGCGAGAAGGTAGTCCACCAAACGGTAGAATCCGAGGGCCAGAATGAAGGCTACAAAGAAGAGGACAACACGGGTCAGGCGCATGGCTTGCAATTCTAGTTGCGAGTTGAGGAAATCCCAAACACTACAGGACGAGAGCGTAGCCAAGGCCACGGCGGGTTTGAATTGTTTTGGCAGCCTTTTCGGAATGATCTCTGAGCTTGGAGCGAAGAGTCTTGATATGAGCGTCGATTGTTCGGTCCATTGCTGATCCGGGGTCATCCCAGGCTTGCTCCAGAAGTTGCTCACGGGTGAAGACCCGGCCGGGTTGAGCGAGGAGGATGGCAAGGAGTTTGTATTCGTGAGCAGTGAGATCGAGAACGGCACCGAGGCAAGTGATTTTCATGGCGCCGGAGTCGTGATGGAGGAGGTCGGAGCAGACGGGATCGAGAGTAGAACCGCGGCGCATGATGGCTCGAATACGGGCGACTACCGCGCGAGGGGAAAAGGGCTTGGTAACGTAGTCATCCGCTCCCAGTTCGAGTCCGAGGACTTGATCGATCTCGGAATCCCGTGCGGTGAGAAAAAGGATGGGGACGTTTGAGGTTTCGCGAATGGTGCGGCAGACGTCGAAACCAAGGATGTCGGGTAGGCCGACATCGAGCACAATGAAGTCCGCGGGTTGATTCTGATGCTGATCAAGGCCCTCCTGACCTGTGGTGGCATGACGAACGTGGAAATTCTCGGTCTGCAACGCGTAAACCAAGGTGTCCGCGATGGCAATTTCATCTTCGACGAGGAGAATTGAAGTCATTCCTTAGGAAAGCAGGCAAAAGAGCCTTTGGGCGAGTTTAGATTTGGTAAAGTCGCGCCTAGAGCGGAGAGAGCGGAAGGGAGATCGTTTTTGTCGTCAGGGAGCGGGATATTTTGCTCAGTGCCGTGATGTGAACGGTGAATCTTTCTTGAGGATTATTTTGCTGAACCGGTGACGGTTTTTTTCGAGATCCTTTTCGAGATCCTTTTCGAGATCGGTTAACCAGACGATTTCATCGCTTTCCTTGGAGCAGCCGGCGTTGAAGCATGAAACAGTGCACTCAATGACCTGGAAAGACTTCGGACCCCGCCTCAATCGACGGGGCGTGCCGACTCACCCAGTGAAGGGATGCCCCGTGAGTGCAAGAAGGAGTTCTTAAAGAAGCCCTGCAAGGACAAGGTGAACAAGGGCGCCGGGTAGCGTGGGAAGGGGATCAACGGAGGATCTTTCCATCACCGAGGTCGGTAGTTTTTGACTCCTTGAACTGCCCGATAGGGATCGAGCGAGGTGTCAATAACACGGGGGGGGTGAGAAGCGACCTTCCATTTGCGAGGAAGACTCCTTTTATTGACAAAGCGACCGATCGAGCCCGGGTGTAGTTTTATGGAATTGTTAACTTATCCGAGATCGTAAGCGTCGAGATCGCTAGTGACAATGACGTCTTCCGGGGTGGGGGTGGCGTCGAGGACGGTTTTGAGGTGGCGGGAAAGGACTCTTGCATTTGAGCCACGGAGGAGGAGTTGGAAGCGGAATTGGGAGTGGGATTTGATGAGGGGTGAGGGGATGGGGTCTCCGAGGATGATACCTTCGGGAAGGTTTTCTTTGAGCTTGAGGTGGAGGGTCTCAAGGGTGAATTCGGCGCGGCGCTCGTGGCTGGATCGTGCCAGCAGGAGTGCGAGGTGGGTGAAAGGTGGGTAGGAGAAGGCTTGGCGCATTTCCAGTTCCTGAGAGACGAAACCATCGAAGTCGTGATGCCTTGCGAATTGGATTGAAGGGCTGTGGGGCGTGGAGGTTTGGATGATGACTTCGCCCGCCATTTCTCCACGTCCGGCGCGGCCAGCGACTTGAGTGAGGAGTTGGAAAGTGCGCTCGCCTGCGCGGAAGTCGGGAGCGTAAAGGGAGAGGTCGGCATTGAGGACGCCGACGAGGGTGACATTGGGAAAGTCGAGCCCTTTGGCGATCATTTGGGTGCCGAGGAGAATATTGATCTTCTTCGCGCGGAAGTCGCGGAGGGTATTGCGAAGGGCGTTTTTCTTGCGGGTGGTATCGGTATCGAGTCGCGCGATCTTTGTGCCTTTGAAAATTTTGTTGAGGATCATCTCGGCTTTTTCAGTTCCGTAGCCTTGGAAGCGGATGGCGGGATCGCGGCATTCGGGGCAGAGCTTGGGGACGATGGCTTGGTGACCACAAACGTGACAGACGAGTCGTTCCTCCGAGCGGTGGTAGGTGAGAGGGATGGCGCAGTGATTGCACTCGATGACATGACCGCAGGGCGGACATTGAAGGGAGCGGGCGAAGCCGCGGCGGTTGAGGAAGAGGATGACTTGCTCATTTTTTTCGAGGCGTTGATCGATGGCGGTGCGGAGTTGGTCGGAGAGGATGGCGTCTCGGCCTTTTTGTTTTCGCGATTCGATCCGCATGTCCACGACGCGAGTGAGAGGAAGGGTGGCGCCATCGGCCCGTTTGGTGAGGCGGACGATCTTATATTTACCGGATTCCGTGTTGTAAAAGGTCTCCATCGAGGGTGTGGCCGAGCCAAGCACAACCGCGCAGCCCTCGAGTCGGCAGCGCACGACCGCGAGATCGCGGGCATGATACTTGGGAACATTTTCCTGTTTGTAGGCGGGCTCGTGTTCCTCATCGACGATGATAAGGCCAAGGTCACGTATAGGAGCAAAGATGGCGGAGCGGGCGCCGATGATGATGCGGGCTTTTCCATTCCGGATTCGGTGCCATTCATCGAAGCGTTCTCCTTGGGAAAGATTGGAGTGTTGCACCGCAATTTGGTCATCGATATCAGAGAAGCGAGCCTTGAAACGACGAACGGTCTGGGGAGCCAACGAGATTTCCGGAAGGAGAACGATGACGTTTTTACCAAGATCGAGGGCTTTGCGTGTTGCCTGCAGATAGACTTCAGTTTTTCCCGATCCGGTGATGCCGAGGAGGAGAAGAGGGTCAGGTTTTTCCGTTTCGAGTGAATTTGAAATGAAGTCGAGTGCGACGGCCTGCTCAACATTGAGCTTGAGGGGCTCGGTGGGGACGAAGGTTTCTCCGGCGTCGGGATCGCGTCGGACTTGGAGATCGACCATTTTGACGAAGCCTTTTGCGGCGAGCGCTTTCAGCGAAGCGGAGGCCGAGGAACCGCCGAGTTGGGAAATGGGGATGGGCGCACTGGCTCCCTGAAGGAGCGTGAGAATGGTGTGTTGCCGCTTGGCGCGCTTCGCGAGGGTGGTGAATTCCTCTTCGGAAGGAGCTTTATCCAGAACGGCAGCACGCGCGGTTTTGGCAGAGCCTTTTTCTCCTCGCACGGATCCAGGAAGAAGCGAGCGCATCACTTGTTCGAGCGGGGTACCGTAGTAATTCGAGATCCACTCGGCGAGTTTCAGAAGCTCAGGAGTGACGAGCGGTTCGGGGTCGACAAGATCGGTGAGGTAGCGAAGAGGAAAGTCGCTTTGGGGAGCCTCGGCCACCCGAAGAACGGTGCCGACAGCGGGTCGGTTGCGAAGCGGAATGCGCACGCGGCAGCCGGGGACGACGGGGAGCCCGTCTGGAACGGCGTAGTCAAAGACAAGCTCCGAAGGACCGTCGATGAGAACACTGGCTGCGAGTGGCATGGCCCGAGTCTGAATGCTACAGACCTGATGGTGAAGTTGGATCGGTATAAAAAACGAAGGTCCAAGTAGGGGGAGGGACTGAAGACTCGCTAGGGAGTCTTACCGGAGAGTCACCTTGAGACGGATGAAGCGTTGCAAAGTTGCGGGGGAGATATCGTAGCTTTGCTGCGTGAAGCCGTTTTGCGGAAGTGATTCCGATTCCATGTTACGGAGGTCGGTCCAGCTCGAGAGATCGCTTGAGACTTGAGGGGTCACCAGGATGTCGTCAGCAGCAAGGTTACGCGGGACGATGAGAGTTTCGAGCTTAGGAGCGAAGGTGAGAGTGTTGCCTTGGAGGGCGTATTCGAGGAGATCGCCGCCAGAGAAGGTGGAAGAGTCAGTGGAACCGGGGTTCCCACCAAGAGTCACCGAGGGACGCCAACTGGCGGGGTCATTGGGATTGAGCTGATTGATGCGGACGAGGCTAAAGCCCTCGCCATCAGCGGCATCGGGCCAAGCTCCTGCGTCATTGTAGGTAAAATTTTCGATGATGGCGCCAGAAGCATCATTGAGGGTGAGGATTTCCCCAGCATTATCGAGGCTGCCTTCATATTGGGTGGTGAATAAAACAAGTTGAGCGCCGGGATTGAGAGTGGTTCCTACCGGGAAGCTATAAGTAAGTCCGGCGGAGAAGCTGACGTTGCTCAGATTGATCACGACATCCGAGGTGTTGGTGAGCTCGATGAACTCGTTGGTTTCGAGGGAACCAGGCTCGTTGTAGTAGATTTCAGAAATAATCAGGTTGGTGGCATCCGCAAGGGTGCCGGTGAGAATATCGAGGGATTGGAGCGCGGACCACTCGCCATTTTTCTGCACGCGGGAATTGTAGGTTGCACTTGAAGGAAGTGAGAGCGGTCTGGTGTAGGTTTGAGATCCGGGGTCCCTTGGATCAGAGCCATCGGTTGTGTAGAAAATGGTGCCGTCGGAGTTGGGGTTGGTCATCGTTAGGGTGTTTCCATTTCGAGAATAAACCGGAGCGTCGACATCAGGATACAGGTTTCTGGCGCGGAGTTGATTGAGGAAGACGGCAGGTCGCTGCTGAAGGTAGGTGTCGATGATGTAATCCTGAATGGGATAGTAGTGGTCGTCACGCGTGTAGAGATCGAAGTCCGAGGAACTCCATCCACCGGCGGCCTGGACATCGCGGCGGTAGTCGCCCCAGCGTGCGGATTCGGCAACGATGGCGAGGCTCATTTCATCAGAGCGCCGACGCCAAATCGCCTCTGCTCCGGATCCTGAAAGAGGGCCGTCATTGAAGAAGGCAGCATGCGCGGCATCGGCGAAAGCGAGACGGTATTCCGCATTCTTGGTCAGGTCTTGGTGAATACCGGTAGGGCGGTTGTTTGAGTTTTTGGAGGTGACGTTGATGCCTAGTGCGTCGCTAATGGTAGAGCTGGCATTTCGTGGGGGAGAAATGGCAAATTCGGTATCCCAGGGGACAAAGTGAAAAGGCACTCCAGTGGGGCCAGTTCCAGCGGCACGCCAGTTGTGCCCGTCCCAATCGCTGTTTCCGAGATAGAAATTGATGAGCATGTAGTCGATGAAGGATTCGATATCGAGGTGGCTCTTCATCGTCTCGTAAACAGAAGTCGAAGCGATGTTCCCTTCTGCGACATCGGTCATGGCATTGAATGCAGCTGTTGTTCCCGAAGTGGCCTGCCCGGAGTTGATGGCGTCGTAATCGGAGTCATCGCCTCCGAAGTAGGCTTCCATGAAATCCTGATCCGGACGTTCGTGGATGTGGTAGATACCCCAGTAGATTCCATTGATGTAGAGATGAAGCCAGCGCCCGTGGACGCCCTTGTTATCGAGGGCGAGGAAGAGGTCATTGGTGAACTGGTCACGGGCATACTGGGCTTTGTTGGCTTGCCAGAAATGGCGATGGCTCCATCCGTAGTTGTAGCCGGACCGTAGCTGGAGTGTGTCGAATTGATCGATCGCATTTCTCCCGCCGGGACTGTCACGGAAAAGAGGATAGCGAAGTTTTCCCGCACCGTAATCGTTGCGAAAACGAAGACTCATGCTGTGCTTCGGCGTATCCGGGTTTCGGCTGCTTCCGCCCTGGATTCGAATTCCGGCATCAATTTGGAACCCTGCTTCCGAACCGTTGTGTGCAATGAGCTCTGCGGAAACTGCGCGCTCCCAGTTGGGACCGCTGCTTTGAGGGTTCTGATAGATCCCTTGGGGGCCATAGAAGTCATCCGGGTCTATAGTGAGCGAGAGAGAGGGATACTTTTCAAGGGCGGGAATGATCTCGGAGGAGTAGGCGGGGTCGGTGACGATATTTGGATCCATTTCATAGTCTGCAATTCTCCCCGCCCAAGTCGTGGTGGTGTTGGGCGGGGTGTTGGACTGATGGATGATATCGCTCAGGAAGAGATAGCTTTGGGTGTCGGTATTCGTCGGAATGAAATTATCTTTGAATGCGGCGGCGCGAAGGACCGTTGTCGTGGTGATGTTCAGCGGAGCGGTGTAAAGCGTTCCATTGGTCGGAGTGGGTTCCGTCCCATCCGTGGTGAAATAAATCTGAGCCCCGACGGTTGCAGTTGTGATCGCCACGTCGAAGGGAGCCTTGTAGTGACCGCGGTCGACACTAAATGAAGTGTCTTTCACAAATCCTTGCTGCCCGGTTCCGATGTTTTCCACTCCGGGTGTGGGTTGGGAGAGGAATCCGGAAGAAGAGTAACTGGTATTCGCTTTTTGAGCGGGGAAGGTTGGGGCGAATTGTTGGATGATCGTTCCATTGGGGGCCACGAGCGCGAGATATTCGCCGCCGGATTTGAGGCTGAAATTCGTATGGAGGTGTCCGGCTGAGTCCGGGGTGTTCGTGCCGGAAGCAAAAATTACACGATATTCTCCCCCGGCCAGAGAGGTTCCGCTGGGGAAGGCCCACTTCTGCAAGTTGCTGCTTTCGTCGGTGAGGAAATAACCACTGAGATCAATGGTGGAGAGATTGCGGTTGTGAATTTCGATCCAGTCCGGTGAGTTGCCGTCGCCGTCATCGAAGTTGGTGTTGTCTGCCACGAACTCGCTCATCTGCGGAGGGAGGAGTAGGCCATCGACGGTGATTTGTAGATTCTGGCTCACGGTGCCATCGGCATTGGACGCGGTCAGGGTGTAGATTTCACTCAAGGAGGCGGTGAAGCTGGAACTTCCCGTGGCGTTGACCGTTCCGATTCCGGGAGTGATTTTAATGTCATCGGCATTTGAGACACTCCAGCCCAAGGTGACGGTTTCTCCGGAAGTGACGGAGGAATCAGTGGTCGTGAAAAAATTGATCGTGGGAGGTGGTTCGGGTGGATCAAAGGCCAGGGCTCCGTTGTTGTGAACTTCCGCAACTTCGGCATCGGTGAGAACGCCAAAAGCATCTCCCGTCTGGAAGATTGCGAGGTCATCCATCGCGCCTCCGAAGTCATTGTTTCCAGAAGCATTGGAATCATCGGCGGCGATGAAAACACCGGTGGCATGAGGAATCGCGGCTGTTCCAAGTGAGGTCGTGGTGGAAGTCGCGGAGTTGACGGTGGAGCTGGTGATGTTTTCTCCGGTGTCTTGTAAGACGGTGACCTTGCAAGAGCTGTTGATAGAATCGTATCGCAGTGCGAAAAAATACCAGTTTCCCGTTCTCAGAACTTGAGGGTGGGTGATGTTGGTGTTGGTGGCTCCATTTCCATCGCGCAAGAGAACGCGAAGCTTGTTTCCCGGCGAGCTTCCGAGGTCGATGCGGATTCCGCTGCCATCGTTTCCTGTGCCGGAGAGGGTTTCAAAGAAGCGATCGAAGTCGTTGAGCGTGGTGGGCCGAAACCAGAAACTTATGGTAAACTGGTCGGTGGGTTGCACTGCGGGAGTAGGGTCGATTTTAAAACCCGAGCGCAAGGGAAAGTCGTAGGCCGTTCCGAAAGGGGCGGAAAGTCCTTTCGTTGCGGAACTCGTGCCGATGAGGGTGCCATTGTTGAGTCCGATGGAATCAGTGACGGTGGTCGAGCCACTGGTTTCATCCAGTGCGTAGTGCGCGACGAGATCGGCCTGTAGAGGGAAGATCAGGGTGAGAAGAAGGGGGAGTGATTTCATCGCAAAATGATGGGGAGTGAAGTCCACGCTAGGCTTTCCCTGAGGGTTCGACAAGGAGGGGAATTGAGAATAAGGGTGGGGTCATGAAGCTTGGATTATCAGGTGTCTTCATGGAGCACGACGAAACACATACGCTTGTGGAGGTGACGACGGAGCAAGAAGCCTATCGGGATCTTCTCAATTTGAGATTCCGAGAACTCCGAGTTCCGCTGGGCCTTACTTGGAGTGTTGATGATCTTAAATGGGAGCAGCTGGAACGTCATTTTGGGATGCGTTTAGGCGAAATATGGGTTGGGGTATGCGTGGTGCGTGAATTATCCGGTAAAGCTGTGAAGATTCGGCAAGTTGCGATTGCTTCGGAATATCAGGGCCAACACTTTGGCTGGTTGATGATGGCTCAACTTCTGAAGTTGCTGGGCGAGGAAGGTGTTGCTGAAGTTGAAATCCATGCGCGAAAAAATGTCATTGGATTCTACAAAAAACTGGGCTTCCAATGCCAAGGTCCGGAATTCGAAGAGATTGGGATTCGGCACCGGAAAATGACGAGGGAATTAGAACCAGTTTAGGAATCGTCGCAGAGATGATTTGAGTAAATCGATGAGTCGATACCAGCCCGCATCGCCCTAGCAGGCGAGGTAGTAGCTGGAGGCGAGCGTTGAGATCAACCAGAACACTCCGTAGAGGAGAAATTCTTTGTGGAGGACTTTCATCATCACGCGCAGAAGGAGAACTGCGATCACGATGCTAAAAAAGAGAAAGCCGCAAATGAAGCGGACCCAGCAAGTGAAGCGGTCAGCTGGGGGAGTCACCGGGCTACTTTCTTTGAATATTGAGGTAAAGTACGCCAAATCCAATCGCGGAAAGAAGGCTTAAGGTGATGGCGGTGGTGTATTCTCGGTAGAGAAAGTAGCCGGTGGCAAAAAGGAATCCGTAGATGGCGAAGCAGCCAAAGACCATGCAGAGGATGCCGCGCGGGAGATTGACCGAAGAGTCTTTGGGTGTGATCGGGGAACCTTCGGCCTCTGCGGCCTCATGAACCTTTTTCCAGCCTTTGCCCCCGGGGTTGGTGACTTCGATGAAATTGCGCAGCGTGGCGTGATGATCGGGGCGGGTGAGGAGAGTCACTACGATCCAGCTCACCGTGGTGACGGCGACGCCAATGATCAGCTTGTGATGTCCGGCGAGGTCATCATTTCCGGCAAGAATGATGGCGATGAGGAAAGAAACCGTCATCGCGGTAATTTCCGACCAGGCATTTATGCGCCACCAGAACCAACGGAGGATAAAGAGAAGTCCGGTGCCGGCTCCGATCTGGAGGATGATCCGGAAACTGGTCAAAGCATCCTTCATCATGAGCGCGATGACCCCGGCGAGGATCATCATGACCACGGTGGATAACCGGCCCACCCAGACGAGTTCCTTCGAGGAGGCCTCTGGCTTGATGAAGCGGGCGTAGAAATCATTGACAACGTAGGAGGAACCCCAGTTGAGGTGAGTCGAAATGGTGGACATGTAAGCGGCGATGAGCGAGGTCAGCACCAGTCCAAGCCAGCCGGCGGGGAGGAAGGTCAGCATCGCGGAGTAAGCCGAGTCTTCTTCCACTTTTTGGGCGTCCGGGAAGGCTTTTTCCATCGAAGCGAGATCGGGAAAAACGAGCAGGGAGCAGAGCGCGACGATGATCCAAGGCCAAGGGCGGATGGCGTAGTGGGCCACGTTAAAAAAGAGAGTGGCTCCAAGAGCATGGTTTTCATTCTTGGCGGCTAGCATGCGTTGGGCGAGGTAGCCGCCGCCTCCGGGTTCAGCACCGGGATACCAGACGCTCCACCATTGCACGGCGAGCGGGATGATGAAGAGTCCGACAAAGACCGAGGGGTCATCGGGGGAGGGAAAGATGCGGAGTTTTTCACTGAGGCCTTTGCTTTCAAACTTCTCGAGAAGACCGCCCATGCCACCAACCGCGTCGTGTCCCAGTGCAAAGTAGGCGGCAGCAACGGAGCCGACCATGGCCATAAGGAAGAGGATAAAGTCGGTGAGAAGGACGCCACGCAATCCGCCGAGGCAGGAAAATATCAGAGTGACTAAAGCGGAGTAGAGGAGGCATTCCCAGGGTTCGAGGCCGAGCATAATCCCTCCGATTTTGATGGCGGCCAGAGAGACTGTGGCCATGACCATGATGTTGAAAACAACTCCGAGATAGAGAGCGCGGAAACCGCGAAGAAAGGCCGCAGGTTTTCCGGAGTAGCGGAGTTCGTAGAATTCCAAATCGGTCGCGACTCCACTGCGGCGCCAGAGCTTGGCGTAGATGAAGACGGTCAGCATCCCGGTGAGGAGAAAGGCCCACCACTGCCAGTTTCCGGCGACTCCATCCTTTCTGACGATATCGGTAACAAGATTGGGCGTATCGGTGGCGAAGGTGGTGGCGACCATGGAAAAGCCGAGGAGCCACCAGGGCATGTTTCGTCCGCCAAGGAAGAAGTCGGTTTCGCTTCGGCCGGCCTTTTTTGAGGTCCAGATGCCAATGGCGATAGCAATGGCGAAGAAGACGAAAACGATCGCCCAATCAAGAGACGAAAGAGAAACGGTGGCGAGAGGAGTCATGAGTGTTTGTGTGCGTGAATGGCGTCGGCGAGTCGAAACCGGTGCTCTTTCAAGAGAGCAAGTGCGTCCTCATGAGAAAGCGAGAAGCTTTGTGACAGAATCGAGGTCGCACGGGAAATCAGTTTTTCATTCAGGCAGGCTAGATCGATCATTTCGGTGCCGTTGACCTTGCCGTTAAGAATCATCGCGGTGGAGGTGAGAGTGTTCAGGATTTTCTTGGTCGCGGTGCCTGCTTTCATGCGAGTGGAGCCGCTCACGACTTCTCCTCCGCTCCAAAGCGGGAGATGTTGATCGAAGAATGTTTTCTCGGGCTTTGTCGCAGAGATTAAAATGGTGAGAGCGCTTTGACTTCGAGCGTAAGCCAAGGCGGAGCGCACGTAGTAGGCCGAAGCGCTGGCGGAAATTCCGAGAACGATGTCGTTTTCCTGCAGGTTGAGGAGAAGCATCTCAGGAACGGCACTCGCGTCTTCTTCTCCGCGGGTCTCGATCTCAATCGCAGCATCGGCAAGGCCTCCGGCGATCAGGCTAATCGCGCGGTGATCTTCCAGACCATAAGTGCAGGGGAGCTCGACGGCATCGAGGGCGGCGATTCGTCCACTGCTGCCAGCACCGATGTAGATGAGACGGCCACCTTGCTGAAGCCGAGCAGCTATTGATTCTGCTGCTTCAGCGAGCTGGTTGTTGTGTTCGAGGAGCGCCTGGCCGGCGGTTTGTTCTGCTTCGAGAAAGGTGGAGACGAGTTCGGTTGCACTCAGGTCCTGAAGTTGGAGATCGAGATCATAGGCCTGCTCGGTCGGCAGATTTTCGAAGCTTTCTTCAAAGCGATATTTGGTCGCAATGGATTCTCCTTCGGCGAGCGCTTGCGTTCCGAGAATTTGAAGCCGGTTGCCGTCCTGGAAGGTGCGAATCTTAAAGTCGTGTTCCCCGAGGTGTCGGGACAGAGTTCCGGAGAGATCAAAGTCAGCTGAAAGAGCGGCATCGACTAAGCCGCCTGAGATCGCGACTTCGTCGAGCCGATAGAGCGTGGCAGCAGTCCGGGTGATGCTTGCGAGGGTGGAAAAATAGCGCTCGCGGGCTTCTGAGAAATTTTCGGAGTTGAGGACTTCGCAGAGGTCGTTGGCATTCGAGTTCGCTGCGAGTCGAGTGGCACTGGCGAGGGTATCGAAATTTGCGTCTTCGGTTTCGATTGCACAGAGCAGGGTGTAGTTCCGGTGAGGTCGCCAACGGCGTCCGTTTCTCCAGACGCAGAATCCCAGGCCGGTTCCGATGACCATAAGACCAATCGTCTTCTGACCGGAAAGGAACCCGGACTGAGCTGCGCCAATGAGCGCGCAGTCGGCATCATTGGCGAGAGTGATGGGGCATTGGAATTTTTCTTCAAGTGTCCTCACCCAAGTGTCATCCATGAGTTCGAGAAGATGAGGCGAGCAGCATTTCATGCCAGTGCTCTGCTCGTTGATAATTCCGGCGGTCGAAATGGCGACCGAATCTGGGCTTACGTTCAGCTGATCTGCGAGATCGAGGAGAACGTTCGCGAGTTTCCGCGAGGAGGGCTCTCCCCGAAGCGGGCTGGGGGTTTTAATGGTCTCGGAAGGACTCTGCCCGTTCTGAGCAAGGGCGGCCTTGATCCACGTGCCGCCGATGTCGAAGAGGAGCGAAGACTGCATGACGGTGACTAACCTGGGTGAGTGAGCTTGATACCGGACCAGACTGAGATCACGCCTAGAACAACGGTGCCAACTAATTTAGCGAGGGCAGCGCCGGTCAGTCCTGAAGTCCAGAGCGCGTGTCCGTTTTGAGCAAAGGTCGAGAAGGTTGTAAACCCTCCCAGAAAACCAGTGGCAATAAGGGGGAAGACCCAGGCGGGGGCGTTTCGATGAGTGAAATAGCCAAAGAGGCATCCAATGAGAAAGCACCCGAGGATGTTGCAGCTGAAAATCCCGATGGGGAAGCGGTGGAGGGAGGTTTTCTCGGCAAGGCGGTCGACCCCAAGAGCCAGAGACCATCGCGCCAGCGAGCCGAGACCACCGCCGAGGAAAATGAGAAGAGCATTCATGGAAAAGAAGCGATCACTTGAAATGACTCTGCGCGATCAGAGCCGCATTAAAAGGTCGAAATTAACGGAGGTTTTGAAACTTGATTGAGAACTCAAACTGAATAGCTTAAAAAAAGCATCTTGAAAAAATCATGATCAAACAGTGGATTTCTAAATTACTCGTTCTTGTGGCCTTTCAAATTGGCAGTGCCTTGGAAATCGTGACGGATGACTTCGAAGGTGGAAGCCTCGGAGTAAACTGGGATGCTGCGTCGCAAGCAACCTTGACAGCGGGAACAGGGGCCGAAGGATCGGCGAACTTTGCTGCTTTAGCCGCTGCTGGTTCTGGCGATGTTCTCGGAGTTGGTATCGCGGGGGGGGCTGCGGACGTGGAGATCGATTTCTTTGTGAGAATCCGGGATTTTGGAGCTCGTCGGTTTAATTTGATGGTGAATAACGCGGAAACGGTGATCGCCGATGGAGCCTCGATTAACTTACGCTACCAGAACGGTGGTTGGGCGGCTTTTGATTCGGCAACCAGTTGGAACAATTTGTCGAATCTGGGGTCCCTGACGGGTGAGGCCTGGCACCGGGTGCGGGTGACTTGTCGTGGCTGGGGGACTCCCGGGGCGACTTTTGATGTCGAAGTTTCCGACGCTGACGGGACCACTTTTACGAGCAGTCAGACGGGCTTGAATTTTTACCAAGGAGGAAACCCGGATACCGCTTCCGTGGGTGCGGTCGTGTTCACTTCGACTTGGGGGACCAGTCCGGGCTATGACATTGATGGGGTGATGATCAACACCCTGGAGGCCGTCATTGATGATCCCAATATCAGCGTCACCAGCGAGCCACCTTTCTTGGGTGCGGTCCTCGAGGCTGATCCTCCGGCGCAGGTGGCGGGCGTGGTGGTGGAAAACACGGGCGGAACAAATGATCTGGTGATTTCGGACGCTTCGGTGTTTTCCGGTGCATCGGCAGAGAATTTTTCGATCACGACCATCCTCCCTCTGACCATCGCACCCGGAGCAAGTAGGACTGTTCAAGTGCAGTTCGACGCGGATGGAGGGAACGGGACTTTTGAGGCTTTTCTTGATCTCCAGTCCAATGACGCATCCAACCCGTCGTTTGCAGTTCCAGTCAGTGTCTTTGTTCCGTCCGTAGACGGCAATCAGTTCGGAAATGCTGACTTCGAGGAGAGTTCGATGGCTCTTCCCAAGTGGTCGAATTCGGTAGGCACTCCGGTGGCCACGACGGGATTTGCTCCTGGGTCCACGACTGCAGCTTCCGTGCTCGCTGGTAGTGATCTTCTGCAGTTGGTGCAAGGGGAAGCTGATTGGTATCTGGAATTCTTCATCAAGGTGCAAGAGTCCGGGGCTCGTGCTTTCAATTTAGTCATTGATGCAGGCTTGGGTCTTTCTGTGAACCTTCGTCTTCAAGGGACTGGTGAATTTGCAACTTGGGACACCTTTGTGGAAGGTGAAGGTTATGGGGGTGGGCATGTCCTGCCCGGATTGACTGCAGGGGAAACTTACCTCATGCGGGTGATCGGGACAAACTGGGGTGGTGATTCGCCGACTTATACCCTCCAACTTTCTGATCCCGGTTCGGATGTCCTCAAGTATGAGGTAACCGGGATTGACCGCTATCGATCAGCAGCGGGATCGGTTCCGACTCAAGGGCCCACACGAGTAAACTTCACCGCCCAATATGGTGGAACTCCTGGCTTTGAAATTGATGATGCCAAGTTCATCAACGGAATCGCGCCCCCTTTGCCCGGTAATGCGGATCCGGTGATCCAAAATTTTGTTTTGGATCAGGAAAACTCAGCTCTCAGTTTTGACTGGAATGCGAATGTGGGGACGGAGTATTACATTTATTTCTCAACCGATCTGCAGAATTGGGTCGAAGTCGAGGATCGTCTTGCCCAGAGCAAGACAGAAACGTATATGGAAGCGATTGTGCCCTCAGGAATCCGCTTCTATCGTGTCCAAGATTATCCCGAGGAATCCGAGGAGTGACTGATTTTTTAGGTGATCACCTGGAACTATGAGCCCTCACGAGTGAAGGAGGTCAAGAAAGGCTCGAACCTTCATCGAGTCTTTCATACCGGGAGATTCTTCTGCGCCTGATGCGACATCGATCGCGGCTGGGCTCACTTGCGAAATGGCATCCTCCGCGTTCTCGGGAGTAATTCCACCGGCGAGGATGACCGGAATCGCCGGGTTCTGCTCGATGAAGCTTTTCGCGATGGCCCAATCGAAGGTCCTCCCTGTTCCGCCATAGTCCTTACCAGCTGGGGTGTCGATCAGGAGGGCGAAATTTTCGGAAGGAAGCTCGTGCTCGGGAAGGTTTTCTGCGGAGACCGCTTGGATGACCGGGATGCCTTGGTTTAGGAAATGGTGGACGTCTGCCAAAGTTTCATCGCCGTGAAGCTGCACGACATCGATCAAGCCGTTTTGGAAGAGCTCCTCACCCATAGGGCGGGAATTATTCACGAAGACGCCGACGCGAAGAATTCGGTCTTTGACGGCAGTGAGAAACGATTTGGCCGTTTCTGGGTCACAGTAGCGACGGGATTGGGGCCAAAAATTTACGCCGAGGGCATCGACGCCGAGCTCAGCAACGAGGTCTGCATCGGATTCGCGGGTAATTCCGCAAATCTTCACCGAAGTGAAGGCAGAGGAAAGGAAGGATTCCATGGGTCTGTAAGGATCGGAGCAGCAGAACGAAAGTAGTTAATGGCTTAACGGCAGGGCGTTCTCAATTGTCTTTGAACATTTTGGAATTCGTTTGGCGATGGAGAAATTGCGATGGGCAGACGAATTTTTCATCGGTATCATTACCACAGTGATTCGGATTAGAGGCGCACGGCAACACAACCTGAAGGGGATCGATCTCGATATCCCTCGGGAGAAGTTGGTGGTGGTGACCGGGGTCAGCGGGAGCGGGAAGTCTTCGTTGGCTTTTCACACCTTGTATGCCGAGGGGCAGCGTCGCTACGTGGAGTCGCTCTCGACTTATGCGCGACAGTTCCTCGATCAGCTGGAAAAACCGGAAGTCGATTCCATTGAGGGACTGAGTCCGGCGATTGCGATCGAACAACGAAGCGGAGGAGGCAATCCGCGTTCGACGATCGCTACGGTGACCGAAATTCACGATTTCCTCCGTATTTTATATGCCGCAGCGGGGACTCCCCATGACCCGAAAACGGGAGAGCGGCTGGAGAAGATGACGACTGGTGACATTGTCCGCAGTCTCTGTGAGCGAGCGGAAGGAACGCGGCTCATGATTCTGGCGCCGCTTTCGGCAGAGGGAGATGCCAAGGGGATGATTGAGGATCTCCAGCGACAGGGATTTGTGCGGGTGCGAATCGGGGGTGAAATTTTAGAACTGGAGGAGGCCCTGGATCACTGGCCCGAAAGTGGAGGAAAGATTGAGATCGTGGTCGATCGCCTGGTCCTCAAAAAAGGAATCGACAGCCGCATGGCGGATAGCGTCGAGATCGCGCTGCGCATCTGCGGAATGGAGGTTCGGGCACTCACCCAGCAGAAGGGCGATTCTGGATGGAGTGAGTTGGCCTTTGCGACCAGCTTTCGAAATCCAAAAACCGGATTCGAGCTCGAGGCACTAAGCGCGCGCCATTTCTCCTATAACTCCCACCTTGGAGCCTGCGAGGTCTGTCATGGGCTGGGAACGGAAGCGTTTTGCGATCCCTTTTTAATCGTTCCGGATCGGACGAAGTCTCTCAACGAAGAAGCGGTGGTGCTTTGGACGAAGGGATCGAAGAAAAAGAAGGGCTGGAATCGACTCCACATCGAGGCCCTCGCACATCACTTCGAGGCCGATCTCGATGCTCCTTTTGGGGAGCTTTCCAAAGAGTTTCGCCGGGCCCTGTTCTTCGGGCTGGGAGACCAAAAGATCAAAGTGAACTGGGAGAAGGATGGGCAGATCGTTCCCTGGCACAAGGAGTTCGAAGGAGTGTGTCGTCAGGTTGAGCGACTCTACCGGGAGTCGGAAAGCGATTCCGTGAAGCGCAACATGGCCCGTTACATGACCTCACGGGAGTGTAAATCCTGCGCGGGAAAACGGCTCAAACCCGAGTATCTCGCCGTCACCCTCAGCAGCGGGAAGTCCGATCTGGGGATTCATGATTTCTGTGACCTTTCCATTTCCTCCGCTCTCGCGTGGGTGGGGGGTATCTCGCTGACAGGTCCGCAGCAGGAAGCGATGGCTGGCGTGGTGAATGAGGTTTCAAAGCGTCTCTCTTTCCTCGATGAAGTGGGGCTCGGCTACCTCTCGCTGGGGCGATCCAGCGGCACGCTCTCGGGAGGGGAATTCCAACGGGTCAAGCTGGCGACTCAGATCGGAGCCGGGCTGGCGGGAGTTCTTTATGTTCTTGATGAACCGTCCATCGGACTGCATCCGCTGGATAATGACCGGCTGATCAGTGCGCTGCTGCGGCTTCGTGATTCCGGAAATACGGTGGTGGTCGTGGAACATGACGAGGCCATGGTGCGGGCCGCTGATCAAGTGATCGAGATCGGGCCAGCGGCGGGTGCTCACGGGGGAAATTTGATCGCCCAAGGAACGCCTGCGGAGGTGGCCCAGCTCGACTCTCCTTCGGGCCGCTGGCTGAGTGCGGAAAAAGCTCAACCGAATCAGATTTCGGTGAAGGCGGGTTTTGAGCTCAGCATTGTGGGGGCGACCGAGCACAATTTAAAGGGGGAGCGCGTGGATATTCCTCTCGGTCAGCTCGTGGGTGTGACCGGTCCGAGCGGCAGTGGGAAGTCGACCTTGATCGATGGCGTGTTGCGCAAAGCTCTCGCGCGACATTTCCACCGGGCCAAAGCCGTTCCGGGGGCGCACGAAGCAATCGAAGGGCTCGATTACCTCGAAAAAGTTGTGGTGGTCGATCAGAGCCCGCTGGGAAAATCTCCGCGCTCGAATCCTGCCACTTATTCGGGAGCGTTTGACCTGATCCGCGACCTTTTCGGCAAACTGCCTCTCTCTCGCCAGCGTGGATACAAGGCTGGCCGATTCAGCTTCAATGTCAAAGGAGGGCGTTGCGAAAAGTGCATGGGAGGAGGGTCCATTCGGATTGACATGCACTTTCTTCCCGACATCTGGGTGCATTGCGAAGCCTGTCGAGGTCAGCGCTACAATCGTGAGACTCTGGAGGTGCGCTATCGGGGAAAAAACGTGGCTGATATCCTCGCGATGACGATTGAGGAAGGGCGTAATTTTTTCGGATCAGTTCCCAGGCTCAGCGCGGTTCTCTCCGCGATGGATGATGTGGGGTTGGGTTACGTTAAACTCGGTCAGGCTGCCAACACCCTTTCTGGTGGAGAGGCCCAGCGGGTCAAACTCGCCTGTGAGCTCTCCAAAACCTCCACTGGGAATACCCTCTATCTCCTCGACGAACCCACAACGGGCCTCCATTATCAGGATGTTCAGGTTTTGCTCAAAGTCCTTTACCGGCTTCGTGATGGGGGAAACTCCGTGGTGGTGGTGGAGCACAATCTCGATGTGATCGCCGCCTGCGATTATCTTATCGACCTCGGTCCGGTGGGAGGACAAAAAGGCGGCTTTATCGTGGCACGCGGCACTCCAGCCGAAATTATGAAAGTGAATCAATCGGCCACCGGAAGAGCACTTCGGGACGAGAGGGGTTGAGTTCGAAAAAAAATTAAGTAAATTGAGGTTGTTCCACACAAAAACGAGCGGCGCTGTCGCTCGATTGATGAGCATCAAAAGAACCGTGAATTTGGCGACTGCAAAAGCACCACAACCCTCGAGATGGCGATCATGGCTCGATGAGCATGGGTCGAAGCTTCTCTTGTTCGCCCGTCAACAGACCCGATCTCTCGCCGATGCTCAGGATGTTCTTCAGGAGGCGCTCATCAAGTTGGCCCGTAAAGTGGAAGAGGGGACCTTTGTGGGTGGTCAGGAATCCTGGCTTCCATTTATTTACACACAGATTCGCCGAGAATCCATCGATCTCGGGCGCAAGGATGATCGCCGGAAGAAGCGTGAGATTGCTATTGTGGACGATACCAAGACCCGCGGGGAGGATGTCGATATGCCTCTTTTCAGCACGGGTGAGGGGAATGATGAGACCAAAATGCTTCTCGCCGAAGGGCTGAAGACCCTCCCGAAAAAGTTTTCTGAGGTGATAACGATGAAACTCTGGGGTGAGCGCACCTTCGCTGAGATCGGCGAAGCGCTCGACATTTCCCTCAACACCGCAGCCTCCCGCTATCGCTACGGCCTCGAGGCCCTTCGCAAGCACCTCGCAACCGCCCGCGTCAATGGCGACCTTTAATTTTTAAGAGCAAGCATCCTTTAAAAGAAGATTAGTTCCATGGAATCCGACCTCCAAAAGCTTGAAGCTGAACTCCGGAAACTCACCCCGTGTGAGATGCAAGATGATCTCGTTGCCCGTCTCGATGAGGCGATGTGCCGCTGGCATGAATCGGTCCCCGTTGAAGAAAAAGTAGTTTCTCTGAGTGGGCCTGAAGTTCCTGCCAGAGAATCGTGGTTCCAGTGGCGGGCCGTTGCCGCTGTCGCCATTTTTGGGGTGGCGGCAGCTCTATTTTTGACTCAAGAATCTCCTTCTAACGACGCTGGTCTTGCCAAGGTGAATCAGGCCGGTATTCCTCATGCGACCTTCACTCCTCGGGAGGCAAAAGCGCAGATTGTGGGATTTCAAAATCAGGGCTTCGTCACCAGTTCGTCCGGGCAGACCTACCAAGCGGTTGGCGTGAAGGTTTCCAATCAGGTTCACTATCAGAACCGAAATGGAGACCGTGCCAAGCTTGAGAAGCCGACCTATGAGGTGATTTATGTCCCTCTCGATGTGGATTAAACAAATTTCTGAATTTTTGCCGCTCCCTTTGCGTATGAACAATCCCTCGAGTAACTCAATTAAGGTTGGCTTAATCACCACCTTCGGTCTGATCTCCGGTCTTTCGGCGATTGAGCGCCCAGGTGAGAATAAAGAAGAGGCGCTTCCTGCTGAAGCGCTCCCTCAGTTTGAGGAGGAGAAAAACCCTCAAAATACCGTCGCAAACAAAGTGACCTGGCTTGGGGTGCTGAGCGAACCTGTTTCAGAGGATCTCGCCTGGCACCTGAAGTTGGATTCGGGCGTTATCGTTCGCGTGGTGGATCCCACGAGTCCTGCTTTTGAAGCGGGGCTTAAGGATCGCGATATTATTCTCAAAATCGGTGGTCTCGCGGTGCAAACGCGCGATCAGGTCAGAACCGCCATCACCTCTCGCCAGCCTGGAGAGGAAGTCGTCCTCCGTGTGCAGCGTCAAGGCGAGCAAATGGACCTTAAGGTCACCTTGGGTGAACGGGAGACAATTCCTCAGGTTCGCGGGGCACTTCGCCTTGAAGACAATTTTCCGGGATTGGGGCAGATTATCCCTCGTGGAATGAACAATGACGACCTCGCGCTCCTCCAGCAGCAGCTTCTGAAACGAGTTGAGGATGCCTTGAAGGACGGGGCCGGAGGAACCGCTGGCCTCAATGATCTTCTTAAGAAAAATATTCCCGGAGGACAGAGCTTCAACCTCGCTACCCGAAGCTCCAGCTCGTTTAGCTTCTCTGACGATCAGGGGACGGTTGAAATGACCATGGTTGACGACGAGCGAAAAGTCAAAGTGACGGACCTCGATGGGAAAGTCCTCTTTGACGGGCCCTATTCCACAGAAGAACAAAAAAACGCCGTGCCAGCGGAGCTTCGTGAGCGTATCGACGCTCTTGGAATTGACCAAGAAGATGGGGCAGTTCCCCGCCTTCAGTTCAGATTCTTCGGAAAAGAGGATGAGTGATCCCTCAAGAGAGTTCGTGCCTTTGCCAAGCCTGTCATCATGACGGGCTTTTTTATTTGGGGTTTCTTTATTTCCTTCTTCTTGAGCTCATCGAAGGGTGGGCGAAAGTCCGAATCAGGAATGACGGGGGGAAGAGGGCGGCAGATGCGGAGCTTCTTCAAAAACGGACCCAAGGCCCGCCGGCTCATACTACGAAAAGCTGATTAGATGGAATCCATTTCAAGTCGATAGCGGGGAATAGACGAGTCGATCTCCTTGGCGTAACGATCAATACCACCTTCGAGCCCCACGGTTTTTTTCAGCCCATGGCCTCGAAACCACGCACATTGATCCAAAACATGGCGTCCCTGATGGTCGATCAGAATAATTAAATCCTGAGCCTCTTTTTCTGAGAAAAGCTTCGATTGGAGTTCCTGGGTCATGAGTTGAGTGCCAGGGAGTTTAACAGCTTCGTGCTCTTCCCGTGTCCTAATATCAAGAATTACGGAATCATCAGACTTCAGATGTGCTGCAAATTCTTCAACGGAAATAAGCATTTCAGCATCATGTTGCTGGCTCTGAGTGAGCGCTTCGAGGGCCTCCTCAAGCGGGATTTCATGAGTTTCACAGACCTTTGCAAGCGAGTCATCCAACTCGTAAGCGCAGGACTGGCAGCCCCCAATGTGAAATGCGGAAAACAAAGCCCGGCGCGCCCCCGGATACTGCTCCAGAAGCGCTCCCATCGACATCTCACTCTTCAGCTCCGGAGTCATGGCGAAAGCATGAAACTCGAAGCCTGAAAGGAAAAGCTCAATTCGTGACGAACAGCTTCGACGAGGATGCGGACGCGATCTTGAGGCTTTTAAAATCGAAGGAATCTGCGAGCGTTTCGACATGCCCGATCCTGAACTCGAGGAAGAACCCAAAATTTATCTCCTGCCGAATCTCATGACGGCGGGAAATCTTCTGTGTGGATTTTTGGCGGTTCTGACTATTTTTAAAGGAATGCAGGCCGAGAATCTGGTGGCTGCAAAGGAAGATTATCAGGTGGCAATGCTCTATATCTTTGGGTCCTGTATCTTCGATCTTCTTGATGGTCGCTTGGCGCGCCTGGGTGGTCAGGAATCTCCATTTGGTCAGGAATTTGATTCGCTGGCCGATATGATATCTTTCGGGATCGCTCCAGCCCTTCTTGTTTCCCGAGCGGTTCTCGCGGACTTGGAATGGGAAACCAAGCTCGACCCCGGTGGGACGGGAATTACTTGGGCCATTGCCTTTGTTTATCTTCTTTGTGGCGGGATTCGTCTTGCCCGATTCAATTGCCTTGCTCGTATGGGAGGTGAGGGAGGAAGTGACTTCAGAGGGATCCCGATTCCCATGGCTGCAGGTTTTGTGGCTTCGTTAACATACCTCATCATTAGTAGTCATGAGCAGAAGGAAGGGTTAAGTATCGGAGCTTGGTCCTATGTCCTCGCAGTGATGATTCTTGGAGTCTCATTTCTGATGGTCAGTAACATCCGCTACCCAAGTTTTAAAAAAATCGATCTCAAAACCCGCGCTAATATTTGGACTCTTCTCCTGGCTGCGTTAATTCTCTTTGCCCTTGTTCGTTTCAGGCTTTATGCGCCTCCGATCCTCTTTATCACCTATCTCCTAATTCCGCTGTTTCGACGAGGTTTCAAAAACAATCAGAATACAGTGGCCTGATTCATTGTTTGATATTCCTAAAAATCAATTTGTTTTAAAAATTTATTGACCTTTTTAAGAAGGTTAGCTAATAGAATTAAGCGCACACTTTAACTTGATGAAACTGGGACAGCTCGCCCTCCATCTGGCTTCACTCTTGATGCTGATCGTGATTGGACCGATTTCTGCGGAGACATACACGGTCAGGCCCTCCGATACCTTGTATTCGATAGCCAAGCGTCATGGGGTAGGGGTTTCCACTCTTCAGCGTGTCAATGACATTAAAGATGTCACCAAGCTGCAGATTGGGCAAAAACTTTCAATTCCTTCGGTAAGGCTTGCCACAAAGAGCTCGAAGTGGGTGCCCAAGAAAAAATCACTTCGAGTGGTTTTGGATGCTGGTCACGGGGGGAAGGACAAGGGTGCATATTGGCATGGGGTTTGCGAATCCGATTTGAACCTCCGTGTCGCTCGCAGAGTAGAAGCAAGCCTAAAGGCACGTGCTTATAGCGTCGTTATGACCCGACGCAGCGATATTTTTCTGAGCCTTTCCAAGCGAGCCCAGATCGGGAATCGCTATCGCAATTCCATTTTCGTGAGCATCCATTTCAATGCCTCCTCCAACACTAGCATTCATGGTGCTGAAACTTTTTATGGGGGAGGGAAACAGGGACACTACCTTGCCAAGGCGATTCAATCTGAATTGGTAAGTCGGCTCAAGCTCCGGAATCGAGGCGCCCGCCTAGGACGTTATACCGTTCTTCAGAAAACTCGGTGCCCCGCCGTGCTGGTGGAGTGTGGCTTTATCAGCAACACTAGAGAGCGGAATCGCTGTAAGACTTCATCCTATCAAGCCTCCTGCGCAAGCGCGATTGTGGCAGGAATCGAGCGCTACGACCGGGTTTACTAAGTCTCCTTGTCGATTCTCTTTTTAGTGATTTTGAATCGGGGAGGAGCCTCGGTCCGTCTAGACTTTGAAATAGTCTCACTTTTCGAAATAAAGAGGTGACACGAGAGCGCTTAACTTTGTGATGCAAAGTAAAAATCATATCACCACCTTTTCTTCTTCGTCTGCTCCTCACGTGTCATCAAGTTTCGCAAGGCGAAGTGAATTTGAGATTCATCTCGCGTCTCATTGGGGCATGTGTTTTGGGGTGCGTGATGCGATTGCGCTCGCGGAGCAAAAAGCGGAGGGTGGGAAGCTCACCATCCTCGGGGAGATCGTCCACAATGAAGTCGTGCGCAAAAACATGCGCGCAGCTGGTGCGAAGGAGGGTGATTTGGGAGATCTTAAAGCAGAGACCCCCGACGTTCTCATCACGGCTCATGGTGCATCTCATCGGGAAAAGCTGCGCTGGACGAATCTCGGATATCGTGTTCAGGACGCAACCTGTCCTCTGGTTAAAAAGGCGCACACGGCACTCGCGAGATTGGTTGCGGAGGGGTGCTTTCCGGTCGTGATCGGTAAAAAGGGGCATGCCGAAGTGGAGGGGTTGATGGGCGATTATCCCGGGGCTAAGGCGGTCCTCGCTGAAGATGAAATCCGCAAACTGCCATCGCGGGACAAATTTGGAATCGTATCGCAGACCACCCAGCCCATCGAGTTCGTCCGCTCTTTGATTGCGGCTTTTGAGCGCCACCACCCCAATTCGGAGATCATTTTTCGCGATACCGTTTGTCAGCCAACCAAGAGTCGCCAAAAAGCCCTGAACGATCTGGCTCATAGGGTGGATTTCCTCATTGTGGTCGGTGGTCCCAATTCGAACAACTCACGACAGTTGGTCGAGAAGGCCCGGCAGCTAGGTTGTCGGGCGAAGCGGATCTCCGCCGCTGAAGAGTTTGATCCTCAATGGATTAAGGGGGTTGATTCGGTCGGAGTGACTGCGGGGACTTCGACCTTACCTTCGTGTGTGGAAAGATTGATCAAGCACCTGGAGGCACTTGGAGGCGAGAGAATGGCTTCCTAGCCACCTGCCGCAATCACGATAATTTCGAGCTGATCGCCATCGTTCAATGGCTGATCGAATTCCGAAGGCGAGAGTGCCTTGGCATTGAGTTCCACCACCACGGGCTTTTCGGCCAGATCTAGCTTTTCGAGCAGAGCAGGGAGGGTTAGAAGGGACGGAAAATCCCGAGTTTCGCTGTTGATCGTGAGGGTCATCATTTGTTGAGGATGGCAGCGTCCCAATCTTTCCAGACGGGATCAAATCCTTTTCCGCGCAGAAGTTCTGCGATTTTTTCGGCGGGACGTTTGTCGTCGATCTCGAATTGACCAGTCGCTTGGGAGCAGGGCTTCTCTTCCTCTAGCTCGACCCGGCGGCCTTTCACCGTGAGATGAATATCCTCGCTGCCGGCCCCGGTGTATCCTCCCGGGTTGGTCTTCGACTCGGCGGAAATATGCGTTACTCCGAGTCCAAAGAGCGAGTCGCGCAGGGTGGGGGACTCGCGGGTGGAAAGCACGATTCCCACCTGGGGAAAGGCGATTCGGAAAGCCGCGAGGAGTTGGACGAAGTGGCGGTCGGAGAGATAGAGGTCTTGATCCGGAGTATATTCGTGGTTTCCAGCGTGGGGCTTCATGCGGGGAAAAGCGACGCTGAACTGGGCTTTCCAACCGATACGCATAAGGTAGTCGAGGTGAGTAGCGAGCGCGAGCGCTTCGAACCGCCAGTTGGCGAGCCCGAAGAGAGCTCCAATTCCGATTCGCCTGAAGCCTCCGGCGTAAGCGCGCTCCGGGCAATCGAGCCGCCAATCAAAGTTCTTTTTTGGGCCCGCGGTGTGAAGCACTTCGTAAGTTTCCCGGTGATAGGTTTCCTGATACACGATCAGGCCCTCTGCTCCGTGATCGACCAGTTCCGCATATTGCTCGTCTTCCATGGGACCGACTTCGATCCCGATGGTGGGGATGAATTCTTTGATCGCATCGATGCATTCCTGCAGGTAGCCCTCGGACACGAACTTTGGATGCTCTCCCGCCAGAAGAAGAATATTTCGGAATCCCAAGGAATAGAGATGTTTTGCTTCGGCCACCACTTGTTGAATGGTGAGGGTGGTTCTGAGAATGGGATTGTCCCGGGAAAACCCACAATATTGGCAGTTGTTGATGCACTCGTTGGAGAGGTAGAGAGGAGCAAATAAGCGCATCGTTTTCCCAAAATGCCGGCGGGTGAGTGCTTGGCTTTGTTGGGCCATTTGTTCCAACCGTTGATCGGAAACGGGGTCGAGCAAGCGTGAGAATTTCTGCATGAGGGGCGTAGGCTCCTTCAGAAGGTGCTCGAACTGGCTCGCAAAACTCACGGCGGATCAATCGACCGATGTTTCGGTTTTGTCAAAAAGATTGCTTCTTTTTTGAATTGTCAGCCATTTCCCTAGCTGCTGGAATCCCTTGCGAAATGGCCAACGCAACAAATGTCCTCGCCCAAGGGATTGAAATCAAGGGTTCAATCAAGTTTTCCAATGACATGATCATCGATGGAAAGATCGATGGCGAGATTCAGTCAGACAAGGGCAAGGTAACCATAGGCGAGAACGCGAATGTCACTGGGGACGTTAAGGCTGGCGAGGTGAAGCTCTACGGGAAAGTCACTGGGACCATCACTTCGGAACGTTGTGAGCTTAAGGAAAAATCCCGCCTTGACGGTGACATCAAGACAAAGACGGTCTCAATGGAAGAGGGAGCAATCCTCACCGGGCGCACCGAGATCGGGGGCTAGTTCCTGTGTGACAGGTTTTTTTTAACGCACTGCTTCGGATGAGGCAGTGCTTTTTTATTGGTGGTCCCCTCTGCTTGGCTTAAACGCTGCACCAGCAAATCGCGCCATGTCAAAGATCATCTACACCAAAACCGACGAAGCTCCGTATCTCGCCACCCAGTCCCTGCTTCCTATCATTAAGGCTTTTACTAAGTCCTCGGGTATTGAAGTAGAGACGAGAGACATTTCTCTTGCTGGTCGCATTATCGCGGTCTTCGCTGACCGTTTAAGAGAGGACCAAAAGATTGGTGACCATCTCACAGAGCTCGGAGAGTTGGCCAAGACTCCTGAGGCGAACATTGTAAAACTTCCGAACATCTCGGCCTCGATTCCTCAGCTCAAGGCGGTAATCGCCGAGCTGCAGTCGCAGGGCTATGAGCTCCCCGAATATCCCGAAGAGCCTTCCAATGACGGCGAAAAAGAGATTAAGGCACGATATGATCGTGTGAAGGGCTCAGCGGTGAATCCTGTTCTTCGTGAAGGGAACTCCGATCGTCGCGCTCCCAAGGCCGTGAAGGAATATGCCAAGGCGAATCCTCATTCGATGGGGGCTTGGTCTGCTGAGTCCAAGACCAGAGTTGCCACGATGAGCGGTGGCGATTTCCGCTCGAATGAAAAATCGGTCACCATCAACAATGCGACCGAGGTGAAAATCGAATGGACCGGAGGCGACGGTTCCTCGAGAGTTCTGAAAGAGGGGATCGCCCTTGAGGATGGTGAGATCTTTGATGCCACCTGCATGAATAAGGCGGCTCTAGTGCAGTTTCTAGGGGAGCAGGTCAAGGCTGCGAAAGCCGACGGCTCACTGTTCTCTCTTCATATGAAGGCAACGATGATGAAGGTTTCCGACCCCATCATCTTTGGCCATGCCGTTGAGGTTTACTTTGCGGGCCTTCTTGCCAAGCATGGCGACAAGCTGGGGAATCTTGGGATCGATTTTAGAAATGGGTTTGGTGATCTGGTCGCCAAGATCGCAGAACTTCCCGAGATCGTTCAGAGCGAAATTCATGCCGATATCGCTGCAGCCTATGAAGAGGGTCCCGATCTTGCGATGGTGGATTCCGACCGAGGAATCACCAATCTTCACGTGCCAAGTGACGTGATCATCGATGCCTCCATGCCGGCGATGATCCGGAACTCGGGTCAGATGTGGGATAAGGACGGAGCAACGCGTGACACCCTCGCAGTCATTCCGGACAGTTCTTATGCCGGTGTTTATGCAGCGACTATCGATTTCTGTAAGGAGCACGGTGCCTTTGACCCTGCCACCATGGGAACCGTTCCCAATATCGGTCTCATGGCGCAGAAAGCGGAAGAATACGGTTCACACGACAAGACCTTCGAGATCGCGGAAGCTGGAACGGTACGTGTCATCAACTCTGCAGGCGAGACTCTTCTTGAACACGCCGTCGAAGCAGGTGACATCTGGCGTGCCTGCCAGACGAAGGACGCCCCGGTTCAAGATTGGGTGAAGCTTGCAGTCACCCGCGCTCGCGCAACGGGAGACCCTGCCATTTTCTGGCTTGATGAAGACCGCGCGCACGATGAGCAACTGATCGCCAAGGTGGGGCAGTATCTTGCAGGGCATGATATCGAGGGGCTCGATCTCCGCATCCTTTCTCCGGTGGAGGCCTCTCTCGAAACATTGGCTCGTCTTAAGGAAGGGCAGGACACCATTTCGGTCACTGGAAACGTACTTCGCGATTACCTCACCGACCTTTTTCCGATTCTTGAGGTGGGCACGAGTGCGAAGATGCTTTCGATTGTTCCTCTCATGAACGGTGGGGGGCTCTTCGAGACGGGTGCCGGGGGGTCCGCACCAAAGCATGTTCAGCAGTTCGTCGCTGAGAATC
>JBMHCQ010000023.1:0-39495 GCA_049889835.1 Akkermansiaceae bacterium
GATGACCTCGAAGCCGTCCGCGATCTCTCTTGGAAGTGGATGATCAGCTACAACGAAGAGAGACCTCACGCATCTCTCAACAACCTCACCCCATCTCAATACTCTAACTTAAAACTGTCCGCTTGACGGGGAAGCTTACACTCCCTCATCACCTTCAGCGGTGGGACCTCCGTCGCCGAATGGGAGGACGGGGCGCTGGGCGTGGAATACATCCGCGGGAGTGACTACGGAGGAGGAGTCGGCGGAGTCCTCTACACCATCCGGGATGGGGCCTACTCCTACAACGCCTACAACTCCCGGGGAGATGTCATTTCCCGGAGTGATGAACTCTCGGTTTTCTCACGAATGAAGTGGGGAGGTAGGGATTTTTTGGAGTAATTGGCTTTGCTTTTACATCGGCTGTCACGTGAGTTATTTTCACGGGCAGATGAAGGTCACGCTGAACGTTACGCTCTTGCTCATTCCATTTCTGGCTTCGGTGCTTCAGGCCAAGCGACCAAATATTCTCTTTATCTTTTCAGACGATCACGCTTTGCGTTCGATCTCTGCATATGGGGGAGATCTTGCCAAGGTCGCACCCACTCCGAATATCGATCGTCTTGCGGCAAGCGGAGCAATCTTTGAGAACTCTTTCTGCGGAAATTCCATCTGCGGGCCTTCCCGAGCCACTATTCTCACTGGGAAACACAGCCATAAAAATGGTTTCCTTCGAAACAGTCGCACCGGACTCGATCAGTCGCAGTGGACCATTGCGAAGGCGCTTCAAGGCGTTGGATATCACACTGCGGTGATCGGGAAATGGCATCTCATCTCGAAGCCCGTCGGTTTCGACCATTGGGAAGTCCTTCCCGGCCAGGGAAACTACTACAACCCCGTTTTTCTACAGGGTGATGGCGGTGAAAAGCAGTTTACTGGCTACTGCACTGATATCACCACTGACAAGGCCATCGCCTGGCTGGACCAACGCGACAAGAAAAAGCCCTTCTTTCTGATGTGCCAGCACAAGGCTCCTCACCGCACTTTTGCCCCTGCCTTGCGACACCTGAACACATTTGATGGTGTTGCCATCCCTGAACCGCCGACGCTTTTCGACGACTACAAGAATCGAAGCAAGACCCTCGCTGAGAACGAGATGGAGATCGATCGACACTTTCACTGGACCTACGATGCCAAGGTTCGCAAGGACGAGCGAAACGGTATCGAACTTCCGGGTCCTGATCGGCACGGGATGGTGGAGTATCGCCGCATGAATCCCGAGCAGAAGAAGCAGTGGGATGCATGTTTCGGGCCCGAGAACGAGGCCTTCCTAGAGAAGGTCGGTTCGATGAGTCATCGCGAAATTGTGCAGTGGAAATATCAACGCTACATGAAGAATTACCTCGGCACGGTGCAGGCGGTTGACGATAGCGTGGGGCGGATGCTCGACTATCTTGAGGATCATGATCTCGCCGATAACACCATCGTGATCTACGCCTCAGATCAAGGCTTCTACCTCGGTGAACATGGTTGGTATGATAAACGGTGGATGTTTGAGGAGTCCTTTAAGATGCCCTTCGTGATCCGCTGGCCCGGCATCACTCAAGCAGGGTCACGCCCCATGGAAATGATACAGAATATCGACTACGCGCCCACTTTCCTCGATGCAGCTGGAGTGAAGATTCCCGATGAAATTCAAGGGCGTTCCATCGTTCCCATCCTGAAAGGAAAGGCAAAGGGTTGGCGTCAATCACTCTATTACTCCTACTATGAGAAGGGTGAACACAACGTGCCTCAACACTTTGGGGTCCGCACTCAAAGCCACAAGCTCTTCTATCTTCCTCAGACCGATGAATGGCAAATGTTTGATTTGATCAACGATCCGCGGGAAATGAGGAGCGTTTACGGAGAGCGTGAATATGCCACAGTGCAGAGGGAACTCACCAAGGAGTTTTACCGCCTGCGCGAGCACTACGAAGCTCCCCCCTTCAGCGAAAACAAGTGATGATCGACGTTGTTTGTGCCGTGATGGTTGGAGAGGGTGAGGTCCTCGCTTGTCAGCGTCCCTACGATAAAGAGGAAGGGGGGAAGTGGGAATTTCCCGGAGGGAAAGTCGAGCCTGGAGAGGAGTTCCATGCTGCTCTTCGCCGTGAGATCGAAGAGGAACTTGATCTGGTCATCATGGTTGAAGATGCGCTTGGTGTCGTGGAGCACAACGGGATCAGACTCCACCCTTTCATCTCTTTAATTATTGGTGGTCAATTCCGACTCAAGGAGCATCTCGCCTCGAATTGGGTCAATGCGGATACCGGTGATTTCCTCCCGTGGGCTCCCGCTGATCGTGCGATCTGGGTCGAAGTGAGGCAGAGGCTCAATCTATAGCCTAATCGTGCAGGAAAGGCTGTTCGGGTATGTCGGCCTGATGCACTCACCGGGACCTCCGTGAGGGGATGTGTTGTATTTTTTCCTTTTCCCGGGGCGGTTGTCAGACAGCATGGCGCCACCATGAAAGCGGCTTTATTTACGATCCTTGCCACCCTTTCGGCTTGTTTAGCTCACGAGGGGCATAAGCACGGAGCTGGTGTCGGGAAAGTGGTCACGACCGCGACCGCGACGGGGGCGAAAGGTCATCGTTACGTCACTATGCCGGGTTGGGGAGCGATGCCCGGCGGTAAGGACATGGGACGGCTTCATGGTGATCTCACCTTGGATGCGGCAGGGAATGTCTACGTGTCGGCCCTCGGTGGTCCGGGGATTTTGAAATTTGATCAATTTGGTCGCTTCGAGCGCACCCTCCGCCCGGGTTTGAGCGGGATGCACTCGCTTACGACGGTGAAGGAGGGGGATCGGGAGTTCATCTGGGGCTCTCAGTATGGGAAGAACCGGGCAGTGAAATTTGATCTCGCGGGGAATATCGTCGATATTCTCCCCAATCAAAAAACGGGAGAGGTTCCGGGAGGGATGAAGGGGTTGACCGAGCTTTTGGTCGGGCCCAAGGGCGACATTTACTTTTTCATGGGCTACGGCTCAAAGATGATTCATCGTCTGAAGCCTGATGGAACCTTGGTCAAATCCGCCGGAGGAGCTGGCTCAGGCGAGATGCAGTTCAAGGCTTGCCATGGAGCAGCAGTCGATCTGCGCTACGATGAGCCGCGTCTGCTGGTGTGCGATCGTGATGGCCGCCGGATGATGCATGTTTCGATGGATCTCGAATGGATCGGTCTTTATGGTCCCCAGCCGCTGCGGCGTCCGGCGGATGTTGATGTTCGCGGTGATCTCGCGGTTGTGGCCGATATCGAAGGTCGCGCCGTTCTGATGGACAAAGAAGGCAAGATCGTTTCCAAGCTCCTTGATAATCCGGACAAGAAGCAGTGGGCGACTCCGAAGGTCCCCGCCCATCAGTTGTATGATGCGGCGCTCTCATCGCCTCATGGCATCAAGTTCGGCCACCAAGGGCAAATTTACGTGCACGAATGGACCAACGTCGGTCGGATCGTCGCGCTCTATCCGATTCAATAAAACCTAAAACAAAGATCTATGATTTCACTGGAAGATAATTTTGAAGACATCATTGGCAAGGCGCTCAAGGGAACCGGTATGGCTGACGGTGTGCTTTCTTTTCTGACGGGAGTTGAAACCGAAGCGATCGAAAAACTCAAGGACGGCGAGTTTGACGAAGCGGCCGTGCGCGCAATCTCATCCGCGCTCGGACTCGATGCCAATACGCTGGTGGAGCGGGCCGAGGGATCTTGGCGTCCTGAAGAGGTGGTGCTTTCCGGATTGCAGCAGTTCAACACTCTCTTCGATGATGATCCCGAAGACCCCATGACCGTGAATTCCTATCTGATTTGGGATGCCCAGACCAAGGAAGCGGCACTCTTCGACACCGGGGCAAATGCGGACGATGCGCTGGCGGCGATTTCCGAGAAAGGGCTCACGCTCAAAGCTCTTTTTATCACGCACACGCACCTCGATCACATCATTGACCGGGACAAAGTCACGGCGGCCCATCCTGACGCTTCCGTTTATGTTAACGGGATGGAGCCGGTTGCCGACGCGACCCGTTTTGCAGCTGGCGATAGTTTTTCCATCGGGACCCTTCGTGTTTCGACACGCCTTACCTGGGGGCATTCGCCTGCGGGAACGACTTATGTGGTCCATGGACTCGACCGTCCTGTTGCGGTGGTTGGTGATGCCCTTTTTGCCCAGTCGCAGGGCGGGGGAGTGATCTCCTACCACGATTCTCTGGCCACAAATCGTGCTGAGATTTTCACTCTTGAAGATCAAACGGTGGTGTGCCCGGGGCATGGACCGATGACTTCCGTTGGCGAAGAAAAAGCACACAATCCTTTCTATCCAGAATTCAAATAACTCAAAAAACCTAATCATCAATTCTATGAGCAAAGTAGCATTTGTCGGCGTAGGCCGCATGGGAGCCAATATGGCTCGTCATCTTCAGCTGGATTGCGGGCACGATGTGACCGCGGTCTATGACGTGAACAAGGAAGCCTCTGCGGAAATTGCGGGAGAGCTTGGAGCGAAGGACTGCGCAACTCTTGCGGAAGTCACGGAAGCGGCTGAGATCATCTTCACCGTGGTCACGAATGATAACGCGATGCGTGCCATTTTCCTCGGTGAGGGAGATCATCTTCTCCTCGGTTCTGCCGGGAAAACTTTTGTCAACTGCGCGACTCTTTCCCCGGGCATTCACAAGGAAGTTTACTCCGCCGGAAAAGAGGCCGGGGCCGACGTTCTTGAGGGAGCGATGGCTTCTTCAATTTCCCAGGCTCGTGACGGTTCTCTTTTCCTGATGATCGGAGGCGAGGAAGAGGTTTTCAATAAGCACAAGACCATCCTCGATGAGCTTTCAGTCAATCTCTCCCTCTGTGGACCGATTGGAAAAGCCGCGGAAGTGAAGGCTCTGGTCAACATGGTCATGAACATCAACACCGCTGGTCTTGCCGAAGGGCTTGGTCTTGCAGATGCGCTCGGTCTCGACCTCAAGATGGTCTGCGATATCTTCTCCCAGACCGGTGCTAACAGCCGTGTTCTCGAGACTGATTCCGAGGACATGATTGATCGGGATCACGAGTGCTGGTTCTCTGCAGAGCACGCGGCCAAGGATTCCGGAATCGCCGCTGATATTGCTTCAAGTCTTGGTATTAACCTTCCAGTCAATGACGCGACCAAGGGGCAATATGACAAGATGGTTGCCGAGGGACTTGGCGATCTCGATAAGTCCGGCATTGCCGAGCTCACCTTCAAAGGTCGTGGGCCTTCCTGCTCTCCCGCCGGAGGCTGAGGGGTCTGAGCGAATCGGATCAGTTTGATCCGACCGAATTTTTGACAAAGCGACGTTCTTTCGGGAACGTCGCTTTTCGCTTAGCGGCCGACCTCGTAGACATCAACCACGCCATTTCGGTTTCCGGCTGCGAGAAATTTCCCATTGGGACTGAAGGTGACCAGCTCGGGCGAGCGTCCGGACTTGATGGTTTGGAGGACTTTGACTGTTCCCTTGATGATTTCCCCAATGACCAGAGTCGCATTCGCGCTCCAGCCAACCGTTGCCACGAAGTAGCGCCCCTGCGGGTCGCCGACCAGCGAGTAGACGTCGTCGCCAAACACATGTGCGCGCTTTAAATCGCCTTCTTCACTTCCTGCGCTCAACTTGCGGATGATCCCGCGAATCCGAAAGCTCACCTCCGGGTCCTCATGGGTCAGATTTTCGAGAATCTTGAGTGCCGGAATCCCCATCGCTTCCAAGTCCAGGGTGGCTTTTTTTCGTTTTTCAAATGAAGCATCAGCGAGCTGGGCCACGAGTGTCTTGACGCGCCCTGGATCCATGGCGATCGGTTTGGGCCGCTGAGACATGATATGGCTGAGGAGCTGGGGGGTCTGGATGGCAGCCAGTAGGCTGCGCCCGTTGTCCAGAAGCGCGACTGAACGCGGGTATTCCGATTGTTCCCTATCGTTCCCATCCTTGAAGATAGCCCGATGGGTCGACACTTTTTGCTGATTCTTCATCCTCCAAAATACGACGTGTCCGTTGCGCTCAGCAGTCACAAGGGAGAGGCCGTCCGGAGTGACTTCCAAGTCGAGAGCTTCTTTGGTGAGTCCCTTGAAGGTGCCTGTGCGCTTTTGTTCTTTGATGTTCCAAAGGGAAAGTGCGCCCTGCTGGCCACCAATGACCAACTGATTGGAATCGACTCCGAAGGTGAGCTTGGTGATGGGGGCACCGGTGCGCATGCGATTCCTGAGCTTTCCGGAATCGGCAGGGAAGAATCCCACTCCTCCCGCATTGTCGGAGAGGGCAAGGAGCGTGCCGTCCTTTGAGAGGGCAAGGTCTGAAATGGAATGGGGCTGTTCGGATATTCGGGTCGTTTTTTCCCCCTCTCGGATCCACCGCACGAGTTGGACTCCTCGGCCGTGGGCGTAAATGGATTGTCCATCGTTGGTGATGGCGAGGCCTTCGAATCCCCCTGAAAGCGCGGGAATACCCAAGGTGGGATGGATGCGCTCACCGGTGTCGACCTTGTGAAGATGAAGGTGATTGGCTCCTCCGGAAATGAGGGTCTGACCATCATTTGTGAAAGCCACCGGGGTGTGATCCTGATTGGTGGAAATCCGTTGGATGACCTTCCCGTTGCGTGAATTGAAAAGGGAGAGCGTTTCATCATGTCCGGCAGCGGCGATGAGCTCGCCATCCGGCGACCACGAGAGGACCTGAGCTTCGTCGCCCATCTTCTTTTTCCAAATTTGACCCAGTTTTTCGGATTCGAAGACATGCACGTGTTTGTCCTCGGACACCAGAGCGATCCGTTTGTGATCAGGGGAGGGCGCAATGGTGTAGACTTTCTTAAACTTCGTCACATGAGTCTTGAGGCATTTGCCGGTTTCAGTGTCCCACATTTTCAGTTCGCCTTCGTCGCACCCCGAGAAAAGCCGCGAGCCATCGGCGTTGAAAACCACACTGTAGACCGATCCGGAGTGTCCGGTGAATTCACGAATGGCGACTCCTTTTTGAAGATCCCAGAGTTTGATGATGTTGGCATTGTCCCCGGCGGCGAAGCGTTTTCCGTCGGGATGAACGTCAATGCGAAAAGCCGTTTGAGAATGTTCGTAAACTCCGAGCTGCTTGCCGGTGGCAATCTCGAACCGGACCACCGCGCCACCTTTACCGTAGTCCGCCGCACAGAGAAATTCCTTCTCTCCGGGAAGGAGGCAGAGCCCCCAGATATCATCGAAATTCTTATTGGTGAAGGAGCGAATCTCTTTTCCGGTTGTGATTTCCCAGAGCCGGACCTGATTGTCACGTGAACTGCTCAAAAGGTGTTTTCCATCTGAAAGTGGGACAATATCGGAAACGGAGCGGGCATGCTGAAATCCTGCGACACCGACTTGGTCGATCCGGGTCAGCACCTCTGCGGAGAGACCTTGGACAAGGAAAATTAACCAGGCTCTAGATTTCATCGTGTGTTCTTACAAATAAACAAGCGTCGGAGCGAGCGAAGTTTATCTCCAGCGTTGCAAGAGCTTCAAATTTGCGCCACTTTTCGAGCATGAAATTCCTTTCGATCCTCGCGATTTCCTCGCTCCTTCACGCGGCAGTTCCTTCGGATGAGCACTTTATTGTCGAAGAGGTGGCAGGAGGGTTTGTGGATGCGATGGAGATCGCACCGACTCCTGAAGGAAAAGTTTTTGTCATTGAACGCACTGGCAGTCTCAAGCTGGTGGCTCCTGCAAGCGGTGAGACCGTGGAGGTCGCAACGCTCGATGTTCAAGTTAGAGACGGCCAGTATGCCCGGGAGTGTGGATTGCTCGGAATTACTCTCGATCCGGACTTTTCGAAGAACAAGTGGCTTTACCTTTATTACTCTCCAAAGGGAAAGAGTTCTCACAACCTTTCCCGATTCACCTTCACCGGGAAAGGGATTACTGATGAGAAAGTGATTCTCAAGGTGCCTCAGGATCCGGAGAACGGGACTTGTCACGAGGCCGGCTCGCTGGCCTTCGGTCCTGATGGCTCCCTGTATCTCTCGACTGGTGACAATACTTGTCCGTTCAAGTCGAATGGTTCCGCCCCCATCGACGAGGGTGAGGATCGGAAATGGTATGATGCCCAGCGGACCGCCGGGAACACGAATGATCTTCGCGGTAAGATTCTTCGCATTAAACCCACCGCAGCCGGTGGCTATACCATTCCCGAGGGAAATCTTTTTCCGGTGGGAATGGAGAAGACGCGTCCGGAAATCTACGTCATGGGATGCCGGAATCCTTACCGGATCTCGGTCGATCCCAAGTCGGGATATCTTTACTGGGGAAAAGTCGGCCCCGACGGGGCGAAGAATACGTCACGCGGACCGCGGGGATATGATGAGATCAATCAGGCGCGCGCTGCTGGAAACTTTGGTTGGCCCTACTTCTCGGGTGATAATCAGGCGTATGCCGACTACGATTTTCAAAAGAAGAAAGTCGGACGCAAATTCGATCCCGCAGCCCCGATCAATGACTCGGTGAATAACACCGGACTTCGCAAACTTCCCCCGGCCCAGCCCGCCTTTTGGCACTATCATCGCTCTTCCGCTTGTGCCGGCCCAGTCTACTATGTGGATCGCTTCAAGGGTTCCGATGAAGCGCTTCCTGATTCTTTTGATTCGACCCTGATTGCCTACGATTGGACGAGCAACTGGCTCCGCCTTCTCAAGCTCGATGAGCGTGGGAATCTGATCTCGAACGAACCCTGGCTTGCGAAGCATCGCTTTGTTCACCCCAACGACATGGAGCTTGGTCCCGGAGGAGAAGTCTATCTCCTCGAATATGGGTCCCAGTGGTATGACGGGAATGATGGAAAGTTGAAGCGGATTCGCTACTCCGAGAAGCCCCAGACCATTGAAGTGGCAGGAGATGACCCTCGCATGGAGGGACTTCCCAAGGAACATCCGGGATCACAGCTCATTGCTAACTCCACTTGCCTTGCTTGTCACATGACCAAGCTGAAGTCGATTGGGCCGACTTATAAGGATGTCGCGAAAAAATATGCCAAGGATCCCGCCGCCGTCGAAGCACTTGCCGAGAAAATCCTCAAGGGTGGAAGTGGCGTTTGGGGGGAACAGCCGATGCCGCCGCACCCTCAGCATAACATCGAGGAGACGCAGCAGATGATTGAGGCAATTCTGAAGGTGAAGTGATTCCCTCGCGATTACTTTGAGGTCATCTCTTTTGCCTTGGCGACACTTTCCTCGGACAGCTGAGCCGCGGTAGCACGGATCGTTTTTCCGGCTTCTGTTTGGAAGAGGAACACTTTGTTGCCTTCGATCCCAATGAGCTTGGCTTTGATGGCCTTGCCTTTGGCACTGGTCCACTCTTCGACTTTTGAGCCTTCGATCTTCTCCAACTTGGGGGCGTCAGCGCCGAGGTTAAAAGAGCCCTCTTTGATCGCCTTATTGATTTCAGCCTTAGCGTCCTCAAAAATGGTCTCGTATTTCTGCGTCTTCATCTGCGGGTGGTTGAAGTTACCGTAGATTTTCTCCATTGCGGGATCGGTGAAGATCACGATGGGAATGGAGGCACCGCCCTTACGGTAGGCATCCTTGACCACGGAAGGGAGAGCTGCGGACTCGGTGATGTCGACCACGATGCTCTGGGAAAACTTAAGAACTGCTCTGCTGGCCGACACACTGACGGCACCCGGACAGTCCACTCATGTGGCTGCCATTTTCTTCGTCGTGATCACGAAGGCCACTGCTTGCTTTTTCAGGGCCGCTTGCTTCGCGACCTCGTCAATCTCGCCCAGATGGTGAGAGCCTTTTGGAATGGTGAAGGCCCCGGCAAGGGATGCGAGAGTGAAAGAGAGGACGAGGAGATATTTCATTGCTCATACGGTGGCTTCTATTGTGCGAGAGGTGAAGGCGAAAAGCTGGAAGTTCATTTCCTGATCTGTTAAACTGATCGAGATGATCATAGCGGCAGGAAATGAGGTGGCTCCCGTGGTGGCACTGCTGGGAATGGTTCTCGGGAGTGTGGTGATTTTTTCATTGATACTGGTGAAGGCCAGGCAGTCACTTCTTGTCGGCTATTTTATCTGTGGGGTGGTTTTGGCAAATACTGGCCTGACGTCTTTTCTGGGTGATTCTTCGGAGGAAGCTATTACCATTCTCTCGGAACTGGGGATTGTGCTGCTCATGTTTACGCTCGGGATTGAGTTTTCGATTCGAGAGCTGAGGCACTTGAAAAAGGTGGTGTTCGGCGGAGGCGGGATTCAGATGGGGGTGACGACGCTTTTGGCCATGGGGATCGGATGGGCGTTTGGTCTCAGCGGTGCGGTCCTTCTGGTGGTGGGATTTGCAATGGCGATGTCCTCGACGGCGGTGAGTATCAAATCATTTCAGGATATCGGACAGCCAGACAGTCCCGGTGCCCGGATGGCGCTCGGAGTGGCAATTTTTCAGGACATCGCGGTCATCTTTTTTATGGTCGTTCTCCCCTCTCTGGTAGGGGAGGGGGCGGATGGTATGGGGCCGGTCTTTTTCGCGCTTGGAAAAGGGGTGCTCTTTCTTGGTCTGTGCTGGGTGTTGAGTTTGTATGTCGTTCCTCCGCTCCTCCACTCGGTGGCGACGTCACGAAGCCGTGAGCTTTTTACCGTCACGGTGGTGGCGATGTGTGCGGTGATTGCCTGGGGGGCAAATTGGTTCGGGCTCAGTCTTGCTCTCGGGGCTTTTGCAGGCGGGTTGGTGGTGAGTGAATCGATCTATTCCCATAAGGTTCTGGCGGATGTGCTCCCATTTAAAGATCTGTTTCTGACGGTCTTCTTTGTTTCGGTGGGGCTTCTGATTGATCTCGAAGTGATCATGCATTCGTGGTGGCTTATCGCGCTCGGAGTGCTGGGGATTGTGATCTTGAAGGGCGCCATCGTCGCACTGATCGCCGGGTGGATGGGCTTGCGGGTCCGGCAGGTTTTACTCGCTGGAGCGGCCCTTTCGAGTAGTGGTGAATTTTCACTCGTTCTTCTTAACCGAGCTTCTGATTTGGGCGGTCTTTCACCGGATCTAGAACAGCTCTTGCTGGCGTGCACTGCGGTCTCGATGGCCTTGGTGCCGACTCTCATGAAACTCGCGGGACCAGTTTCTCAAAAGGTGGAAGGACTTCCGTTCTTTAAGAGTCGTCACTGCCGTGGGGATTTAAAGATTTCTTCTGAAGTCGAGACCCTTCGGGATCATGTCGTGATCTGCGGATACGGCCCGGTGGGGCAGGCTCTCCATGAAGAGATGGAAAGGCTCTCGGTGCCTGTTGTGGTGCTTGAGATGAATGCTGATACTGTGCGTGATCTTCATCAACGAGGTGTCAGGGTGATGTTTGCAGATGCTACCAGTAGCGAAACCATGATTCTGGCAAAAGTGGATACGGCACGGGCAATCGCCTTCACTTTTCCTGAGCCCAAGTTGGCTATTGAAGGGGTGCGGTCAGCGAGGTCCCTTAATCCAGGGATTGTGACTTATGCTCGGGCAAAATTTGCGACTGGCGTCCTGATGCTTAAAAAAGAGCGCGTTCATCACATCTTCCATGACGAAGCGACAAGTGGCGAAGCGATGGTGAAAGCCGTTCTCGGGTGCTATGCGGTGAAGAATGATTTGTGAAGCCGTGGTGGCTTGCAAAAGGGGAGGAGGGAGCCTTGGACTCCGGTAGCTCTTTACGGTTAAGGTCAAAATCCTCCTTCGTCTGACGCAAAAAACAGCCGTTCTGTTTCCAGAACGGCCGTCTCAAAGATTGGGATCTTAAATTTGTAATCTCGCGGGTGATTTACTCGCCAAGTCCGAAGCGGATGAAGCGACGGATCGAGAGGCTGTCATCGAGTTCCTGCGACTTTGCCTCAAGGAGAGCCTTGATGGTGGTGTCGGGGTCCTTGATGAAGCCTTGCTCGAGAAGGCACTGCTCGGAGTAGAACTTGCCAAGCTTGCCGGGGATGATTTTTTCGATGAGATCTGCAGGCTTTCCTTCGCCCTCGAGTTGTTTGCGAAAGATGTCTTTCTCGGCTTCGACGAGGTCGGCAGGGATATCGTCGCGAGACAGTCCGGACGGAGCAGAAGCGGCGATGTGGAGAGTGAGGTCCTTGACGAGGTTACGGAACGCGTCATTGGAAGCGGACTCGGATTTTTCAGCCCCGACTTCGATGAGCACGCCGACCTTACCACCGAGGTGGATGTAGGAAGCGACGGATCCTTCACCAGAGACATCGAAACGAGCGACGCGAGGAAGCTGGAGGTTCTCACCCATTTCGAGGACCTTGGTTTTGATGAACTCGTCGAGTGAACCTTCTCCCTTGGAAAGGGCGAGGGCTGTTTCAGCGGAATCAGCACCACCGTCGGCGATGGTTCCGGCGATGTCAGCGACGAAGGCCTGAAAGTTGTCGTTTTTGGCGACGAAATCGGTCTCACAGTTCACCTCGATGATGATGCCGGATTTCCCGGAACCATCGATCTGAGCGAAAATGACACCTTCGTTGGCGGCGCGACCTGCTTTCTTTTCAGCCTTGGCCTGACCACGCTCGCGAAGGATCTTCACGGCGGCCTGGATGTCGCCTTCTGTTTCTTTAAGCGCGTTCTTGCACTCCATCATGCCCACACCAGTGGTCTCACGGAGTTCTTTAACGAGAGCTGCGGTAATCATGGTAATTTGAAAAAGTAGCTGGGTGAAAAAATTAACCTTTGGATCCGACGAGGATCCCGTCGACCAAGTGCTGGAGAACGATGCGGATCGAGCGCATCGCGTCGTCGTTGGCAGGGACGGGGAACTCGATGTTGGAGGGGTCTCCGTTGGTGTCGACGATTCCGATGACAGGAATTCCGAGGCGTTTGGCTTCGGCAACTGCGATGGACTCTTTGGCAACGTCGACGATGACGAGGGCATCAGGGTGCTTTTCCATATCACGAACTCCGTGAAGGTTGCGGCGGAGCTTCTCTTTCTCTCGATTAAGGGCGGAAAGTTCCTTTTTGGACATGGCCTTGTATTCCGGCTGCTTCTCGATGTTCTCGAGATACTTCATGCGAGCGACGGACTTACGGATGGTCTCGAGGTTCGTCATGGTGCCACCGAGCCAACGGTGATTGACGTAGAACTGACCGGTGGTTTCAGCGGCTTCGCGAACCGCATCCTGAGCTTGGCGCTTACATCCGACGAAGAGGATCTTCTTTTTCTTGGAAGCGATTCCGGTGAGGAAATCAGAGGCCTTGTCAAGACAATGGACGGTCTTCTCAAGGTCGATGATGTAGATGCCGCCTTTGTCCTTCATGAGGTAAGGCTTCATCTGGGGGTTCCATTTCTTGGTCTGGTGACCGTAGTGGACACCAGCCTCGACCATCTCTTTAACGAGTTCGTTAATCATTATTCTGTGGTCCTGCGTTAAAGCACACAGGCGCTGTGGTTTGAGAGCCTACCGCAACGGGCCTTCCCGGACTCTCGCTGTTGATAAAGCGGCTAAAGGAAGTGGAGGCGCGTGTTACGGGTGAAACAGGGAAATGGCAAGAAATTTCGTGAGGTGGAGCAATGGAATGGGTGTGTAATGATGGTATGAGTATTCCAATTTAGCAGCGTTCTCGAGGGGCTTAAGGGCTTTGTTTTTGAGCCTCTCAGCTTGGGAGTGCCCCCGGAGTTCGTGTTCTGCGGAGGAGGTCTTCCTTGAGCTCTGCTTGGTTTCGATGACCACTCTCTGGGATTCCTACCTTAGGAGTTGCCGATTTCGGGGAGGCGGGGTAGTGGTCGCTCATGAAGATTAAGACGCTGAGCTACGAGGATTCCGGGTATGGGCGATTCGTGAAAACTCTGAAGCGCCGGGCTATTCCGGGAGACGACGTTCGTGAGGCGGTGACGGGGATCATTTCTGAGGTGGTGAAACGGGGTGATTCCGCGTTGGTGGATTTTGCGAAGAGGTTCGATGGCGCGAGTCTTAAAACATCGCAACTCCGGGTGAGCGAGGCTGAGTTGAAAGTCGCCAAGGCGAAGGTGAGCAAGGAGACCAAGGCAGCGGTGGCTGCTTCGAAGAAAAATATTCACGCCTTTGCCAAGCGCTCGATGCGGAAGGATTGGTCATACAAGAATGCGGAAGGCGCGCAGGTGGGCGAGCGCTTTGTGCCCTATGATCGTGTTGGGATTTACGTTCCGGGCGGCAAGGCGCCTCTGGTTTCGACTTCTCTGATGACCGGAGCGTTTGCGCAGGCCGCTGGCGTTCCCGAAATTGTGGCGGCGACTCCTCCAGGACCGGATGGAGCGGTGAATCCGAACTTGCTCTTCGCGCTCATGGAGGCAGGAGCAACTGAAATTTATAAAATGGGCGGAGCGCATGGAATTGCGGCTTTGGGAAGGGGAACAAAGACCATTGCTCCCGTGGATAAGATCTTTGGGCCGGGGAATAAATTCGTGGTGGAGGCGAAGCGCCAGATGGTGGGTGCGGTCTCGATCGATCTTCTCCCGGGGCCATCGGAAGTTCTCATCGCGGCGGATGCCACGGGGAATCCTAAATTTTTGGCGGCCGACCTCCTGGCCCAAGCGGAGCACGGTCCGGATAGTGTGGTAGGGTTTGTCACCACTTCGAAAAAGCTTCTCACGGATGTGCACCAAGAGTTGGATCGCCAGCTGGCGGATCTTCCTCGGGCGGAAATCGCCAAAACAGCGCTTAAAAAAGCGGGGTTCATGCTCCGGGTAAAGTCGATGAAAGTGGCGATCGAGATCGTCAATGATTGGGCGCCGGAGCACCTTGTCCTGGTCGCCAAGGAGGAAGATAAGTGGCTTGATCAAGTGCGGACCGCGGGAGCGATCTATGTAGGAAATTATTCCGCGGTCGCCGTGGGGGATTTCCTAGCGGGGCCGAGTCACACGCTGCCAACGGAAGGAAGTGGGCGGAGTTTCTCGGGGCTGCGGGCCGATCAGTTTCAACGTCGTGCCAGCGTGGTGAAGATGGACCAGAAAGCGGTTCGAAAGTCTCAGAAGCACGTCGAGCACTTTGCGGAGATGGAAGGCTTATTTGGGCACGGGAATTCCGTGACCTTGCGGGCAGAGGATTGACCCTTCAGGCGCTCAAGGAGGGGTGGTTCGGCTCAAACCGCCCAAACCGCCCAAGCCGCTGATTGGAAGATCGATCGGTTCCTTGAGGCCAAGGAGCCCGACCTCAGGAGAGCAGCTCGGATTTCCGAAGGCGTTTTTCGAAGAGGCAGGTCTCGGTGAAGCCGGCGTCCTTGAGAAGGGTGATACCTTGGTCGAAATCACGTCCCACTTCGGCGGGGGCGTGGGCATCCGATGACAAGGTGATGGGGATTTTTGCGCTGGCGGCGAGCTGGAGGAATTCAAAGGAAGGATATTGCTCGGCGCAGGGTTTGTGAAAGCCTGCGGTGTTGAGTTCGATCGCGCCGTCGTTGTCGACGATGGCTTGAATGGCGGGTTCGTAGAAGCGCTTGAGATCGCCTTCCGGCTTGTAGGAAAATTTCTTGATGAGATCGGGGTGACCGAGGAAGTCGAAGAGTCCGGATTCCGCCATCGCGGTGTATTCCTCCCAGTAACGGGTCCAGGCGTCTTCGATATCAGTCTCTGCCCAGCGTCCGAGCCAGGCCGGGTTGTCGAAATCCCAGCCTTCGAGATAGTGAATTGAGCCGATGAGGTAGTCCCAATCGCAATTGCGGTGGAGTTGCACGATCCATTCATGGTTGTTCGGAAGCCAGTCACACTCCAGTCCAGCCCGCACGGGGATACGCCCGTTGGCGTGGTTGAGTGCACGGGTCATCCATTCGAAATAAGCGGGGAGGTCACTCTCAAGCATGCGCCAGTCGTCAAAAGGCTCGGGTCCCTGGGGGGCATGATCGGAAATCCCGTATTCGCTGACACCAGCGGCGATTGCGGCATCGATATATTCTTCCGGTTCGCCTTCGGCGTGGTGGCAAAGGGGAGTGTGGGTGTGATAATCTGCCGGCATGGGGTGTTTGGCGTTTACGGCCTGCCAAAATTCATACTAGATTCCTTCACCGGCGCAAAGCCCGTAACACATGTCTGATTCTGCCAGCTTATTTTCTGCTCCCAATTCGTTTACGGAGCCCCTTTTTGAGCAACTCAAGCGTCACCCCAAACGAATCGTTTTTTCGGATGCCGATGATGATCGTATTCTCCGTGTGGCTGAAAAGATGGTCTCACTTGGAATTGGCGTTCCCATTCTTCTCGGAAATCGGGAGGCAATTTTGGCCCGGGCCGAAAGGCTGGGGACCAAGATGGAGTTTGTGCGTGTTATTCAACCTGATCTTACCTCTGATTTTCCCTTATTTTGTGAGCGCTTGGAGCGGATCGAACGCTATCGCGGGATTCAGGACATTGATGCGAAGTCCATCCTTAGCGATCCCGATTACTTCGCGGCGATGATGGTTCAGTATGGACAGGCCGATGCCTGCCTTGCGGGGAATCTTTCAACACCAGCAGGAGTCTTCCGCCCTCTTCTGCACCTGATCGCACCTGATCCGAGTGTCTCCCGGGTCTTTGCGGTCACGACTTTGGTTTCTGAGCAACTTGCCCACTTTGGTCGCGATGGGAAACTCTTCCTTTCGGATTGCGGTCTGGTAGCCGATCCGTCGGTTGAGGAGCTGGCTTCGATCGCGGTGGAGACTGGAAAGCTTGCGCATCACTATCTCGGCCGCCGCGTGAGGGTGGCTCTCTTGAGTCACTCGACGATGGGGACGTCCAACACTGCTCCCGCTTTGAAAGTTCAGGCAGCGACCGCCTTGGCGCGCGAGAAGGTAGATCCGATGGACATTGAAATCGATGGTGAACTTCAGGCGGATGTGGCTCTCGATGCCTCGGCGGCGGAAGTCAAATTGCCCTCCCAAGAGAGAAAAGAGCCTGCGGATGTGCTTGTGTTTCCTTCGCTGGACGCCGCGCACATTTCATTGAAGCTGCTCCAGCATGTGGGTGGCGCGCAGAACTATGGCCAGCTGATCTGTGGACTCACGCGCCCGGCAGCACAGGTTCCGCGGACTGCTTCGGAAGAGACCATTCTTGGAACGGCTGCTGCCCTCGGGGTGGAAGCGATCAAGTTTCACGAGCTCTATCCGCAAGGCTGATTCCCGTGGAAGTTCTCGAGTTTGTTCCCCCCGGGCTTTCCCGAACTACTCTGGGGAAATACGGGGATTAGAGGAGAAAGCGGCCCGGGAAATCTCCTCAAGCGCGTGTTTGCCGTGGCAGAGGAGCATGGCTCCAGCCCGGGCCAGCTCGTGGAAAATCACAACCTTTCAGGAATTTACGGATTTCATTAAAATATCCCCTATTTCCTTAAGGCGATACACCGTGTGGCGACTTTGGGAAATGACGCTCTTACGGGGAGTGTAACCAGCGTATGCAATAAAATGATTCACAATGGGTTGGGTTTCAAGATCGCTTGCCCCATCCCCGACCATGACGATGTGATCAGGGGATCGATCTGAGATGATTTGATGAATGATTTCTGGTTTTCCGCCATTCCGGGTCGTTGGATAATTCCGATCAAATGATTGATAATCATTATTTTCTGTAAAATTCAGTGGAACAGCTTCGATTTGGGTAATTTCGAGATGCGCTGCCAGGGGCTCGATACAGGGGGTGAACCCTCCGGAGATAATTAAACACTCCCATCCTTCCGCGCGAAGGGTGTCAATCGTCTCTTTGGCAGTTGGTTCGATATGCTGAATGTAGAGTTCGCCGATATGCTGACATTGATCTTTTGTGGGGCGAATGAGTTCGAGTCGCTTTGCGAAAACTTCCTCGATGGCAATCTCACCATTCATGGCTTGGTTGGTGAGGTCTTCGACTTGTTTGAAAACGTCGGGGCCGGCCAAGCGGGCAAGCTCGTCGACACCTTCGATGGCGGAGAGGGTGGAATCGCAGTCAAAGGCGATGATTTTTTTCATGGATTGATTTCTACGGGAGTAAAGATTGGGGTGAGCTCAAAGAGGTGTTGCATGTCTTGGTTTTTGAGCCGGATGCATCCGTGAGACGCCGGCCGGCCGATGAGGTCCTCAGCATGCGTCCCGTGAAAATAGATGTAGCGCTGATAGGTGTTTGCGTTCTCTTCGTCCAGTCCTTCGAGCCACAGAATACGGGTCAGGATAGCGTCATCTTCTGATTCTCCGTTCCAGATGCCCCGGGGAAGACGACCTTTGAAGATGGTAAGAAAAGGAGCTCCTTCGCCAATTTTTTCTCGGATTTGGAATCGGCCGGTCGGTGTTTGAAAGGAACCTGCGGCGAAGCCGGGCCCATTGGCTGCGGTTGAGACGGGAGCCGAGAAAACGACTTCGTCTTCGAGTTGAAGAGTCAATTCTTGGCGGGCGATCGAGACGCGGATCACCCCACTCTTGTGAGTGGTAGAGGATGAATTGCAAAGAAAAAGGATTCACCACGCACACACGGGTGGAATGCGTTGATCGATTTTATGAGGGGGGGGCGGCGGTAGGCCGAGCGACGACCTCGATGGCAGGAAAGATAGGCGAAAATTCCCCTGAGGATTGTCAACAAAGACGACTGGAAGTGTGCTAACAGCGGCGGAAGCCAGCGCTTCGCTGATTATTCCGCCCAGAGTCAGAGAGCGGAGTCTGATCAGGAAGGCGAGGAAAAGGGAAGCGGGCAGAGGGCGGACCTATTCAACATTTTGGACCTGCTCCCGGATTTTCTCCAGCTCGGTTTTTCCGGTCACCACGTGCTGGGCGATTCCAGCATCGTTTGCTTTGGAGCCGATAGTGTTAAACTCCCGGTTGATTTCCTGGCAGAGAAAGTCGAGCGAACGGCCGATGGGTTCGCCGAGTTCCAGAGATTCGCGGAATTTGGAAAAGTGGGAGTGAAGACGAGTGGTCTCCTCGCTAATGTCACAGCGCTCGGCAAAGAGCGCCACTTCCTTGAGGAGGCGTTCGTCATTGAGATCGATTTCTATTTCCGCCTCCCGGAGTCGATTGTGGAGATTCTCCCGCTGACGGGAGACCACGGCTGGGGCAGCGACTTCGATCGCGCGGGTGGCATCTTCGAGAATCAGGAGCCGGTTGAGGAAATCACTTTTTAAGTCGTCTCCCTCGCGGGTTCGCATTTCGACGAGTCGATTCAGTGCCTCTTTCAACGCGGGAGCGATCGCAGCATGGGCTTGCGAGGGCTCGAGTTGCTGGTCTTGAAATTGAAAGACTCCGGGAGAGCGGAGAAAATCGTGTGAGTCGGCTTGAATTGTGCGGCCAAGAAGGCCGGAGAGTTCCGAAAAGGCGGCTTCGAGTGCTTGGGCGCGGGAGGGATTAAGCGAAAGCCCGTCGCTGTCCGCTGAGGTGGCTTCCAGATTGACGGCGATATTGACCCGGCCACGGGAAATCTGGGTGAGAATGATTTTTTTGAGAGTCGGCTCAATCTCGCCTAATTCGCGTGGGAGGTTGAAAACAATATCGGCCTGCTTCCGATTGACCGAAGAGATTTCGACCCGGGCGATGAGGTGATCGGTCGCGAATTCGGCGCGCCCAAAACCAGTCATTGATTGCATGGCGAGGAGCCTAAGCAGATTGGGAATAGGATGCGAGTGCAATGGAGGGAGGCCGTCGGCGAATTCTGGTGAGAAGAGCGATTTCCAAGGATTTCCTTGAGAGTCGCTTGCGGGGATGGAATTCCAGCCTATTTTCGAAGGTTAATGGGAAGCAAAGTTTTTATCAAAGGAGGTATCTTGGTTGCTTCGATCTGGGTTCTGGTTTGGGGAGTCACGTCTTGGGCTGAAGAACGTAAAGCGACCGCAGAACGTGTTTCGACAATGATTGATGAGTCAGGCTTCGATGACTGGTCCTCCGAAATAGGTTCAGAGAGCGATGCCTCCAAGCGGCAGGAACGGCTGGAGAAGATTGCAAAAGTTCTCAATCGTCTGGATCTTCGTCAGCGCGATCGTCTTCGCGAAAATCGAAGTGGAATGAAGCTGTTCTCGCGGCTGAGCACGGAGGAGAAAATCTACTTTGTTGAGCTGACCTTGACGCAGTCGATGAAGCGAATGATGGAGGCGTTTGACAAAATGCCGGAAAAAGAGCGTGAGCGCCTTGTTGAAAAATCATTGCGCGATCTTCAGGGACAGGGCGGGGACGATCTGGCGAGGCTTCAAAATGAGGACCCGGAAGTGATCGACCGGATCGTAAAGAAAGGACTCGGTGCCTATTATCAAAACGCGAGCGCCGAGACGAAAATGGATCTTGCTCCACTCATGGATGCTTTTGGTGAGGTCCTCAGCGGTTTCGCCCGTCCGGGGATGGACTTATAAAACAATGAATCGGCGTGGCTTCACTTTGACTGAGATTCTTATCGCGGTCGCTATCATAGGGGTACTCGCGAGTCTCGCCCTGCCAATTGGATCAATGGTGAAGAGGAAGACCCAGCAAGCGAGCTGCCTCTCCATTCTTCGGAATCTGGGCGTCGGGCTGGAAGGTTACCTTTCTGATCACAATGATACGATGCCCGATCTTCACATGGGAAAGAGGAACAAGGGGGCGGAGGAGTCTGAAAAAGCGGTGCTCGAAAACGAACTTTTACCCTACGTGGGTGAAAATGAATTCGCCTTTCAGTGTCCCGCGGACCATGAGCATTTTGAGAAAGCAGGCTCGTCCTACTTCTGGAATGAGAACTTGAGTGGTATTCCACGTCTCAAGCTCGACTTCATGGGAGCGAAAGCCGATCTCGGGGTCATTCCCCTGATCTTTGACAAGGAAGCCTTTCACGGGGATCAGAATGGCGTAAACTTTCTCTACGCCGATCAATCGGCCTCCAGTAAAATCGAATTCGACACCGGGTCACGCCACTAAACCTGTCATGTTAACTGTTTCCAATCTCTGTAAATCCTTTGCCGGGAAAAAGGCCCTCAAGGACGTTTCCTTTGAAGTTCAAAAGGGTGAGATTTACGGTTTGCTCGGTCACAATGGGGCTGGAAAATCGACCACGGTTGGGATTATCCTCGGGATGGTTTCGGCTGATGGTGGAGAGGTAACGATTGATGGTGTTTCGGTGATGAAAGACCACACCGCGGCGCTGCGAAAGGTGGGGGCGATTTTTGAGGCTCCGGCATTTTACGATTACATGAGTGGTTGGGAGAATCTCAAGGTTCTCAGTGGCTTGAGTGGAGGATTCGATGAGCTTGCGGCCAAGGATGTTGTTGAGCGGGTGGGGCTTTCCAAGCGAATTAAATCCAAGGTGGGGTCATACTCCCACGGAATGCGTCAACGTCTCGCGCTGGCGCAGGCCTTGCTGCCCGAGCCGGAGATTCTCCTTTTGGATGAGCCGACTGATGGACTCGATCCCGAGGGCATCAAATGGTTTCGTGATTTCATCCTGTCACTTCGAGAGGAGCGGGGGATGACCGTGCTTTTTAATTCGCACCTTCTCGCGGAAGTTGAGCAGATGTGTGATCGGGTTTCCATCATTCAGGGAGGAGAGCATGTCTTTCAGGGCGAGGTGAAAGAACTCCGTGATGATCGTCTCGGTTTGAAAATCGAAGCAACGCCCGTAGAGATTAAGACAAGGATCATCGAAGCTTTTGGTGGGGAAACGATGCCGGGTGGTAGGATCGTCTTTCCTGAAGGGGTTCAAACCTCGGAGATTGTTGCAAGCCTTGTTCAAGAGGGTGCCCAAGTCAGCGAGATTTCTCCGGTCCGGCGTTCGCTCGAGGATGTCTATTTGGAGCACAGCAGTCTTTCCGCTCCTTGAGGTCTTTTTCCACTTGATCAAGAGGCGTTAGCGGGTCTAGCTTTCGCCGCACCAGAGATGGTGGCCGTAGCTCAGTTGGTAGAGCCCCTGATTGTGATTCAGGTTGTCGCGGGTTCGAGTCCCGTCGGTCGCCCCACTTTTTCAAACCGTCCTCTTGCGAAAGGGGGCGGTTTTTTTCCTGTATTTTCAGAGGCTGTCAGCTGAGAGATCGATTTTTTGACGGGGTTTGAGGAGTTTGACAGGGATCACAAATCTCTCCGAACGATGTTATTTGCGAGCGAGATATCGACGGACGGTCTCTTTGTTAAGAAGGATGAGAGAAAGGATGGGATAAACGACGATAAAGAGGCTTCCGTAGAGGCCCCAGGTGAGTGCCGGCCTCATGATGGCCATCAAGGTCTCGTCGACTTGAGACACACCATCGAAGAAGCGGTTGTAGGCTGGCCCGATGAGGGTGATCGCCACTCCCAAACTTACGATTTTACTCAGGATCGAAAGAACGGCGTAGGTGTTGGAGGCCTTCAGGGACCATTTTTTGGACATCAGGAGGCCGAGGCCACTCACTATGATAAGAGCGAAAAGAATGATGCCGATGACGATGAAAATCGAATTAAAACGAAGACCTTCATCAAGTGCTGCGAGGGCATCGGGGGAAAAAACCGGCTTCGGTTGTCCGGGCTGAGCAAAGGCATCGAGAGTGGCTTGTTTGGGATCGCCTTGAAAGAGGTTGGTGGCAATGCCGATTAATCCGATCAGTCCGCCAACCAGATGGAGAATACCGAAAACGATCATGCGGGCGGGTTTCCCGCTTATGGGAGGGGGCGTTGGGATTGCCGCGGAGGTCTCCGGGGGAGAGTAAGCATTTTCGGACACTCCGGGAGGATCGGCTATTTGGCAGGGAAACGAAAGTAAGAAACTCGGTCCTGCGCTTGAAATCAGGCTCCGGGAACGCTTACATCCGCGGCCATGAATCACGATGATGCCTTGGCCCAACTCGTCGGTGGCACCGCCAAGGTGCTTTCCGAGAAGGAACTTTCCGATAAGCTCAAGGAAGGCCGCCCTCTGCGCATTAAGCTGGGAGTTGATCCCACGGCGCCGGATATCCATCTCGGGCACACCGTTCCTTTGGAAAAACTCCGCCAATTTCAGCAGATGGGACATCAGGCAGTTCTCATCATTGGGGATTTCACGGCAACAGTGGGTGACCCAACCGGTCGGAGCACCGCGCGTCCTCCCTTGACTCGGGAAGAGGTTTTGTCCAACGCCGAGACCTACACTGATCAGGCATTTAAGATTCTCGACCGTGAAAAGACGGAGGTTGTTTTCAATGGCCAGTGGTTTCGCTCGATGACATACGAGGAGGTTCTTAAGCTGAATTCCCGGGTTACGATGCAGCAGATGCTTCAGCGGGAAGATTTTAAGGAGCGCGTAGCCAAAGGCCAGGAAGTAAGATTGCACGAAATCCAATATCCCATCATGCAGGGCTGGGACTCAGTGGAAGTGCGCTCGGATGTCGAGATCGGCGGGACGGATCAACTTTTCAACATTCTGGTGGGCCGCGATCTTCAGAAGGAAGAAGGGCAGCCTCAGCAGGTGGTCATGGTCATGCCTCTTCTTGAGGGGCTTGATGGGGTGAAGAAAATGTCCAAAAGCTCCAAGAACTATGTCGGAGTTTCCGAAGCACCCAGCGAGATGTATGGGAAGTTGATGAGTATGAGCGATGAATTGATGGATCGATACTACCTTTTGCTTCTCGGTGAAGCTCGTGATGAGTCACTCCACCCAATGGAGGCCAAGAAGTCGCTGGCCCAGAAAATCGTATCCCGCTACCACGATGCGGAGGCCGGAAAGGCGGCTCGGCTTGATTGGGACACCCGTTTTTCCAAGCGCGATCTCAAGGCAGCGGATCTCCCGGAGCTGGCGGTTGCCCACTTGAATGGGAAGATCTTGGTGGATGCCGTCTTGCTCGTCTTTCAGGAGGCTTTCGGAATGGAGAAGTCGAAAGGGGAGTTACGGAAACAATTTATCACCACGGGCGCGGTGCAGCTCGATGGCGAGAAGATCACCGATCCGCAAGCGGAATTTTCCGGTGAAGCGGGCCAGATTCTCCGTCTGAGTAAAAAGCAGAGCGTGCGTCTTTCCTAGACACCGGGAATACCAGCTAGAGCCCAATCATCGATGAAAGTGAGAGCGTTGTCGCCTCACCTTTGCGGATGAGATTTTTTCCGATTTCGGATTTCGGGAAATCGAGGATGCTGGTGTAGGATGCGGTTTCTGCGCCGCGCGGAATTCGGATGGTTCCTTGATAGGTGTATCCTCCCCAAGGGTCTCGATAGCTCACTGGAAACGAGGTTGCATTTTTTGCGAGCTTCTCCGGAAGTCCGGTGAGAACGAGGTAGTGGCGCTTCACGGTGAGCCAGCTCTTGGGGTGCCCCTGGTGCTCCTTGGCGGGACTTCTCCAAGCCATGCGACGGATGGTGAGAATGGGAGGAAGTCCTTTTTTTAAGGAGCGGCTCAAACTTTGATGAGTGGTGCTGAGGTGCTTGAGATCAGAGGTTTTCCCTTCGCAAAAAAGGAGTCGTTGGCGAACCGTTCCCATCCACAATTTCTTACGCATTTCATTGGCCATGATCGCGAGATCGATCGCGTTGATACCTTGGCGACGATTCCAGCGCATTTGCTTTGGGAACTGCTTGGAAGGACGGGCGCCATAGGAGCGGATGATTTTAATCAGACGTTCCTGCTGCGTTTCACCGGTGATTTGTGCGGCAGAGAACTGCCATTTTTCGCTCCCGCATTGAAAGGCATCGAGAAGGCAGGCCGGACCACAGGCGTTTCCGCTGGTGCGCAGTTGGTTGATCGGCTGAGGCTTCGGGTTGGGAGCTGAGAGCCAGTTCTCTCGAGCTTCAAGCGGTAACAACAGGAGCGCCCAGGCCAGAAAGTTAAGGGCCATCGGTCGAGGTTGAAGGGGCGCTGATAACATCGGTCCGCTGATTGTTCGAGGGGAGAGCGTCAACAATATCTCCTCCGATGATGGTCTGACTGGTGATGTGGAGAAGACCATCATCAGAAAGCTCCGGGCTTTGCACTGGAAGCTCGTAGATGCGCCGCTCGTTGGGTTGAAGCGAGCGGATGTTGAAGGGGTAATTTCCCCCATCCGCTCCGATGGCAAGAGAGCTATTTGAAAGCGGTTCGGTGCCACGGTTTTCGACAGTGACTTGGAGGAGGTTTTGATCGTAGTCGTAGAAGGGTTGCGCAACGGCGAGATCATAAATCCCCGGGGTGTCCCGATTCAGGATGCGGCCTGTGTGAAGGATGCCCTCACCGTAGAAGACGTCAGCTCCCGGTGGTCCCGCTTCGTTGGTGTAATTTTGAGCAAGGGCCCAGGCCTCCTGTCCGGTGAGAGGAACGTCGCTTTGAGATATGATTGCGGCAATTGTCGCGCTCACAAAAGGTGCGCTGGCCGAGGTTCCGGTAAAGGAAATGGCTTGATCTCCGGGCCAGGCAGCGGTGACTTCATAACCGGGAGCAGAGATGGAAAGGACATCACTGGTGTTTGAAAAAGAAAGATGAGCTCCAGTGGCGTCGATGCTTCCCACGGAAACAACCCCTTCGTTTCCCGCAGGAAATGCCGCTTGGGTAAAGCCCTCGTTGCCGACAGAGGCCACGATGAGCGCTCCTTGCTCGATGGCGAAGGAAACCGCTTCCTGCACGATGACGCTGTCGCCATATGAGCCCATCGAGACATTGATCACCTGAGCGCCATTTTCGACGGCCGCTGTGATGCCTTGGGCAAGGAGAAAGGAATTGGAATTACCCGATGCATCAGTCACCGGAATGGAGATGAGGTCGGCCGCTGGAGCGACTCCGGTCAGCGAGTCATGGTTCCCTGAAATGATCGAGGCCACCGCGGTGCCGTGTCCGTGAATTTCGGCGACTTCGGGGGCGCCTTCGATCTCGATTGTGGTGATTTTGTCGCCGTTGAGAGCGAGATGGGGCTCCACTCCGGTGTCAACAATGGCAATTTTCACTCCCTCGCCATAAGAGGAATTGTCGCCGGCAATGCCGAGGAATTCGAGAGCAGTGCGGCCAAAAGGAACACCGCCACCGAATTGGGCATTGGGATCGGGAACGAGCGGAAGCGAAACAAGGTAGTTGGAAAAGCTTTCGCCATCTTCTCCGAGCCAATCATTGAGGGCGTCCGGATTATCGGTGCCGATTCGAAGAGCACGAAAGCGGTCCATGCGGCCGAGAAGTTCGCCATTCAAATCACCCAGGCGACGAAGTGCGTCACGATAAGCCTCCTCGGAATTAAAGCGAACGAGCTGCTCGCCATCGATGGTGATGAGCTGTTCAAGCAAGCTGGGCTGTTCCTTGCGCTCGCGTTTCCCCAGATTCCGTTCACGAGGCTTAATTAATTCAGCCTCGGCCATTTGAGGAGACCGGTTTTCCTCCTCTGCTGCCATCGAGGTGTTGATGGCATCCTTGGTCAACCAGATGCCCGCGAGAATACCGAGCGTAAGCACGGCAAATGCGATGAGATGGGAGCGGCTCATAAATAGTAAACGCTTGGGCAAAGGCATTCTGTCTCAGGAAGAGGACCTTCGCCAGCATTCAATTCCTGAAGAATTCCCGATGTCGCCAATTGTTAATTCCTACCGAATTGGAACGCAGATGAATTTTTCGGATATTCATCGATTCCGAAGCAATGATCACTCGATTCCACTTTTACAACAAGTCATTGAACCAAAAATTAAGGGACATCCCTCCTAGTTGGACTCATGGGAGAAAGTAAATTTTACCTCAAGAACCTGAATCGGAATGGGATTATTGTTTACACGATCGGAGGAGCGGACCCTCGCGAACGATGGTCAGGCGAGCCAAGCGCGAAGGCAAAAGCCTTTCGAGAACATTTGGTGCTTCCACCACAGACACTCCTGAAAGCCCGTATTCTCAGTCACAAGACTTGGAGCCCACTTATGACTTACCAAGCACCCTAGCAAAACTTGAGGAGAGGTTGTAAAAAAACCTTGAAACTGTTTTGCAAAAATTTTATAGGGGACAAATGGAGGTAGTTTTTTGGGCCTCGATGATCGTTTGTCTGGTGAACCCTTCCTTAGGGCAGGCTGAAGGCGCAAAATCCACTACAAAGAGCGCTCCCGTTCTTGATGAGGTGATCTATCAGCAAGGAAAAGATACTTTGATTATTCAAAGAATTGAGCAGCCAGAAGATCTCGGAAACAAGAGCCGTCAGGAAAGCGGTCCGCAAGCTCCCCTCAAAAAACCTGAGAAAGCAAGCCATGCTGTCTTACCAACTCAAACATACGTTATGACCGCCACTTCGTATGGAAAGAAGGCAACGCACTTTAAAGTCTGGGATTCAGGGCGTGGAGCGCAGAGCACTTTAGAGGGCTGGTCAAACATCGACTGGCAGGTTCTCCAAAGCGTTTTGACCTTTAGGAGTGAGACTTTTCAATACAAGTATCTCCTCTTTTATTCGTCGCATGATCAAGAGGAGGATTTGCGGAAAATCCCCGCAGAACTGCCCCCCTTTGCCACCACGGGAGCCCGTTATACGGTAGATTCCAGCGAGGCCATTGCCCGGGAAGACACTCTGGATTTTATCGAATCGCTTCATGCGCTCTACGATGAAAGCCAGAAGGAACTTCATGAGGGGCATGACGCAGCGGTCAAGCATCACCAGAAACGGCAACGTCAGATCGAGCTGAAAGCGGCGCTGCCCCAGAAAAGAATTCTCAAAATATGGCGTCATCAAAGAGGGGGAGAAGATCAGAATGGCGAGTTCCCTTAAACCCTTATCCCGATGAAAAAATTATTAGTAATTCTGCTGGGATTGCTGAGTTCGGTATCAGCACAAACAGCCCCCCAACCATTGCCAGAAATAGAACGTCTCGAAGGACGCAATCATGTCTTCCGCTGGGAAGGTGTTCCGGGGCGTGTGTATTTCATCCAAAAAAGCATCCTGACTCCCGCGGGTTTCGTCTGGGAGTTCGCTCCAGACATTCGCCTTGGACACGGTGATCCAATCGAGATGGGGTTCGAAGCAGATCCCGGCAATGTTGAGTTTTTTCGTCTCGTTTATATCGATTACCTGGGCGCGTTAGACCCTGATCTCGCCGATTTTGACCATGATGGATATACCAATCTGGAAGAAGCTCTTGAAAATACCGATCCCTTCAATGCCCAATCTTTTCCTGGAAGCCATGAAGGAGCAAGTGGAGGAGGTAATGGGAATCCCGGAGGGGAGAAAGGGGGTCACGGTGATGGTGGGGAGAGCGGGGGAAAGGAAAGCGACCCAGCCTGGGAATATCGGCTCACTTATACCCAGGAAGGAGCGAATTACTATTATCACGAGGAAAAGCTGATTAATGCGGAGAATCCGGTGGGGAGTTATGGCTATGATATTGAACGCTCTCGCAAGACCCAATTATTTTTTGAAGACCTCGTTGGAGAATTGTCTATGAGATAGCTTCCAGGATTTGCGTAATCTCTTTAATGACGATGTTTGGTTCTGGAAGGTCATTTCGATGGTGATAAGGCCGATAAGAACTTGAATCTCCAGAAAAAAGAGCCGTTCGGAACCCGCATTGATGGGCCGGGGCAATATCCTTGAGGCGGTCATTTCCAACATAGAGGGTTTCCGAGGGGGGAACTGATTCTGTCAGTTTTTCGAAAAGGTGAGTGCCGGGTTTGGCGTGTCCCGTTTCGTAGGAATAGAGGGCGACTTCAGGAGTGGGAATTCCCAAATCTTTGAGAATGAGAGGGGTGTAAAATTGGGCGTTTGAAACGAGGGCTCGACTCAGAGGGTGGGCGAGAATTTTAAGAGCACCCGGGATGAGGGCGACGGGATTGATGAGATCTTCGTATTCGATAATGAAAGTCTCAAGATGAGCCGGCGGGGTGAGCCGAAGAGATTCGAAGAAGCGGGCCCAAATTTTACGGATTTCAACCTCCGGAAAATCGATCCCACCTCTTCGGGAGTGCGCATGGTCTTGGGCAATGAGATTCTCGAAATGGGTGACCAGCGAAAAGGAAGGGAGCCCGATGATTGCGTGGGAGTTCAGATGCTTGCGAAGAGTTCTTTCACGTTCGGAAAGTGAAAAGGAGCCTCCAGCATGGGAAGTTAGCAGGGTTCCGTAGAGGTCGAAAGCAAGGTGCTTGATTCCAGAGATTTTCGAGAGGGCCATCAGGTGCGAAGAAAGTGGAAATGGTCGGGATCAAGAAACTGATTGAGGACCCGTTCCTTGGGAAGGAAATCTGGGGGAGCGCTTGGCGAGGAATACGCCGTGGTGACCAGCGTTTGCATGCGCTCTCGGTAGCGCTCCGGAGACCAGGTGTCGATGTTTTGACCCGAGGTGGAAGTTTTGGAAAGGCCGTGCTTCAGCCAATCTTCGAGAGCCGGGAAATGTTGGTTTTGAATGAGTTCTTGCTGATGGAATTCAGGGAGATTCCCAAAGTCGACATGATCATTTTGAACGAATGTTTTCCAAGCGGCAGTCGAGTCAACCTTCTGATTGTAGGCGGAGAAGGTGGCTTCGATCTGAGATCGGAAGTCGCGTTCCAACTTTGGAAGATCAAGCGATGAAAGAGGAACTTTAATTCCGGGATAGAGGTTTTTGAGGGAAAGTCCTTCGGCTTCGAAATCCTTGGTGATTTCGGGGAGGTTTCGTCCGATCAAGGGGCGACCAAGAAAATGGGGTTCGATGAAGGTCAGGCCGAAGCCTTCGGCAATGGAGGTCGTTGCGAGGTGGGTGGCGTTTGCAAGCCAGTGCTCGAAGGGGAACTCATCGCTGACGACATCGAACTCGATGGGAAGATGCTCACGAGCGGCGAAGTTTTTCCAAGCGTCAAAAGTGGTGCTCCATTCCAGGTTTTCAGGTCGGCTGGCAACCGCGAATCGAGTGCCTGGCGGAGCATGTTTGGCCCAGAGACAAAATTCGCCGAGGTTTTTGCGGCGGATACCCCGGACGGGGTAGAAGACGAAGGGGTGGTCCGGCTCCTTGGGCGGGAGAGGTGTCCGGACGACGGCATTGGGCAGGAAGTGGATTTGCGCCTCTGGGATGCCAGCGTTTCGCAGCAGGGAAGCGTCGCGGGAGTTGATCAATGCATAGTGAACCTGAGGGGCGATGGGGTAGAGTTCTTTATTGTTTTTAAGAAGTTGGTAATTTGAGGGGCGACCGTCTTCCGCGAAATCATGACATTGTAAAATGAGGGGAATGCCTTTTTCAGAGAGAGATTTGATCAAGGCAGGAAAGGCGGCATTCTTCCCCAAAATTGGGTTATGGATGAGCCAGAGATCAGGATCGAGATCGATGGCGTTCTCGAGCAGCCTCAGAAATTCGGGACCCGAGAGGGAGCTCTCCAAGCAGTAGTCCAGTTCAGGAAGCTCAGGAATGGAGACCTCGTGTCCCAGCTCTTCCAGAACCTGACGCTGAAGATGGATGATTTGAGTCACCCCGCTGGGGCGCTGGTGGTAGTGCAGCAGGACGATGCGCATCGGGAGGGAGTGCTACCAGGTGATAAGTTTCAGTCGAGAAGGCTGGGGGACTTTTTCGCCATCAGCAATGCTAACCGCAACTACGGTGTCGTGGGCCCACTTTTGCATGATCTTACGATGAAGACTGTAGGACTGGAATTTGGAGAAATCGACGAGGGCAATATCACCGGTGCTCCGGTCAGCAAAAGTCATGATGACCTTTCCCGTGTGCGGATCTCGAAAGCGGCCTTCGATTGCGATTGAGGGGCGGTTAATGAGTCCTCCACCCCGAAGGAAGAACCCTGCGGTTTCGAGGAGTGGCTGTGAAGGGGCGATTTCCACCAGATGGAGCTCGAGTTTGAGGGCGTTGGGGGAGGCAGCGAGCTGCCATCGATCTTGATAAACCGTGCGGAATGCTTCTTGATAGGCCTGCCGAAGTGAGCGGGCATTGGTGTCTACTTCGCTCTCGAGCATCTTGTTTCCTTCCGGGGATTTCCATTTTTCGATTGCGATGCCGCGAATCCGGGTGTGTTCGGTGGATACAGGGGAGACTTCGATCCGTTGGAACTGAGTGAAATCAGCCTTTGGATCTTTCCAGGAGCGTTGAAAGGGGGATGTTTCCGACTTCTGCATGCGCCTCGCTTGCTCAAGGAAGCCGCTGGGAGCCGCAGGTTGCGTGCAGGATAGGGCCCCGAATAGGGAAATGATCAGCAAAGGAAGAATGGGACCGGCGCGCTTCAGGTAAGGGAGCATCTTGTGATCAGTCTACGGTGCTTTCCCGAAAACGCAGTAGAAGAAGCTCAAAAAAGGCGTTTCCATTTGCTCATCTTCGTTTATTTTCCGCGGACGCGGCGCGGACTGTCCGAGCTCGAACTCTCCAAATTGATGTCTGATCCTCAGAACTCCGGGCCCGGGGCCCCTCAAAAAACGCCACAACCAGCTCCCGAAGGGGGGATCAACTGGAAGGTAATCATTCTATTTAGTATTGCGATTGCGATCGTCTACGGAGCGATTAACTACGGCGGCAAAGGGGGCGAGGAGAAGTTGACGTTCCCGGAGTTTCGTAAGGCGCTGATGGAAGGCCGCGTCCTCCGAACTGCCGATGAAAAGGTCGCGAACGGGGAGCTTCAGGTGATCACCTTCTCGGGCGAGACCCGGGCTGAGATCCGCGGGATCTATCACTCCGAGAAGAGTCTCGTCAAGGAATGGAAGGATCCATCCGAAATCTGGGCCAAAATCCGGCTCGATGTGCATGGTGAAGAACTGGAAACGATTTTTGGAGAATCGCTCTCCTGGAAAAAAGGAAGTTCTGCTCCTGGCGAGGAGTTGAGTTACTCCGCTTTCAAGCAGGCGTTTTACGAAAATGAGATTGTCCTAGGAACGGACTCAAGCATCACCGTTTATCAGGAGCCAGATTCTGATGTTGCCCTTATCTCTGCCAGCAAAGGATCCCCCGTCGGGTTTTCAGCTGAGGAACTCGAGGAAATGAAAGCTGAGTCCTTTGTGGTGCGCACTGATACTCTCATTATGCGGGATGAACTTGCGGCTCTGCTGGGGTCTAATGTGAAACCGGTTCGTCAGGACAACACCTTCTCGAAGGTGCTCTTCAGCTTTCTTCCCGTTCTTCTCCTGATTGCTCTCATTTTCTTCCTCTTCCGCCATCAGATGAAGTCTGCCGGGCGTGGTGCGATGAGCTTCGGAAAGTCCAAGGCCAAGCTCCTGACGATGGATCAGGGAAAAGTTACCTTCAAGGATGTGGCCGGTATTCAGGAGGCCAAAGAGGAACTATACGAGATCGTTGATTTTCTGCGTGACCCCCGGAAATTTCAGTCTCTGGGTGGAACGATTCCGAAAGGTGTTCTCATGGTAGGCCCTCCGGGAACCGGTAAAACCCTTTTGGCGCGGGCAATTGCAGGGGAGGCGGATGTTCCCTTTTTCTCCATTTCCGGATCTGATTTTGTGGAAATGTTTGTCGGGGTTGGTGCTTCCCGAGTGCGTGATATGTTCGAACAGGGGAAGAAGCAGGCTCCCTGCTTGGTTTTCATCGATGAGATCGATGCGGTTGGCCGCCATCGTGGTCATGGCATGGGCGGCGGGCACGATGAGCGCGAGCAGACCCTGAATGCCCTTTTGGTTGAGATGGATGGTTTCGATACTCAGGAAGGGGTCATAATCATCGCGGCGACCAACCGTCCTGATGTTCTCGATCCTGCTCTTCTTCGTCCGGGGCGCTTTGATCGTCAGGTCACCGTGGCTCTTCCCGATGTCAATGGGCGTGAGAAGATTCTCAAGGTTCACGCCAAAAAAATTAAACTGGTGCAAGGGACCGACCTTGGCGTCATCGCACGCGGAACACCCGGTTTCTCCGGAGCGGAGCTTGCCAATCTCATTAACGAATCAGCCCTTCTTGCTGCGCGGAAGGGAATCAAGGCGGTGACGCTTGCTGAAATGGAAGAGGCTCGCGATAAGGTCCGTTGGGGACGTGAGCGCCGCAGTCTCGCCCTGAGCGAGGAAGATAAGCTTAAGACGGCATATCATGAAGCTGGTCATGCGATTCTTAACGAAATTCTCGACCACACCGATCCCTTGCACAAGGTGACGATCATTCCCCGGGGGCCATCTCTTGGGTCCACCATGTTTCTTCCGGAGAGTGATAAATTCAGCTACCACCGAAAGGAGATGTTTGACCAACTTGTGGTTCTTATGGGGGGTCGCGTAGCGGAGGAGATCATGCTTGATGACGTCGCTTCAGGCGCCAGTGGTGACATCCACATGGCTACCAGTCTGGCCCGCCGCATGGTTTGCGAGTGGGGGATGAGCGATAAAATGGGAATGGTCGAGTATGGGGACAACGGGAGCGGGGGATTCCTTGCGCGCGATATGATGAGTCAGTCCAAGAACTACTCCGAGGCCACGGCGCAGCAGATTGACGCTGAGATCAAAAACTTCATTGATGATTCCTACAAGCACGCTCAGAAGCTCCTCGGTGAGCGGCGCGATCTGCTTGAGCTTATCGCCCAGGCACTCATGGAATTTGAAACTCTCGATGCCCAGCATATTCAGGATCTCCTCGAGCACGGGGAAATGAAAAACCCGCCTTCACCTCCAACTCCTCCAGCGGTGCCCGAGGAGGAGAAGGAGGAAAAAGTGTCTGACTCCCGCGATGAGAAACCCGAGGGTAACGATGGCACTCTTCCGCCAGAAGTCGTGGGTGCACCTGCTTAAGAAATATTACCGGGAATTGAAGCCCCCGTTATCGACTCACAGAATTATGGAACACGTTGTAATCATTGGCACAGGATGTGCCGGCTGGACCTCCGCGATCTACACGGGTCGCGCGAATCTCACCCCGCTTGTTCTCTCCGGCACTCAGCTGGGAGGACAGCTCACCACTACCACCGAGGTGGAGAATTTTCCCGGTTTTCCCGAAGGAGTGATGGGGCCTGAACTCATGAGTCGCATGCAGCAGCAGGCGGAGAAGTTTGGAGCGAGAGTGGAATATAAAAAGGTCACCGCGATCGCCAAACAAGATGATGGCACCTTTGCCATCACCGCCGATGGTGGAGAAGAGATCACAACGAAGACCATCATCATCGCAACTGGAGCCGCCCCCCGGTATCTCGGACTTGAAAACGAAATGAAGCTTATCGGTCACGGTGTTACCTCTTGCGCGACTTGTGACGGAGCGTTTTATCGGGATGTGCCGGTGGCTGTTGTCGGGGGAGGCGACTCGGCCTGCGAAGAAGCAAGCTTTTTGACGAAGTTTGCCTCTAAGGTTTACCTGATTCACCGTCGGGATGAGCTGCGTGCCTCCAAGATTATGGCGGACCGTGCGCTTGCGAATGAAAAAATCGTGCCAGTATGGGATTCGGGAGTGACTGAATATCTGACTGATGACGAGGGTGAGGTTCGTGCCGTTACCCTGGAAAACCTCAAGACCGGTGAACAATCCGAGCTGGAGGTTAAGTGTGTCTTCGTTGCGATTGGCCATGTTCCCAATAGCCAGTTTGTGGGAGACCTTGTTGATCTCGATGACGGAGGTTATATCCTGCAGAACCCTCACAGCACCGGAACAAAGACTCCGGGGATCTTTGCGGCAGGGGATGTTGCCGATCACGTCTACCGACAGGCTATCACGGCAGCAGGGCAAGGCTGCGCGGCTGCGATTGAAGCAGAGCGTTATTTGGCAGATAACGAGTAGGTGTTCTTACTCCGGATTCTTTTCAAAGGCCCCGGATTTGGGGCCTTTTTTTCTTTCTCCTACTGATCGATGCGGACGCGGAAGAACTGCTTCCCCGCGGAACCGGTGTAGATCATTTTGTAGCTGCGGAAGCTGGCTCCGAGCGGGGAGTTTCCTTGTTGGATTTGAAGATCGGCAGATGTCCAGTTTTGAAGATCAGGAGCACGTTCGCCCGTGAAAGAGAAGCTGGCGTTGTCTGAACGCAGGTTAAAGGTGACCGAGCCTTCGTCTGGATCGATGGTATGACGCGGTTGGGACTGGATGTCGGTCGGAGTGCCTCCGAAGAGGTATTCCTCAAGGTTGGTCCAGCCATCGGAGTCGGAGTCGGTTGTGGTATCGGCAGGAACGCCGAAGCCTGCGGCCCAACCCGAATAAGTGGAAACGGGCGGAATATAGGGGGTAAAGTCCTGCAGAATCTTGCTTGCGGCTCCAGCACTGGGGAAGTAGCGGTTACGAGCTCCAAAGGTAGAGTCGATGCTTCCATCGTCGTATCCGATTCCTTGGATCACATCGCCATTGTCGAACATACTGGTGGTCGTGCGAGGGGAGGCCTCAAGCGCGAATATTTCTTCGTTGGAAACATTGACCCCGTCGAGAATTCCTTCGCCCACGGGACCGAAGACGATCTTTCCGGCGTCGGAGATGATAAATTGAGTTCGGGTGGAATCGATATCGACAATGCCTGAGACGGTTACCATCGATGAGTCTCCGAGGTGAATGTTACTCCAGCCCCAACCGCTTGTGCTGAATTCGTCGACCCGGTTAAGGTCCGTGTCCAAACCTCCATTGGCGGTGTCGTTGCTGATGAAGGTGAGAATCGTTCCGGCAGGAACAGCGGCCCAATACCCGTTTTGGCTGAGTGTCACGGTGGCTCCGTTCTCGAAATCGCCGCGATCGGAACCTTCCCCAATTTGAATAGTCCAGCCACGCATGTCGACAATGCTAGGGCCTCCATTTCCCACGACCGCGAGTTCAAACCAATCCCCTCCATTGCCAGCGGCCCGGCCAAAGAAGGCATCGCGGGTCGTGGAGCGACCGTCTTCATCAAAGTTGATGTCGCCGCCGTTGAGATGGTTGGAATCGCTCACCGCATTGTATTCGTTCAGGACGACTTCAGGTGCAGGATTATAAACTGTTAGACTAAGAGGGTGATATGCGAGGTTATTGGCGGCCTGGCCGTCGTCAGCGGTGATGGTGATCTTGTAGGTGCCGATATCGGCAGCTGTGAGTGGGCGATTATTGATGATTGCCGCGCTGCCATTTCCGTTATCGGTGAAGGTGAGAAAGGACGGGAGTCCCGAGCTAGCAACCGTCAGACTTTGACTTTCCGGGTCAGAAAAGCTGATCAGAGAGCTGTAAGCTCCACGCACTGCAATGTTCGAAGGGAGGGAAGAGAGCCGGGGAGGCGAGTTCGTGGCGCTGAAGGAGGCAAACGATTGCGACTGTGCTCCACCAGACCAAGTGTTCGGCGCACCGTAAGTAGAGCTGCTGCCATCGTTGTAGATTCCAAAAACCGGATTGATGGTGGAGGTTGGATTTTGCTCAAGTTTAAAAACCTCGGTATCCGTAATGGCCACGAGGGTATCGGGGGATCCACTGTTGTTGGTGTCGATTCCGGCGACTGCTTCACCGCTTGGTCCATAAATTACGGTGTCGCTTGCATCGAGGATACGGACGCGGGTGTTGAGATCATTGATCACGGGATCAGGCGCAAAAGAGCTGCCATTCTGATCAATCAGGATGGGGTCGTAGAACCAGATATTTGACCAAATGAAGCTGTTATTTCCACCGGCACTGAGCTGACTTTCTTGATTGAGATGTGTGGGATAGTTGGCACTGAGGGTTAGAATTGTGCCGGGGATTACGGCAGAAAGGGCTACGTGATCGCTGAGGCTTAACTCATGCTGCCCGTTTTCGCCTTTGATTTGAATAGTGTATCCCCGCAGGTCGACAGTTGGGCCGCCGTCTCCAGTAACCACAAACTCCATCCACTCGCCGCCGTTACCCAAAATCTGACCCAGATTGGCATCAGCGGGAGCGCCGACTTCATCTTCATCAGCCCCATCGAGGAAAAAGTCCTCATTGACGGCATTGTATTCATTCAAAATTATTGGGCTGCTTTGTGCGAGGATATGAAGGATGAATTCTTGTTCCGTGGCGGCGGTTAAACCGGAGTCATCTTCAGCACGAAGGGTGAAATGATTTTCTCCTTCATCCAGTGACGAGGGAGTGCCCGAGAAGCTAATGAGACCGTCTCCGGGGAAGTTAATTGTTAACCAGGAAGGTTTAGATACCACGGATAAGGCAATGACATCTCCGGGGTTGGGGTCGACCGCAGTGGGGAGGATGTTCATCGTACTTGTGTTTTGTCCGACTGGCCAATGAACTTCGAACGGAGCTTGAAAACTGGGAGAAACGGGCGGAGGAACTGCAGGGGCGACTCCGGGGGAGGCAATATCTCCGGGGTTTTCGGTGCTGGCGACGGCATTGAATTCGTTGAGTATACTCACTCTTCCCGGAATCGAATTGCCGTTGTTGAAGTTTGAAAAAGAGCTTCCGGTGGTGGCTGGGCCAAAGGCAAAAGAGTCTTCGAGTGTTCCGTTTGGTTGGAAGAGATAAAGGGTGTCGCCACTTCCTCCGCTAAATCCGGGGAAACCACCAAAGTCAGACTCGACAAAAATTTTTGTCGCGGTCGTCAGGCCCCAAGCGGCGCGGAAGGGCGCGATCGCGCCAGAGTTTCCTTCGTTCAGTAAAACCACGGACTCACCGGGTTGAATCGTGTAGGACGGGAACGCTTGTAATCCGGAGGTGTTACTTTCATCATCCCAACTATAATTGAGGAGGTTCACGGCGATGGAGCCATTGTTCGTGAGTTCCCACCAGTCGCCATTAATCGAAGTGTCTTGGTGCCTGCTGTCTGACATCACCTCGGTGATGACCAAATCAGCCATTGAAAACGAGGCCAAGAGAGGAAGGAGGGTGAAGGTGCGCAATTTCATCGTTCTAAGATCGTGAAGATAGCACAGGGAGTGTAAGTGGAAAAGAGATTGTGTTTGAGGTGCTCCTTGAAAAACGAGAGGTTTGGGAAGTGACGACAATACTTGCTGCACTCGCTACCGGCCTTCTTGTGGGGCTGATTTTTACGGCGCTGAAACTCCCGTTGCCAGCTCCTGCTGTTTGGTCCGGAGTTGCCGGGATTGTGGGTATTCTCTTAGGTTCAAAAATTTGGGAAGGGGTGATTGCCCCTTGGTTGGGCCGTTTCTTTGGTTGAGCACTTGTTTTGGAAATACATTTGAGGTTTTGCGCATAAACTTTGAAACTTGAAGGCATGCTTCCTCAGGAAATTATTCGTAAGAAGCGGGACGGTGCTTCGCTTTCGCCCGAAGAGATCGCTTTTTTCTCCAAGGGGATTGGCGATGGTTCCGTTTCGGAAGGCCAGATCGCAGCGTTTGCGATGGCGGTATTCTTCAATGGCATGTCGCTGGATGAACGTGTGGCTCTCACCGAAGGGATGAGAGATTCAGGAGAGGTTCTGGGTTGGCCGGAGTTGGACGGCCCCGTGATCGATAAGCACTCTACCGGAGGGGTGGGAGATAATGTTTCCCTGATACTCGGACCGCTTGTAGCGGCTTGCGGGGGATTTGTGCCCATGATTTCCGGTCGTGGACTCGGACATACCGGTGGGACCTTGGACAAGCTTGATAGCATTCCGGGCTATCAGACAATGCCCTCGAATGAGCTTTTTCGAAAGGTCGTGAAGGACTGTGGTTGCGCCATTATTGGACAGACGGAGGACCTCGCACCTGCAGACAAACGCTTTTATGCTACGCGGGATATTACGGCGACTGTGGAGTCGATCGATCTCATTACCGCGTCAATCCTCTCTAAGAAATTGGCGGAAGGTCTTGATGCTTTGGTCATGGACGTGAAGACCGGGAGTGGGGCATTCATGACGGAATACGATGATGCCAAGAAACTCGCCGAAAGCATCGTGGGGGTTTCCCAAGGAGCGGGCGTGAAAACGAGTGCGTTATTAACTGATATGAATGAACCTTTGGCCGGAAGTGCTGGAAACGCTATTGAGGTGGTAGAGGCGATCAAGTTTCTTCGTGGAGAGGGGGAGCGGCCCCGGCTCGAATCAGTGGTGATGAGTCTTTCCGCTGAACTTTTGGTTTTGGGCGGTCTGGCAGCTGATCGTGAACTTGCTCGCAAAGAATTGCGGGGAGTGCTCGATTCAGGAAAAGCGGCCGAGGTGTTTTCGAAGATGGTTTCAGGACTTGGAGGTCCGGCTGATTTGGTTGAAAGATTTTCCGAATATCTCCCCCTTAGCCCTGTTATTCGCGAGGTGTCTGCAGAGTCAGCAGGTTGGCTTTCACGGATTGAGACTCGAGAGCTGGGAATCTCCGTTTTGGAACTTGGTGGCGGAAGGCGCCGCTCCGAGGATGGAGTTGACTACGCGGTCGGCCTATCGGACTTTATGGAGCTTGGTGAAAAAGTGGATGTTGGGACTCCGCTTTGTCGGGTCCACGCGCAATCTGAGGAGGCATTTGCCGCTGCCGAGAAGCGGGTGCGACAAGCGATGGAGATATCCGGCCACGAAAGCGGAGCTCAGCCCGTGGTTTATGAAGTAATTTCCTAGCCGAGTGCGTGGGGCCGAAGGAGTCCTCATCATACTTTGGCACCCGGTGATTCCCAGTTGATCCTCGCCGGGGCGGTTCTTCAAAGATTCTTCGAGCCAGTGGTATGAGGACTTAAAATTCGTGAGACTGGTGGAAAGGATTGGCTGCCGGTTTAAATAAAAGCTGCCCAGGTGATAGCGAGGCACATTACAGATCGAACTATTATATATGCTCAAGATATTTCTGAAAGGTGGTGTTCCGATGAGAAAGAAAAGGGACACTCCGGAGAGTGTCCCTTGAAAGTAATGAAATGAATGAATCACTGCGGCGAGGCAGGGGATTCAATTACTTCTTCTTACGCTTGGCGGCTTTCTTAGCTGGCTTTTTGGCTGCCTTTTTCTTGGCGGCTTTCTTAGCTGGCTTTTTGGCTGCCTTTTTCTTGGCGGCTTTCTTAGCTAGCT